>DPDG01000022.1 GCA_003526375.1 Lentisphaeria bacterium
AGAATCACCTGCACCTCGGCAAACTGAGTTTGCCGTCATGAAAGTTCAAATGATGTTTTATTGCCGGAGCCAATATTTTTCAATAAAAAAATTTTTTTCTGATTGACAATTCAACAGAGCAACATTATTTTAATAACCAATGGTCTATTAAAGCCCTATGGTCAATCATACAGGAGATCAAACAATGGAAAGTGTCAAGCTGGCTCTCAAAGGCGGTCCCCGGGAAATAAACGGGGAAAACGAAAAAATCTTTCACTGGCCGATTGTCACAGAGGAAGATTTCGAAGCGGTAAAGGCAGTCATTGCCGATGGAGGCAAACCGAGCTGCACGGACATTACGATGGAGTTTGAAAAGGAATGGGCTGCCTACAACGGCGTGAAGTATGCCCTCGGAACCTGCAACGGGACAGCGGCGCTGGCGGCGGGGCTGTGGGCTCTCGGAGTCGGCGCCGGAGACGAAATCATCGCACCGAGCATGACCTACTGGGCGACCTGCGCATGTGCCATCCAGCTGGGGGCAAGCGTGAACTTTGCCGACGTCGATCCTGAAACGCTCTGCATCGATCCCGAAGACATCGAGCGCCGGATCGGTCCGCGCACCAAGGCAATCGTAGTCGTAAACTACGGCGGATATCCTGCGGACTGGGACGCGCTCCTGCCTCTGGCGAAGAAATACGGACTGCGGATTCTGGAGGACAATTCACATGGTCACGGCGCCATGTACAAAGGACGCATGTGCGGATCGTTCGGCGATATTGCCGGCGCCAGCATGATGTCATGCAAGGCATTCGCAATCGGGGAAGCGGGAATGATCACGACGAATGACCTGGACCTCTACAAGCGTTGTATCGCCTACGGGCACTATGAGCGGACTTTCGCAAGCAAATACAATACCGATGCCGTCCCGATGGATCTTCCCGACCTGTCTCCCTATGTCGGCATCCCGATCGGCGGATGCAAGCACCGCATGAACCAGATGTGTTCCGCCATGGGACGGGTTCAGCTCAAACACTATCCGGAACGGATTGCGGAGATCGACAGGGCAATGACTTATTTCTCCGACCGTCTTGACGAACTGCCCGGACTGCGCGCCGTCCGTCCGCCGAAGAATTCAGGCATGACCAAAGGCGGCTGGTATCTTCCGCTCTGCCATTACGACGCCTCAAAACTCGGCGGGCTCAGGCTCGGCAGATTCATCGAGGCGCTGAAAGCCGAAGGCGTTCCCTGCAATCCCGGAGCCAACAAGCCGATTCACGGCAATCCCTATTTCCATACTCTCGATTACTTCCGCATGGGAACTCCCACCGTCGAAGCATTCGGCCGGCGCAGGCTTGAAACCAACGTCGATTCACAACTGCCTGTCACGATGGGAGCGGCGGAAAAGATTTTCATGCTTCCGTGGTTCAAACATTTTGACATTCCCGTGATAGACACTTACATTAACGCTTTCAGGAAGGTAATCAGCCATGCAGGAGAACTTCTGGAAGACCGGAACGGCGAGGCAAAATAACTGCATCCGCCATTTCCCTTTACAGAGACTCAAACAACATCTGAAAGAATACAAGGATTCAGCAAATGAGAATCATTGATGCGCACAATCACCCGGACTGGCACGGGCACGACTTCAATAAAAGCCTGGAAAACATGGACCGGTTCGGAATCGAAAAGACCTGGCTCCTGAGCTGGGAAAGCCCGCATTCGGACTACTGCCACAATTACAGCCAGCTTCTCCCGTCCGGCGTGCTGGGAAGCGGCAGGGAACCCGTTCCGTTCACCCGCTGTCTCTCCTACAAGGAACGGGCGCCGGAACGCTTTATTCTCGGCTACTGCCCCGATCCGCGGGAACCCGACGCCTGCCGCAGGCTCATCGCGGCGCACGACATCTACGGGGCGCAGGTCTGCGGCGAACTCAAAGTCCGAATGATGTACGACAATCCGGACGCCCTGATGCTCTTTCATGTGGCGGCATCCCTCAAAATGCCGGTCACATTCCATCTCCAGTATGATACGCGCAGGAAATGGGACGATCCGCGCGAGGAGTGGTACGGCGGCTCCATCGACACGCTGGAGCGTGTGCTTCAGGCATGTCCCGACACCATCTTCCTCGGGCACGCCCCCGGTTTCTGGATTCATATCTCCGGCGACGATCTCAGCCTCAAAGACACGTATCCCGAAGCAAACGCGCCGGTTCTCCCCGGAGGGCGCATCCCCGAACTGCTCCGCAAATACCCGAATCTTTACTGCGACATCTCCGCCGGGTCCGGGCGTCTCGCTCTCAGCAGGGACCTTGACTTCACGAGAAAGTTCCTGATCGAATTTCACGACCGCATTCTCTATGCCCGTGATTATTTCGACAACAAACATCAGGAACTGCTGAACTCACTCTCCCTGCCCGTCCCGGTTCTTGAGGACATCTATTTCAGGAATGCGGAACGGCTGCTGGCGGAATGAGCTCCGGACAGACTCCATACGGCAAGGCGGCAAAAAACGCCTTGCCTTTTTTTGTCCTATGTATCAGGCAAAAAGTCGGCGGCAAACGAGCCATAACATATTGACATTGCACGCAATTTGTTTATAATATATGTCAAGGACGCAAATTCATGAAACAAGGTTCCGGAGCACGATTATGAGCAATTCAAGATATCCGACACTGGCGGCAACTCTGGAAAAGCGGATCGCACAGGGAATCTACCGCGACAGGCTTCCCACGGTAAGGGAGCTCGCCGCGGAATTCAAGGTTTCCAAACAGACGGTGACGCTTGCTCTGCGCCCTCTGATCGTAAAGGGAATCCTGAAAGCAGAGGGGCGCAGGGGAATCCATGTCGCCGCTCCGGTCAAGTCTCCGGGCATCATCGGCATCGTGGCAACGGGTGATATGAGCATTCTGGAAAACGATAAAAAGCTCAAGGAGTTGCAGGAGCAGATCAACAGAGACGGATTTGAATCCGTCCTGATCGGAATCACCAACTGGATCAGCTCCCGCAGCGTCTGCAAACTGCTCAGCGATCATTTTTCCGGGATCATCTTCACCAACAGCACATTGTCATTCGAGATCGCGGAACATCTGGACAGGCTCCTGATCCCGTTCGTTTCATGCAACCGTCTTCCGGTATATCCCCATATCAATTATGTCGAAACCAACTGGCGGGGAGCCATTCGACAGCTCGCGGAGGACCTTGCAGATATGGGATACCGGAAACTGGGGCTTTTCTTTCAGGGAAGGCTGGAAGGCTACAACCGGATCATCGGAAAAGAATGGCGCAAGATCAAGGAGGAACTCAGCCTGCCCCTGCTGGAATGCGACGGAATCAGTCTGGATTACCGCAGTTCCGCCTTTGAGAATCTGCGCGGATTTCTGGAAATTTTGCAGAAAAAACAGGAATATCCGGAACTCCTGATCCTCTGGCTTGGTCTTGATGAAAAAATAGTGAAACTGCTGACGGAGGGTTCGCTGCGGGTGCCGGAAACCACCCGCATTCTCGGATACGCCAAAAACGGAATGCAGTATCCGAAGCAGTTCACAGCGTTCAATGAAGAGGAGTCTTATTCAAAGACGCTGTTTGCGGCTTACGAAGCCCTGCGGGAGGTAATGATCGCACCGACAACGAAAAGAATTCACAGGTTCATAAATTACACAATAGACATAAAATCAAACTTAAATAAGGAGGAAAAAGAAAATGTCTAAGAAAATCGGGAACAGGGTGAGTTTCACCCTTATAGAGCTCTTGGTCGTGATAGCGATCATCGCCATTCTGGCGGCAATACTGATGCCGGCTCTGAATGCGGCACGGGAAAAGGCACGTGCCATATCCTGCGCATCAAACCTGAAACAACTCGGAACAGGTATCAATCAGTACTGCGTTGACAACACGAATGTAATGCCTGTTACTACTGCTACTTACGATATCAAGAACAACTGGTTCAATAAGCTTGATGGGTATGTAGGAGGTGCGGAAACAGTAACATTTAAACAAACGAATGGTTCCCAAGCAGAAGGAGCTGCACTGTTCAGCAAAAAAACGGTGTTCCGCTGTCCCTCGGATAAGACACCATATCTGACGACAACAAATCAAAGCGGAAGTTTGAGTTACGGGATGCCCTACTCAAGCCAAGCGGCAAGTTATCCAGGTTTTGCGGGTGCCAAAGTCAGCAGAATCAAGCATCCAACCCGTCTTTGTACCCTTGCGGAAACAATTTATTATTTTCGTTTTGATGCCTATAACGGAAATCGAAACGCTGCGACTTTTGAAGCAACAATAGATCCGAAACAAGTCTCAGTATTGAATAATACCACAGGTCAATGGATTGCACGTCAACATAATGGTCAGACAAACATGGTATTTTTTGATGGTCATGTAGAAACGCTGAAACGAGTATGGTTTGTAAACCCCTCTGGTTCAACAAGCTCACGTCCGATCATTCTTCAGGCAGTCGGGATGTGGCTGATTGAAGGAACTTGGGCAAATGATCGTTACAAACTTTAATCGCAAAATATTTCAGATAAAGAAGAAAGGAAAAGAAAAATGAAGAAAATGATTCTTATGTTGACTGCACTTTGCATGGCGGCAGGTGCAGCGGAAACCGCGACAGACAACCCAACCAAAGCACAGGCTCCGCAGGGCGGGATTCTGCTCAAGAGCATCAACTTTGAAAGTCCGTCCGGCTTCTCCAAATGGCCGGCGGACTCCCAGGTTGAACTGGATACAGAGGATTTCAAGGAAGGCAAATCATCCATTGTATTCACACCGGACAACCATTATGTCGCCTATTTCTATCAGAAACTCACACCGGGACACGAGTATGTAATCACATGCTGGGCAAAAATGGATACGGAACCGATCAAAAGGTGCGGAATCGGTGTGAATTTCGCAAAACAGGGCGGCGCCAACAGCAGCGCAGGCAATGTCAATTTCCCGTTTGCCGAACTCATTCCGGCAGATAATGAGTGGCATTTCTGCAAAGTGACCTTCAAGGCTCCGGAAAATGCAGTGCGCGGTCAGGTCATGCTGTCCCTTCTCCGCACGAACGCCACTGTTTTCATTGATGACTTCAAACTGTATGACATGAGCGCAAAATCCGTCGCACAGGGCACAACCGTCACAAAGGGAACTCCGCTCAAAGCTATGAAATTCAACTCGAACAAGGGGATTTACAGCGATCCGAAAGGCAAAATCACACTCGGAAAACCGGAAGAAAATGATGGACGGGCATGTCTGGTCTTTATCCCGAACAACGACAAGGACTGTCTGGCATATACAGCATATTTCTATCAGCGTCTCTTCCCCGGCGATTATGTTGCTGAATTCGACTATCAGACACCGTCCGACCCGATCGCCCGCGCGGCATTGATTATTCAGTTCAGCGGTCCCGGGAAAAAACTCGGAGAAGTCGGAACCATTACAAAAAAAGTTTCCGACTTCGGCGCCTGCGACGGCAGCTGGCAGCATGCAGTGATCCCGTTCAAAGTTCCGCAGGGAGTCAATAACGCCAGAATCATGTTTGCCTTCTATCGCATCAACGTTCCGATCCGTATTGCGGACTTCAAAATCTTCAAAACTGCTTCCGCAGAGTGACCGCAGGAGAAACTTCCATGAAAACACTGAAAACAGTTGCAGCGGCAATTCTTATGGTTTCCTTTTTCTCCGCCTTGTCCGCATCCGTGCCGGAAGCAAAAAAGGAGTTCGGAAGTGCGGTGACAACAATGCCTCCACTGACGACCAAACGACCGTATCTGCCGCGCCGCCAGTCCGGTTACGCCTTCGTCAGCAACATCGAACAGATCGCCTATATTTCGGCGGAACAGTCCTCAATGATTCACTTCATGCCGGTCAATCCGTCACACAAGCCGAAGCTTTTCATTGCGCTGCCGCCGGAGGTCAGGCTTCAGGGCGCATTCCGCGATCTCGCGGTCGAAAAAGCGGGAACGTTCTCCCATGACGGGAAAGAGCTGGACCGCTACCGCATCAATGCAGGTCCTCGCGTGGCGAAATATACCTTTTTCTGGCGTCTTGCCAAATCCCTCCCCGAAGGTACGGAGCTGCAAGGGTTCTACTGGGGAGAGTGGTCCAAGGGAAAACAGGCGCCCCGGCCGCTGAAAATCAAAGTGGTCTCCATCCCGGCTGTAAAACAGTTCCGGCAGATCCCGGTCTACCTCTCCATGCCGAATGACTTTTACGCGGAATATCCCGATACGGAGGGACTGCGCAGAAGCGGATTCAACTATCTCGACATGTGGACCTATCTGACGCCGGATGAATCCGACTGGGGCATTTCGCTTCTGGACTCCACTCTGGCAAAGACCTCGAAAGCGGGTGTCGGTGAAATCGCATGGATCCGGGAATGGTGGTGGCACAACGGACAGAAGGAAGCCGACGGCATGGCAACGCTGATCGACGGCAAGAAAGTCAGCAACATGCTCTGCCTCTCCTATCGGGGCAAGTGGTATCAGGCGCTGATCGATCAGGGAAAATACCTGATCGACCGAGGGCTTTATTTTCACAGCACGGACCCGGAAATGTACGGGGAAGGCAGTAAAATCTGTTTCTGCGAATCCTGCAAAAAGCGTTTCGGGGACTACCTGAAAAAGAAGGCGGCAGACGTCGCATATGAAGACCCTGCCATATTCGAGAAAAACCCGGAGCAGTATGCGGAACTGCATCGTCTCTGGAATGCGTTCAAATGCTGGAGCTACACGGAATTCTTTGCGGAATACCGCCGCGCAATGGAACAGTACATGAAGGAAAAAGGAATCAGGGAGCCTTTCCGGTTCATGATCTACTCCTCCTATCACCGTTCCTTCCCCGGTTTCTGGCAGTATGAGGATTACCGGAAGAGCCACTCCTACCTCATGACGCTGGAAGATCCGCAGACCTTTGTCGGAGTGTTTGATTTCGTGGCGCCCATGGTTTACATGGATGTCTATGCGAACTATGAAGACTATGACATGCTCCTGCCGTGGAGGGACACCGCAGTGCTCCGGCGGATCACCGGAGACAAAGTTCCGATCTCGCCGATTCTCTGCGCCGGCTATCCGTTCATCTATGCTTTCGGGTCGGACCTGAACGCGGAAATGCTGAAATACAATATGCTTGAAGTGATCGGCGGAGGCGGAAAGGGCTTCGGGTTCTGGGGAGAATGCCCCTTCGACGCCGCGGATATGAAAGCCGTTGCGGAAGTGGTCGGGATGCTGGCGCCGTATGAAAAGATCATTCTGGAGGGAAAAGCGGAAGGCAAGGTCACGGTCTGTTCCGGAAATGCCGTCGCAAAACGCGTGACGAGTCCGGCGGGATCGCTTCTGCTGGTCTCGGAATACTCCCGCCGCCCGCTGAAAGTGGAACTGGAATGTCCCGTGACGGAACGTTCACGGGTCATCGACCTGTCAACCGGCAGGCAGATTGCGGAAATTACGGAAACGGAACCGCGTTTCACGCTGAATCTGGGAAAAGACCGCGCGGTCATGCTTTATATCGGACGATGAATCCCGCGGCATCCGGGCAAAATAAAGAACAGGAATACAGGATATCAAATGAATTCGAGAGAGAAAATCAGAGCCGTCAGTTGGTGGCTCACATGGAAAGACCTGCAATGGCCCGATGACGATGTCGCAGACGCCATCGAACGGCGCGCCGATGCCGCCGCCGAAGCGGGAGTGAACTGCGCCGTCATTTTCGGAGCGCATTTCCGCTGGGACTATCTGCCGCTGTGGGACAACCTTCACGATCTGCTCGGGACGATCCGCGGCGCGCTTCACCGGCGCGGCATCCGGCTGTTCGATCATCATTCGGCAGTTCTGACACACCGTTACTCCGGTATCGAGGAGGCGCGCGCAATGCGCACCTTCAACAAACATCACATCCCGTTTGCCCCCAGCCGTGAAGTCGCTTCGACCTGGACTTTCCACGGCGAGCATCTGAACGACTGGCGCATGATCGACATCACGACAGGAAGGCCGGTCTTCCTGAAAGCCTATACGGCGGAGGAGTTCTGCATCAACAATCCGGGATTCCGGCGGGCTTACTGCGAATACGTGAAAATGCTGGTGTCCGCTTCAGGCATCGACGGCCTGATGTGCGACGACGGCTTTTTCTACTCCGGCTGGACCAGTTGCGGCTGTCAATGGTGCCGGAAAAAGTTCCGGGAGGAATACGGGCATGAACTTCCGCCCGTGGAGGACCTGACCTTCTGGGGCAACTATTCCAGCGAAGCGTTCAAGGACTGGATCGAAATGCGTTTCGCCTCGACAAGAGAATTTCTGGAGGCGGTCCGCAGCGTTCTCGGCGACGGATATCCGCTGATGGCATGTTGTTCCAGCAGCGCCAACTACGAAATGGCGAAGTTCGCCCTGACCTATCAGGAATTCTGCAAGCCATGCAATTACATCATGCTGGAAATGACCGGCAACACTCCCGAACTCGACGGATGCTGGAACAGGCATTTCCCCGAACAGGCGCTGCACCTGGGGCTGGCGGCGGAATACGGATATCCGTGTCTGGGGCTGGGATACGGCTACACGGAAACGACTGCGGACTTCATCTGGGCGTTCAATCAGTTCCTCGGCAGTTCGACATGGTTCAGCACATTGAAAGGGCGGCTCGGACTGCCGGATTCCGTAACATCACGTCTCAAAGATGATCCGGAACTGGTGGGACATGCCTACAACTGGGAGAAAGATCACACGGAACTCCTCGACGGCGAAACCGATACGGAAACGGCTGTCTTCTTCTCCCGCTGGACACGCGACTACTACGGCATGACGCAGGAAGATTACGGCAGGGATTACGACCGGTGCTGTATCGACCTGCTGGACCACAATATCACATTCGACGTCGTTTCACGCATTCCTGAAAAAGGGAAGTACCGGGTGCTGGTCATCTGCTCCGCAATCTGCCTGGACGATTCGGAATACGCCGCTTTGAGCCGGTTCCTGGCGGACGGCGGCTGTGTCATAGCCGGCGGTCCGGTCGGCTGTCGCGACAAACGCGCCCTCCCCCGCCCGGAGCCCTGGCTCTCCCGATACGGCATAACATGCGACGTGAAAGAACCGGAACGTCCCGCATCGTTCCCGCCGTCAGCCGGAATGCGCCCTGAGATGCCTGTCTGCACCGGCAGCTTCCGGGGAAACAGGGTCAGTCATAAAGAATGGATCAGGACGGAAGACGGTTCCGGCAGTCTGCTCTGGACTCCGGGGCGCATGCAGAGCGATTCGCAGGAAATGAATCTGCCCGCAGTAATCAGGCGCATGACTGTATCCGCCATTGATTTTCCGGGCGTCTCCTGCCGGGGCTGGAGATTCCGCCGCTTCCGCGGCAGAAACGGACAGTTGATTCTCCATGCTCTCGCCTCCGCCTTTGAAGTCGAAACCATGAAGGAGCTGGAAAAACAGCGTAAGAATCCGCGCGGAAATCACCTGATTTCCGGTATCCGCCGCAAAGACAGTTCTTCGGAAATCACTCTGAAAATCAATGTCCCCTGCCGTTCGGCAAAACTGTATGCCCCGATGGCAGGGTTCGAAAAGGAGATCGCAATCGGCAAGGACGGAGAAGTGCATCTGCATCTTCCCGAACATGTTTTTTATTTCATTCTGGAATTCCCGTCCTGCGAATCTTGAAACAGGCTTGTCTCCTCCTGAAACTCATACTATTCCAGGATAACACCCCCTCTCAGAAAGTGCGGCACAGGCTTTTTGAGAGGGGGTTTCGCATGTTTTTTCCTCTTTTTTCATAAAAATATATATTTTTTCGGAAACAGGGTATTGACATTACCTTTCTAGTAAGCTATAATATAAAGCAGAGACAAAAGAGGATGAATGTCATCAGATGAGCAGCAAGGGTAAAAGTATTGAACTGGCGCAGGGATTCCGCGAGAAGATCCGCTCCGGGGAATGGGCGGCAGGAACGAAGTTCGAGCCGATCCAGAAACTTGCCGCGGACTGCGGCACATCCGTCGCCACAATCAGCAAGGTCTTCGAAATACTGGAAAACGAAGGTCTGATCGAACGCCTGAACGGACTGGGAGTTTATGTCAGGGAACAGGTGAAATACCGCTTTGCCGTCATCTTCGATTCGCGTGCCGAGCTGGGCGCTTTCGCACATAAGGCAATCTTCATGAAATATTTCATTGAGAAATGCAGGAGCGGCAATATGAGTTATACGGTGTTTGAAAACGTGGATACTCCGTCCGACTGCCTCCGGGTGCAGAAGCAGATGAAAACGAATATTTTTGATATTGCCGTCATTGCCAGCAGATGCTTTGCGGAACACTGTGAAAAGTATCTGAAAGACATTCCCGTCTTCCCAATCGGGCTGTATCCCTACAAATGGCTGAAATGCACCACGAGTTTCACGAATGACTGGATTCAGGATGCCGCGCACCGGCTCCGTCAATACGGTTGCAGCCGGATTGCGCTTCTCAATCACACGGGAGACACCGCGAGCTGGGAAGCTCCGGAGGTGATGACATTTGAAGGACGATACAGAGAACTGACGGCTGAGGCTCCCGGAATCTTTCAGGAAACACTGTATAAAGAGTCCGACACCTCTCCGCGCGGCGGCTACAACATGGCGAGGGAACTGCTTTGCGAGAATGCGGACTGCGGCAAGCTGGGAATCATCAGTGTGGACTCGATCTTCACAAACGGAATCATTTCGGCAATCTTCCAAAGCCGGAATTCGCTCTGGAAAGACGTTTTCCTGGTATCACATGCTAATAAAGGTTCATTGCTGTCTGATTTTCCGGTTCCGATTCTGACCTATGAAGCCGATATCGAACAGCAATGCGGCAGAATCTTCCAACTTGCCGCACAATATTTCACCACGGGAAAACGACCGGCGGGCATATCCATGCTTCCCGTTGCATATCATGATCCCATCCAACAAAAACAGTTATGAAGGAGGTTTGCAGAAATGAAGTTTCGGCATAGTCTTGTTGCATGCGGCATTTTCTTCCTTGCGGTGCTGTCCTGCCACGGTTCCAGTGTCATTTTCCAGAACGGAAAAACAGATTACCGGATTTACGTTGCGCCGGATGCCACGCCGGCGGAAAAGAACGCGGCGGCGGAATTTCAGAAATACTGGAAACTGGCGACGGGAACCGGGATTGCCGTCAGCGGCAAATATACCGGAAACCGGCAGATTCTCATCGGTCTTTCGCAGGAAGCACAGAAGCTGCTTCCCGGAATCGACCTGAAATCACTGAACAATGATGAGATCATCATTGCGCCCGCGAAAGATATGCTGATCCTGTGCGGCGAACGTCCCCGCGGCACTCTGTATGCAGTCTACGAGTTCATGAAAAAATACATGGGAATCCGGTTCTGGACGGCAAAAGAAGAATCGGTGCCGAAATCCGAAACGATTGCCATGCCGGAAAAAATCTTCCGGTATGCGCCTCCCGTCAAGGTCCGCCTCCCTTATTTCCGCTCCCTTCTCGAAAATCCTGACTTTGCAGCGAAAATGCACTGCTTCGGACCCAATTACACAAGCTCTCCGGAATGGGGAGGAAACCATGTCAACCTGATCGGTCCCTGGCATACCTTCGACCGTTTTCTTCCGGCTTCGCAATATTTAAAATCCAACCCGGAATACTTCAGTCTGCGCGACGGAAAGCGCACAGGCGGTCAGTTTCAGGGACAGCTCTGCTTGAGCAATCCGGAACTCCGGCAGAAATTTCTGGAGATTGTCCGGGAGGAACTCAGGAAAAATCCGGACGCGAAGGTCATTTCCGTTTCCCAGAACGACAACGACAACTACTGTCAATGCCCGGAATGTAAAAAAATCGACAAGGCGGGAAAGTCTCCTTCCGCCTCCGTGATCTCTTTCGTCAACTTCATTGCGGAACATGTGGAGAAAGAGTTTCCCGGCGTTGAAGTGCAGACCTTTGCCTATCAGTATTCCCGCACTCCGCCAGAGGGAATCGTGCCGAGGAAAAACGTCAGCATTCTGCTGTGCGCCATTGAGGCGGACTTCTCCAAACCGCTTCAAACGACGGGCAACCCGGACAACGCCGCTTTCCTGAAAGACCTGAAGGCATGGCAGAAAACCGGGGCAAAGCTCGCCATGTGGTATTATGTCTCCAACTTCAACAACTTCCTGCTGCCGCATCCGAATCTGGAATCATTGAAGAAAGACGTGGGATTCCTGGGAAAACTCTCTCCTTCCATGCTGCTCCTGGAATGCGACGCCGCCAACATCAATCCGATCGGTGATCTCCTGCCGCTCAAGGTATGGATCGGTGCACACCTTTTATGGAATCCCTCGCTTGATCCGGAAAAGCTCGAAGACGAATTCCTGAACGGATATTACGGCAAGGCGGCGCCTTATGTAAAGAAATATCTTGATGTCCGGCGCGCGGATGCGCTCAGGAATCCTGAAACCGTCGGCTGTTTCGAGTATACCGCAAAATGGGTTACGCCGGAACTGCTGTTCCAATGTCTTCAGATACTGGGCGAGGCGCAGAAAGCAGTCGCCGGCACTCCGGTTCCGGCGGAACGGATTTCAATCCTGTCGAAGCCGTTCGAGTATCTGCTGATCTCCGATTATGCCCGCTGGCAGAAAGAGAAAGATTGTCCCCCGTATGCGGAAGCGGTAAAGATTGCAAGAGACTATCTTGATTTCCTTGCCCGCTGCCAGGTGACGCATATCGCATCCACCAACGAAATCGGCGCCACCCGCCGGCAGTTTGAACGGTTCATCAACTATCCGCCGGAAAAGATGAAACCGCATCCGTTCCTTGCCGGGTTCAAGAACAGAAAAAAGCTCATATTTGAAGAAGACGCATTCATCATTCATGGAGATACCCACGCCGAGGTCGTGCGGGACGAAAAGGCAAGAAACGGCTGGGCGATCATGCTGAAACACATCGGTCCGTCATGGGCGGTACAGCTTCCCATACGCCCGGAATTCAACCTCGGAAAATCTTATGAAGTATACGCCGCCTGCCGTCTGGACAAAAAGGCAAAACACGGTTTGTTCCAGTTCGGAGGCTACGATCTGATCAGACGGGAACTTTACATCAATGTCCACCCGGATGCCGACACTCTCGCCGCCGACCGGTATCTCTACATTCCTCTCGGAAC
Source organism: Lentisphaeria bacterium (assembly GCA_003526375.1). GTDB lineage: Bacteria > Verrucomicrobiota > Lentisphaeria > Victivallales > UBA1829 > UBA11452. The sequence continues at coordinate 13,073 of DPDG01000022.1, forward strand.
ACATCGGTTCCGGGGAAAGAGCTATCTGTTCCTGGATTCAAAAGTGAACCCGGAAATCCAGCGCAGTTATGTCGATCATCTGCTGTTTGTGGAGAAATGAGCTCTGCCTGCAAAGGCATGAATTCAAATACATAAAATAAAATTTCAAAACGTAGGAAAGGGTGACAGTCATGAAAAAAGAATTCAGCTCAAATGGGACGCCGCAATGTGGGAAGCGCCTGATATGGCGCAGAATGCAGATTTTCACATTAATAGAATTGCTTGTCGTTATAGCGATCATCGCCATCCTTGCCGGAATGCTGCTTCCGGCACTGAACAAGGCAAAAAGCAAGGCCAGAGCCGTCAGTTGCCTGAATAATATAAGGCAGGTTGGACAGACCTTCCTGCTGTATGCCTCCGATTCACAGGATTTCATTCTTGCCAATATCGCCAACAACCGCTCTTATTACGGAATCAATCAGGTCAACCCGTATTTTACCAACCTGGCAAAGAATGGAAAGATTGATGTCTTGCGCTGTCCGGCACAGCCGGTGAAAGACATAAACGACTACCCCAACGAATGCTATGGGATGGCATGGGACACCCCCAATGTTCCGGCGGGTGTTGCCACATACGATTGGGACAACGCGATTACATACATCAAACTCAGCCGCGCCAAAAACAGCTCCGCATGGGGTTTTCTGTTTGACAGTTACGATTTCGGCACACAGACGCAACGCCCCTACATCGAACCGCAGTATGAACGCTTTTCCTCTTACAGCAGGCGCCATGCCGGTTTCTGCAACAGTTTCTTCATGGACGGTCATGCGGCGGCGTTGAACAAGCAGGGACTGGTTGATCTTTCCAAAGCCGCCGCATGGCCCGATTCGGTCATTTACTCCTACGACGAAAAGAACAGACCGGAGAAACTCCGCTGATGAACACGATTTCTTTGGATATCCGCAGTTTCGGCGCGGACACTCAGCATTCCGACAATGCCCCGTTCATTCAGAAAGCGGTTGATTCGGCGGCGGAATCCGGCGGCGGGCGCGTAACCATTCCTGACGGCACGTTCCGTTCCGGGATGATCGAACTGCGCAGTCATGTGGAACTGCATCTCAGTCACGGCGCCTGCCTGAAAAGTGTTCTGGAAGCAATACCGGACCCCTTGTCAAAGGCGATCGAGCCGACGACCAACAACCGCCGCTGGCTGATCGGCGGAATCGGCGTCAAGGGCGCCGCCATTACCGGAGACGGTATCATCGACGGCAGCGGAAGCGATTTCTGGGAGATAGACCCGGAGAAAGAATATCCGCTGTTCGGACAGAGATACTGGCCGAAGTTCCACCGTCCCAAAGGCCTGATCCATTTCCGCAACTCGGAGCATATCGCCCTGAAAGATTTCACCTTGAAGAACGCCCCCTGCTATGCCGTCTGGCTCCTGGGGTGCGATGGATGTTCCCTCACCCACCTGAAAATCACGGCGCCTCTGGAAAGTCCCAATACCGACGGAATTGACCTGGACTGCTGTTCCTCCGTCACCGTTTCCGGCTGTGACATCAGCACCGGCGATGACGCAATCGCGATCAAGAGCGATATCGACGAACTCGGTTATCACAAAATATGTGAAAAGATCACGGTGTCCAACTGCCGGCTGCGCACAAGTTCCTGCGGCATCCGTGTGGGATACGAAGGCGACGGAGAACTGAGGGACTGCGTTTTTCAGGACAACGTCATCTATCAGTCCATGATCGGAATCTCCATCATGTCCGTGCTCGACCCGGAAAACCCGCGCGGCACTCTGATCAGACATGGAGCCTGGATTCACGACATCACGTTTTCCGATATGGCGATTGACGCGGAACAGACCTTCAATCTGCAACACCTGAAAATGGGCGGAGACGTTCTTTCCGGGAAAATCAGCCGGATTCATTTTAAGAATCTGGATGCGACGGCACACCGGGGAAGCTACATCGGCGGACTGCGTGACCGGAAGATCGAAGATCTGGATTTCCGTCATATCAATATGACGCTGTCCGGTCACATGGGCAGTGATTTCTGCGACCGTATCCCCGAACCTTATCCGGTCTGGAATGATCTCGCCTATTCGGGAATTCCGTGGGGATTTTACTTCCGGCATGTGGAAAATCTCACGATGAAAGACTCCGTCATCCGCTGCGAACAGGCAAGCGGACACTGGCAGGATTGTTTTTTCCGGAGCGACAATGTTTCCGGTCAATCGTTTTCCAATGTCTCCTACAACAGAGAGGTCAGTGAATATGTCCATTGAAAAATCATCCAGAATCTGGGCGCGCGATCTGGAAAATGCTCCGGATTTGTATTTATGTTTCCGCAAAAAGTTCCATCTGGGCAGAATGACGGCTCCGGCAAAAGCGCAGATTGCCGCGGAAACGGATTTCGCCCTGTATGTGAACGGAAGCCGTGTTCCCGTCACGCAGTTTCCTGACTTTGAATGGGAAAAGACTTTTTCGGAGTTGGATCTGTCACCGCATCTTCATGAGGGTGAGAATACCATAGCGGTCCTTGTCTGGCGCCTCGGCATGGGCAACGCGACACACCGTCTCTGCCCCGGCGGACTCCTCTTTGCATTAAGTGCCGGCGGGAGTGTCATCCGCTCAGACGGGAGCTGGAAAGTCCGCAAGTCCGCAGGCTACCGCAGCGGGAACTGCCGCTTCTCAAGCATTCCGGTCGGATACCGTTTTGAATTCGATGCGAAAGTGCGGGAAGACTGGACGGCAGCAGATTATGACGATTCCGGCTGGGAATATGCGGCGGAACTGCCCCGGCCGGCGGCTGACGGCAGTTGGAACAGAATGAAGCGGCGGCCGCTCCCACCTTTGCAGGAAATTCCGCCGGGGGAAGTTTCAGTCATCTGGCAGGGCGAAGTGCTTTTGCCTGTCGGCAATGCTCCGGCAGGCAGTTCCGGGGAGCCCTTTTTGCGTTATATTCTCCCTGAAAACGCATTCTCCGGCTGGAAAAAAGGCTGGAACGGCGTCAGCGACGAAAACTCCGGCTCGCCTTATCCCCTGCCCTTGTCTCCCGGAGGAAAGAGTATCCGGCTGAATCCCCCGCAGCAGGGAATCGACGGCATTTCCGTCATATTGGACCTGGGTCGCGAAACCACCGGATTCCCGGAAATCGAAGTGGAATGCGAAGGAGAGCAGGACGCCGTCACTCTTGAAATTCATCATGGCGAACATCTGGATGACGGCAGAGTGCGGTCAAAGATATTGTGCGCCGATTTTTCCGATACCATTCACTGCGGACACGGGAGATTCCGATTCTGCCACACCCTGCGGCGTATCGGGGCAAGATACCTTCAGCTTTTCTTTACCGGAAAGATCACGCAGTGCATCCGGCTGATTTATGCAGGAGTCCGGGAGACCCTTCCGATTCTGCCGGAAGTCTCCTCGTTTGCCGCCCCGGACACGTTATATGAAGAGTTCAGGGAGTCCGCCATACGCACCCTGAGAAACTGTATGCACGATCATTACGAAGACTGCCCGTGGCGTGAACAGTCCCTTTATGCCTATGACTCCCGCAACCAGATGCTTTACGGCTATTACCTCTGGGGCAACTATGATTTTGCGGAAGCGTCTCTGGATCTGCTGGGAGAAAACTATTTTGCCGATACGGGCTACCTCGCCCTGTGCGCGCCGTCACAGGACAAGATAACGATACCCGTCTATACCTTTACATGGATCAGCGCGGTCTACGAATTCGTCCTGCACAGCGGACGCATCGGATACATCGGGAAACAACTTCCCCGAATCAATGCGATTCTGGACGGGGCGCTGAAACGGAAGGCGCCGGGGTATGATGAGTTATACTCTCCCGGAAAAGCGGAAGATTTCTGGGCGCCGGACGCCCCGGACGGAACAATCTGGAATTTCTATGAATGGACCGGAGACCTTTCCGGCAGCAACATTTTCCCGCAGGCGCTTTACCAGATCTACCTGTCGGAGGCTCTGATCTGCGGCAGCAGGCTCAATCATTATACAGGCAACGAAAAACAGGCGGAACGTTACAGGACAGCCGCTCATGCCCTGCAGAAAGCTATCGACAGAATCTTCTGGCTGGAAGAATACGGCTGTTACGGTCAGTTCACCCCGGAAGCCGCTCCCCGCCAGAAACCTTATGAACACGTGCAGACCGCCATGCTTCAGGCGGATATGATTCCGGAAACGCGGAAGCAGCAGGTTTTGCAGAACATCCTCCGGAATAAAACCCGTACATGCACCTACAGTTCCATGATGTATTTCATACGGGGACTGATGAATACGGATGAACAGGGGCGGCGCTTTATCGTTTCCCGGATCAGAGATGTTTTTCTTCCCATGCTGAAATCCGGCTTCGACAACCTCTGGGAACTGCCGGAACCCAGGGCGTTGTACGGTTACAGCCTGTGTCACGGCTGGTCGGCGGTTCCCGCTTATTTTACAAACAGTATCGTGCTTGGCGTAACGCCTCTGAGCCCCGGCTTCAAAACGTTCAGAGTCTCCCCGTTCGCCGGAAATCTGGCCAGTGCTTCCGGCAGTGTCCCGACGCCTTACGGCAGCATCCATGTCAAATGGCAAATCGCAGAAAACGGGAAGATGCACGTGGACGTCGATGCACCACGGGAAACGGAACCCCGGATTGAGCTGTTCCCCGAATATAACCGAGGATGAAAGAATATGAAAGAAAAAGAAATGCCTTTCCCGCTTGGGAAAATCGATGATTTCCGGGTTTACCTGCCCCCGGAAGACCTTGACGAGAAAACCGCCATGCTTCAGGTCCGGCAGTTCAACGATGCCAACCGGAGCTTTGCGGAAAAATTCAATTGTTCCGGAGAAACACCCCGCATCTCCGCCAGTTTCGTCTATGCCCATCCTGCGGACTACCGGGGCAAGCCAATGCTTCATGCCGATGTTTCCGCCTGGCGGACAGAACTCCAGCGGTTCAAAGACATGCACATTGACAGCGTTATCTTCCAGGCCGCCCTGTGGCGTGAACTCAATGAATGCTTCTACCGTTCCAAGTCCTATTCATTCATGAAACAATATCCCGTGGCCGAAACTCTGCTGGAAGCGGCGGAACAGGAAAAAATCAGGGTCTATCTCGGCGGATACGGCTCCGTCGCAGGCTGGACGGAACATTTTTCCGAAGAGGAGCTCAAAGAGGAAATCGCCGAACACCGCCGCTGCTTTCAGGAACTGAAAGATTTTCCGTCCGTCGCCGGATTCTATTTTCCCTGTGAAACCTCCTATGCTGACCGGCGCCTTCCCGAAAAGGAACACCGTATGCATATTCTCTACCGGAACTTCTCCGACATGGTCAAGAGCTGCAATCCGAATCTGAAGATCATTATTTCTCCGGCAACCATGCACCGCCCGGAGCGCAATCCCGAATTCATCGAATTCTGGAATGCGATCCTGGAAGATACGCAAATCGACATTCTGATGCCGCAGGACTGCATCGGCAACTGCTGTTCCCACCTCGAAGAAATTCCGGCTCAATGGCAGGCATGGAGGAAGATTGCGGATGAAAACAAGATGAAACTCTGGTCGCATACGGAGCTTTTCGAGCGCAGAAGCTTCTATGAACCCGTCAATCTCTATCCCGCTTCTCCCCGCCGTGTTGCGGCTCAGCTCGCCCTGACTGCCCCGTATGCGGAGCGTCACTGCTGCTGGGAGGCGCTCCATTTCGCCTCCGCCGATGCCGGTGAGGAAGGCGTCATCCTGGAAAAATATCTGGGAAGCGGAAACATCACATGATCTCCGCCGTTGTTCTGCTGCTGGCGGTCAGCGCCGCTTTCATGGGAATCGGGATCGTCTACAAACGTGTTCCCGATACGGTAAAAGGCGAAGATGTCATGTTCTGGTACAGTCTTTTTTCCCTGGTTCTTCTCCTTCCCGCGGAATTTTATTCGGGGTCGGTATCAGCCATCCCGATTCCCTGGATCATCTGCCTGCTGCTCATTGGAAATTTCAATATTTTCGGAATGCTTCTTCTGCAAACGGCAATGAAACGCGGCAATTCCGGTATCGCATGGGCGCTGACGCAATCCGCGCTGATCGGACCTTTTCTTTTCGGAATGGTCTTTTTCGGAGAAAAACATTCCCTGTTCGGAATTACCGGTCTCTGCCTGGTTCTTCTGGGAATGATCTGCCAGATAAAAGACGAGAGAAAAACTCCCGGCGCAGCACCCGCCCGCATGCACAGCCTGCTTCTCGCTTTCTGCGCTTTTCTCTGCTGCGCGGTCACACAGACAGCCTTGACCATCTCCAGCTATTCCGCCATCCCGATGAGCGGAACCGGCAAAACGTTCCTGCTTATGCTCGGCGCTGTTGCCGGACTTCTGATTTTCAAACTCTCCCGGCGCAACACCTCTTTCGCACTCTCCGGTAAAATGGCTGTGACCGCCCTGCTGCTGAGTTTTCTCTCTCTCGCCTCCACGCTCCTCCTGTTTCTGGCGCTGGATAAACTGGCTGCATTTTCGCTGGCGGGGCTGGCATATCCCGTCAGCCTCGGAAGCAGCATCGCTGGATTCGCCCTCTACAGCGCATGTGTGGAAAAAGAGAAACTCTCATACAGGCAGGCCGCCGGTATCATTTCCATCATCGCGGGAATTTTCCTGCTCGGCTTTTAACATAGGACGGTCAACCGGGATAGACGTAACAGGTATATACCCGGATCAGTTTTGCGTTGGCACGGCTTGACTGTACCGCAAACAGAAAAGCCGGAAGAGATCGCCGCCCCCAGCAGACCAGAGATCATTCCCACCTCCGAAACCGACTGCGTCAGCCATTTGCCGGAAAGTTCCAGAGCAAGCCGTCTCTTATGCTCTGAATATCGAAGAAAATAGACAGAGTGTCTAAAATCAGGCATTCAATTTTGACACTCTGTCCGTTTCTGCCTCTGCAAATAAAGCAGAAAAAATATATGTTTTCTCAATCGGGATAACCGCAGTAACGGAAATACGCAATATCTCCCTGAAACGAATCTCTTCCGGGAGCACGGCTGCTGATCTCATCTCCGTTCCCGTGAGCGCTGCCGAGACACACCATGCTGTTGCCCCGGATAAAATACGGCAGGGCAGAAAATCTCCCCTGTTCTTCACCGTCAATCCACAGGGACAGGGATTGAAAATCAAAAACCACTTTTATTTCCGCCCACTTGTTCAGAGACAGAGGACGTTTACTTTTAAGCCGGATTGTTTTGAATTCATACTGCCGCCAGAAAGAACGCCGGTGTTCCGGAAGCGGCACAGTCGGCTCCTCCCGCTCCACAGTAAGAAAGCCTTTTCCATCAAGGAACAAACAGAGATTCCGGTAACCGTCCCGGTCGCGCCCGTTGCAGAAAAGCACCTGTTTTCCACCGCGTTTTTGCGGACGCAATTTCATTTTCACGGTACAGGCACCGGAAAAAACGCTCCTGACCCCGCAAATGAGATAGTCTCCTTTGCCGTCGAAACGCAGAAATGAATTGCCGTTTTCAGTAATCCTCCTCGGTTCATGTTCCCGGACACGCGCCTTCCATGAAGTTCCGCCCGGAACGGCGGGAAACGCACGACTTCCGCTGCTGATGATATTGCCGTTTTGAAATGCTGCAGGATCGCTGAAGTCGAAAATATCATATTGCAGAACGGATTCCGGTATATGGATTCTTTTGACCTGTGAGTCTGGAGCGGGCGGGTTTACCGTAAAATGATGATATGCCTCATCAAATTCCTCACGGGAGGCAAACAAGGGAACTTCCACTTTTTTCCCGGAGGGAACAGGAAAGAAAGGACCTTTGATCTCCCGGGTACCATCCTCATAGACAAGGTAAACATCAATCATCGAACCGGAACGGATCGGGGTGGGAGTTGGAATGGTGAATTTCAACTCAAACTCTCGCTTATTCAGTTCAGGACGGCTGGCTGGAAAAACATCACTGCCCGTGTTGACCAGAAAGCCCCCTTCTTCTCCCGCAGAGTTTTTCAACGGAAGGCGACTGGCCGTCCGGCGGAGTTTTCCGATTGTCGTCGCTCCCTGAAAGTTGCCGATTTTTGCATAAATGACCGTCCGGTCATCGCCGATAATCTCAAAATTTGCCATTCCCTCTGCAAGTGTTTCAAAAGAAAGCGTGTCATCCGTCCGTATAAAATCCGGAAAAGCTTTGTTATGATGGTTGAAACGCCGACATACTCTTCCAATGGAACCGTTCTCCACACGAATCTTCAACCGGCTCCATCTGGGAACGGATGGGAGTAGATTCGTCTGTAGAGAAAGTTTCGTTTTCCCTTTCAAATCTTCCGGAGAAACGGAGTAGAAAATGGAACCGTCGAAAAGGAACTGCAAATGCTTGAGCTTTTTCCGGCTCTTGAAACGGAGAGCGCATTCCACGTTATTCTCTTTCCGGGCAAGTTTCAGGGAGAAAACGCATCGTTCCGGAATATTCGGGACTGCGGTCATGGTCGTCACCATGTTTTCCAAACGCCCGTGGCGCAGAACAACCGACGGAAGCGTATATTTCCGAACCGTATTCCCGCAGGAAAGCACGGCTTCCGGCCGGACTGCCACCGGATAATCCGAGGCGCTCCAGCCGGCGGAATCGAAACGCCATTCTCCAACGGAATATTTTCCGGCATCAACCTGTTTCGTCCCGCTCTCCGCCAGAAACATTCCCGAATCCGCGTCGTAAAGCCTGATCCGCACCTGAAACGCTCCGAACGCCGATGGCAGATTGACATATTCCACTTTCAGGATTTCTCCTGCGAGAATCTCCCGGCGAACGGAAAGGATCAATTCCGGCAGGGTCTTTTCACGCAGCTCCGTTCTGTTACGCCAACGATCGATATAATACCGCAGAATCCTGCTTTCACAGTCCTGCTGCCAGAGAGTCGGGCGGATTTCCGTTTCCTGATAATCGTTCCATGTCGTGACGTGAAGAAAATCCGGTTTTTCACGGAGAACCGCATCGCCAGACTCCCGCAGGACTCCGGTATGAAAGAACGGCCAGTACCAGTCGCTTCTCCAGGAACGCAAATCGCCAATGTATCCAACTTGAAGAGTTCCACCGAACAATTTACCCTGTTTGCCTGCCGCCTGCTTCATAATTTTCAACCAGGAACCGATATTCAGAATTTCGAAGAAATTGTAAGCTCCGGAAAATTCCGGCATTTTCAGAAAGACGGCAGCTTGAGCTTCAGCGGTTTCCGGATCGGGTGCGTTCGCACTATTGCTCCGGAACTCAAGATAGGATTCAAATTCCGCGCCGTTCTTTTTGCAGAACGCAAAAAGACGCTGCCAGTATTCCGGTTTTCTGCGGTTCATGTGATAGCCGAAAATCAGAACTTTGTTTCCATTTTTCAGGACATTCGGATGAGCCGCATACTTGTGGTAAAATTCCGTCAAAGCCTTTGCTGTCGTCTCCGGATCGGAGCTGATTCCATCAAACATCGGGTTGATGTAAAACTCCGAACCTTCCGCCGCTTTCAGCATGGCATCCAAGACATAATAACGGTAGAAACTCGTTTTTCCAGGCCCCAGCGTCAAGTCAAACAGAAAACCATCGATTTCGGTCTTCCGGGCTGCTTCGATCTCCGTCCGGAAATCCCGTTCTGCATTGCCGGAAGCATTCAACGCAACCGGATCGGGATAAGCATGCCCGGTCCACGTGCCACAGAGTGACCCCCATGAAACATAGGTGCTCCAAACCGTGTTTTTCACCGGCGAAGCCGCACAAAGCAGAAACACCGCAAACAACAGAATACCGATTGGAAATTGTTTCATTTGAAATTCTCCAGTTCTTTTATGATATTTAAGTTTCACCTGAGCAGCTTCAAATCCGGTGTGCGCATCATCATTACCCAGAGGTTGTTGATATTTCTCCAGTTGCCATCATTCCAGCTTTTGGGACAGGGCATCCACCTGTGCGGATCACGGTATGTGCTGGTACTGCCATCGTATTGAACATTATTCATAATGTAAAATCCACCTTCCACATGATTCTTCGAGCCGTAAATCATCCTGTCGCTGACGATCGCTTTTCCTCTCAGCCTATCCAGCTTGATGGTATAATGAGCGTAGAACACTCCTGAATTCCAAATATTCTTGCGCATGAAAAGACTCCAGCCGTTCACCCGAGCATTCGTTTCCTCATTGTAAAAGGAACTGTAAGAAGTTTCATTGACGCTTTTCAATTTGTCTCCCGGACACTTCAGAAGCGAAGTAAGCTCTTTACCGTTCATATAATGGGGATAAAACATAGTGGATAGCGAACTGTCACCAATCCCGTAGGAAAGCTGAGAGACAAAATAACCATCATAGTCATTCACATACATTTGGCAATAGACTCCGATCTGCTTCAGATGATTGATGCAGGAAATATTGAGTGCTTTCATCCGCGCTTTATTCAGTGCCGGCAATAAGACGGAAACAATTATCGCAATGACTGCTATCACTATTAAAACTTCTATCAGAGTAAAGTCAAACACATGTATTCAAATAAAGGGTGAAGACTGCTTCCGGTGACAACCCCAACATTTTCCGTTCCATAATCTCTGTTTCATAATGCGATCCCTTTCTCTATTTTACTTTAATTTTTCGGAAACCCAATGCTCTCGCGGGGAATAAAAGACGATTTAATCGAAATATGCTCCGTTTCTTTCCGGTTCTCCTTTATTTTCTTCAGGAGCAGATGCACAATGGCAGTTCCCGCTTCCGCCAAATGTGTGTCGATGGTCGCCAGAAAAGGAACATCGGTATCTTCTGCCAGCCCACGGAAAGTAGCCTGCACTTCCAAATTATCAAATCCTGCCACTGAAACATCAATGCCGGGTTGAATGCCGGCCGCCTCAAGAGCATCGCATACCCCCAAAGCAACCAAATCCGTGGAACACAAAATCAACTCCTGTGCTCGCAGGCAATCAATCTGTGCCAAAGCGACAAGTCTTGCCCGATTTCTGGTTTTGAAATCCGAAGCCGGAGAATAAAACGAAATATCATCTGTCAGCCGGATTCCGTATTCGGATGCCAGCTTTGCAGCCTGATAACGCCGGGTCGCCTTGTGTTCCTCCAGAAAGAACAGAGCGGCACGGCGGAATTTTCTTGCCTGGAGCACCCGGAACAGCTCCCGGTAGCCGGATTCAACATCCAATGTGACGGTGTGAATGTCAGGAATCTCTTTCTCTATAATATCATCGCCATAAAATGTAACAGCAGGCGCCTTGCTTTTCTTCAGTTCCGCCAAAGTCCTATCTCCAGCCATCAGCCCGCCGATAAAATAAGCATCGGCATTGCTGGAACGGATACAGCGTAAGACCTCTTCATCGACATCGTTCCCTGAGGCTGGCAGAAGAAGCAACTTATAATTTTGCTTTGTAACCTCCCGGCAAATGCTTCCAAGAAGAAGAGCTCCTGCGGAGGATGACATATCGTGTTCAAGCTGATCAAGAATGACCGCAATATTAAAACTTTGTTTGCAGGCAAGCGACCGCGCCGCTCCCTGAGGAGCATAAGAACAGCGATCTGCCAATTCCAGAATCCGGGAGCATACACTTTCTGTAATGGAATATCTTTTATCACCATTAAGAACACGGGAGACAGTGGAAGGATTAACTTTTGCCATCTCCGCAATTTCTTTAATTGTAATACGTCGTTTCACAGTATTCAGAATCCCTTTATGCAAACGCTTGCGTTATTATAATTATATGTTGTTTCCAGAGAATTGTCAAGCCCCTTTTCTAAAAAAATATCTTTTATTTGAAAATTTGCAACTGAAACTTGCAAAACTCAATGCACCCGGGAAAGAAGAAGGTTGGCATTTAGTCTTACAAAGCCTGTGCCGTCGGAAATTCATTCAACAAAACATTCCGGGCAGACTGACGGAAATATCAGTTCAGCCTGATGACGGAGACATATTGCGTTCTATCCGACATTTTCTGTAAAAATTTTCTTATCCCCCCTTGTCAAAACTTAAAAGGTCCTTATAATTATTAACAGAAACATACGGCAATATCTATAAAATCATCAATTTATCCGGGAGAAAATGTATGAAGCAGACACAAAACAGGAAGATGCAGAACAGAGGGAAATTCATGTTAATTAGATTTCCGGCAACAAAAATGTCTCAAATGCCCAGTCAATCGTCTGCCAGAAGGAATTATTTCACTCTTATAGAACTTTTAGTCGTAATTTCCATTATTGCCATTCTTGCCGGAATGCTGCTTCCTGCTTTGGGAGCGGCGCGGGAAAAAGCGAGGCGAGTGTCATGTATCAGCAATCTGAAACAGATCGGGCTGGCGGCGAAAATGTATTCCGGAGATTACAGCGAACAATTTCCAGCCGTATGCAGAGGTTCAGGCGCCAACGCGACTTTCCTGCATAATGGACCTCCGATGTCACTTCATGTATCCCAGAATTACCTGACGGACTTTAAGGTTTATATTTGCCCGTCTTCCACAACACAGACCGCTTCCATGACCGATGCGGCAGGCACCTCGCAGTCAACGTTGGAAACCTGGGGCTATGGAACGAATGCGTTCAGCGCAAATGTCAACAAAACATTCACATCCTCCGCCAAAGGCAGTAACTTTTCCTATGGGCTGATCGGCAGAATGAATGAAAATGACAACCCGGACAGCGGGCTTTCCTTCGACACGGGATTCGATTGTGTTGCAAAAAAGTCCAACCATGAAAAATATGGTAATGTCCTCTATGTTGACGGAGGTGTAAGAGGACGTGTCGGCAGTGACTGGAGCATACAGATTGCATATTATGGAACACCGCAGAATGGAAATATCTCAATGTCCGGCGGTGAAAATTTCAATACGACGACACCGAGAATTCCGACGCAGAAAGACGGAAGCGTTTCATGCGACGCCTCAGGCGGCAACAATTAAAGGAACCGGAAAACATATTGCCCGATGCTTTCCTTGTAAAGCATCGGGATTTCGCCGCTTTACAAGGAATTGCACCCGGAGTCTCATACCACAGACATGACCTTATTTCGTATGGCGGTAAAATACCATATGGTCAGCGCAGTTTGTTTCCGGCGCCGTATCTGACTTTGGCGGCGTTGTAAATCTTCAATGCTTCCGGCAGATTCTCCTGCATCGCTTTGATGCGATCGGAACCGGGCGGATGCGTTGAAGTGAACGCCTCCAGAAAACCGCCGGAGCTGCCGCCGAATTTTTTCCAGAAGGCAATGGCATAATTCGGATCGTAACCGGCTTTCGCCATCAGCATCATGCCGATCTTGTCCGCTTCGCTCTCATGCAGGCGGCTGTAGGGAAGAATTCCCGCAAGATTCGTCGTGATGCCGTAGGCGCTGACCGCAAGATCCTTATACGCGCTGTCCGACATCAAGACGGACACAACTGCGGCTCCGGCATTCTGAATATATCCCTGCGACATACGCTCTCCGCCGTGGCGGGCGATCGCATGGCTGACCTCATGCCCGATCACAACCGCCATTTCAGCGTCGTTGTCCATATAAGGGAGAATACCCGTGTAGAGTGCGACCTTCCCGCCGGGCAGGCAGAACGCATTCGCCTGCTCCGACTCGATCACTTTGAACTCCCACTGGAAATCCTTCTGCGCGGACGCCTCCGCAATCCGCGGACCTACGCGATTCAACGCATTGACCGCAGTCTGGTTCGTGGAAAGCTTTTCCGTCTTCAGGATCTCTTTCCATGCCTCGGCGCCCTGTTCATTTTCATAGGAGACCGAGGTCAGCATGAACTGTGACCGGTTGGAATACGGAACCGACTGGCACGCTGTGCATGCGATCAGCAGACATGCCGCAGCCAGAAAAGCCGGAATCGTATGAAACCTCATGATTCTCAGACCTTGATTTCTTCCGTTCCCGTCTCTTTCACCTCTTTGGAGAGCGAGGCGATCAGCGGGCGGACCGTTCCGGCAAGATAATCCTCGACCTGCTGCGGAGCGCGCCCGATAAAGAGTTTCGGGTCAAGAATATCTTTGAACATCGGAGCGACTTTCGCAAACAGCGGATCGTTCGCCAGCCGTTCGATCAGGTCGTTCGGCTTTCCTTCCGCCTTGACGACCTTGCCAGCCTCCATCGAATGAGAACGGATCGCCTCGTGGAGATCCTGCCGGTCTCCTCCCGCCCGGACTGCTTCCATCAGGATGTTTTCCGTCGCCATGAACGGAAGCTCCGCCATGATGTGCGAATGGATCACCTTCGGCCAGACCTGAATGCCGTTGCAGATATTCGCGGCAAGCGAAAGAATCACATCCGCCGTCAGGAACGCTTCGCCGAGCACGATTCTGCGGTTGGCGGAGTCGTCCAGCGTACGTTCGAACCACTGCGTGGAATGCGTCATGGCGGCATTGACAGGAAGGCTCATCAGGTAGCGGGAAAGCGAGCAGACCCGTTCCGAACGCATCGGGTTGCGTTTATATGCCATTGCACTGGAACCGACCTGCGACTTTTCAAACGGTTCTTCGATCTCCTTGAGATTCGCAAGCAGACGGATATCGCCCGCCATTTTATAAGCGCTCTGGGCAATGCCGGAGAGCACGGAAAGAACATAGAAGTCCACCTTGCGCGTGTAGGTCTGCCCGCTCAGCGCAATGGAGGAGGAGAAGCCCATTTTCCCGGAAACGAGCTGGTCAAGCCGGCGCACTTTTTCCTGGTCGCCGTGAAACAGCTCCATGAAACTCGCCTGCGTCCCCGTCGTGCCTTTGACGCCGCGGAACGGGATCTTTTCAATCTCCTCGCGGACACGCGTCGCGTCCATCACAAAGTCCTGAAGATAAAGCGAAAAACGTTTGCCGAGAGTCGTAAGCTGCGCCGGCTGGTAATGGGTGAAGCCGAGAGTCGGCATGTCCTTGTATTTTTCCGCGACATCGGCAAGGATCGCAATGACTTTCAGAAGCTTGCCGAGAATGATCTTCAATCCGTCACGCATCTGGATGAGTTCGGTATTGTCAGTCACGAAACAGCTCGTCGCGCCGAGGTGAATGATCGGGCGGGCATCGGGGCAGAGAGCGCCGAACACATGAATATGGCTCATTACGTCATGGCGAAGTTCGGCTTCCTTCTTCGCCGCCGCTTCGAAGTCGATGTCGTCAAGATGCGCGCGCATCTGTTCGAGCTGCTGATCGGTGATCGGGAGCCCGAGCTCCTTTTCGGATTCCGCAAGCGCAAGCCACAGTCTGCGCCATGTGGAATGTTTGCGCTGCGGCGACCAGTTGTAACTCATTTCCCTGCTGGCATAACGCCCCGTCAGCGGATTCTGATACGAAGTGAATTCATCCTGCATAAAATATCTCCCAGTCTTTATTGTTTTATCAAAATGAAAATATACATGAAAAAAGGATAAGTTGCAAACCGGGTCCGGAAAGAAAAAACGGAGAAAGACAGTCAGGCGTCCTTCTCCGTTTCTGCTCCGGCAGTCCGGAATCAGCGGATATTCATCTGGACACAGCGCCAGAGAGAACCGTTCGGGTCGATCTTCTTGCGCTGTTTCGTCGCCATTTCAATCGGCACATGCGTGAAAACATCGCTCCAGTGCCCGATCAGCAGGTCGGTCTTGCCCGCCATCGCCGCATGGACCGCGTTCTGGGCGAGAAGAAGGCAGAACACCGCATCCGTTCCGTTCGCGGGAATGCCGCGGATCAGATAGGTCGGATCGAAATACTTGATATTGATCTCGAAATTCTGCTTCTTGAAATATTCCTTCATCTTCTCACGGATGAAGACACCGATGTTGTTGTTCAGCAGGTTTCCGGATTTGTCTACCTGCCGCTCGCCCTTCATAAGCTCCTGACCGGCGCCCTCGGCAACGATGATCACGGCATGATGACGGCGTTTCAGGCGGTCGTGCAGGATCGGGAAGAAGGAATCCGGTTCCCCTTCCAGAGTAAACTTGACTTCGGGAACAAGACAGTAGTTGATATGCGGATTGGCAAGCGAGGAATACGCCGCGATGAATCCGCTGTCGCGTCCCATCACATGAATCAGCCCGACTCCGTTCGGAGCGCCTTTGGCTTCGTTGTGCGCCACGGTAATCATCGGATTCGTGGCATAGACGGCGGTCTCGAAACCGAATGTCTTGTCGATATAGCAGATGTCGTTGTCGATTGTTTTGGGGATGCCGATGATGCAGATGTTCAGGTCACGCTTCAAAGCCGCCATCGCAAGGTCATGCGCTGCACGGAGCGTGCCGTCGCCGCCGATGCAGAACAGCATGTTGATATCCATCCGCATCAGTGTTTCCAGCATCAGATCCGTATCCTGCTGCCCGCGGGAGGAACCGAGAATCGTCCCGCCCTGCTCGTGAATGCCGTCCACCGTCAATTCATCAAGGATGACCGGACGATAACCGAGATCGGGATTCAGTCCGGCATACCCGTAAGGTATTCCATATACGACAGGCACGCCATAAACCTGTTTCAAGGTCTCGGTCAATCCTTTGATCACGTTATTCAACCCGGGACAGATGCCTCCGGCAGTCAGGATCGCCGCCTTGCACCAGGAGGGATCAAAAAAGATTTTTTCGCGCGGTCCGGCCTTCTGGAAGGCATAAATCTTGTTGTTCTCCTCAATTCCTTTTCGGACACCGACGATATCGTGTTCATAAAGAATCTGGGACTCATCGGTCACAAACGGAGAGGTCTTATCTAACGGCGAAGATATCTTGCATTCACCTACGGTCTTAATCGGAAATGTTTCAACATCAATCATATTCACACCTTTCTGCAGTTAAATCAAAAGGGAAGCTTAATGTAGCATGGAATCAGGGAAAGGGCAAGCGGAAAAACAGGAAAAAAGAGATGGTTTTGATAATATTCCCAAATACAATGTCTCAATCATTAGCGGTGGAACCGCCGACGGGGGGAAAGAACATGAG
>DPDG01000091.1 GCA_003526375.1 Lentisphaeria bacterium
ACGAAAACAGCAGAAAAATTGGAGTTTTATGAAGAATTATATATCACAACTATATGATATTAAACATATAACAAAAGAGGAGCACGGGCTTATCTAATACTGATGATCGCTATCACGATGAGGAGCTCGATGAGGGTAAAAATTCTTATTTTTACCCTCGAAGGAAGAACTGATGAACAAGGAACACGGAAGTAAAAAGGAAAAAACATTTGAACATTTGAACATTTGAATGAAGAAAGGAAAAGTAAAGCGGGGCGCGGATTGACTGCGCCCTGATCTGCTGATACCGGAATGAAACATCTTTTAAGTTTTCTTTCCAGAAAACTCAATAAATGTGAAAAGCTTTCTCTTTCCAGCGTCTCATAACATGCATTATGTGAAGTCGAGAAAAAAGTGCTGTATGAAAATTATCGAAGAAATAAACTCAAAAAGGACGATTTGAAAAAATCTCAAGGAGGGATATTTTATGAAATCAAAGGGAAAAGGCGGGGAAAAAAGGCAACATAATGCATGTTATGAGACGTGCCGGGAGGAAGAACCGGAATGCGGATTTGAGTATATTTTCTTCATTTCCGCCATCCTGTTCCGCCTCCTCATGCCATTCGTCTCATCCCATGCGGGCACGTCGATATTCCAGAGCAAATTGCGTCCCGTCGTATCCCGCGTCATCATGGCGCAGATCCGTCAGGAAAACTTTCCTGCCGTTGTCCCGCCATGAAATACGCGCCGCCATCGCGGCAAATTCAGGTTCCAGAATCTCATTCATGCCGACCGGAGGCACGTCCGTCTTTCCGGAGAAATACGGCATCACGCGCTCCAGCATCGAACGGTAGATCTGCATATTGTCCACCGCAATCTGATAAACCTTTTTATCCGTCGTAACCGTCGCATGAAACGGAAGCCATGCCGTCTTCCCAACAGTCAGCAGCCCGATTCTGCCGTCACTCCACTCAATGACGATCTGTTTCTGGTTGCTGGAACCGACGTACTGAACCGACTGAATGCCCCCGCCCATGATTCCGGCAAGCATGGCATAGCCGTGAATGCCGTAATTGTAATCATCGACGCCGATGGAGGAGTATGCGGTATAAACCCTGCCCCGCTCCGTTTCGGGAATCGCGAGGAACTGCGCCACCTCCTTGCAGTAGCGCATGACGGAACCGCCGGTCACACGGTATCCCTGCTTCATCCAGTCCAGAAAGAGATTGGCGTCTTTCTGATTCCCCGCAACGGGTTTGTCGATGAAGACGGACTTTCCCGCTTTGACAAAAGGTTCCGCCTGTTCCATGTGCCGGTCCCAGTTCGTCGTATGGACAATGACGCCATCGACAAGCGGAAGCATCTCCTCAAGACGTTCCACCGCATATGGGATTGAAAACTGTTTGCAGAACCCTTCCGCAAATCCGGCGGGACGCGTCTCGCCCGAATCCCAAGCGGCGACAACTTCCATATCCACCAGCTTCTCCGCCGCAAGTTCACGGATGATCGGCACCCATGATTCCGGATGGGAAGTGCAAAGCCCGACAAGTCCAAGTCTGAATGCCATGCCGCACCTCATTTCTTATGGTTCATTTCCAGAATGACGCCCAGCGCCTTGTCCGGATGGTCGATCAGCAGATCCCCCGCATCCGCGACATCTTCAATCGGAATCCTGTGCGTCGTCATCGGGTCCACCAGCAGACGCTTTTCCGCGATCAGGCGGATCAGCTCCTGTGCGTTCCTCTGCGTCGTGAACTGCACGAACGCGGGCGGATAATCCCTGCCATACTCCCAGTCATGGTCATGATACCCGGCGCCGGTCCGGGAGGACGCCCGGAAATCGAGATTTCCCGATGTGGCTCCTCCATCCACCGCAAGACGGCACCCGCCGACCAGCACGATCCTGCCCATTTCATGGCCGTCCGCCGAAATCTTCACGCATTTCTTGATGCTTTCAAGCGCCTTGTCCGCATTGCCTCCGAATGCGAAAAGCGCAAAATCCAGCCCCCAGGGAGAGGCAAAAAGTTTTGTCGCCTCCACCGCATCCTTCCTGATGAAATCAACCGCATCGGCAATACCGCACTTCTTCGCGGTCGCAATGCGGGAGCGGAAGCCGTCCCAGCCGATGACTCTTGCCCCGGAAAGACGGTACAGTTGCGCGGCGATGTTGCCGACGATCCCGAGTCCGAGCACCGCACCGTACTCCCCCAGCGCCGGTTCGGTCCGCCGGACCGCCTGAAGCGAGGTCGCGGCAAGAGAGAGATAGGCAGCCTGTTCATACGTCACGCTGTCCGGGATCGGCACCACGAGATTAACCGGCACACACGCATAGTTCGAATGCAGAGCCATGCCCGCTCCCATGGCGGCGACGCGCATTCCGACTTTCAACCCTTTGACATCCCCCCTGACTTTAATGATTTCACCCGCATTGGAGTAACCGAATCTGATCGCCTCCGCTTTCTCATCCGGATTCTCACGGCGCTTTTTTGCCGCCGCCATCTCGGTTCCGGGGCTGATCAGGGAGGCATGAACCTTAACCAAAACCTCATGTTCCTTCAGTTCCGGGATTTCTTCCTTGACGCACCGCAGCGTTCCATCGCCGGCAATGACCGCCGTCATTCTTTTTTTCATGGTTTTCCATCGTCCTTATTTCATTGCAGATTTTGTTACCGGTATAGATTATAGTCTTTTTTTGCGTTTTGTAAATAACAATTTGGAGAAAAAATTTAACAGTTTGGACAATTTCACTTTTTTCAGCCCGAATGTCATTTGTCATTTCCTTTTCCCCGGTTATAGTAACGGAAAACCAGGGAGACCATACGATGGACAAAAAAAGCTTTCCCACGGAGTTTCCGGAACTGCTCTATTTCGGCAAGGGAAACACAATGGCGTCCACTCCTCATTTTCACTCTTTCTACCAGTTGGAAATCTGCATCGACGGAGAATTTCACGGTAAAAGCAAAGAAAAAAGCATCCGCCTGCTTCCGGGCAATTACTGGCTGATCCCGCCTGAAACACTGCACCATTTCGTCTCATACAAAAGAACGGCGGAATACTATACGCTGAAATTCAATTTCAGTCCGGCGATCCCGGAGACCGAATTGCATGACGATGTCACCAAATATCATCTGGAAGCAATCAGGCGGATCATCTGCAATGAAAGCGCCCCGTCGGCATTTTCCGATGCAGGCAAGGAGATCATTGAATCCCATCTTTATGCCTTTCTGCATCATATCGCCTCTCAGGTGAACCAGCCGAGGAAAGACGAGTCGGACTTCATCATGCGCCTCAAGGAAGAAATCTGCTGCCACGGCTACCGGATGAATGTCAGCGAACTGGTGCAGTTCTGCCGCTGCACCCGTTCCCAGTTCAAATACCGGTTCAAAAAAGAGTCGCATTGGAAAGGCTCAATCAAAAAATTCATAGACCATGTCCTGTTCGAAGTCGCTCAGAATCACCTGAAATACTCTGGAATGAGCCTGAGCAGAATCGCCGAAGTCATGCACTTCCCGAATCTTTCCCTGTTTTCGCGCTTCATCAGAAACCAGTCGGGATACCCGCCCAGCGAATACAGGAAAATACTCAGAGAGAATCAGGACGCGAAATAAAATTCACCGGAACTGCGTGCAGGTTGCCTCACGGACTTCGCCGAGATCACGGAAAGGAAATTCACTGCCCCAGACCAGTCCCGGAGCCGGGTTCATCTCCATGAACCGTTTCAGCTTTCCTCCGAAATCCGTCAGCGGAGTCAATACCCAGCGGCAGTCCTCCCTGCGCGGCAAGTTTTCCGGCGGCATTTTTCCCTGAAAGACATAGGCATTCACCGGCGCCGTATTCATAAATTCTCCGATCTCGGAATCCTCCACCGGACACAGCTTCAAAGAAGGGTGGAAGAAGCGCGGTTCCCCGAAACCGCAGTTCACCCAGAGCGGCATCTCCCGTTCCGCGCACCGTTTGAAGAATTCAGTGTAACGGGGACTGCCAAGCTCCCAGCAATGAAACGCAGGAGAAACCCAGACGCCGGAAAAACCGCCGGACGCCGCCTGATCCAGTACCGCAATCCAGTTGTGAGCGTCCGGATTGACTACGGCAAGGGGCCTGATCCGTTGCAGCCCGGAACAGCGGGCAAGAAACTCCCCGTTGGATTCGGGCAGATCAATGTGGAAAATACTGTCCAGTTCCGCCGTATAAGCCGCTCTGATCCCATGTTCCGCCAGCAGCCGTTCCAGTTCTTCCGGCGGGATGGAACGCCGCCGGTCAAAAGGATACTTCCCGCAAAAACAGTAATGATCCTCATCCTCTCCTGCGGGAACGGACAGGTTCCGGGGGGCGATTTCACTCCATGGAGCAGGTTCCGGAATATGGAAGATTTTCATGGCGTTCCGATACAGCACCAGGTCACGGTCGGCAGGTGACAGAGAGCTCTCCATGATTTTCCATATCTGAGGAGTGAAAGCTCTGCCCGGCGCGTCGGAACCGTAGAGCAGACGTTCCGGCGGACAGCTCCGCAGAATTCCGTCCACCATTCCCCTGTCGGGATTGCTCCCGCCGGTTTCCCAGTACACATTCGGAGAACAATATTTCAACATGCCGGACGACTCCCGCCAGTTTCCTCCGCTGTGCCCGGCGATCATGACACACTCCGGAACGGTGCGGGAGAGCCACGCAAATTCCATCATGTCGATCTCCCCCGGCAGATTGCCGCCGGTCCGGTTGAACACATGCAGCAGAACCGGAAGCTTCAGCTCGGCGGCACGCCGCAGCACCGCCACGGTCTCCTCCAACCCTCCATGCGGATTCTTCAGGCTGATCCAGAGTTTGACTCCGACTGCTCCGTTTTCGACTCCGCGCTCCAGCTCCTGCTTCCAGTCCGGATTCTGCGGATTCAGGTAAACCAGAAAGTAAAGCCGCCCCGGATTGCGCCGCGCCTGTTCCGCGGCATAGGAATTCGCCTCGCGCAAATGCCGTGAGGAGGGATACGCGCCACCGCCGCAGGAGGGCTCGGCAATCACATGGGATGCGATACATGCGCCGATCCCGCAACGCATGGCGTCCCGGATGATCTTTCCACCGATATCGGGGTCATCCGTTGCGGAATCCAGATGCAGATGGATATGGGAATCAATGATCATGGGCTTCCTCGTCCGTCAAGACGCACTTGACCGCACACGGAAAACCGTAAGGATGCTGAAGCGGCAGCGTCTTCATAAACTCCAGCGGAGCACGGGAACGCTTCAGGCATCCTGCGGAAACGTCTTCATAACCGATGCACCAGAGCTCCACAGCCCCGGACGCTGTCTTCCGTGAAAACTCCAGATCGAAAGACGTTCTTCCGCCGGCAGGGACGGGGAAAGTGAAATACCGTTCCTGCTTCCGGAAAAATGTCTCCGGGTTCTTTCTCTCGCCATAGCCCGTCTTGCCGGAACAGATCTCCGTGACGGGAAGCGCAAAGGACGAAGTGGGGACATTCCCGTAGTAACGGGAGGAATACGCTTTGAAACGGAGCTCCCCGGCATCCGCTCCGCGGATTCTCATGCAGACACGCAGATCATGCATGCGGTAAGGCGCCACGATATCGAAAAATAGAGACGTTCCGCCGGGCTCAAACGAGATCTTTTCAAATTTCAGTTCGGGAATCCGGTGCAGTTCCGCCACCATCGGCTGCACGTTCGCGGAAACAGTTTCCGATGCGGGAAAACGATATTCATACCGCGTCCCGCTTTTCACAGCCTGGAACGGCAGGGCAAACGGCAGCCTGATCTTTTTCCGTGAAACGATCACGCACTTCACCTCCTCCGGCAGCAGGACAATTTCACGTTCAAGCATTCGGAAATCGGGGTAGAACTGGACAACATGTTCAAAGGATTCCGGCAGACGGTATTTCTGAGGCATCGGTGCAGGGTTCCGCAGGACGCACCACGACTCATGCTCTCCGGGCTGAAGAAAGCCGTAGACTTCGCCCAGTCCCGGATTTCCGCCGAACATACAGCCGTTTTTCACAAAAAGATGCGGCGCGCAGTCCCGGGCAAAACGCATGGCGTGCTTCATGGTTTCCGCCTGATACGGGGTCAGGCTCTCCGGCTGGACGGTCCAGGTGAAATAGGTGCTTCCACGCAGGAGGCAGAGCATCAGATTGTCCGTCCATGTGGACTCCGTATCATCAAAAGCATTGCGAATCGAGTTCGGAAACTCATGGTTGTCAAAGCTGGAAAGCGGAATCATGGAATGATCGCGCCGCAGATGATTGTAATACATCATATCACGGTGCGTCGCCGCGGAGGCACGCTGGTGAAGCGCCGGCAGGCTGGCGTATTCGGAATCGCCGGACTGACTCAGGAAGACATGCTGGACATGGCGCAGCCACCACGGGGACGGCCACCAGCCGTTGCGGACAAGAAGATTCGGATTCACGCGCCGGACCGCATCCATGATCCGGTTCATCGCATTGATCGAACCTTCACGGACATGATCCTGCGTCGGGTATTTCTCCTTGAACTCCGGTGACACCGCGCAATCGTTGTCCCAGTCGATTTTCAGGTGCAGACAGTGCCGCGCAAGTTCGCAGAATCTTTCCGTCAGTCTCCGTTCCAGTTTCCGGTCAAGCAGCACTCCGTAATTGTCTCCGCAATAAGCAGAACTGAAACCTTCCCCTACGGCAATTCCGTTTTCACGGAGAAAAACGGGATCGATCCCCATGGGTCCGTTATGCGAAACCCACAGGCTCAGATTCGGGTATTTCTCAAATTCAAGCCCCGGCTTCGGTTCAAAAAAACTTTTCCGGTTCTGCCATCCTGCGTCAAAAGTGAAAGCGTCCGGCTGAAACCCCAGCTTGTGCCAGGCGCCGATGAAACTTTTCATCGCCTCTCCGGTCACGGCATACTCGTAATTGCCGAGATACGGGTCGGACCAGAAGGAACAGAAGGCGAAAAACGGCTTCAAAGGCATGGGCGCCCGTATGCTTTCAATATATTCGGCAAAGTCTTTTTCCGGTTCCTCCGAAACGCAGAATACAGCCTCAATACTCTCCAGGCGATCCCCGTTCCAGACCGGATGATGCCGCAGGGAGTACGTCGTGGAAGCGGAATCCTGCGATTCGATCCGGGCAAATCCCGCCTGATGTGCAAGCCCGGTGAAAATTTTCTTCCCGATCAGGGGATATCCACAGCCGGGAATCACGCCTCCCCCTTCCTCCCCGGCACCCTCGCGCTTGACCTGCCCCCCGGTGTCAAGATACCCGCACAGCCTCATCGCCGGATCGGGCACCGTCTGACGGTCCATTTCCACGTAATCAGGCGCAGGCAGGGGGCGCTTTGCCCTGACCTCAAGATGTTTGCGCCAAATCCTGCCTTGTTTTTCAAGACGGATTTCCATGCACAGATCATCGTTTTCAAAATGATCTGCTTCCGCGACATATTTTCTTCCTCCGATCACCACACATACCGCGGGCCAATGCAGGGGAATGCCATCCAAATCTCTCGTATCCATATTTCAGGTTCCCTTTCGCTGTTATGAAATTCTCACGGGACTATATCTTGTTTTTATGGATTTGTAAATAGCAGAACTGAACTTTTTTTTATCACTTTGGAGAATCCACGGCTATTCTATAATCCGGCAGAACGCCGGCAATGCCGCATTCATCATCAATTTCATCCCGTCTGCACCCGTCTCATCTTTTCATATCCATGACACCGAACATCCGGCACATCTCCTCCAGCCGCGCCACGGAATCCACTCCGAATTTCAGCATGGACTGCCGGATGCGCGATATGGATTTCTCCTTCATGCCGCCTGATTTCGAATAGAATTTATCCGCAAGGCAAACCAGCTTCTCCTCCGGCGTCTCCGGCAGATAGTCGCGTTCAGGAACCGGCAGCTTCTGATTCCGTATCTCCTCCGCGGTAATTCCCGTTCCCGTATGCCGTTCGCAAATCCGGGCATAAGCCTCAAGGTTCAGCCCATGCCGCCGACCGTATTCACGCAACATCTCCGCTCCGATCACACCATGGCAGATGTAGGGTTCCGTCCCTTCGCACAAAATTCCGGGGGCATGGCATCTGCCGATTCCGATATCATGAAGCATGGCGCCGCCAGCCACAAGCCCGGCGTCAATTTCCAATCCGCTGCCGGCGAAGTCCTTCCATATCGCAAGAGCCTTGCCGCGCACCTGTCCGCAGTGTGCCAGCAAAAGCCGGCGCAGAGCTGTATCCTCCGGATAAAAGTAATAGATGATCTCAAAACAGTTTATGCTCATTTCCTGCCTTCTCCATGTTTTTGCCGACACTTCATCCTGTAATTTACAATGTCATGGGGTTTCCTGCAAACAGAAATGGGTATGCAGGTGTTTCAACTGCGAGGTGCCGGGAACTTTCATTCCGCCCTGCTTATTTTTCATTCAGGAATTCCGGCTGCTGTCACAGGTCGTTTTCCGGAAATTGCAGCTCAAACCAACAGAAAAAAGAAAATTTTTTAATTTTCTCGCTTGAAAATATTTCTATATAGTAATATATTATATAAGAAATTAAGAAACCAAAAAAAATGAAAAAGGTTATGGAATGAATAGAAAGATCGGCATGCTGATCACGTTGATAAAACAACATGTCAGCCGGCTTTTGGAAAAAATGCTCGTGGAATACGGCATTGACGAATTCAACGGACCGCAGGGACGGATTCTGTATGTCCTGTGGAACCGCGACTCCATCTCCATTCAGGCGCTTGCCGACGGGACAGGGCTGGCGAATGCAACACTGACCAGCATGCTGGACCGCATGGAACAGAGACAGCTGGTAAAGCGTCTGCCCGCTCCCGGCGACCGGCGGAAGACGTTGATCGCGCTGACGCCCAAAGCACGTGTGCTGGAACAGAAATACCGGGCGGTTTCCGAACGGATGAATGAACTGACCTATCAGGGATTTTCCGCGGAAGAAGCCGCACAGCTGGAGACATATCTGGAACGGGTGCTCGACAATGTCCGCAGAGCCGAAATACAACAGAACAATTTGAAAAAATAAACCCAGAACCCATAACGAACAGGAGACTGAAAATGGACAGAAAAGAACTCACACAGACCGTCAAAGAGATGATTGCAGCGCCGTCCTGCTGCCAGGAGCTGAAAGCGGCGGGAGAAAAATGGCTCAATGCGGCGGATACTGCGGAAGAAAAAGCCGCAGCAGCGGCGCTTTTGCAGGAAATCCGGGAGGATGTCGCCACGATCGAGCATGTCATTGAATTTTTTGAATCACCGCAGGCAAAGCAGATCTTTGGTGTGGAGCAGGCGAAATCAATGGCGGAACATGCTCATGCAGTCAAAGCGGCAGGGGGCAAATGGTGCGACTGCCCCGCCTGCACAGCCGGACTGAAAATCCTGGACAATGCGTCTCTGCTTGCCTGATCTCCTGTTTCGGCAGCATCAGGCGGTATTTTCCGGTAAGTCAGTTTATATTTATCCACGGCAGTTCGCCGCCGAATCAGGAGTAACGCCGACAGTAATCCGCTTAAAAAAAGACGTTCAAAATTTTAATCATGAACAGAAGAATCCGGGATGACCAGCAGCGGTTGCGGTGTGCAACCGCTGAAGCCAATCCCTGAAAGGAAGCAGCACAAGGTGAATGAAAATGGAATTTTATGATGCAGTGGAGAAGCGCAGAACCATCCGTGATTTTGAAGACAAGCCGATTGATATGGAAATTATAAAAAGAATCCTGTCGGCAGGTTTGAAAGCGCCGACAAACAACCATCTCAGACAGTGGGAATTTGTCATTGTCAATGATAAAAAGGAACGTTCCGGAATCCTTAACCTGAAAGACATGACAAGCTATGAGGAATGCGAGAAAATGATGGATGGTTTCCACATGACCGACTCTGATCAGAGAGGCATGTATCACATTGCCATGCCGAAACAGTTCTCGATGCTTTATCGTTCCGGCTGTTTGATTCTGCCGTTTTTCAAATTCAGGGAACCTTTACTGCAACCGACCTGTTTGAGCTCATTGAACGAATTTGCGTCTATATGGTGCTGCATTGAAAACATACTTCTGGCTGCTGCTTCAGAAGGAATACTGGGCGTTACCCGCATTCCGATGAACGAAGAGCTGGAACATATTAAGAAAACGGTTCATCATCCGGACCATTACGCCCTCCCCTGTTATATCGCATTGGGCTATCCCGCCAAAAATGCAGAACTGCCGGTACAAAAAGTAATCAACGTGGAGGACAGAATACATATTAATCAATGGTAAAGCCCGGGATTTTCAGCCTGTCCCCGCGTCTGTCCGGCGCCCTGCCGGTTTCTCGAAACCGGCTGTTTCCCATCTGTATGAAAATGCCGCCACACTTTCTTTGCCGCATTCGGAATTTTCATGTTTTTTCAGAGAGAATACAGGTGTTTCTCCCAAAAGATTACAATAGACAAGGCTGTTGTGACAAATGATATGAAAACGGAATTCCTGTAATTCCGTAATTCTGCTCGGACCGGCATCTCATGTCCTGAATTCCATGCCCCCCGCTGTATTGCAGAACCTCATGGAGCGGTTCACATGGAATCGGGGTATGCATAGGGTGCCGGCAGGCGCTCATACTTCATGTCATTAAAATCATACAGCAATGCCGGTGGAACATCCGGCGTTTTCAGGCGAAGCGCAAAAATCATACCATTTACAGCAAAGAGAATGCGCTTATGCTTCGCATCGTAATCCGCCCATCGCCATGTATTACCGGCAAGTAACAATTCTTTCCCCCGGGACAGGTCATGTTCTTCCCAATAACAACCATAACCTGCAGGGCTGGGACACTTTCCATTAAAATAAAAACGTTTGATGAGCCATAAATCATAAGGCAATGGTTTGACATATTTTGCATAGGTTTCAGTTTCTTCGCAAAACTGCCAGCCATCGCGTTCCAAACGCGCCAGATAAATCCCAGGACATTCACCGCCATTTTCACGCTCAAGACGTAAATCTGGCGCCTGTGCCAGTTCCTTGAATTTGCCGCTGCGGGTATGGTAAAAATGTTCGCCGCAGTGCGGGGGCGGCTTATTGATCCAGACATGACTCGAATCGACAAACCAGCCGCCGCCGTTCCAGCCGGAGCCATTGAACCACAAATCCAAAGCCTTGAGGTAAGGAGTGCGGGAAATTGCGGTCCAGCTGGCATCGGTATAATCACGCCTGTTACGCAATTTATTCAACTCAACAGCATATTTTTTGCGGATTTGCATCTCCAAATCTTCACATTTTTTGCTATAGGCAAAATACTTCTTTTCCGTGTAAGCAAACCAGTCAAATTCACCGACCTGTGCATTTACCAGTTCCCTGATACGAGCCTCGACCGGATTCACACGCCCATATTTGGCTGCAAAATAGAGCAGGTATTTGCCATCAGGCGAGAGATCGCAACGATATTCATAGATTCTGCCATACAGCCATTGACCGAGAGTAAATTCATCAGTGTCAAGATCCCAGCCAATGACTGCAACTTGATTGGACGGACCACGGCGGAATACTGTGGCGCAACTGCGTCCCCTGGCAAGAATCGCATGAATTCTAGGGGGAACTTCTTTTGTCATAATATGAACTCCATTCATTGCCTTTTCAAAAAATATAACGTAAATTCGTTAAAAATCAAGAAGATTAAACAATTCAATAGCCGCCGGGTACAGTAAAGGAAACGGTCTGCGGATGAACGGATGACCATGAAACACGATATGGGTAATGACTATTGAAGTTTCTCAACTCAGGCAATCCAAAATGGAAGAAGTTCGTCTGAAAGTATGGTAATGGGGTGGTAGGCCGGACTTGAACCGGTGACCTCCTGGGCCACAACCAGGCGCTCTAACCAACTGAGCTACAACCACCATGTGTTAGAGCCAATACAATAGCATCTTTCCCTGCATTGTCAAGCAGAGAAATCATTTTTCTCTGAAAAATCAGCCGCCGGAGGAAAATTTATGAGATTTTTCTGTTTTTGTTGCCTCTTTCCTCTGGAAAAAGAAATGATTCCGATATATGATACCAGCTGTAATAACACCACGACTTTCTAATATGTTTCAGGGCGCATTTTTTTTGCGTCGATATGAGGAGAATCATGCCAAAAGAATTTGTTCATCTGCATCTGCATACCGATTACAGTCTGCTTGACGGCGCATGCCCGATTTCATGGGCGAAACTCAAGGATTCCGAGGGAAAACTCGATCTGGTCACGGCTGTCCAGAACGCCGGAATGAAAGCGTGCGCCATTACCGATCACGGCGTCATGGGCGGATGCCTTGAGTTTCATAACTCCATGAAAAAAGCCGGGCTCAAACCCATTATCGGCTGCGAAACTTATGTGGCTCCCAACAGCAATGAGCAGCGGGACAGTTCCGTTTCACACATCAAAGGCTATCATCTGATCCTGCTTGCAAAGAATGATGTCGGCTATCATAATCTCTGTCATATCATTTCCGATGCGCATACCCGCGGATTTTACTATAAGCCCAGAACGGACAAGGCATTTCTCGCGGCTCACTCCGAGGGGTTGATCGCTTCGAGCGCCTGCCTTGCGGGAGAGATCGACTGCGCCATCCGCGACTTCGGTATGGAAGCCGCTAAAAAAGTGCTTTACGAATATCTTGATATCTTCGGAAAAGAAAACTTCTATATCGAACTGATGTATCACCATCTTGAGGAGCAGAAAGAGGTCAACAAAGGATTGATTGCGCTCGCAAAAGAGACCGGTGTGCCTGTCATTGCGACCAATGACGTGCATTATCTGAGGCGCGAGGACGCCAAAGCCCACGAGGTCATGCTCTGCATCCAGACCCGCACAACCATGGCGGATGAACGGCGCATGAAGATGGAGACGGACGAGTTTTATTTCAAGAACGGCGACGAGATGTTCGAGATTTTCGGCAATGAAATCCCCGAAGCCCTGAGCAATACGCTCGAAGTCGCGGAACGCTGTGATGTCAATATCGGGTATGAAAACCATTATCCGGAGTATGAACCGCCCGCGGAATTCGTGGCGACTCTCGACATGGACTCAATCCGCAGGGAAGCGGAGGACGCCGCCGTTGCCGAACTGAAAAAGCAGAAAGAGAAGAGCGGCGACACGGAAGCGCCGACTGCGGAGGAAATCAAATATCTGACCGAGCGTGAAATCATTCTGCGCAAGACGGGCGCATATCTGCGAAAAATCTGCCTTTACGGAACCGGCGAAAACTCGGTCTGCGGATACCTGAAAAAATACGGTTATGATCCTTTCAATCCTCCCGAGGACATGAAAGCGGACGCGGAACTCAAATTGAAACGTCTGGACTATGAACTGAGCATCATCATGCGCACGAAATATCCGAGTTACTTCCTGTGCGTATGGGACTTCATCAACTGGGCGAAGGAGCACGGCATTCCGGTAGGCGCCGGGCGCGGTTCCGGAGCCGGTTCGCTGGTGGCTTACCTTTCGGGAATCACCGATATCGACCCGATCAAGTACGACCTGCTCTTTGAACGGTTCCTGAACCCGGACCGCGTATCGCCGCCGGACTTTGATACGGACTTCTGCGAACGCCGCCGCCAGGAAGTGATCGACTATGTCATCGGCAAATACGGAGAGGATTCCGTATCGCAGATCGGAACCTACGGGCAGTTGAAGGCAAAGGCGGTGCTCAAAGACGTTGCGCGCGCCCTGAGCCGTTCTCCCGCAGACGGCAATATGATCACCAAAACCGTGCCGGACGACCCCAAA
The DNA here is from genome assembly GCA_003526375.1 of Lentisphaeria bacterium. Lineage (GTDB taxonomy): Bacteria > Verrucomicrobiota > Lentisphaeria > Victivallales > UBA1829 > UBA11452. The sequence continues at coordinate 13,696 of DPDG01000091.1, forward strand.
ATGACGCTTTCCAAAGCGATCAAGGAATCTCCGGACCTGAAGCAGCTTCTGGATCACGAGCAGTGGGTTCAGGAGGTGTTCGGATATGCGAAGCCCCTGGAAATGCTGAACCGCCAGATGGGAATTCACGCTTGCGGCGTCATCATTTCCAACCAGCCGCTTGCGAACCTGCTTCCGCTGGGACGGGGAGCGCATGATGAGGTGATCACACAATATACCGCGCCGCTCTGCGAGTCTGTCGGTCTGCTGAAAATGGACTTTCTCGGGCTGCGCACGCTGACGCTGATTCAGGATGCGCTTGACAATATCAAAAAATCGCGGGGAATCGATCTGGATCTCGACAGGATATCGCTTGAGGATCAGGCGACATTCGATCTGCTGAACAGAGGCGACACCGTCGCGGTGTTCCAGCTGGAATCCGGCGGCATGCAGAATCTCTGCCGTCAATTCAAGGTGGAAAGCATCAAACACATCATCGCTCTGCTGGCGATCTACCGTCCCGGCCCGATGCAGTTCATTCCGCTGTTCGTCGGACGCAAGCTCGGCACGCTGCCCGTCGAATACGATCACCCGCTGATGGAGCAGTATCTCAAGGAAACTTACGGGATCATGCTTTATCAGGAGCAGATCATGCAGGTCGTGCAGGTGCTCGCCGGGTTTTCGCTTGGTCAGGCGGACATTCTCCGCCGCGCAATCGGTAAAAAGAAAATTAAGGACATGGAGGCGCAGCATGACAAATTCATCGAGGGGTGCCTCAAAACGAACAACATTCCCAATGACCTTGCAGAGACGATCTGGCAGAACATCAAGAAGTTTGCGGACTACGGCTTCAACAAGTCGCACTCCGCCGCATACGGGCTGCTTTCCTACCGCACTGCCTACCTCAAGGCAAACTATCGCCCTGAATTCATGGCGGCGGTGCTCACCAGCGAACTTTCCAACGGTGAGAAACTGCGTTTCCTGATCAATGAATGCAGAAGTTCCGGAATACCGGTTCTGCCGCCCGATGTCAACCGGAGCGATGTGAACTTCACTGTAGACAACGGAGCAATCCGTTTCGGGCTCGGAGCAATCAAAGGTTTCGGAGAAGGCGTTTCGCTTGAGATCATCAAGGCGCGCGGGGAAGGCGGCGAATTCAAATCCCTTGCCGACCTTCTGGAACGCACAAACGGCGTCCTGAATACAAAAAGCTGCGAGAACCTGATCCGCGCGGGAGCCATGGATTCTTTTGGACTGAAACGTTCCCAGCTTGTGGCGATTATCGAACAATCCATCTCCTCCGCCGCGTCCCGCCGGAAGGATAAGGAAATGGGACAGGGAAGTCTGTTCGACATGCTGGACGATTTCGAGGAAGCCGGTTTCGGAGATGTGCCTCCGCCCGATATTCCCGAGTTCGATGAGTCGGAAATTCTCAACAGCGAAAAAGAACTGCTCGGATTCTATGTTTCAGGACATCCCGTGGCAAAATATGAAAATTATTTCAAAGTATTCTCCACCATGACAGTCAGCAAAATCATGGAGGGCGAAGGCGATGTCGGAGTGCGTGTCGGCGGCATGATCAAGAGCGTCGCCAAAAAAATCAGCAAACGCGACGGCAAGGTGTTCGCAATCATTCAGTTTGAAGATCTGACGGGATCAATTGAGTGCATGGCGTATCCCCGGACTTATGAGGAAAGCAAGGCGCTGATTCACAAAGATGAAAACAATTCGGCGGAAAAAGACGAAAACGGCCATGTTCCGGAAGTCACGCCGGTTTTCATCGAAGCAATCACGAAAAAACAGGAGGAGTCTTCCCCTGTGAATATCGTTGCGGAAAAAATCATTACTCTGGATGAGGCGGTCTCGAAATACAGCCTTGAACTTCATGTCCACGCATTCGAGGGAGAGGACGACGGCAAGATTCCGGAACTGCTGAAACTGATCAGGAAACATCCGGGCAAAACTTCGCTGGTGATCTGCATCCGCGCCTTGAACGGATATAATGTATTCATCGAAGCTTCGCCGCGTTATCATGTAAACGTAACGCGGGAACTGCTGGACGGCATTACCCGCCTGCTCGGGGCAAACCGTTTCCGGATCAAACCTGACGATACTGTACCGAAACCCCGTCCGAAATTCCAGCGGTCGGCATGGAAGGAAGAGGGGACGGGAGAATTGCAGAAGACATGAAAACATTCCTGAGTATTCTCATTCTTACACTGCTTCTTCCGGTATTTGCGTCGCAGTTCCGTCCGGACGCAGATACGCTGAAAAAGCTGGAGCTGGGATTTCCCGGCTGGAAGCGGACCACGTCACAGGCTTACCGCCTGCCGGGGAACCTGCCGTTGCCCACGGCATGGCATGTGGTGTTCACCCGCGATATCGCAGTAAGGAACGACAAGGAGAAAAACCGGCGGGCAAAAGGAATGCTGGTCGTCTACCTTCTGCCGCAGAATGGAAAGCTGCTTCCCGAAAAAGATGCCGCTACCATGCTGAAATATTTTGACTGGAAGACATCGAAAAACGATCTGGAACAGTATGAGATGTATCTCGGTGCGGGGCGCGGATATTACTGGTATGCCAAGACGGATATCGGGCGCCTGAATTTCCTGAAAGAAAGCATGAAGCTGACCGGCGGAGAAGACATGATGCAAAAAATGGCGGCGGCTCTGAATGAAGAGGATTTCGAGCTGTATTCCTCCCGCGTCGCCGTGGAGTATTTCCGCAATAAAGGCGATTCCGCCGTCCCGTATATCCTGCAATCCGTAAAAGAGTGGGAACAGGAACATGAAAAGGAGTCAGAGGTCCCGCTTCCGCACCTGTTTGCTCTGAAGCTGGCAGGGGGACGGAAGGCGGAAGACGCGCTGATGCAGTTTGCATACTCCAGAAACCGCAGAGTTGCGGAAGCTGCGATCGGCAGACTGCTGACGGAACCCTGTACGGCGCCGGATAAGTTTTATGTTACAGTAATGCGTCTTCCGATGTTTACGGGCGCCGCTCTGGATGTGTTCCGCAAGAGAAAAAAAGGCAAAATGATTCTCGGCGACCTGCAGAAACTGGCGGCGCGTCCGAAGTCTCTGCAGCAGTATTCTCTTGTTACCGCGGCTCTGCGTGAATTCGGCAAAGGGATGGCGACAGTTCCCGAGTATGACTCCGCGAATCATATCATGTTCCGCGTCATGCGCAAGGGAGATACGCCGGACACGCCTATTTTTGTCACGTTTGACGATACGACTTTGATTTCCGAAAGTGCGATGGAAACGGCGGAGCGCAAACGGATTGAAGAGTTCACAAAACAGCTTCTGACCTCTTCCGACCGCGAAGCGGCGATCATCGCGGCATTGTCTCTGGCAACTTACAATCCACAGACGAAAGGAATTTCGGAAGCCTATATAAAACGGGTGCGCAGAATCGGCGGAGAGCTTCTTCGGAAGATGCCGATCGGGCCCCGCCAACAGATTTTCCAGCTTCTCGACAAAAACCTGACCGATACGCGTGACCGCGCCTCCTTGCGCCGTGTCGCCTCCGAAATCGGCATGCGCCTGTAGAAATGTGTCCCAATAGGGGTTTTGCGCTGCACACGACCAGCTTACACAGTTGGACTGCGGCAGATGCATTATGATCTTCAAAAACGGCAAACTGGTTTGCCGGGGTGCAGGTGACTTTCACCTGCCGCGGAGTTTGAGGGCGCGCAACCCTCATGGTCTTTCCCCCGTCGGCGGTTCCACCGCTAACGGACGAGCACCAAAGGTGCGAGAGCCGACGGGCACTGCACATGACCACAGGGGATTCCGCCGGAGCTCTCGAACTTGATACTTCAAGTTCTCGCCATTGAGCGGGTTGAACCGCTCCGGCGGGGAGATTTCGTGCTACGCACGACCA
>DPDG01000101.1:0-4475 GCA_003526375.1 Lentisphaeria bacterium
TATTTAAGAGACGCTACACTAGTTTTCCAAACAAAAAAAGCATGCTTCCGACTGTAACCTCAACCAAGTCTCGCAACTCAATTGTGTACAGCAACAGAAGCATGCTCGAAATATAATAAGCATACTTTTATTGTTTCCGTTGTTGAAAGTTTGCAAGTTTCGGTATCAGAAACAGATGTCGATGAAAATCCGTCAACAGGAATGTGCCATGAGATACAGATTCAAATGTGCCACTTGCCACAAAAAAAGACACACTTCCGACTGTATAATACCAAGCACTTGCAAGCTTAACAACGTACAGAACGAAAGTGTGTCATTATGGACACACCTACGACTGTCTCCGTTGTTGAAAGTTTGCAAGTTTCGGTATTAGAAACAGATGTCGATGAGATAATCATCTTAAAATTGTAATTAAAAACTACTTATCTTGATTCATATCCTCCTTTCATTATTGTGAATGGGAAATACTATAAATTCCCTGAAACTCAAATGCAAACAAACTGTTAAAAATCTAAAGAAAAAATATATAACATAATCTCTATAAAAAATCAGTTATTGAATTTTCCTTCAATCCAGTCCCTTTACGGCGGGATTCTTCAAAGGAACAGGCTCGACAGGCGCATTGAACCGGCGGTCGAGAGAATTCAGCAGGGAATCCAGAGGCGTGCCGGAGCCCGGCTGGGGATATTGGTGTTCCAGTTCATCCTCAAACGAAACGTTTACGGCGGCATTCAACTGGGCGATCGCCTTGTTCAGCTCAACGGCGGCAATCGCAAGCTTCCCCTCGGCGTTGACAAGATCGCTTTGCGCTCCGTTCAGGCGTGTGATCGTTTCGCGTCCGCCCCAGTATTCCACCTGAACCAACTGGCGCTGTTCAAATACCCACTTCATCATTTCACGATAGATCGCAACCTGTTCACGGGCATTTTTATAATTCGCATAGGCATCCTTGACCTCGTTCATCACGCTCAGAAAAGCGCTGTCGAGATTGAAACGCGTCATCTGCTCCATCGCTCTGCTTTCCCGCAGGAGATTGTATGTGGAAAATCCGCTGAACAGATTCCATTCACCGGTCACGCCATAGGAGAACCCCGCATTGTTGTAATAAGAGTGATGCACACGGTATGCCCCATATTTCGAGGCGCTTGTATTGAAATCCAGTCCGAGATAAGCATTGATCACCGGCAGGAAGCCGGAATAGGCGGAAAACGTCCGGCAGCGTGCGATTTCCAGCATGAAACGCGCCGCGCGGAGGTCGGGGCGGTTCGCAATCGCCATGTCCAGATAAGTATCAAGGTCCAGCATAAGCTCCTCCGGCTTGATTTCAAGCGGCGTCAGCTCCAGTTCCTTCGGGAAATCCAGCGTGGGATACCCCATCAGGGCAGTCAGGGCAAAACGGGCAACCTCGCCACGGTAGCGCGCATTCAGAATCGAACTGCGCGCCGCATTCGCAAGAATCTTGAAGTTCAGCACCGACGCCTTGGACACATTGCCGTATTTGTAACGGGTTTCCGCCTGAAGCAGAGAGGAGGTCTGAAATGCTAAATCCGCCTCGGCAATGCGCTCCGCTTCGCGCGCGAGAATCGCATCGTAGTAGGCATAGGCAACGCCGCGGATCAGGAGACGTTTGATATTCTCATCCTCCGCAACGCTTTTCTTATATTCCTTCTGCGCGATCAACGCCGCGAATTCACGCGCCAGGCCGTCAAATATGAGGTAGGAGGCACGGAGTCCGATATCCGTCGAAAAATGATTCTCACGCGGCACAACTCCCTCCGGCGGATTCCGGAGATCACGGCTGTTTTCCAGCGACTGCCCGACACTCATATTGAGGTCAACTGTCGGCAGATATGCACTCAGGGAACGGTAATAGCGGAACTTCGCGGCGGAAACCGCATGATATGCCGCAATGTAATCAGGATTGTTCGCAATCGCCGTTTTCTGTGCGTCGCGAAGCGTAAGAACCTTTTTCTTCGAGAGCTCGGCAATATCCAGTTTCGGGAAATTCTTCTTGAAATCGGCAAGATTCCGGTAGTTTTCCACGGGACGCGTAAAACATCCGGCGCAGCAGAGCGCCAGCAGCAGAAACACCGGGATTATTTTCCACATAACACTGCCTTTCCTTCGCTTACCACCACAAAAACACTTCCCAGAAGAACTGACGCACCGGACGCGACGGAATCTCCACTTCCACGTATGCGCTCGCTCCGTGATGAAGCTGAAGCTCCCTGTCCGGGTTCAGTATCCGGATCTGGACCGGAAACCGCTGCGGCAGGAGAAACCATTCGTTCTCCTTCTTCACAACGGGAAGCCCCGTCTCGCGCGACATCTCGCGGCGCTCGGCACTCCACCCGACCGCTTCGACCACCCCTTTGTATTCATGCCCCGGATACTGCCACAGCCAGATTTTCGCGGGCTGTCCCTCCCTGATTTCCGAGAGTTCGTTCTCCTTGAAATTCGCCTGAACCCACCAGACTTCCGAATCAATGAAGCCGAACAGCACATCGCCGGGCTTGTAATAACCTCCGGGCGTAATCGTCATATTGGTAATATAGCCGTCACTCAGCGCCCGCACAACCGTGAGTTCGCTCCAGATACGGCTTAAATCCAGCTGATTTTTCAGTTTCGCGATCTGCGCCGTTACGGAATCGCATTGATGAACCAGCGCTTCGACCGCATGTTCCGTGGCGGCGACCTGCGCTTCGGACGCCTGCATCGCGCGGAGCCGCTCCTCGGCATAAGCCTGTGAGACAGCCTCGCTTCCATACATGTATTTCGCCCGTTCGGAAAGGTATTTATTGTTGGTGAGCTCCGCCTTGTAACGCCGGATTTCCGCTTCGGAACTTTTGATCTGCGCACGCAGGCTGCGAAGTTCCGCCTCCTTCGACCGGATCTCATTCTCCAGTTCCTTGACTTTCAACTGATACGGCGGCTGGAAGATTGTAAACATCGGTTCGCCTTTCTTCACGAACTGATTGTTCTTCACATGAATCTCCGTAATGAATCCCTCCACCAGAGGCGAAACCGGACGCGTATTCGCAAAAACGAAAGCATTCTGCGTGAAAGGCTTCAAATGCCAGTAGAACCAGTATCCCGTGCCGAGTGCAAGGACTGCGATCACGCTGAATACGAGAAGATAACGTTTCAGGAAAGCAAGCAATTTCTTCATGCGGAATCCGCCTTTCTCTGCCCGGCTTCCGGCAGGAAATAAGTTTGAAACAAAAGCACCAGGACGATTCCGATCGTCGTTGCAAGCGAACGGGAAAGGATCATCTCGCGAATATGGAACTGATGCATGTCGCCGGTCGCCCAGTCGGCATAAATCGAAAACGCCACCATGAACATCACGGTAAAAAAGAAATAATCATCATAATAATAAAGGATGAAAAATCCGAGTGCGCCGAGAAGGGGAATCAGATAGATGAACTGATAGTTGAAATAGACAAGACAGCTCATATACATCGCGCCGAGAAAAAGTCCGAGCGGCACCGAAAAAATGCGCCGCTTCGAAAAATAGACGTGATCCTGTGTCTCATTGACCGCCAGATAGATGAAGACAATGGTCAGCATGATCCATGGTCCCTGTGAGAGCTTCAGGACATTTGAGATAAACGTCCCGAATCCCAGCATCAGCGTAATGCGCCACGCCTCAATCAAGGTAAACGGCTTCCCGAAAGTCGAGATATAGGCGTGCCGCAGATGCACCAGCCCGACCAGAGCCGTGGCAAGCATGATCGCGATCACGCCCACAAAAATCCCGATGGCGCGGTCGATGGACGGCATGAAGCCGCCCGGAGCGAAGAATCCGAGGTAACCGACAATGATCACGGCACATGCGGCGCACCGGTTATCAAGCGAACGCAGAGTGAAAAACGAAAAGAGGGCGGGCAGGATCACCTGCAAAAATTTTGCCTGATGGCAGATTCCAACCAGAAATTGAAGCGTTGAAGCATAAAGCGCCATGATCAGGGAGAGTTTCAGACGATCTTTCCAGCCATCCACGTCATATAACACGGAAGTGGCAAGAAATGCAAACGTCACCATCAGAAGATTGGCATCGGGAAGCCGGAAAAAACACCAGAAAAAAGCCATGATCACTGCCGCCGCCATCAGTGACAGCGCATGATTCATCGCTCTGCGAAAATGAGTGCTGAGCCCTTTCATCCCGATTTTCTCCCCCCTTTTGAAAAACGGTATCAAAGCCGAAAGATCAAAAAACGCGGTCCCCGAAACCGCTTTCTTCTAAGATAGCCTCGAAAAGCAATTTTGTCAAGCTTTCAGAAGGAAAAAGTTCTCCACGAAACCAAAATCCCGGAGCTACGGCGGAATTCCCTGTGGTGATGCCGTGTCCCGTCGGCTCTCGAAGCTTCGCTTCTCGTCCGTTAGCGGTGGAACCGACGACGGGGGGAAAGAACATGAGGGCTACGCGCCCTCAAACTCCGCGGCAGGTAAGAATCACCTGCACCCCGGCAAAC
>DPDG01000101.1:4699-4921 GCA_003526375.1 Lentisphaeria bacterium
CGCAGGCGAAATCCCCCGCCGGAGCGGTCCTATCCGCTCAATGGCGAGAACTTGATCTATCAAGTTCGAGAGCTACGGCGGAATTCCCTGTGGTCATGCGCTGTGCCCGTCGGCTCTCGAAGCTTCGCTTCTCGCCCGTTAGCGGTGGAACCGACGACGGGGGGAAAGAACATGAGGGCTACGCGCCCTCAAACTCCGCGGCAGGTGAGAATCACCTGCACC
>DPDG01000101.1:5162-64823 GCA_003526375.1 Lentisphaeria bacterium
CGAAATCCCCCGCCGGAGCGGTCCAACCTGCTCAATGGCGAGAACTTGATCTATCAAGTTCGAGAGCTACGGCGGAATCCCCTGTGGTCATGCGCTGTGCCCGTCGGCTCTCGAAGCTTCGCTTCTCGTCCGTTAGCGGTGGAACCGCCGACGTGGGAAAGAACATGAGGGCTACGCGCCCTCAAACTCCGCGGCAGGTGAAAGTCACCTGCATCCCGGCAAACAAGTTTGCCGTCTTCAGGAACTTACCCGCCATACCATTCTGTCATTGTCTGTAAACTTCAGGTCAGACTGCTTGCACTTATGAAAGCATAGCGCTATAGTATTTCACAGGAAAGCATGCAAAACAGAGAAAAAGGTCAGACAAGGCTTTCCGTAAAGGGTGGCAATCCTGCCGGAGAAATATTACATTATCCTGAAAACAGGGAGATTCAATCTTATGATCGATATCAGAAATACACCGCCGCCGTTTCCGCAGGGGGAACCGCGATTTGTCGAAGCGCTGCGCAGAAAGCCGGAGTTCCACACTTATTGGGACATGAGTCTGGAACCGCAGGAAGACGAAGCTGATTTCCGCAAAGGGCTTGACTTCCATGCGGAATTTCCCGATCCGGAAAAGCTGCTCGTCACCGCAACGGAAGAAATGCTTCGTTTTCTCCAGGAAGCCGGTATTTTCGTCCCCGGCGCAACACCGATCATAACATGCAAAGCAGGAGACCTCGAAGGAGAAAGTTTCCGCGTCACCGTCGAACAAGACAAGATCATCATCGAAGCCGGTGACACCGAGGGAATCCGCCGCGGAGTCTACTATCTGGAGGACCTTCTCGCAGGAAGTCGCGCCCCCTTTCTGAAACTCGGTGAAACACGCCGTGATCCGTGGTTGAAGAACCGTATCTCACGCTGTTTCTTCGGCCCGATCAAGCGTCCGCCGTTCAACCGCGACGAACTGATGGATGAAATCGACTATTATCCGGAAGAATATCTGAACCGCCTTGCCAGGGAGGGAGTCAACGGATTGTGGCTGACAATCGTATTCCGGGAAATCTGCACGACCTCTTTTTATCCGCGCGATCCGGATGCGGAAAAACGCCTCGAAAAACTTCGCCGCTCCGTCGAGAAATGCCGTCGCTACGGAATCAAAATATGGGTCTTCTGCATCGAACCCTTCAACTGGGGCCCGACCAATCCCTGCCCCACAGGACATCCGGAACTCAAAGGTCCCCTCGCCTACACCGGAATGCCGAGTTTCTGCCCGAATTCGGAAGCCGCAAGACAATATTTATACGAATGTACGAACAGTCTCTTTTCTGCGGTGCCGAATCTCGGCGGACTCATCACAATCTCACACGGGGAACGCCCGACCTCCTGTCTGAGCACACTTTCAGTCTATGGGCACAAAAAAAATCCATGTGAGGGCAAGTGTGATCTCTCAATCGGGGAAATATTGAGCAAGGTACTGCTCCCGATGGCGGACGGAATGCATGCGGCAAATCCGAAAGCCGAACTCATCAGTTGGCTTTACATGCCCTATCGCGACCAGCTCTCCGGCTGGATCTACGAGATGCCCGAAAGACTCACCAAGGATGTAATCCTCGCCTTCAATTTCGAATCGGGCTGCAACAAGGAGCAGCTCGGAAAGGTGCGGAACGGCGGCGATTACTGGCTCTCATGTGTCGGGCCGAGCGACCGTTTCGGGCGCATGGCGGCGGCAGCGCGCGGCAGGTGCGAAATGGCGGCAAAACTTCAGGTCTGCTGTTCCCACGAAGTCGCCACGATTCCGTTTCTTCCCGTTCCGGGGCTCATCTACCGCAAATACAGGGAGATGAAGAAACTCGGCGTCAGGCACGTCATTCAATGCTGGTATTTCGGCAACTATCCCGGACTCATGAACAAGGCGGCGGGGCATCTCGCGTTCGAAGATTTCACGCGCCCGGAAAAAGAGTTTCTCGAAGAACTCGCATTCAGCGAATGGGGCGCCCATGCAAAGGATATGGCTGAAATCTGGAACGACTTCGCGGATGCCTACTCCAATTATCCGCTTGATATCCAGTTCCAGTATTACGGGCCGATGCACGACGGACCGGTCTGGCCCCTGCATTTGAAACAGGTCATGAAGCAGCTTCCCCGCACCTGGAAGCCGGACTATGCTCCCGCCGGCGATGCAGTCGGTGAATGCATGTTCAACCATGAACTCCCGGAAACCATGCTCCTTACGAGGAAAATCGCGGACGGCTGGCACAAAGGCATGGAAAAATTCAACACATTCAGCCGCGAATATCTTGACCGTTCCGAACGGATGCTTGACGCTTCGCTGTATGAGGCGCTTGACATTCAATTCCGTTCCGGCGCCAACATTCTCGAATTTTACTCGCTCAGGAACCGCCTGCTGGACTCCCCTGCGGATGCGGAAAAGCTTCTGGACCGCCTGGAAGCCATCGTGAAAGAGGAAATCGGAAACAGTCTCCGACTGGCGGAACTCTGCGAGGCGGATTCCCGTCTCGGCTATCATTCCGAGGCGGAGGTCTACAAATATTTCCCGGAAAAGCTGCGCTGGCGCGTGGCGGTACTGAAAGAGATCCTTGCAGAAGATTTTGCCGAATGCCGCACGAAGATACGGGAAGGAATCCCCGCGGGGGATTTTCTGAAAAAACAGGAGGAAATCCATACGGTGGGTCCCGTCTACCATGCAGGCAACATCTCATGGAGCATGAAAACGGATATTGAAAACGTAATATTTGATATTGAATGCCGCCGCAATAACAACAGCGGAGAAAATGAAATGACTGCCTTGTTTCTCATGGATCGCAAAGGAGAACGCACCCCCTGGCGTATTTTCATCGGCAACGACGGGACTGCGGCAGATTCCTCCGATGCGGCGCATATAGAATCGAAAGATGAAAACGGAGTGAAGAAAATCACGGCGGCAATTCCGCGCGCAATGACAGGCGACAGCGAATTCTACTTCGGAATCGAGCATTACTGGACCGATGCACAGGGGGTTCACTCGGAACATTATCCGGCGGGACATTATCCGAATGAACAGCGCCTGAACCTCGGATACTTCACTCCGGACCGCATGGTTCTGATCAGGCTTTAAAGATCATAATGCTGTCCGCGGCTTATTCTGTAAGTCCGGACGGCATTATGATTCAATCTGTATCCGTCATCCCAGCAGGGCTTTCGCCTTGTCAGGCGGGAAGTTGACCCATTTGCCGTTGTTGTCCAGAATATCGATGGAGCTCACATCCGCTTTGGAAAACTGGGTGCGAAGCGTCTTCTCCGAAGATGTTCCCATGAAAGAAACGTCGTGTCCCATCACAATCTTTACCAGCGGATCACTGGAATGAATCCTGACACGAAGTCCCTGCGCCCCGCTTTTTCCCGTAAAAACCTGGAGATTATTCTGCTGGATGAAGCTCTGGTTGAACACTCCGCCGACAACCATGTCGAGGTCTTCATTGCTGAGTTCCAGAATCTTGTCGTTGATTTTTTTCATTTTGCATTCCTCCCTGTTAATTGTTACACCCTGTAAACGCAGGAAACAATGAAAGGTTACAGAGAAAAAGAATTTTTTCAGAAAGACAGGAAATGCCCGGAGACGAAAGTCCCCAAAAAACGGCAGGGAACGGAAATTCCGCCCTCTGCCGCTGAATCTTCGCGCGATCAGTTTACTGATTGCTGTTACTGATTTCGTTCGCCGCTGCCTGACTGACAGCATAGCATGGATAAGTGACACCGTTGAAAATAATGGTCTTGGAGGTCGGATAAACCGTTCCGGTCCAGTCTGTATTCTGAGGCGAGTTCACTCCGTAAAGATAAATTCTCCCGTAATGGTTGACCAGCGGACTCGCCGTATCATTTGCCGAGGTCGCAATACCGAGACTTCCGCCGGTAATCATCCCCAGGGAAAGAAAATTGATATTGTGCGGATATGTCGGCAGAATGATCTGCGAATCCGTCGTTCCGCCGCCCGGCTGTTGAGCCGGAGGAGTCGTAACCTGATTCGGGAAAACCGGTCTCAGAGAAAACCGGATCGCCGGAGCCGCGGAAAAGAGCACCTGCTGCTGGAGCGCATTACTGTTCTGCCGCTGCGCCGCCGAATACTGCTGAAGATTCTGAAGCGCATTGAAGTTCGCTCTCTTTTCCGAACGCGCAGGTTCCATGTAGGAATTGATATTCTCCATGAAATACTGCTTGAGCGCATTCAGAGACTGATCCGAAAACTCGGAGAACCGGATACTCCGCAGAGTCGATACCCCATTCGATGCGGTCGTGACCAGCGTAACCCTGTTCTTTGCCGTGTTGACAATTGTGACATTCGGAAGCTCTCTGCCGTTCTTCAACGTGAGATCAAGCGCATCCGTGTGGAACGAAAGCAGCGCCGCGCAGGCAACTGCCGCAAACAGTGTTGTTTTTTTCATAACTACCCCCCTTGGTTGTTTCCGTTACTATAACACTCTTTTTTCAAATGTCAATTCGTGGAAATACTGCCCGGCGTCCACAGACTCGTGACATCGGATGCCGGAACCCAGCCCTCCGCATTTCCGGAACGGATGCGGACCCAATTCATGCGCCGTTCACCGATCATCAATTCCTCCCCCGCCTTGAGTTTCATTTCAATGCGCCCGGATTTTTCGGACGGCAGAGAATAAACCGGAACGTTGCGGACTGTGACAATCGCATATCTTTCATTGTAAGTCGTCATTTTCTGCGACACCACTGCCGCGGCGGAAATCACGATCAGGACAAGTCCGCTTATCAGAAGAACCCTGAACGGCAGACGCTTTTCTGCAAGACGTCTTATGCCGAGCCCGATAAAAATCAGCGCCACGCCGAACGAAAGCAGAAGCAGCCACTCGTCCGGGCGCAGGGAATCACGCAGATAAGGCGGGATATCCGCAGGCGAGGCAATCAGATATTTTTCCGGCAGTCCGAGCTTGCGGCGCACAAGGTTCAGATTCTCAAGAATATCCGAATCGCGCGGAGCAAGACGCGAAGCACGCTCATAACAAATCAACGCCCTCGGCAGATCACCGAGTTTATACAGGCAGTTGCCCATATTGTAAAGGACACGGGCGGACGGACGGGATTTCACAAGCTGCGACGCATAGTATTTGCCCGCATCCTCGAACTTGCCGGAATCATAAGCGGTCATGGCTTCCGCACTGTTCGTGACGGCCGGTCCTTTTACGAGCGAGACATCAGCCCCCATCACCTGCAACGGGAATATTCCCAGAATGACGGCAACCGCAGCAAGTCTGGCAAGCGCTTTGATCAGACGTTGCCTGAACTCATCCGTAAACTGTGTCTTTTTAGAAGGCATCCATGCGGACTGCGCAACTTCTTCCAGCATATTCGCCAATTCGGGGGATTTTCCCCTGACGGCAGACGCAGCTTCATTGAGATCGGTTCCCTGCGGCAAATCCAGCAGATCCGTGATGTAGCCGGTAATATCCCCTGTCGCTTCCGCCGGAATTTCCTGCGGATTGAGCGCCCTGAGCCTGGCGAACAGTTCACCTCTGCGCTTCTTCGCCGCATTTTTGCGGAGAATCGACGGATCGTTCATCAGCGCCAGCCTGCGGAGATGCACAATCTCGCAGATGATCCAGAAAAGCATACTCAGAATCACCAGCGGGACAGCCGTGAACAGCACATTCCTGAACAGCGGCATACGGACGCCGGACTGATCAAGCGGTTTGAGATACAGAATCTCCTCCGGCCTGCGTTGAGACTGCACGGCATCTGTTCCGGGCGAAACAGGCGAAGCAGTATAATCCGCCGCCACGGACGCCGCAGAATAAGTCCCTTTCTCGATTTCAAGCTTACGGCTGAATGACTGCGCCTCATATTCGCCTGTCTCCGGGTTGAATGTGGAATAAGGCGGAAGCACCAGATTGTCTTTCCCCGTGTCGTTCTGTTCCGTCGGAATCATGATATAACGGACCTCGGCGGAATTCCGCCCTTTTTCGATTTCAGGCGGATAAACGCGATACCCTTTCAAGTCCAGTGTCTGCGCGCGCAGCGTATCCAGAGAACCCGTTCCCCGGAAATTGATCTTGACTGTAACCGGTTCCCCCACCTTGTAAGGCGGCGGCGTAATGGTGACTTCCGAACGCCATGACCCTACAAGCCCTGTAAAGAACTGTCCTTTCGGAACAGGAGGAAGCGCTTTCACCGTAATATCGACGGGCTCGGTCTGGAGAGTGCGGGATATCTGGCGGTCACGCGAAAAGAAGCTGCCGCCGAAGAAATCGTCAAACATGGAATCCGTGCGGGACGGACGGTTGTCCGGCACAACCAACGCCCCGGGAGTCACGGTTTTCACCGTCATTTTTCCCGCGGAAATCGGGCGGAACGCCGTATTGAAAGAATAGACTGTGTAAAGACGTCCGTCCACCTCGTCCGCAAACTCCGACGGGCGGTCAAAATGTGGATTCTGGTCATTGACGCCTTTATAGTCTTTGAGAATCGCCGCATCGCGGTCGCCGAAATTGACGGTCGGCCAGGAAAGCTGTGCCTGTGCTCCTCGCAGGATGTAGACATTGATCAGAAGCGGAATCTCCTCTCCGACATAATACTCTTTCCTGTCGCCGGGAATCGCCGCACGTGCAAACATCGCTTCATCCAGCGTGACTTCACTGCTCTGATGTTTCTCCTGCTGCTTTCCTGTTTGAGCCGGAGTCTGCGGAGCGGTCCGGCGCTGTAAACGCTGAGGGGCACGCGGCGTTCCGCGCAGACGGGACGGCACCCCGCTCTGTACGCTGCGGGGAACCTGCGGATTCGTCAGTTTCAGTTCTACAGCCTGAAACTCAAGTGGCTGAGTGCGTTCCCGGTTGTGCGTCAGGCGCATGGAAGGAATCGTATATTTTCCGGCTTTCTCGACCATAAACGGAATGCTGAGTTCAAAAATCGAGGATCGCCTGCCGTTTACGATGCTGACTCTGCGGCTGCTGCTGGTTCCATTCATCCAGCGGAGTCCTTCGATTTCAGGCAGGCTGCTGCTGAAATTATTCTGAGCGCCGTCGTTGGAACGGATCGTCAGCCGCGCCGGAACGCCGACCTGAACGGGATTCGGCGTGACGAACAGTTCCACCTTATCCGCCGCATACGTCAGCGCAGCGATTGCAAAGATACCTAATGTCAGAATGATTTTTTTCAGTTTTTGATGCAACATAATTCCTGCCTCTTATTGTTATTACCAGTCTTTCTCGATCGGACGGACGCCGCGGGCGCGTTTCATGCGGTCCTTAAGCTCATCCTTCAGGAGTTTCTCATCATTGGACATCAGGTCGAGCAGAGCCTTGGCCTGATTTTTATCGATGTCCTTGTTGTCTTCTTCCGCCTGCGCCTGCTGTTGTTCAGCGGATTCTTTCGGAAGCTCGCGATCCTTGTTCTGATCGTCGTTGTTCTTGTCCTGCTCCTGTTTTTTGTCCTGATCTTTATTCCGGTCGTTCCTGTCCTTATTTTCATCAGACTTGCCGGACTGATCAGATTTCTTCTGATCTTTCTGATCCTGCCTGTCTTTGTTCTGTTCCTGCTTATCGGATGAACCTCCAAGTTCTTCCAAAGCTTTCTTCAGGTGTTCTTCCGCCTCTTTACCTTTGTTTTGCTCCTGAGCCTGGCGAGCCTTGTCAAGTTCCTCTTTTGCCTTCTTCGCCTGTTCCTCCAAATTCTTCTGGTTCAACTCTTTTGCCTGTTCCTGAAGCTTCTGAGCACTTTCACGGGCTTTTTCCGTCTGTTGTTTCGCCTGATCTGCCTGCTGCTGGTCCTGCTTCTGCTGGTTTTGGTCCTGCTTCTGCTGGTTCTGATCCTGCTGTTGATCCTTAGCCTGCTGCGTATTCTTCTGCGCTTCCTGCTGTTGTTTTTTCAGTTCTTCAATTTTCTTCTTCAATTCTTCCGCTTTTTTGCGGTCAATCAGAAGAAGCTGCTGGTTTCTGGCGACGGCAGGAATTTCCACACTTTCACGCAAAGCTTCTTTATAAATATCCTGAGTCATGGCAATCTGTTTCAAAGTCTGATCCACCTCTTTAAGAGCAGCATCCAACTGCTGTCCGGCAAGAGTCTTCTGCGCCTTGTCGAAAACCGCACGTGCCTGCTGATGATTGATCACGCCGAGATTCTGGTAGGATCTGGCGCGGACTTCCTGATTTTCCGTCGCAGTCCCGATTGCCTGTTCATAGAGCTTCAATGCTTTCTGCGTATCCTTTTCTTCTTCCTGCGCTTTCAAACCGTCATTGTAAAGATCAACGGGAGTCGCATCCCTGTCCATTCCTTTTTCCTCCGGCACGGAAGCCTCCTGCTGCGGCGCTTCCTTACTGTTCGGGAGCTGAGCATCCTCCGCGGCAAAGGAGGCGGCTCCGGCAAAGAGCAGTCCGAAAAGAAGCATGGTCTTCGCCGCGGTTCCGTTCATTCTCTTTTCCGAAAGACAGAACCAGACGCAAAGCAGGAGAAACGCTCCGGCAAGCGGATAAACCGGACGCTCAATCGGACGGGTCTGTTTCCCGCTGTCGATTTCCTGTTTCGCAAGTTTCTGAATGCGTGCTTCCAGCTCTTTCAGCCCCGGATCGGTCGTCGTGGAACGCACATAAATACCGCCGGTTTTCTGAGCAAGGGCGCTGAGACCGCGCTCATTCAGCGGGCTTTTCACGATATTGCCCTGAGAGTCCTTGAGTGTACGAAGCCCGCCCTGTTCGTCGGGAACTTGAATCAGGGACGGCTGTGCGGGATCGCCGATACCGGCAATGAACAACGGAATTTTGAGTTTGATAATCTCACCGACCGCTTTGCCGGAATCCCCGTAAAGTTCATCGCCGTCCGTAATCAGGAGAATGGCGCGGTGGGAAGTTTCCGCGGCACGGAAGCCATGAACCGCCGTGGCAAGAGCCTGTTCGATATTGGTGCCGCCTACGGGAATCGTATCTGTGCTGAGATCGTCAAGAGAAGCCAGAAAACTGGTCTTGTCAATGGTCAGCGGACATTCAAGAAAAGCCTGTCCGGCAAAAGCGATGAGCCCGAAACGGTCGCCGGGGTTCATCTTTACAAGTTCACGGACAAGCCATTTCGCATGTTCCAGGCGCGAAGGGCGCACATCCTGCGCAAGCATGCTCCGCGAGGTATCGAATACCACCATGATGTCGCGTCCCTGCCCGGTGTAAGGCTGAATGCTCACTCCCCAGGACGGGCGCGCCGCCGCGACAAAAAGAAGAATCAGGGCACATGCAAGCAGAACCGCTCTCCAGAAACGGCGTATTTTCGATGCGGAGGTATAAGACGGATCTTCCGCACGTTTTCCAAGAAAACGCTTCAATAAACTGTTCCGCCTCTGCCATCCGGTATAAAATAGAAGAAAAAACAACGGAAGAACCCAAAGCAGGTTCCAGAGAATCTCCCCATTCAACAGACTCATTTTACAAAACTCCCCCGATTACGGTTAACATTTCATCAATAATCCGACGTAAACACATAGACACGGCGGACTCCCGAATGTTCCCGGAATTTTGAAAATTTACGAGTCGGCGGAACAATATCTCCGCAAGTCAACTGAAGCAGACATCCACATCGCTGCGGCACATCAGCACCTGGCTGACTTCACTCTTCAGAAAGGCGGCAAAACCTTCAATCCTTTCCGGCTGGTCGACGATCTCAATGATTACCGGACGCATCACCTGCATACTGATGATTTCAGGAGATTTGACCGGATCATTCAGATAATAGCCGCCGTTTCCGCGAATCACGGTCGCGCCTGCAATTCCACGCTCGCAGGCGCGGTGGACGATCCACTCGCACAGCGGCTGGTCATCCTTCATTCTGCGCTCCGGAACATAGATCTTGAGAATCTGTGCCTTTGAATTGAATACTGACGCCATGACGGGACCTCCTCTCCCTGAAATTGAATTTACAGCGACTCGCGTTCTTCCGCCCATTTTCTGATGTCTTTTTCAAGCGCCGCGCGGTCTTCACTCATGACGGTGCGCGCAAACAGCTTGAAATATTCTTCCAATGCAAGATGCAGCGTATGGAGAAAGCCGACACGTTCCTCGAAACGTGCGTTCAGTTCCATTTCCTCCCCCTCCGGCAGATTCAACCCCGTCATCGTGAAATTGTCCGCATCGAATGTGAAGGTCCATTTTTCCGCATCCCCGTGGGCTAGCAGGACTTTTGCCTTTTTGAGTTTCTTGCCGACAGAAAGCGCAGCCTTTGCTTCGGCGGAGATCTGGGGGCACCCTTTTTTGAGCACGCTTTCCGTCGCCCCGCGTGCTTCATCGGAAGCAAAAGCAAAGGTCAGCGGCCCTTCGATGATGAGGTGAAAATCTCCCAGATCCCCGATTTTGAGACGCCCCTCGTTGGTCTCCGCATAATACCAGAGCCATGTCAGGAAATCGCGTCCGGGAACCGCATCCCCTTCATCGCGCCCGTTGAAAGAAAGACTCGGCAGATCGGTGTCGCTGGCGCGGAAAAGCTTGATCATCAGTTCGGTAATGGTGACGGGAACCGGTTCGATTTCCATGGCGCGCGCAAACTCCGCCGCAATCAGGTCGAAACCGGACATGGAGGCGCTTCCGACATACATCACATTCAATGCGCGGTCCACAATGATCGGAGTCGCGGAGATCGTCGGCGGCATCTTCATGAGGTTGCGTTCAATGGCGTCCTCCTTGATGCGTTTGCGCTCGGATTTCGGAACCGTGATCATATTGTTCGCCTGCATATAGGCAAGCTCCTCGCGGCGGCAGATCGCCTTCAGAAGCTGGGACGGAATCTTGCGCTCCGCTTTACGGAGATTGACATAAAGATGTCCTCCGCAGATCGAAGTCATATCGCTGATTTCACTTTCAAGCAGATGTCTCCCGCTGACCCATCCGACCGTCGGTTCATCCTTGACATCGTCGAGTTTGCCCGCGCTGTATTTGGCAAGGCGTTCCAGAAAATCATCCGGCATTTTATCGCTGAGACTGCATATCATCAAAGCCGTGCTGCCGCTTTCAAAAGGCATGGTAAAATCTCCTCATTCTTTCTTACAGGTTTCAAGTTTGCCCTGCTAATATAACCATTCTTCCGTAGTTCGGCAACCGTGAAAGAATATTTTTCAGAAAGAAAAGTCTCTTTCTTTCCTCCTGCCAGCCGAGGCCTCCGGCTGACAGCCTTGTTTCGTTTCCGGCAACTCCGGCAACATACGGCATTGAGCCATCGGTTGAATGAGAAAATTCATCCTTTTTTACTACTTTCCGCCCTATTTCTCCGGAATGACTTCAAGCCAGTATGAATCGGGCACAGTGGTCATAACGAATATATTCCTCTTCGCAAAATTAATTGCTTTATCAGTCCACATTAACGTAAACTTATCGCTTGATATCATAAACATTTCAATAATGAAATATTTCGACAGCGTATTTCAAACCTTATTACAGTAGCATATATTTGAGACTTTTTCAAACTTTTTGCTACAGAAAATTCAGTTAATTTTGATAGAATAAGTCTTTATAGCCCCCCTCAAACGTTCTCCTCATTTGAGTTTTGAGTATTCCAGTTTGAGACCCCTATAAAACTGCACTACTCTCAAACGATAAGTTTAATGTCGGCATGGTGTATGTGGTTTGAGACCCCTATAAAACTGCACTACTCTCAAACTAATGAATCACGCTGGACGCCGGAACCAGAGTTTGAGACCCCTATAAAACTGCACTACTCTCAAACATTTACATTGACTTGTTTCCACATTCCCTTGTTTGAGACCCCTATAAAACTGCACTACTCTCAAACGCAGTCTTGCGCCTGCTCCATAAGTGTTACGTTTGAGACCCCTATAAAACTGCACTACTCTCAAACTAAATCGCGACCATATCGCCGATCTGCATAGTTTGAGACCCCTATAAAACTGCACTACTCTCAAACCATCGGAAGTGATTGCGCCGAAATGGTGGAGTTTGAGACCCCTATAAAACTGCACTACTCTCAAACTTTTATGGGACCGAGCCAGTCGCGCTTAAAGTTTGAGACCCCTATAAAACTGCACTACTCTCAAACAGGTATTCAGTTTAGTTGTGAAAAAATTCAGTTTGAGACCCCTATAAAACTGCACTACTCTCAAACAGCCTGTTCAGCCATTTTTCTTACCCCTTTGTTTGAGACCCCTATAAAACTGCACTACTCTCAAACGTTAAGAGTTAAGAATGGAATAGTTAAGAGGTTTGAGACCCCTATAAAGTTTGAGACCCCTATAAAACTGCACTACTCTCAAACCAACAGACAGCCGGGCGCGGCAGGCTGGAGTTTGAGACCCCTATAAAACTGCACTACTCTCAAACGTTAAGCTGCGCAAGAACGATTCCCGCCGCGTTTGAGACCCCTATAAAACTGCACTACTCTCAAACCTATATTCAGCATAGTTAACCCGTTGTTATGTTTGAGACCCCTATAAAACTGCACTACTCTCAAACGTTACATTTAGACGTTATCGCTGTCCTGATGTTTGAGACCCCTATAAAACTGCACTACTCTCAAACCTGTAGGCGTTCTGTTCATTAAAGTTAAAAGTTTGAGACCCCTATAAAACTGCACTACTCTCAAACCAACACCAGCGGCAGAGACGTGTCGGCAAAGTTTGAGACCCCTATAAAACTGCACTACTCTCAAACAGGTTTGCCGATTGCGCCGCCCTGAGTGCCGTTTGAGACCCCTATAAAACTGCACTACTCTCAAACTTTTCCATCTGCGGGACCGACGCAGCGGGTGTTTGAGACCCCTATAAAACTGCACTACTCTCAAACGCGTGAGCTCAAGGTCTTTTGCTTTCAGCTGTTTGAGACCCCTATAAAACTGCACTACTCTCAAACAAACGAAGTCAGCGTTAAAGGGAAGACACAGTTTGAGACCCCTATAAAACTGCACTACTCTCAAACACAAAATACCGAATGACGTGGATTGTCAATGTTTGAGACCCCTATAAAACTGCACTACTCTCAAACGCTTGCTCCGCCATAGCCATTTTAGATTTAGTTTGAGACCCCTATAAAACTGCACTACTCTCAAACCCATCATATTGTCCTTGCATGTTAGGGTTGGTTTGAGACCCCTATAAAACTGCACTACTCTCAAACGACTAATACCGCGTTTGCGCGAAGTAATCCGTTTGAGACCCCTATAAAACTGCACTACTCTCAAACGGAAGATGAGCTGCGTTATGAGTTCGCACGGTTTGAGACCCCTATAAAACTGCACTACTCTCAAACCCGTCTCCCTCATTGGAAATACTCCGCTCTGTTTGAGACCCCTATAAAACTGCACTACTCTCAAACGCTCGTCATGTCGCGCTTCAAAAACATAAAGTTTGAGACCCCTATAAAACTGCACTACTCTCAAACATTGAGTTTGACGACAAGGCGGCAGTTTTCGTTTGAGACCCCTATAAAACTGCACTACTCTCAAACGACGATCAAGGCTTCACTTACAGCGGACGCGTTTGAGACCCCTATAAAACTGCACTACTCTCAAACCTCAAATCTACTTTTGGAGATTGAAAACAATACCAGTTTTATAAAGATTTTACACATGTTTAAGATGTGTTTTGTGACCCTGATCGTTAATATAGCAGTATTAACAGAAAAAGTCAAATCTGAAAATCAAATTTCGCACAGATCATTATCAATGAGCAACCGCTCTTCCCGAGAAAGTTTTTTATACACCTTGTTATCTACGAGTAAGATATTATGTTCTTTCCGGCAGCAGCTCTCTGTAAAAAGTTCTATGGCTGTATCATCCAAAAAGGAACGGAGATTTACGAAAACAAAAACAGAAGCCAGCCCGTTTTCACTCATTAAATCCATATAAACCAGGATTTTTTCCGCAAGATCCGGATAATCCTCTTTCAATATAATTCCTGTTGATTTCAACAATGATGACATCGAAAGACGTTCCGGTTCCAATTCCAGATCATTTTGGAAAGCAAGATCATAAATCAATTTTTCAATGTTCCCGAGTATCTGCTGACTACGTTCGTAAAACTCCTGAGACATTGCCTGTTTTTTCCATTTTACTGAGAATTTTATTCAACAGAGTTTTCCGGTTGATCTCAAAAGGGAAAAAATCGGAAATTAAATCCAAATTTCCGGAAACGGGGATCGGTTTTTCATCAATAGAAAGTACAACAGAACCATCTTCCCCGCAACTTTGGCAATGTAATTCGTTAATAAAACGATAAAATAAGCATGGATTTTCAATCACTAGCGACGGAAATGTCCCTTTGTTAAAGTTGATAACAGACTCTATTTCAGGATAAGCCAACTTCATAAAATCACCAAAGATTGCTCCGTTGTTACCACATCGCTTTTCATATCACCGACAATAAATGAAATCCCGGCAAACTGTTTTTCTGTAATGATCATTGCACAAACCATCCCTTGAGGCGGCTTGAAACTTTCGATTCTTGCCACAACACTTTTTGCCATTGCTTCGTTGATAACCATACGGCAGTAGACAGATTCCTGCAGCATAAAAAATCCGTTTGAGATCAGATCTTTTCGAAAACGCCGGTAGTTCCGCCGATTTTCAGAAGTTGCCGTCGGCAAATCAAAAAATACCATCAATCTCATAAATCTGTAACTCATTTTTCACATTGTTGTTTCAATAATAGTTCTCTTTTATGCCATGAACAGAATTTTACAGCAGATAGCTTCCGGAGAGAAATTGCCTTGAAAATACTGCGGACATACATCAATACGCAATCGTCTAAACGCCGTTGAGTTCCATCAATAAAGAATGGTTGATTGAAAATTTCCAACATCCGGTGTTTTTCTTTTGTACCAAACTGAAGGAATCTGCAGGAATCAACCCAGCGGTCAATCAGGATGCGAAACGGCTCCATCAGATCACAACTCAAATTGAAATGATTGAAGGTATTATGGTGCGTGATCCCCAACTGAGTTGAATAACCGCAGGCAACGATTTCCCGGTTGAAAGCCGATAAGATCAAGGAATATCCGTAATTCAAAGCGGAATCGACAGCCGATCCATCACCGCGCCGGAATGAGTTTCCGAAGATTTTATTGAAATAAACCTTTGCAGCATGTCCTTCCCGGTTACTTAAATCTCCGGATTGAATGTTTTGCACATATTCCATCAACATTTCAGACTCTCTGTTCATTTTCTTTTCAGCCAGAAATAATGCCTGATTGCGAATTTTCTCTGCAACGATTTCAGCCCAAAGCAATCGGCAAAAATCTGTATCCCACTGGATTTGTTCCCGTAATTTCCCGGAAGACTCTCCATGTCCGTAGCAGGGGAGCAGCTCAGAACAGGGAGAGTGTTTTTCATCACAGAAAATGACTTTGATCTTCCGTTTTATCAATTCAACTAGCAGACAGCCTGTCACACAGCAGGCAGGATTCTCCACGATCAGGGTATTGACCTCATCGAGGAAAACCCGTGTGGTATCATCATCGCGACGGATGACCAGATACCCCATGCGGAGATCAAGCTTGCTGCGTTTCTCAATGACAACAGTCCGGAAGCTCATGGTTAAACTCAGATCAAATCAAGAAGGTTGATACTCTTTGTTTCATGTAAACCGCTGGCATCGGAATTGACAATGCGGGCCGTTGTAAATGTTTTCTTCCAGTTTGAAAATTTACTGCTGAGCGTTGTTACTGCAGCTTTGGCAACACCGCCAAGTAAACTCAAATCTACACCAGCACCGCTGCTTCTTCCCAAACAACCGACGATTCCCAACAATATCTCGGCTTGTTTTTCCGGAGCTAATGCAATAAATTTATCCCTTCCTTTTTCAAGACATTCTAAAGGATTGGCTGGACGTTTGGAAAATAATCCTGTTCGCAATTTTTCAGTTAGAAGATCATAAAGTTGAATATTTTCTGTGCAGGAAAAATTATCATATTTTTCAACATATACAAATTTAGGATCTTTACGTTTTTTCTCACAAAATGATTCCAAACGCTTGATATACCGTTCCCAATCACTGTCCAACAGCAAAGGAGATCCAATTCCTATTCCCAACAGGCTTCCCCCACCGCTTTTTCCATTAAGTATAAACCGCAAACCGTTATTAACTTCAAAAACGGTTTTGATCTTAATCGGTTTAATACCCAACGGGAATTTGACAGAAAATTCTTTTTTCCCAGTCGGATCAATGAAGGCTTTGACATATTCCAAAGCAAAAACTTCATCTTTGAGGAATTTATCTGCAATCATTAAATCAACCGGAACAAGCGTCAATTCTTTTTTGATTTTCTTTTTTGCAATTTCTTCCGTCAATGCGAATGTAAAAAATGTGGCTGCTGCTTTTCTGTACCCACCATAAATTTCTGTTGGTTTCCCATTTTTCAAAGGAATTAATCCTGCTGTTGCCGGCATAGGATTTTGGTCAAATAAACCGCCATGCTGACAGAATGTATAATTTGTCAGATGCAAATAATTCCGCTTCAGGATGTTTTTCACTTGAGAAATATTCCTGCTGCCATCCCAAATCAGTTCGCCACGCATATTTTTAAGTTTTTTTTCTCCGAATACAGCTTCTGTCTTAACGTTGTAGTCGTCAGAATGTTTCATAAACCAGTTACGGGTGAAATGTTCATGCCAGACGTTTCCGACAATGATGTTAAGATAAGCATCTTTTCCATGATGCAAGTCATTGACAATACGAGATTTCACCAACTTAAACTCATGTCTGAATTCAGAAACTAATCCCGCTTTGACATAAACGATTTCGGTGTCAGGATAACGCTCTTTCAGCAGTTCGGTAATGACTTTGGTTGACTGCTGGGTTTCCACAAGCTGCCGATTAATAAATCCCCATTTTTCATCTTCAGAGAACGGAGTGGAACGAGTCAACCGGAAAAATTTTTCATCAGAAATCAAATCCCGATCTTTCAAAGTTTTCCAAAACGGGGTCATTTTTCTGCGGATATCCGTATCCAGCGGATAAGAATTGCTCTTTGCTCCGTTGATTTCACTGCGCACCAAAACCAGATTGTTCAAAAGGCTGTCATCTTTCACTTTTGATCGGGGATAAATATGCTCTTTATTGCAAAGAGAAAGATCCGTGATTGAGATGGATTCTCCGGTGTACATATCCCGTCCAAGCTGCATAAAATACAGATAAAGAGTATCTTTCTGCAACGCAGCCTCGTCATAATTATCAAGTTCCTTGCTGAGTCTTCTGATATCATCATCCGCTATTTTTTCATACAGGTTTTTCAAATTTGCGATCCGTGACAGTTTCCTTTTTCCTTTTTCCTTGCTGTCAACATCACGAGCCATTTCCACGAAAATTTTTCGCGGTTCTTTTCCCATGGTTTTTACAATTTCGTCAAGAATTGCAAATGTCCGAATGATCGGACGTTTGACAGCATTGGAAACGTACATATCATCAAGGCGCTTCGTAAGAGTCTGTGGTTTTTCGGAATAATATTCCCGTCTGGCAGATTCCACCATCTTACGGAACGGATATTTATCACTCATCAACTGCTGCAAATTAAGATTATATTCCCACATCATGTTGATAATGGAAAGTTTTGCACCAGTTTTTACATCAAAATGCCCCGGTTCCGTCAGGAATTTTCTGGAAAGTCTTCCAAAGTCCTGAAAATTTTTGAACGAGAGTTTTTTTACGTCATCGTTGGAGAGTTTCGGGAACTTTTTCAAAAAGATCCGGAAACGGAGATTATCTTCTGTAAAAGATCTTTTATGAATAATCTCCTCGGCTTCAGACTCTGTAAGTTTTTTCTCTTCAAAAAAAGGTTTGAAAATTTTCCAGCTGCTCAAAGAAACCGGAATGGTATCATCAATTCCAGTAATGCTGCATTCATCCAAGTCATGATAAAGGTTATTGGATTTCAAACAATTCAGAATAGTCTTTTTCGAAACCTTGCTATATTTGAAAAACAAATCATACAACAGCTGCTTGCCTTCTGTTGTTACAGGAGCTCCGTTGATGTGAATTGTATTCAACAGGTTCAAGACCTCAAAGCGTTGGTACAGCAGAGAATGTTTCGGCAAAACGTCTTCACCGGGTAAATAAGTACACTTATTACACATATGCTTGATAAAAGCTTCTTCGCTGGCATCAAGATCAACTTTCTTTTCAAAGTTCCAAGGCAGGATTTTTCCATCAGCCTTCCGCTCCAGCCATGCAAAATCACTGTGAGCGTTCAGAGGTCCGACAAAATACGGGATTCTGAATTCCATTAGAGAAAGGATTTTATCTTTAACGGATAATCCATCTTTATCGCATTCCGGAAGGAAAGGTAAATATCCGGAAGCTTTGGTCAGAAGATTGTTTAATTCGTTCCAATATAACTGATAAGGAATTGTTCTGTTATCACTATCAACCTGTTTCGGAAGGATTTTTTCTGCAGAAATATCCTGTTCAATCTGATTGAAAATTCGTTGATCAGATACATCCTCAATTTTCATATTTTTAAGTTTTGATTTAAGGAATTTATAAAAATCTTCTGCATTGGCTCTCTTTTTCGCAGCACCAATATATGCCGCATAGTTCACTTCACTTTTTTCATTGCGAAAAATTTCCTGAAAATCTTGATGTGTCAGATACTTCTTTACAAGATATTTCAGATGCTTCAAGTCTGACTTATGCTTTTCATATATCTTCACTTTTGCATCAGAAATATTCTTTCCTCCGCCGATGATATCTGCAAGAATCGACCAATCGAAAACTTTTTTCATGAGGAGCATCAATGCAGAATCTTCTTCAGACAACTCGGAAAGCATTTCTTCAATTTTTTCATCATCAGAATCAAGCTGCAATTTTATGTCTTCATACTCCGATGAGGGAAAGAGTTTTGCAGCTTTCGACTCCAGACCGCACAGTAAATGCAAGAATTCATTTTCATCGATCCAGGGTAAATCTTCATTGTTTTGAGATTTTTTTGATTTTTTGACCTGAAGGAATTCTACAAGTTTTTTCTCTTTATTCGATCTGGTTGCTGAGGATTTCAAAATATTTCCTGCTTCATTTATTTTTATGTCCAAATGTTTCCAGGAAAAAATATATCCATTATCTTCAACATAAGTTTCCAGATCATTGTAAACAGATTGAAAATCAATCAATTCGTCCACTTTTTCTTTGGCAACTTCACTGAAAAAATGTCCTCTGTGAACAACCAGCCAGGCACAGGCAAGATATACAAGGCGAACGTCATGAGGAGAATCAGAATCGATCAGTTCAGAAATAAGATGATGAATTGTAGGGTACTGCTTGTAAAAATCTGTATCTGTATATTCAGAATCAGCGAAAATCGCGAAGCGTGGTTCTGAAGAGTCTTTTTTCAGAGAACTGCTGTCGATACGCCGGAAGAAGTTCCGGTCCACCTTTCCGATCTCGACAGAGAAAAGCTCCCTTAAAAGTTGAATCCGCTGTTGTCTGCGATCCAAACGTCTCCGGGCGGCACGATGAGTTCGGCGTTCTTCTGCTAATTTCGCAGTTTCAAAAAGGTGGACACCCCACATCGGATGCTGCTGATACTTGATCAAATCATAATTAGTATCTGATACAGCATACCCTGTCGAATTGGTTCCAATATCAAATCCGATAAAATAATCAAGATTTTTTTGTTTTTTCATTTGATTTTTCCCTTTTCTGTGTTATCTTAACAGATGTAGTCTGAGACCCTTATAAAACTGCACTACGAGTTCAAATAAAAATTTATTCAAATCATTAGCGTAATGCTGAATGCACGTTGGTGCAGCTTTATTTGAAATCAATGTCTTTTTTGTTATTATTGGTGTTCTTTATATTACTATAAAACCAAAGAGTAGACTTCTTTCGCCCACTCTATTTTTTTCAGAAAAAAATCATTTTTTTTATCAATTACCGTTTTTCCGGCAGGATTTCAAGCCAGTATTCGTCGGGGTCTTCGACAAAATAAATGCCCATCGCGGGATTTTCATAACAGATGCAACCCATTTTCTCGTGACGGGCATGGGCGGCTTCGTAGTCATCCACCTTGAATGCCAGATGAAATTCGTTGTCGCCGAGATCATAGGGTTCTTTGCGGTCTCTGAGCCACGTTAATTCCAACTGATGAGAACTGGCGCCGTCTTCCAGATAGACAATAATGAAACTTCCGTCCTCCGCATTGATCCGGCGCACTTCCTGCATATCGAACGCCTCACGGTAAAACTTCAAACTCCTGTCCAAATCAAGGACATTGAAATTATTATGCACCATTCTGAATTTCATTCTGCCGATCTCCTGTTTTTTGAAGTAAAATAACATCGGTTGCGGAAAAAACAAGTGTCCGCAGGAAATTCCAGAATATCTTCCGCCTATTCCTCCATCCACTCTCCATTTTCCATGAACGGCATGGGAAAACCTTCCGCTTTTACCGGTAATCCCTGTCGAACGGATTCCGGTAAAACTCTGCAAAAAGCATAAAAAAAGCAGGATAAGTTAAATATAAGACAGAATTTGCGTGGTCTCATTCTTCTTTTGTGATATAATTAAAGTATCATAAAATCAAAGAGCAGGTATGGAAATTATGGCAGGAAAAGTTTTAGTGTTAGGGGCGCACCTGGATGATTCGGTGATTGCCATGGGAGGCGTGATCCGCAAACTGGCAAACGCCGGATGCGAAGTGTCGGTGTTCTGCTTCGGAAACGGAGACGAGGCGTATACGAAGCCGGGGGACAGCCCGAAAGCAGTCGAACGTTTCAAGCGCGACGCAGTGCGTGCACACAAGATTCTCGGCGTCGCCAACTTCGAATGCTATGACGTCCCCGATTTCGGCGTCAACGCCTCGCGGGAATTCTACCAGCAGTGCATCCGTGCAATCCGCCAATACAAACCGGACATCATCTTCGGGCACTGGTGGAACGAATATGTCCAGCACCATGACATGGCGACTATAAGCCGGGACGCATGGAATCAGGCAGCCTGGGCATGCAGCGCCGATCTGGGAGTGCAGCCGCACCGCGCGTCCAGATATTTTCACTTTGAAGTCAATGACCCCCTGCCGGAACCGACCCACATCGTCGACATTACGGACACCTTTGCCGACAAGATGGAAGCCTGGAAATGTTTTGAGGACGCGCATGATCATCTCGGCGAACTGGACGATGCGCTTGAAGCGCGCGCCCGTTACCACGGCAGTCGCGTCGGAGTCAAATACGGAGAACCGTTCCGCCAGAGTTTTTATCTGCTGGAAACCATTCATCACGTGAAGGAGTTGTTTCAATGAACAAAAAATTTTACTTCGGAATGTCTGTTGACGACGTCGCGCTTGACGGCTGGAGCAAACCGGAAAATTTCCTCCGGCTGGTTGAGTTCTTCAACAAGGAGAATCTTCCCGCCACCTTTTTTGTAGTCCCGGTCGACGAAGCGACAGACCGTCCATTTTATACATTAAGCCCCGAATACGTGCCGGCGATGCGGAAAGCGCAGGAAGAAGGACACTGCTTTGCCCAGCATGGAATCCGCCACAACCGCTTTGAGCTCGGCGTCCCTCCGGCAATGATCCTGGATCTGCCGCATGAAGCGGAAAACAGACGGTATGCTTCGGAGCATCGGAAGGATCTGGAGCAGGAACACTCCATCGCCAACTGCCGCGCCCGCCTGAAACAGGGACGCGACATTCTGGAAAACGCCCTGGGATTCAGGATCGAAGGCTTCCGCGCCCCTGCGCTTCAGGAAAGTCCGGGGATGTTCGCCGCACTTGCGGAGGAAGGTTATAAATTCGACAGTTCCGCCTGTCTTCAGGAGACCGGATGGGACTACATTCAGGGAAACATGGAGGTGCCTCCGCGCGCCATCACGCGGGAACGCTATGAGGCTTTGCGCAGGAAATCAGGCTGTCCGATCTTTCCCCTGACCACAGATTATACCTGGTATCTGACCAAGGAGAAATACGCGAAAACCATGGAACTTGCACTTCACGACCTCCGCGCCTGCATGGTCGCGGATATTCCGTTCATCACCGTCTGCCATATTGACCCTGTACAGGAGGGGGAAGGCATCCCGTTCCTGCATGAACTTTACGAACGGGCACGCGAGGAAGCCGCGGCGCGCGGACTGTCGCTCGAATTCTCCACAATCGCCGATATTGCAGACAAGGCAGGTTGACAATGAATCAGAATAAAATGAAAATTACAAGTTTCGATGCAGAAGAAACAGGCTGTTTCGGCGATGTGCTTTCACACGCCCCCGAACACCGCCCGCTGTCCGTCGGGATGCTGGGACTGGGATATTTTGAATACTGGCGCATGTATCCCGCCCTGGAACGGCAGGTATCGGAGGATCTGGATAAAGCAGCCGGACTTCTTGCCGGAGCGCTGCCGGAATGCAAAGTGATTTATCCGGGCATGGTCGATACGCTGGACCGTGCGGAAACGGCAGGTTCCGCTTTCCGTGACGCGCAGATTGATGTGCTGGTCGTGATCGCAGGCACCTATCTGCCGGACTTCATCACCATGCACGCAATCAATCAGATACAGACACACCCGGAGGTCATTCTCTTCAGTACCCAGACGGGAAATGACGTCAACCCGGATGACAATTATATCGCCACCATGCGCAACAGCGCCCTGATTGCCATGACTCAGCTTTCCGGCAGTTTCCGCAAAATGAAACTTGACTATCACACGGTGGTCGGAGAAATCGGCGATCCTTCCGCCTATCGCCGCATCGCCGGGCTGACTGCCGCCCGCAGTGCGGCGAAACGTCTGAAGAAAAGCACCTACGGCCTTGTCGGACATGTTTTCCGGGGAATGTACGACCTTGAATTCGACCGTTCCAATGTCAAAGGATTTCTCGGCCCGGAGGTCATGACCATTCAGGCGGAACATCTGGTGGAACAATGGCGCGCCGTTCCGGACGCGGAAACCGCCGGCGAATCGGAAAGATTGTTCCGGCGTTTCCAGGTGAAAAATATAGAATTGGACGATGTGAAACGCTCCGTCAGGCTCGGGCTGGCAATGCGCGGCCTCTACCGGAAATTCAATTTGGACGGGTTGTGTTTCCTCGGACAGCATTACATTGAAAAAATGACGGGAGCGCCGGCGCGCATGGGGGCAAGCATGCTGATGGAGCAGGATCGGTTCATGGTTGCCTGCGAAGGAGATATCGGCGGGCTGGTCATGATGGACCTGATGCGCCGCTTCACCGGCAATCTGCCGTTCCAGGCGGAGTGGGGACAATTCGATGTCAGGAACAATGCGCTGTTCCTGCTGGGACATGGAATCGGCTCGCCGGAACTTGCCGTTTCCGAACAGGCGGTAAAACTGACCAGCTCTCCGGAAGAGTGGGGCTTCAAAGGCAACGGGCTCAATTATGAACTCATCCTGAAACCGGGAACAGTTACAATGGGACACTTCCTGAATCGCGGCGACTCTTATCAAATGCTGGTTTCACGGGGGGAAAGCATCGAATTCCCGACGCTCCCCTGTGATGAGCTCCATGCCATGATCCGGGTCGGAAAAGAGGTCAGGGAGTATCTCAGGGAACTCATCAATACCGGCACAGCCCACCACATCATCGTGGTCCACGGCGACTGTGCGGAAGAACTGAAGACGACAGCGCAGCTTATGCGGATTCAGACTGTGGAGCTGTAATCAGTGCCGCCCGGAAAAGTGAAGAAAGATTTTTACGGAATAACAGAAGAAAGGGGCAAAAAAATGAGTATCGTGATTCCACAAAGTGAATTTCAGGAAAGAATCGTGCGTTTCCAGGCGGAAATGGCAGCCCGGAACCTTGATGCGATTCTGGTCTACGGCGATGAATACCGCAAGGAAAATCTGCGGTATGTATCGAACTTCTGGCCGATTTTTGAACGGGCGGTCTGTATGATCCCGAAATCCGGAAATCCCGTTGTGGCGGGAGCGCCGGAAGGAGAAAGCTACGCAAAAGAGATGTCCGTCTGGAAAGATTATGTGAATGTCCGGGAATTCGCCTGTGTGTCTGTGCCGGAGGAAATTGATTATCCGCTGGCAAAATTTGTGAAACTGTCCGATGTGATCGGCAACGCACTCGGCGGCGGCAAACGCCTCGGCGTCGTTGGCTTGTGGGACATTCCCGCGCCGATCTTCGAACGGATCAAAGTTGCGGCTCCGGGCGTGGAAATCATCGATGCGCTGCCGATCATGGCAAAACTCCGCGTTGTGAAATCCGCCAATGAAATCGCCTGTCTTGCGGAAGCCGGGCGCCAGGCTTGCGCCGGGTATGCGAAACTGCTGGAATATGCGGTTGACGGCGCTCCCGAAACAATGGCGGCAGGCGCTGCGGAGGGCGCCGCGCGCATGGCAGGAGCCGAAGACATCAATTTCACGGTATTCGGTTCCGGCAAGAGAACGGAAACGGTCATCGGGCGCGCAACAGGGAAGATCATGCGCAACGGGGAAATGGTGATGGCAGCCATGGCTGTGCAGTATCAGGGATATGTCGCAACGGTGGAATATCCCTTTGTAATCGGCAAGGCATCCGATGAACAGAAACGTTTTCTGAATATTCTTTTTGAAGCTGCAAATATCCAGCAGAACTATCTGTATCCCGGAACCGTCATGGGAGAAATGGTAAGGAACGTCAAAGCGGTCTTCGCAAAATACGGCATGACGAAATATGATCTTTACCCGCCGATGCACGGAATCGGCCTCGCCGAAGCGGAAAGCCCCTACCCCGATGAAAATTCAACTGCGGAATTCGAACCCGGCATGTGCGTCAACAGCGATATTTCTCTCTGGGGAGCCCCCGAAGGATCGAACAGAATTGAAGAAGGGTTTGTCATTACTTCCGGCGGGCCTCAGTCGCTGACTCCGGGCATCAGGGAACTGATTGCAAAAGGACTGTAAAAACAATCACGGGGAATTTTCAATCATGTATGGTAAAAAGAACTGGTTTTTCGCAGACGGATATCTGCCGGAGAAAATCAACAACGGCCCGATGGAAGCGCATGAAGCCCTGATGCTGTTCAATCCGTCTTCCATGCCGGTGGAGGTCAGGCTTCACATTTATTTCAGCGACCGCGCACCGTTCCGGAATCTCGCCCTGCGCGTCGAGGCGGAACGGGTGCTTACGGTAAGGCTCGACCATCCGGATGAATTGGGAGGAACAGTCATTCCGCCGCTGACGCAGTATGCACTGCACGTTGAGGCGGATGCTCCGCTGGTCTGTCAGTTCGGCAGACTCGACACCACGCAAAACGCAATGGGATATTACACAGGAGTCGGTTATTCGGAATAAATTCACTGATGGAGGTTTGATAAAGAATATTCACCCCGTTATGGTAATCATAGAAAAAGACAAGAAGGGACAGGTCATGCATCATAAACATTTTTTCACCCTTGTGGAGCTCCTCATCGTGATTGCGATCATTGCGATTCTTGCGGGACTGCTGCTTCCCGCATTGAACGTCGCAAGAGAAAAGGCTCGGATGACGAAATGCATATCTAACTTGAAACAGTTCGGTGTCGGCGGGAATTTTTACTCCGGCGATTATCAGGATTATATAATTCCCCAAAAAGTCTCGTCAGAATCAGGAGATTTATGGGTAAAATCGATGGGCGAATATGTAAACAATGTTTTCTACTGGAAAAATGCCAGGGGGACAATCTGGGAATGTCCTTCGGAATCAAGTGGTTTCACTGACAACGCACCCGATACTTTCAACGGGGCCTTTCAAGTGCCGCAGTATGGGATCAACTCCTTTGTGGCAGCACCGGCTAATACCGGATATGAAGATACCGGCTGGGGTAATAAAAAAATTACCCATATCAGGCATCCCTCAGCAGTATCGATTTTCTGTGACAGCCGCCGTCGTGCGGAAACGGGTATGCTCTTTGTGACACTTAATGGAACCAACACCAGAGCGTCGTTCCGCCATGGCGCCAATCCCAATGCAGTAAGCAATTCTTCACCGGGAAAAGCGAATTTCTCATTTATTGACGGTCATGTCGACTCACGGATTTTCCTCAGGGCATATTATGGACCTGCTTCCGCCTGGCCCGGATTCAATAAAATTACCACCGGTCCCGGCACCACGGGTTGGAATATGTCATTCTAGAATTAAACTGCAAAAAGGTATTACTACATGAAAACAATAGTTTTTCTTATATTGATAAGTATGACGGTCTTGTCTGCTGATGAAAAAACCATCGGGCATTGGCGCTTCAACGAGGGTGAAGGCACCGCAATTGCCGGTATGAATGCTTCGCCGCCTGCCACGTTGTCCCGGTTGGATGAAAATACCAGATGGGTGAACGGCAGATCCAGTCATGCACTGCATTTCGGCGGCGACCATAAGCAGCGGAATGTATTCGGAGCGGTCACCATGATCATGAAACCGGAAATCTTCACGGTACCCTTTACCATTGAAATCTGGGTCAAATTTGATAAGGATGCGCCGCCGCGGGAATTTAAAGATATCATCGGCAACAGCGTCGAGCGCGGACCGGGATTTCGCCTGACCTATTTTTACGGTTCACTGCAGTTCCGTACCGGCGACGGCAAAGAAGTCAAACACGTCGGCACAAACTCCTCGCAAACCATCATTCCCGGCGATGCCTGGGTGTTTCTGACGTTGGTTTATGACGGCAAAACGGGCCGGATTTATGTGAACGGCGAGGAAAAGGCAGCGGGCGAATTGGCATTGACCAAAGGCAATAAGGTTTTGAGTGTCGGGGCGTTCAGCTCGGGAATGGCTTACCCGATGTGCGGCGCTGTGGATGAAGTAAAGATTTACAGTTATGCGCGCAGCAGTGAAGAAATAACCGAAAGCTATTTGAAAGGAATGCAATAAATGAAAATATGGTTGATGCTGTTCGGGCTGCTGTTGGCCTGTCCGCTGTGGAGCGTACCCCGGGAAATTACTGCCGCCAAGGCGGAAATACGCCCGGTGATAGACGGTAAATTCAATGATCCGGCCTGGGCCAAAGCCGAATGGCATAACGACTTCCGGGTGCTGGAACGCAATACCGCGCCGGTGCAGCAGACCCGCTTCAAGATTTTGTCCGATCAATTCGGTATTTACTTGGCGATAAGCTGTGCCGACAGTTTCATTAAAACCGAAAAGCATCCGCATGATTATGCGCTGTGGAACGATGACTGCATTGAAGTGTTTCTGATACCGGAAGCGGAGGTCAGTACCGACCTGAATGTGCGGGAGTATTATCAGTTCGTGGTCAACCCCTCCGAATCGCGCTTCGATCAGTTCAGTGTGGGGGGCATCGCCAATCCGAACTGGAATGCCCCGTGGGAAGCCGCCACCGCGATCCATGAAAAGGGTTGGGATACCGAGATCTTTATTCCATACAGCAGTCTGCAGCTGAAAGCGGGCCGGAATATCTGGCGCCTGAATATCGGGCGGGAGGATCACGGCAAATCGACTTTTGAAGTTTCAACATGGAACCCCATGCCGAAATTTCAGGCATTGGATCAATTTGCTTACCTGAAAGGACTGGACATCGATTTTGAACGCTATAATGTGGAGATGTCCGACGTCGATCTGTCGGTAAAGCCGCTGGATGGCAAAGCGGTGCCCTTTGTGACGGGCGAACTGCGGTACCGCCCCGGCAGCCGTTTGACGGTACGGTGTGTGATCAATGAAAACGACGCGGTCAGAAGTTTGACTTCGCAGGATATCATCGTTCCCGATTCCGGCAGGGTATCCATTGAATTTCCGACCAAAATCACTGCTACCGGGGATTACCGGTTGAAATTATTTGTGATGGATACGAAAGGGACGGTTTATTATCGCGAAGAGATGAGAAGAGTCGATGTCGCGCCCATCCATATGGAGATGGTCAAGCCGTTTTACCGCGGCCAGATCATGTCCAGCCAGCCGGATAAGGAAGTTTATCTGCACTGTTCGCTGATGGTGCCGGAGACGGAATTGCCGTCCTGCCGTTTACTGATGGAGCTTACGGACGGCGGCGGCAATGCCGTACACCGGGAGGAACGCCGGAACCTGAAGCCGGAAGAAGCGTTTCGATTTGACGCCGGTTCGTTCAAGCCGGATAAATACCGGATCGAAACCACCCTGTTGAAGGATGACAAAGCACAGGGAAAGGTTACGTCTGAATTCCGGGTGGTTCCCGCGGCCAAAAACGAGATATGGCTGAACCCGGAGCGGCAGGTCGTGATTAACGGCGGCAAATTTTTCCCCAGCGGCTTCCTCGGATGCAACAAAGACGTGATACAGCTGATCAGCGAATGCGGTTATAACCTGATTCACATTTACACCTTGAACCAGCGGGATATCCCGGTAATTCGCGAGTTCCTCGATGAAGCGCACAAGCTTGGATTGATGGTGACATTTTATCCGTTTTACAAAATGAAGCCCGGGTTTTTCGGGTTTGGCCCGGAAAATAGCAGTGTCCTGCCGCAGGAGGGCAGGGAACGGATTGCGGAATTGGTGAACGCGGTTATCGATCATCCGGCATTTTTCGGCTGGTATCTGTACGATGAACCGCGCGGTGCCGAGTGGTGCGCGCAATTGAAACAGGTGTATGAATTCCTGCGGAAAATTGACCCGTATCACCCGGTACTGGGGCTGGATAACACGCCCATGGGCTGTATCAATAAAAAGGCGCACTGCGATATTCATGTGCTTGATCTGTATCCGGGACCGCGCAAAGATAATTCGTTTCATTTTCCGCTTGCCAGTGTTTACAGCGGAGTGGCACTGATGGACCGTGAATTGGGCCGGGAAGGGGTCTGGTATTGTCCGCAGGCGTTTGATCAGGACAGTTTCGCCGACAGACAGAATAACTTTCGGGCACCTACATACCAGGAAACCCGCTGCGTCGTTTATGCGTCGATTGTCTCCGGAGCCACCGGAATTGTCCCGTATAAGATCGGAGAGCCGCGGATCAAATATTTTGAACGGTACAGTAATTCCGGTATTTTCGCCTCACCTGAGATGAAGATCGGTTTTCTGGACGGCATAGGTCCCGAGATTAAGGCATTGTCGCCGGTTTATTTGTCGGAAACGGTTAAAGATGCCGTTGCCGCGGACCATAAAGACATCAAGATCATGGTGAAAAAACATCAGGGCAACTATTTCATCTTTGCCGTGAATCTTTCACCGGAAGCCATCAAAGATGTTGTCCTGCACAACGCACCGGCACGCGGCCGTTGGAAAGTCATATGCGAAAACCGTATGATCAATGATGTACTTAAGGATTCGTTTGCTCCTTACGATGTGCATATCTATACCGACGGAGATTTCAAGGATCCAGTGGATGTAAATGAAATCAAAAAGAAAATCACGGCGGAACTGGCTAAGTTCCGGGAGATCAAATAATGAATTTTGAACGTTGGGTCTGGACTGAATTGATCGCCTTTGACAACCGGCTGGACGATTGCGGCGTCAGTGAGTATCTGGATACGCTCGGTTTTGTGCCGGCCGGCATGTGTCTGCTGGTGTCGTCACCAGATTTCGTGCTGTTGCATGCCGGGATGGAGTGCGAGAGCGTTATGCCGCCGGATATCTGTTCGCGCAATGCACATCCAGGCAATGAAGTCCGTATCCGGCAGGAATGGACCAACTACCAGATTCGCCGCCTGGTTCAAACCCTGACCACACGGGGATGCCCGGTTTACGTGTCATTTTTCACTGTCTGGCAGCAAGACAAATACCATCATGAATGGCTCAGTGATCATCAGGAGGCGCTGCAGGTCTGGTCATACCATGGTCGAGGTTTGAATTTCAATGTTCTGACTCGGCTGAACGATGGCACATTGACCGAGGATTTCTTTATTCCGCAAACCGTAAAAGCCTGTCGCGATTATGGTTTTGCCGGCTGGCACGGCCCCGATGGTTACGGACCGCTGTCCAGCGGTAATATCATGGGCACGGATGTATCCGACTCCATGCTGTCACAAATCGACTTTGACCTGCCGGAAAGTTTGAAGGAACCCTGTGGGGATAGCTTGGAAAGTCTGCGGCGGCGTTCGGAATGGATTTGGCAGCACCGCCGCAGCGAATGGATCGGTTTCAACGTCAGCCGCTGGTTGCAATTCTGGTCCAAAATGACCGCCGCACTGCATCGTAACAATCTGAAATGCATCATCAATTCTGCTTGGACCAAAGCCAATTTCGACGCTCTTTATGAATATGGCATTGATTATCGCAAAATGGCGTCCTTGGGAATTGATTATATGGTGGTCGAAACGGTCGCACTCGGACTTTCGCAGTCCCATCCGTCCTTAAAAAAGCATTATGATTTCGCCGCAGCGTTAATGGAGACCAAAGCGGCAGCACCGGATTTCAAGCTGATTTTTCTTCATGGTATCAAGGATGTTGTCGAGAACTGGGACAATCTACGCCACACTCAGTCGGCTTATGAGCGTGAGCTTTATACCCTTTCCGGTTGCTATTATGCCGATGGCCGGGGCCTGCGGCGTGCCGCAGACGGTTTGCTCGGTTGTCTGGCCGATGGTATCAAACGCGGAGAGTGGGATTATATCCGGAAATGTTGGGACATGTCTTTTACGGAAAATCCGTTTGTCGCCGGTCAGGTCATCAGTATCTGGTGCGATGAAATGCTTGAGGAAGGACTGGATGATTTTGACTTCGATGGATTTCCGCCTTCTCATGATCAGGTAACCCGTTTAATGGAGCACGGAGTTCAGATTCAGGCTACCGCCCGACTGGAGCATCTGCCGGAATCAGTTTGTCCGTTTTTCATCCCCTCAGTCCATCTGCTTCATCCGGAGCAATTCGAACGAATCATGGGACTGCCAGCGATCTTAGGCGGGCGCCGTGAATTTCTGGAGCAATTCGCCGAGCGAGGAGAAATAATCTGTGACGATCATTATGCCGTTTTAATTCTTTCAGGACGGATGGAAAAAAACGTCCTGCCGCCAAGCGGGGTTGAATATGTACCCACCACAGGAGAGCTCTATTTCATCAATGACCGCAATCGCCTGACGGTCAATCCTGAATTATGGAACGTTGCAGCGCAGAAGATCAATCTTTTTGCAAAGGAACGGTTCAGGGCCGCCGGCATTCCGTTCGCAGAATGTCCCGATACCGGGGAGAAATGCACACTCAACACCCGGTTACTGGATTCTGAAACTCTTCTCGTGGCAGTAGAAAACGGTACGCCATGGGGATATATTACCGAACGCGTCCGGATTTCATGCCCAGTCGAATCGGTCAATATCATCAGTTCTTTTCCGCTTCGCATCGAACGGATGGTCGACGAATACAGCTTCGAAATCAAAGTTCCGCCCCGCGGCGTCGCCGTGGCTTCAGTAAAGTGCAGAAAACTTCGTAATCCTGCCGTAAGCATCAGCGAAGCATCCGCGGGGTCTTCCCTGTCATTTTCCGGAAGATCCTGTTGAAATGCGGCAGGCTCTGAAAACCGCATTCAAAAGCGATTTCCGATATGCTGAGAGAAGTCTCCTGCAAAAGCTCGGAAGCCTTTTGAATGCGGAATGAATTCAAATATTGAATCGGGCTGCTTCCGGTTTCCTTCTGAAAGATATGGCTGAAATAACTGGGGCTCATCCCTATTTTCCTGGCAATGCCCTCTACGGTCAGTTTTGATTTGAAGTGAATTTCAATGTATTCTCTGGCGGCAAGCACCGGATTGCTTTCATTGATGGAACGCAGAAACAGAATCTTGGATTCCGACTCTCCGACATATTCGCCAATCATTCTGAGCAGTTCCAGCATCCCCTCCAGCTGTTCCGGGGGAATCACGGGAGTCTGGGCATAATATTGTTCCAGCTCTCCCGGCGGCAATTCCAGATAATCCAGTCTGCGGCGCAGGCTGCGGAGATCGTCTTCCGAAAGCTTTTCTCTCAAAAACTGTCCTACGCACAGACTGCCGATGTAACGGTTCCCCACAAACAGAGGCACAATGGCATCGACGAGCCCCGCATGGCAGCGGGATATCTGAAAAGTTCTGCTGCTCCGGCAGCGTTGTATCCGTTCAGACGTCAGTTTTTCACAGCTTTCGCGTCCATGCCTGTGCTCCATGATCTTCCTGCAAAGCGGATGACAGTGTTCATTGGAGCACAGGGTAAAGGTTCTGTTCCTCTGGTCGATCCAGTCAAGCGGAACATGGAACAGCTTGTAAAATGCGTTATGATACTGCTGCAGAATTTTCTTTGCCGACAACTCGGTATTCATGCCTGCCCGACCTCCTGAATGTTTCGAAATCTTCGTTTAAGATAAAACAAAAATCTGAAAATGCAAGCAGAGCCCCCCTGTTCCGAACCAGAAGCGCACTTCCGGGAAATTCTGCCTCAAATCATTGCGCCGCATCCTGCATTTCAGCGATCATGTCATCAAGATACCCGTAGGCGATCCCGACGCAGGTATCCGCACAGCCGTAGTAGATTGCGATCCGGCCGGTTGCGGAATCATGCAGCGTCGCACAGGGGAAGACCACGTTCGACACGTCTCCCACCCGTTCATAAGGTTCTTCCGGCGCCAGCAGATAATCAGGCGTCCGTTTGATGACCTTCGACGGATCGTCAAGGTCCAGCAAGGCCGCGCCGAAGGCATAGACAAGCCCGTTGCAGCTGGTCAGGACGCCATGATAAATCAGCAGCCATCCGGCATCCGTTTCAACCGGCACCGGACCGGCGCCGATCTTTGTGGACTGCCAGCCGAACTTTACCGGGCGCATCACCAGACGATGGTCTCCCCAGTAATGCAGATCCGGGCTGCGGCTTAAATAAATGTCGCCGAAAGGAGTCGCGCCGTTATCGCTCGGCCTGCTGAGCATGACATACATGCCGTTGATTCTGCGGGGAAACAGGACTCCGTTCCGGTTATATGGAAGGAAGGCATTTTCCATCTGCCGGAATCTCCTGAAATCGGTTGTCTCCGCCAGGCCGATCGTCGGTTCGCCATTCATTCCGTTGCACCAGGTCACATACCAGCGGTCCTCAATCCGGCAGACCCGGGGATCATACCCGTATTCAAAGGGAATACTGCTTTCAAATTGAATCGGGGACTCGTCGATCTGCCAGTGAATGCCGTCTTCGCTGAAACCGGCATGCAGTCTGCAATGCCGCGCAATGTCATCGCAGCGGAACACGCCGGCGAATCCCTCTTGGAACGGGACCACGGCGCTGTTGAAAATGCTGTTTGATCTCTTGAGCTGATTATGTTTGATGATCGGGTTTCCGGTATCGCGCCAGATCGGGCGATGCCAGTTTGCAGGACGGTCCTGCCAGGGAAGATGCGGGCAGGCTGTTCCGATGATTTTCGTCATTTCACTCCTCGTTAAATTGCAGTAGCTGAATGCACAGAATGAATTATACAATAAAAAAGCCATGATACTACGCAATTACTGCTTTATATTTAATGATTCCTGTTTTTTCCGCGCTTTCCGCAGGATAGTTCCGTGCCATCCATGGATTCAACACTGAACATCCGCAGATTCTGTCCCGTCTGCATGTTTCCTGCCGGAAAAGGCGGACACAGCGCCTGGTCGCCGCCGAAACCGAAATTGAAAAATATCTGTCGCTCGGCAACTATTATGTCGCGTATTTCCGCATTCTGAATCCCCTCGGTATCGAAAACCTGCATGAAGCCACGGTCGCCGAACTGAAAAAGCACCTGGAGAACGAACGAGTCCACGCCGCGGAAGAATTGGCGCGCGCCAAAGCGGAATATGAGGCGGAACAGGCGGAGATCCGCGAGGCGGAGCGGCAGTTGGGAACTCCGGCAGAGTCGCCGGTCGAACCCGCCGCCTGGCACAAAAGAGGTAGGAATCGAACAATGAAACTGAATGACCGGGGTATGTTCCGGTTGGAAGACCGGGTGCTTTTTGAAGCAGCAGCCGAAATCGTCGAAGCGGCGGCGGAGCGATTTTCATGGACCTGACCGGGCGGCAGAACGACGGCGCGAGGAAGAATTTCATACTGGTCGATTCGACTTTCACCGGCAATACCGCCAGTTTACAACTCCAGGCGGATTCATTCTGCGCTGCAATATCAAACTCCGGACGAAGTCTATTTCGGGACTTGCAATCGGCAAGCTGCGGGATATAGTAAATCAAGGGGCTTTACACCAATCTCTTTATAAAAAGTTGTCCAACCTAGGGGAAAGGCGCAATGAAATGCAAGACAATCATTTACATCAATAAGGATGACCCGCGGATTTTTGTCTATAAGCATCCGACAAAAAAATGGCTGGGCGCGACGCTTAATTTTGCACATCCGCGAAGTCTGCTGATCCTACTGACTACTCTTGGACCATGGCTCATTTTAATCCCCTTTATTCACCTGCCGAATGCAAAATGGATCATTCTCGTTTTTACGGTGATATGGATATCCGGAATATGCCGGTATTATTTCCGGGGAGCGGAAAAAAATCTGATACGTTATCCCGGTAGTCCTTCAATCAGGTAGCGGTACAAATGCGCAGATCGTCAATACCATCACCGCTATAATCGCCGATCTGTTCCAGTACCGTTCCGGTGTATAGTGGAGAAACAGTGCAAGCTTAAGAAATATTATGAAAAAGATATATATTGCCTTACCTGTATTAATAGCCATAATCATTGCCTTTCTATCGGGATGGTGCCACGGAATAAGTTCATACCGCTCTTCGTTGATCGCATTCAGGTATATTGATGGAAAATACGGCAAAGCATTCTATGGAATAGAAGTTTATGCAAAAGAAAACAAAAAACACCTTGAAGTCCATGCAAAAATAAATATAGACTTAACCGGTGGTTATTATTATGATTGCGGGAAAATCGGTTTTGCCTCTAGTTTTGCTGATGCAAAGAAAAAATTCGGCAATATCTTGTTTGACGGAGAAAATATCAACATCGGTTCATACAGAATATCCAAATCTGAATATGAGACTCATAGATGAGTGAATCCGCCGGATGGAAAACAAGCATCGGTAAAAAGCGGCAACTCAGTTTTGCCATCATTGATCATGCCATGCCGATTACGCGCATTCCAATACCGACGTTCCCGAAGAAATATCGCGGCAGATGTTTCTGAAATTGGTATTTGACTGGTTACTTTCGTGAACATTTCCCGCTGAAACGCTGTACACGGTAGGTGCAATGGCGGCAGAGCTCTTCGGAAGCGCGTCCTTCCTGAAAGGCACGGCGCATCGCGTTGGAACGGGCATTGGAAAGAATCTTCCAGAGGGAATCTTGATTCGCATCTCCCAGCTCAATGTCGCCGTTATGATCAAGACAGCACGCAGTG
The DNA here is from genome assembly GCA_003526375.1 of Lentisphaeria bacterium. GTDB lineage: Bacteria > Verrucomicrobiota > Lentisphaeria > Victivallales > UBA1829 > UBA11452. The sequence goes on from DPDG01000101.1 coordinate 40,315, forward strand.
ACCTGTCCATCGGCAAGAACCGCAAACTGGTTCCGTATCCCGTGGCAGAACGCCGGTTCCGGCACAGGCGGAGCGGAAAGATCCGGCCATGTAAAAGAGGTGTCGAAGTTCAAATAGAGGCGTTTCAACAGATTCTGCGAAGAGTGTTCCGGAAGCTCCGGATAAATGCAATGTACCCCGAACCGGTCTTCGATCAGGGCAAGACACTCTTTCGTCCGCTCCTCCGCTTCCCCGATGTTCCAGAAACGGTAATTGACATAAAGCCCGGGAACACGCCGGAACGCCTCTTTTGTAAAACCGATGACCTGTTCCAGTTTCTCATTCGTGATGCCGGCGTGCAGAGATACATTCACCTGCCGGAAGCAGCCGCAGAACAGCGCTTCCGCATTCGGAGTGTCGAACAGTGTTCCATTCGTCGTGAGTCCGGTCATAAGATGATGTTCCAGCGCCGTCTCCATCAAAGACGGAAATTCCGGATGCAGCAGAGCTTCCCCCATCACATGCAGATATGCAATCTCCGCAAGCGGAGCCGTTTCCTTCGCCAGGCGACGGAACAGAAAAGGGTCCATGAAGCAGGGCTCCCGTGTCGTTCCGGGGCAGAATGCGCAGTTGCCGTTGCAGACATTCGTCAGCTCCAGGTATGCGGCGCGGAAGGCTTTGCGGCGGTTCACCATTTCTTTTCTTTGCGCCATTCCTCGATCAGTGTCTTGCCGAGACCGAATTCACGCTCGAAACCGTCAAAGTCATCGTTCTGAATCATGCGCTTCATCAGAGCACAGCGCTCTTCATAGGAGTTGAGCGCCTCGATAACCGCGGTTTTATTATGCGATATGATATCGCGCCACATTTTCGGCGAGGACGCCGCCACGCGGATCGTATCACGGAAGCCGGAGGCGCATCCGGCGAAACGCTGTTCCCTAATGACCGGATCCGGTTCGTCCAGCACACTCAACGCAAGCGCGGAGGATACGATATGCGGAACATGGCTCGTATGCGCAACCAGCAGGTCATGCGCCGCGGAATCAATCCGCATGATCTTCCCGCCGACGCTCCGCCACATGGACTCCACTGCGTCAACAGCCTCATGATCCGGTTGGAACGGCGGAACGGTGAAAACCGTCGCATTGCCGTAGATACCCGGCACCATCGCCTCGGGACCGGATTTCTCGGTGCCTGCCATCGGGTGACTGCCGACAAAACGGATTCCCGCGGACAACGCCGCTTTTTCAATGCATCCTTTCACGCTCCCGATATCGGTGACAATTACATTTTCCTCTTTCATTGCCGGCGCATATTTCTGAATATATTCTATAATCGTCGGAACAGGCAGACAGATCACCGCAACATCCGACTCCTTCAAAAGTTCTTCCACGCTTCCGCAAAACGAATCCAGAACCCCGTTCTTCACAGCCCACGCTCCGACCTCTTTCCGGCGCGCCCATCCGATCCGTCTGTACCGTTCTTCCGGCAGACTCGCCGCCAGTGACGCTCCAAGCATTCCGACACCGATAATCCCTATTGCAGTCTTCATTTTTCTCCCAGTGGTTTCAAGGTAAATTCGTAATCCGTCAATAAAGTCGCCACCAGTTCATACGGAACGGTCTTCCCGTCCACCTGAGTCCGCCCGTAATTCCGCAGAGCATCAAAATACAATTGAGGGTCTCCACGGACATGGCTGATCTTCAAAGTCAACTCAATCTGCCGGTCTTTCTCCACCGGCGGAATTGAAAGTTCGACGGACTTTTCATTGGCGATGAATCTGCGCTGCCCGTTCACATCCAGAAGGAAGGAGTAATTCGTCCCGCCGACCGGAAGACGCAAAATCAGCCGGACCATCTTCCCGCAATTGGAGCGGCGAAACCGGACGGCAAAAGTCTTTTCAATCGTCATGCCGTCCTTGAGAGCCATGCTTCCCCATCCGCCGCGGATCCGCTGCGTATGATCCTGTATCAGAACCGTGTTCCGGAAAAAGGAGTCCAATACGGAATTCACTCCCGCCGGACGGAACGAACGCATCAGCGCCGGCTCATAAGCCGTTGAATAAACGGGATAAGCAAAATAAGCAAAGCCTGCGGCGAGCAGCAATATCAGGAGATAATGGAAAAACCTCCGCATCTTCATGCGCCGCAGAAACTGCGCAAGAAACACACCGCCGCTGACGCACAGCAGAGGAATGACCGGCAGCCTGAAACGTGCGAGAATATAGAACGCGCTCACGGAAAGCGCATAAAACAGAATGAATCCCCACAGCAGCAGAAACTCTTTCCGCCGCAGAAACATCCGGCGGTAACAGCCGCTGAATCCGCCTGCCAGCGCCAGCATAATCAGGAATCCGGTCGGCAGGAAACGGAATGTCCGCATCAGGGAACTCTTACCGGCATTGTATTCGGAAATATTGTTCGGCCACTCGGTCGAATCCCAGAACAAAAGGAATTTATTGAACTGAAGTTCAAGGAATGCGGCGGGTTCACGGAGGAACCAGTCCGTGATTCTGACGGAAATGGGAATTTTTTTTTCGTCTTTCATCCACACCTCGTAAGTCGGCGGATAAGGAATGTCAAGCCCGCCGGGGGCGGATTCCGGGTTGTTCCCGATGCAGAGCACCGCGCCGCCGGCGGTGGAAGGCCCGCTCAACTTTCCGGTTTTGAATGTGTTGTATGCGGCAAACGGCAACTGCGGCAGAAGCGTGAAAACAATAAAAAGAAGAAGCGGAAGCAGAGCCTTTTTCCAGTTCCGGCGCTCCACGTAAAAGACGACGCAGAACACGACCGGCAGGAAACACCATGTGTTGCCGCGCGTCAGGATGGAAAAACCCAGCAGCAGTCCGGCACCACACCAGAGAAAGAGTCTCTTTTTACGAAGCGCCGCCTGAAGCGCAAAAAAGAGAAAAAGTATCCAGAAGGACTGCACGGTCTCAAGCAGGGCATACGGCGTAAAATAGATCAGGATCGCGGACAGGGCGCAGAGCAGAGCGCTCCAAAGCCCGGCGCGTCTCCCGAAAATTTTTGCGCCGATGAGCCCTGCGCCGTAAACGACGGCAGCCCCGAGCAGGCTCTGCACAACGGCAAGCACATGCGGGCTTGTCGTAAACAGACGGCAGAGCGGCAGAAACACGGAATAATAGAACGGCTGGTAGTAAAAAGTATCCGGCAGGTTTCCGGACAGAACCGCATCGGCAAGCGCGCAGTAGGTTGCCATATCGGTAATGCTCGACGGCGCATACGCGGCAGGATCGGCGGCGATCAACTGAAACGCAACGATGCACCGGAACAGAAACGCGCCGAATACAATCAGGAAAAGCAGGCATTTAAAATATTCAGACGGAAAAACCGCCCTGCCCTTGCGGACGGAACGGTTTTCCTTTGATTCCCGAATGGGTTTGACGGAGGGCTTTTTCAAACCTTCATCAGCTCCTTTTCCTTTTCCTCCGCGAGCTTGTCAATATTCGCGATATAGGAATCGGTCATTTTCTGGATTTTCTCAAGGAGATTCTTCAGTTCATCCTCTGTAATTTCAGAAGCCTTCTGCGCTTTTTTGGCGGCTTCATTGGCATCGCGCCTGGCATTGCGGACGGCGACGCGCGCCTCCTCGGAACGTGCTTTCACCTGTTTGGCAAGAGCAGCGCGGCGATCCTCGCTCAGCGGCGGAATCGGCAGACGCACAATCTTGCCGTCGCTGACCGGAGAAATTCCGATATTGGAGTTGATGATCGCCTTTTCAATTGCCTGAACGGCGCTCTGGTCCCACGGCTGGATCGCAACGGTGCGGGCATCCGGCGTGGAGAGTCCGGCGATGTCGCGAAGGCGCGTATTGGTGCCGTAATATTCGACCATCAAACCTTCCACGAGAGCGGTGGAGGCTTTTCCGGTGCGGATGGCGGCAATGTCCGTCTTCATCGCATCTTCGGCATTCATCATGCTTTCTTCCATGTTGTCGAGCAATTCTTCGATAGCCATATTCTGTCTCCTTATCTTATTTATGCTGACTGCTTTTATGAACTGCAATAAAACAGATGACTCTGCAATTTACACCGCAAGTCGCAAGTTCGCAAGTCAAAAAAGTCAACTTACCACAGTTCCGACCGAATAATCTCCGGAAAGAACCTTGCAGAGAGCGCCGTCCTCCGAGAAGTTGAATACAATGATATGCAGATTGTTGTCGGCGCACAGGGAAAACGCCGCGGAGTCCATCACGGCGAAGTGCCCGGCGACCGCTTCCCTGAAAGAAAGAGTATCAAATTTGACCGCACTTTTGTCCTTCATCGGATCGGCGGTATAAATGCCGTTGACCTTCGTCGCCTTCATGACCGCCTGGCAGTTGGTTTCCAGCGCACGCAGTGCCGCCGTGGTGTCCGTCGTGAAATAAGGCGAACCGGTCCCGCCGGCAAAAATCACGAGTTCGCCGCGTGAAAGCTGTTCCAAAGCCTGTTCCCGGTCAAACTGTTTTGCGAAAGGCATCATCGAAACCGCACAGTGGACATGGCACTTCACCCCCGCCTGCCGGAAAGCGTCCTTGAGACAAAGCGCATTCATCGTCGTAGCCAGCATTCCCATGTGATCTGCGGTGACGCGGTCCATTCCTCCTTTCGAACCGGCAAGTCCGCGCCAGATATTTCCGGCTCCGACGACCAGCGCAATCTCCACGCCCATCTCCAGAGCCTCTTTGATTCTCGCCACCACATCCGCCACGGCGTCCTGCGAAAAACCGTGTTCCTGTTTCCCCTTCAAAGCCTCGCCGCTGATCTTGAGAAGCACCCGTTTATAAAGAAGTTTCGATTCCGACATAACAACACCTTTCCTTTTTTCATTCGGGTAAAATACAACACAAAATCAAATTCGCAAAGCGGAGAGACAAAAAATCAGAGATTTTACAGAACAGGGAACGGAACGGCAGGGTATCTCTGCCGGATACGGGATCAGCGTAAAAACAAAAGCAGATATCTTCACGAATCAGCAAACAGCACATTGTTACAACAGAAAATTACATTTTGACATTTTATTTCGCACGTTTTCCGGTATAATGTAAAGTGAACGATGCAAAAACACAAAAAACGAACTGCCCCGCCGCAAGCTGCGGGCATCGGAAAACCAGAAAATAACAGGAGGAAAAATGAAGAAAAGCACAGTCCTTGCCGTGTTGTTCGGAATCACCGGAATTCTCAATGCTCAAGATGCCGTGACACATCAGTTCGACAGCTTCAAGGGAAAATGCACCGCAGCCACTCTTGACGGAAGCAAAGTTTTTGAGACGCAGGCTCCGGTAATCGTCACGGCACAGAAATGCGTCGAGGTCAATCCGGCAAAGACCTACATCCTGAGTGGCGAGTTCAAAGCCGCCGGCCAGGGAACCGGTCTCTACTTCGGCATCATTTCCTATGACGAAGACATGCAGGAAATCAAGGCGCAGAATATCAATGCGTTCGAAAATACATTGACGGAGCTTTCCGAACCAGCAAAAGCCGGAAGCCGGACAATCAAGGTCAGAAGCGCCGCAAACTGGAAAGCAGTTCCGGCAAACTTTTTCGCGGCATTCAACGCCGATGAGAATTTCAAAGACCTGCCGAATTTCAATCTCCTGCCCGTCAAGGCAATCAATGAAAACGAGATCACACTGGGAGCTCCGCTTTCCAAGGCGTATCCGGCAGGGACAAAAGTCCGGATGCATCGCGCGGGTTCTGGCTGGACCTACTGCGCCGCTGCAAATAAGCCGCTGTCCGTCGAATGGACAACGTTCACGGGAAAAATCAAAGGTTCCGGCTTCCACAGGAAAGGCGGCGAATTCTATGACCGGTTCCGTCCGGGGACCCGCCTTGTGGTTCCGGCTCTCACGCTCCGCAACACAGGAAAAGAGCCGGTCAAAGTATTTTTCCGCAATCTGAAACTGGAAGAAATGAAATAAGGAACGTACAGAATGAAATGGAAGCTCTTTGCCCTTGCGCCGCTGCTGACGCTCACTCTCGCTGCGGCTCCGACGCGTGTTACGCCGATCAACCCGGCGGAAGCGGTTTTTGCACCGTTCTGGGATTACAACATGCAGGAGATGCGGAACTGGAAAGTCGTGAGAGGCGCCACGGCGCATCCGTTCGGCTCGACGGGATTTTCATGGAGCCGGAAGAATTCCGAAACGGGGAAATCCGCTTTTCTCATGGAACGTGCCAATCCGGTGCCATGCGCCCGCTATGACACATTGATCTCCTGCATCCGGCTCCCGGTCGGAAGCACACTGAAAATCACCCTGGATACGGACGCAGGGACAAAAGAACACTCCTGGACAGGCAAAAGCCCTTACCGGGATGAATACGCCATGCCTCTCGGCGGAGCGAAAGAGATCCGTAAAATCACGCTTGAAATCTTCGATACCGGTAAAAACGCGGTAACTCAGGGCGCATTCCTGTGGATGGGGCTCCGGAACAGTAACAACCTGAAGCTGATCACGGAGCAGCGCAAACAGTTTGCGGAACAGCCGCTCGACATCTTCATGGCTCCGAAAGATACGGTACCGTCTTATCAGCCGCGCGTGGGACTGCTCGGCAGAGGACTGCGCCTCAAACGCATTCAGGACGAATATCAGGCAATGAAAAAGAAAGCCGGCCGCGAACTCCTCACGGAAAACCTGCCGGACGGTTATGCTCCGGAAAAAGAGATGTCCGACGTCCTTCCTTTCGCCAACCCGAAAATTTTCGGCAGAATCCGCGACGACAACCAGAAACTCCGCGGACTCAGCGGCATGTTGCAGAAAGGAGTCATCGCGCAAAACCCGGAACTCATGCGGATGGCGGTCCGCACCGCTCTCGTCATGGCGCTGACGCCGAACTGGGACAGCACGTTTCTCTCCGATTTCGCAGACAGCGGCTGGGATCAGCGGGTCTTCTCCCATGCGGTCGCGGCGGAGGAAATCGCTCTGGTTCTCGATTATGCCGGCGACCTGCTGTCCGAAACGGGACGCCAGCTTCTTCTCAAGCGGCTTGCACTGGAAGGACTCGGGCAGATCAACTACAATATCTGGAAATATTCCTATCTGTTCGGCAACAACCAGCTCTCCGTTTTCACGCGCGGACGCATCGCCTCCTATCTTGTCCTGGAAAAGGCTTACGCATGGAACGGGCAGCGCGTTGTCCCCTATACGGAACTCGCAATGCAGGAGCTTTACGACTCCATCGACCTCCTGATGCACCCTGACGGCAGTTTTCTGGAGGGTCCCGGCTATTTCTTCTATACGGTTGGAAGCATACGGCCTGCCCTGCAGATGTATGCCAACGCGCGCGGAAAAAAGCTCCGCGACGTCATTCCGGAGAAAATGAAAAAACTCGGTGCATTCGGCGACACGCTGGTCTCCACGGACCGCCGCGGCGGACTGATCCCCTTTTCCAGCAGCCAGGGCGAAGGCAGACACGGCGCAGTCACGACCTATCAGTTTCTCGCGGCAATCGCGCCGGAAAGCCAGTGGGCGCGTCTCTATCATGACCGCCTTGCAAAAAACAGGCTCATTTCCGATCTGCCATTCTGGGCAATGCGCGGCGATGTCCCGGAAAATGATCCTCCGGTAAAACCGTTCTCCGAACTGCCGGTCATGGGGGCAATGTCCTCCACCAGATTCCTGAACGGTTCCCCCGTCAAGATTCTGATGCTCGGCGCCAAGGCGAATGCCGCATGCCACCGTCACAACGACAAAGGCAGTTTCGTGCTGGAGTTCGACGGAGATACTTATGCAGCGGACCCCGGCGGGCAGAATTATGCGGATGCCGACGCCAAGAATGTGGTCCGCGCGGACTACCATAATATGCTGGTTCCGCTTGAACCTCGGGAAAATGAAAAGGAGGCGATCAGCCCCGTGGACATCCGTCCATCCGGCAAGGGCGATGAAAAATCGTTCCACGCGGAAATCTCCCCTGCCCCCGCCTCGAACGGAGACATTCAGGAATGGAAACGCACCATCGACTCCCCTGCTCCGGACAGGATCACGATCACAGACAGTTACAGGATGGCGCCGCAGCACAAGGGCGCGCGTTTCCTCTGGATCACGGAACTGCCGTGGAAACAGCTTCCTGACAATACGATCCGTCTCGACGGACAGAACAGTTATGCGCTGATCCGCTATCCGAAAGACATTCGTTTCTCCGCGGAGACACTGACCGTCCGCCGGAAAGAGAAATTCACACGGCTGAACTTCACCAGAGACGGCAATTCAGGCGAAATCAAAATGGAAGTCGAACTGTTCCGGAAATAACCGGGATCTCTTTCACAAAAAACCGTCTTTCCCCGCCCGATACGGGGGGAAAGACGGTTTTTCCTTACACGCCTTTCTTGTCAGGATTGAACGCCTGTGTCAGCGAGCATGGACCGCCGGTACAACCGCCGCAGCACGCCATGACTTCAAGGAAATTGCCGGGCAGTTTGCCCTTGCCGTAAAGCTGGAGCATTTTCACGGTCTTCGGCGTCAGACCGTTGATGAACTTGACATCCGCTTTGAACCCGCGTTTCGCAAGTTCCGGATGAGCCTCCAGCTCTTTCAGAATCGCATCCGTGACTCCGCAGCTCCTGGCGAAGTTCCTCGCCGTCGCGGCGGCGGGACGCGGGATCGACCACTCCGCCTGTGCAAGGACATCAATATTCATTGCGGCGAATACCGTTCCAAGTTCTTCAAAAGTCATCACCCAGTCCACTTTATCCGGATGGAGCGTCACTTCGTAGCGTTTTGCAATACACGGGCCGATAAATACAATCTGTGCATCGGGGTACTGTTTCCGTGCAATATCCGCAGCATAAAGCATCGGGCTCGGTGTAGTCGAAACCATCGGGAGAAGCTCGGGCGCGTGTTTCTTCGCAGCCTCGACATAAGCCGTACAGCAGGAGGATGTCACGAGTTTCGCGCCTTCGATCATTTTCTCCTGAAACTCCTGCGCCTCATGCTCCGTGGTCATTTCCGCACCGAGCGCAACCTCGATCACATCCTTGAAACCGATCTTCGCAACAGCCGAGAAAAGCTGCCCGACGGTCCCGGGGAACTGATTCTGCGCGGACGGCGCAATGATCGCCACGACCTCTTTGCCCTTTTTGATCTCGTTCAGGACATTCATAAGCTCGGAACGCTCCATGATCGCCGAGAACGGGCAGTTGGAAAAGCATTTGCCGCAGAAGATGCATTTGTCGAAATCGATCTCCGCGATTCCTTCGGAATTCTTCTTGATCGCACCCACAGGACACGCATCTTCACACGGAACCGCCGTCTTGGTGATCGCATGGAACGGGCAAAGCGTCATGCACTTGCCGCAACTGATGCACTTCGTCTGGTCAATGACCGCGTGCTGATTTTCCACGCGAATCGCACCCACAGGACAGTTGTAATAGCAGGGACGCGCAAAACATCCGCGGCAGTTGTCCGTAACGAAATACTTGCGGTCGGGGCATCCGGAACACCCTGCACCGCACGCGGTAATGGGTTTGTCCGGGCGCTTCTTCTCCGCAAGCGCATCGTTCAGATATTCTTTCAGCGTCTTGCTCTCGTCCGTTTCCGCCTCATAAGATGCACCGAGAAGCGCCATGAGACGGTATTTGATGATGGCGCGGTCCTTGTAAATGCAGCAACGCACGGAATCCATCCCTTTCGGGCGGATCTCATAAGGAATTCTGTCAATATCTTTTTCTATGGTTCCTGCGAGGAAACTTCTGATCAACCGGATCATCAGTTCCCGGCGCATTCTTACGACACCATTGTTCATCTAACGGGCCTTTCGAGTAATTCATTGACTTTTCTGGAGATCAGGTCAACGGTCGCTTCACCGAGGATCTCGCCGTTGATCCTCACAAAAGGAGCATGGCTGTAATTGTCGTTCGTGCAGACCTCAAGACAAGGCATCGCAACGATCTCGACCTTTCCCACCCACGGCGCGGGCATGGATTTCTCCAATGCCAGAAGGCTCTGCGCCCCAAGAAGATAACAGGTCGTTCCGCAGCAAACTTCCACTTTGATGGTCCCTTGTTCGTTCATTTTTCATCTCCATTGTTATTTAGGTTAAAAATACCGTATTGACACATTTTTTCTGTAATTGTTTTCCAGCACAGCCTTGAGACGCTTGATCACGTTCCGGCGCATTTCCAGATCCACGGGAAGCATCGGGTCCTGATGCGCCTCGTTGATCTTCGTCCCGACAATGAACTCGACAATATCGCTGTCCATCATCAGGTTGACGATCTCCTTCGCCGCCGCGGCGGAATTCTGCCAGTTGCCGGATTCAAGATCAGCCGCAACCTGAGTCAGCGTCAGAATGCCTTCCGTCACCAGCCCGACCCCGCGCATAAATCCCGGCGGCGGAAGATTCCCGCTCCGGCTCACCATCTTGAGGTCGATATCCACACGGGTCCGAAGCTCGCGGGAAACAATGTTCGCCGTGGTTCCGCCGCAAAGCACGACTTTCCCCTCCGGGAAAACCGCCATATTCGCATATTCGCGATCCGTCTCCTTGCGGAAAGGAGGACCGGTAATCACGCGCAGGACACGCGGATGGCGGAGATAAAGCACCATGCAGGTAATGTCATCCTTGCATTTCCGCTCCGGATGCACCGCCATGGCTTCCGCCGCAATCATCGTTGCAAGGTCACGCGCCGAAATTTCAGGATTTTTCTCCACGACGCGTTTGATGAAATTCAACGCGCCTTCGCGCCGCCAGCCGAATTTCCAGCCGGGACACCCCAGCCCTGCCTGAGTGACGCCATCCGAAAATGCGATCAGGCGATCCCCCGGAGCCATCGTGACCTCGGTAATCTTCATCTTGCGGTCCGGCCAGCGCTCGGAAACCAGTTCCTTGACATTGTTCTTCGGCAGGTCGATCAGGTTCCGCAGATGGATAAACGGCGGATTGTCCATTTCGATCACGCGCGTCTTGCCGCCGAGCTGCATGTCGAACACCGTGAACGTGGCGTAGCTGATCTTGCGGATCTCGCATACGGGAAGCGAATCCATAATCGTTTCGGCAGACTGAAGAATATCCATATTGGAACGGACGAACTCCAAAGCCATTGTGGAGGTCATGCTCGCCATCAGATTCGCCTTGATGCCGCTGCCGAGGCCGTCGGACAATACGGCAATCGTGCGCTTCTCATTCGGGATGCGCACGCACCGGAAGTCATCGCCGCAGGCAGCCTGCCCGGTTTTGGTCCACTGGCTCGCCTCCAGTTCTACAAAGAGCTTTTCATTTTCCATCGCCATCTTTTTTATCCTTGATTTCAGAATAACTTCCGGCGACTTCCCGGAGAATGATTTCCGTTTCCGCCATATGTTCGCCGAGATACTGGGCAATCTTCTGAACCGTCGTCACGTTCTTGCGGATCACCTCGCGCGCCTTTTCCGCGACTTTCTCGCGGTGGAGTTCGCTCTGCGTCACGTCCTGAATGACCGCGCCGACCGTGCGTCCGGCGGTAATGGAAAATACGCTGATATTGAAAATGCGGTCGCCGTAAATCTGATTGAAGCGTTCGAGATCACCGGACCCTCCCGCAAACGCGCTTTCGAAAAGATCGGAGAACTCAATCAGGCTGCGGAGATCGGCGCCGGTCAGGTTGCCGCAGGAATCATAAGCCGCCAGTGCATCCTCGCCGCACATCCTGGCAAAATGCCGGTTGCACTCGATAATCTGGAGATTATTGTCCACAATCACAACCGAAGCCGGAATATACTTGATCAGCGCATTGCTGGTCTTCTGCGAAATCGTGCGGAGATAAGAAAGGCACATGGACGCCTCCGCCTTGCCGTCGATCATCGCCGCGGCAAACTCGCGGCAACTGTTGTAACCGCATCCGCCGCAATTCAGTTCATCCGCAGGGGAATGTTTCCCGACCGTTTCCAGAGCCGCAACGATTTCCGCCTCCGTCGGCTCCTTCACTTTCGGGACGTCCTTATCCGGCACCTCCTTCATCTCCACCTTCGGGTCGCGCCCGAGACTTGAGGTTGAGGCTGCAATGTCCATCGTATTCATCAGAGTTTCCAGATCGGAGCCGTCCTCCGGCATTACAGGCCCGTTGACACATCCTCCATGACAGGCGAGGCACTCAATGAAAAGTTTCTTGCCGCCGTGCGCCTTCAACGGAGCCGTGCTGCTGAGCAGTCTGCCGATATTCGCAAGACCGGACACCGCCACATAACGGATATTCGGATCGTTGCCGCGAAGCGTATCGTTCATGCCGCCTTCCAGCGAGTAGGCGCGCCCCTCCTCCGCCGCCTTCAATGCAAGCGGCGCATCCTCCACGGCATTCAGGTCGATCCCCTTTTCCTCCAGAAGGTTCCTGAGCGATTCAAACGTGACGGCAAGCGAAAGAACGTCAGGCGAACGGTCCGCCTCGTTTTTCTTGGCGGCGCAGGGCCCGAAGAAAACCACCTTGATCTTATCTCCGTAAGTCTGTTTCAGAAGTTTCGCATGCGCCATCACGGGCGATACGACAGGGACGATGGAGTCGGTATATTCCGGCGCATATTTCCGGATATAATCCACGGACGCCGGACAGGCGCTTGAGATAAAAAGTTTCCGATCGCTCTCCTGAACGATTTTCCCGGTTTCGGCGCTTACGAGTTCCGCGCCGAGAGCCGTTTCCGAAGCTCCCGCAAAACCGAGTTTCTTCAAAGCCCCCGCAAGACGGTTGATCGAAACGCCTTTGAAGTATCCCACAAAGCTGGGGGCAATCGAAGCATAAAGAGTCTCCCCGTTTTCCAGCAGGAAACGCAGACGGCTCAGATCGGACCGGATTTTCTTCGCATGGGCGGGGCAGACCTTGACGCAGGTTCCGCAGCAGACACAGAGTTCGGGAATGACCGCGGCGCGCGCATTGACGATCCGGATCGCCTTGCAGTGACAGTGCCGGACACATTTATAGCAGTCCTGGCACTCATTATCTATTGTAAAGACGGGGAAATTATGATTCATTTCTTTTCTCCACTCTTTTCAGTGCCGGAGCCCCCCGAAATGCCGCGCATCTTCCTCCGGCTGATTATCGCAATAACAGTAAGATTATGACACTGATACTACTTTTTTTGTTCCTTCGGAGGCAGCGCCTGACGAAGAAGATCCAGCATCAGGCCGGTATCGACTTTGGTATAAATACGGTCATTGATAACAACGATCGGCCCCTCGGCGCAGTGCCCCTGGCAGAGAGAGCCGGAAAGGTCCACATCCACCTCATCCTTATAACCGTTCTCCTCCAGATATTTCTCCGCGATCTCGACATTTTTTGTATTTCCGCGCGAGAAACACGAGCTTCCGATACAAATTACAATTTTAGGTTTTTCCATAAAATTCAGTCATCTCCCATGCACAAACAGATAAAAAGTATTGCAGTATCCGATCTATAATAAAGATACTGCAATACTTCAAAGTTTCAAACTCAAATCAGAGTTTATTTACCATAATATGCATCGAGATACATCTGTTTGATCTCGGTGATCAGCGGATAGCGCGGATTCGCAGTGGTGCACTGGTCGTCAAACGCCTTCTCGCTGAGGGTATCCACCGCGGCAAGGAATTCCTTCTCGGGAACTCCGGCTTCCTTGATGGATTTCGGAATGCCGACTTTCGCTTTCAGGTCTTCGATCGCGGCAATCAGTTTTTCCACCTTGTCATCCGCAGTCTTTCCACCGAGCCCGAGATAATCCGCAACCTGTGCGTATCTCTCTTTCGCGTGCGGATGGTCATATTGCGGGAAAGTTCCCTGCTTGACCGGTTTTTCCGTCGCGTTGAAGCGGATCACATAGCTGATCAGCAGAGCGTTTGCAAGGCCGTGCGGAACATGGAACTCGCCTCCGAGCTTGTGCGCCATGGAGTGGCAGACGCCGAGGAACGCATTGGCAAACGCCATACCCGCCATCGCGGACGCATGGTGCATCTGCTCTCTTGCGCGGAGATCGCGCGGGCCGTTCGAATAAGCGACCGGCAGGTATTTGAATACGAGGCGCGCGGCTTCGAGTGCGATGCCGTCGGTGAATTCCGTGGCAAGAACCGATACGCGCGCTTCAAGGGCATGAACCAGTGCGTCGATACCGGAGTAGGCGGTCAGGCGCGGAGGCATTCCCATGACAAGACGGGTGTCGATGATCGCCATATTCGGAGTCAGTTCATAATCCGCCAGCGGATATTTGTTGCCGGTGGCTTCATCTGTGATCACGGCGAACGGAGTCACTTCGGAACCGGTTCCGGAGGTGGTCGGAATACAGACCAGTTCCGCCTTGGCGCCGAGTTTCGGGAACTTGAAGATACGCTTGCGGATATCCATGAAGCGCATCGCCATATCCTCGAACTTGATCTCAGGATGTTCATACATGAGCCACATGATCTTCGCCGCGTCCATCGGGGAACCGCCGCCGACAGCGATGATCAGGTCCGGCTTGAACGTATTCATGCGGTCCACACCTTTTCTGGCGGTTCCGAGAGTCGGGTCGGGCAGAACTTCCGCGAAGATATCCGCCTGAATTCCCATCGCTTCGAGGTATTCCAGGGGTTCCTTGAGAACGCCGCTGTTGAACAGGAATCCGTCCGTCACGATAAAGGCGCGCTTCTTGCCTTCCAGTTCCGTGAAGGCTTCTTTCATGCAGCCGTATTTGAAGAAGATTTTCGGGGGCACTCTGAACCAAAGCATATTTTCTCTCCGCTGTGCAATAGATTTGATGTTGAGCAGGTGTTTCGGGCCGACGTTTCCGCTGACGGAGTTCTCGCCCCAGGAACCGCAGCCGAGTGTCAGGGACGGCTCCAGCTTGAAGTTGAAGATATCGCCGATGGCGCCCTGGCTGGACGGCATGTTGATCAGCGTGCGGCAGCTCTTCATCAGATGCCCGAACTGCTGAATGCGCTCCACATTGGTTTTCTTCGTATAAAGCACGCTGGTGTGTCCGAGTCCGCCGAAATCCAGAAGCGCCTGCGCATTCTTGAGAGCGGCGTCGAAATCCTTTACCTTATAAAGAGCGAGCACCGGAGAAAGTTTCTCGCGGGAGAACGGATAATCGGGTCCGACGCCTTTTGTTTCGGCGATCAGGACCTTGCTGCGCTCCGGCACCTTGACGCCCGCCATCGCCGCAATCTTGAATGCGGACTGTCCGACGATCGCCGCATTGAGCCTGCCGTTGACGAAAATCGTCTTGCCGACTTTCTCCTTTTCATCAGACTTGAGGATATACGCGCCGCGTTTGACGAATTCCGCCTTGACTTCATCATAAACTTCTTCAACGACCGTGACGGACTGCTCCGAAGCGCAGATCATGCCGTTGTCGAAAGTTTTGCTCTGGAGAACCGAGCTGACGGCAAGTTCGATATTGCAGGTCTCGTCCATGATGACCGGCGTATTTCCGGGGCCGACGCCCAGTGCGGGGATTCCGCTGGAGTAAGCCGCCTTGACCATGCCGGGGCCGCCGGTCGCGAGAATCACATTGACGTCGGGATGGCTCATGAGACGCTGGCTCAATGCCACCGTCGGTTCTTCGATCCACCCGATAATGCCTTCCGGAGCGCCGGCTTTGACGGCTGCGTCCAGCACGAGCTTCGCGGCGGCGATCGTGCACTTCTTGGCGCGGGGATGCGGGCTGAAGATGATTCCGTTGCGTGTCTTGAGCGCAATCAGGGATTTGAAGATCGCGGTGGAGGTCGGGTTGGTGGTCGGGATGATTCCCGCGATGAGTCCGAGCGGTTCGGCGACAGTGTCGACGCCGAGCGCCTGGTCATGCTCCAAGATTCCGCAGGTCTTCATATCTTTGTACTTATGATAAATGTATTCGGAGGCGAAGTGGTTCTTGATGACCTTGTCTTCGACTACGCCCATGCCGGTTTCTTCCACCGCCATTTTGGCGAGTTCGATACGTGCATTGTTGGCGGCGAGAGCTCCGGCGCGGAAGATTGCATCGACCTGCTCCTGGGTAAACTCGGCGTATTTGCGCTGAGCCTCTTTGACGGTTTCGATAGTCTTGTCGAGAACTGCGAGCTGCTGCGCTTCCAGTTCTTCTTTCGTCGGGGTCGGATTTTCCACTTTAGCTGCTGCTTTAGCTTTTCTCATAAGTAGGCACTCCTTAAAATGTTTGGAAACCTCATTTCCGGACCTTCCGGAGAGGAAAGTTTCATTTTTCCTTTTGATGCCGTATAAAATACAGCCATTCAAAAATATTTCAAGAGTCAATTGTGATTTTTTTAACAAAAATATAGTATTTTACGCTTCCATTTGTGAATTATTAAACAATACACACATTTTTCGCTGTTTTATTGTAATGTGACAATCCTGATTCAGCAACTCCGGAACAATTGCATCTATGCGGAGAACACCGCATATCGGAAATTCCGTTTACAGCAGCCGACTTCATACGGAATCGCGGGGAAAGGACAAGGACAAGGTTTTCCCGCTTTTTTCCTGAAAAAGACTTGATTTTGCCTGAAAATATGCGATTTTTAATACCGTGACTGAACAGCAACAGTAATCAGCAAAGGATTTTTCAAAATGAGTTACCTGGTAAAAAAAGCGGCAGTCCCGGTCAAACTGGACGCTGCGTGGGATTCTCCGGCATGGAGCAATGCAGTTGAACTGAAACTGGACTACGTTTTTGACAGAAGCAGTCCGCACCATCCGGATACGCGGATCAAGATGCTGTATGACAACCGTAATGTCTACGGGCTTTTTCAGGTGAAGGATCAGTATGTCAAGGCTGTGGCGGAAAAAAATCAGGATCAGGTCTGCCGTGACAGTTGTGTCGAATTTTTCGTCAAGCCCGCCAACGCCGAACGTTATTTCAACTTTGAAATGAACTGCGGCGGCAAAATCCTGCTTTATCATGTCAGGAACTGCCGCTCCGGCGACTATATCCCCGTTCCCGCGGACGACCTGGCGACGATTGAGCTCTTTCACACGCTGCCGGAAAGAATCACGGACGAGATCACGGAACCGGTCACATGGCGCCTCGGATTCAGAATTCCGGTTGCGTTCTTTGTGAAATACTCCAATATCAATCCGGAACTCTCCGGTCAGAAATGGACGGCGAACTTCACGAAATGCGCAGACGCCACCTCGCATCCGCACTGGCTCTCGTGGCAGGCGTTACCAAAATGTGACTTCCATCTGCCGGATTATTTCGGTGAACTGGCTTTCGAATAAGAACCGTATCGCAGAAGCCGGTAAAAAAAATTCTTTTTCTCTGCAACCGGGGATTGAAATTATTCTTTTGGGTGTTATAATCTATCAGTGTCACGTGTCACCAACTCTTAGATTTCAACCGAACAGAAGGATTTTGGACAAAATGGAAAACGAAAAAGTTCTGCAACTCGGAACCTTGTTCCGCCTGACGCAATTCAAACCGGACCGTCTTGCATTCCTGCATGAAGTCGGAATGAACGCCTGCCAGCTCTGCGGAATCGACGACAACTATCTCGCAGGAAAACAGGGGGCGGAAAATACCGCACAGCTTGCCGAGGCTCTGAAAAAGTATGAGATCGAGCCCGTCTCCCTGTTTTTCTCATTCCCCGACCAGAACTGGAGTTCCGACAAGGCGCTCAACACGGTCGGCATGACGAAACAATGTGTCCGCGCGAAACGCTTCGCCTCCGCGGCGCGCCAGATGAACTGGGGCATGAGAAACTTCGGCATCCGGCATCTGGTCTGCCATGTCGGCTTTCTGCCGGAGGAAGCGGCGGAGTTCGAGCACTTCATCGACGATCTGCGCGAATTCTGCAAGCTGGCGAAAGAGAACGGTCAGTATTTCCTTTTTGAAACCGGACCGGAGACGGATCAGGAGATCAAGAAATGCATTGATATGCTCGGCATGGACAACGTCGGAATCAACCTTGATCCGGCGAATCTTCTGCTTTATGATAAAACGGAACCGCTGGATTTTGCGGACACTCTCGGCAAGTACGTCCTCGGAGTCCACTGCAAGGATGGCCGCCGTCCGGTCGACGGGGCGGCAATGGGCAGGGAGACGCCGCTCGGCAAGGGCGACGCAAAATTCGGTGAAGTCATGGAAAAACTTTACGGCGCAGGTTTCCGCGGCCCGCTCATCATCGAACGTGAAATTCCGCCGGGACCGGAGCAGGATGCAGATATCAGATCCGCGATGACCTATCTGCATGAACTCAGAAGCAGACTGATGAAATAAATCACAGGAACCGCGGAGACAGGAGAAAAAGACATGTCAATCACATCCAAGGATATTGCCAGACTGGCCGGCGTTTCCCGCTCTGCCGTTTCCGCGGTCCTGAACGGCCATTACAACAAAGTCTCCGTTGAAAAACGCGAAAAAATCCTTGCAATCGCCCATGACCTGCGCTACCGTCCGAATCCGGTCGCGCTGATGCTCGCCAAGAAAAAGACCAAACGGATCGGCATCATCACAAGTCCTTTCATGTCCGGAATTTACAGCGATATGACCAGCAAGATCACGTTCCTTCTCGGAGAACGCGGTTATCACTCCTCGCTGGTCATGCCGCTTGATGCGAAGCAGGAACTTGAGGCGATCATGGATTTCGAGTCTTTCGGCGTGGACGGCATCATCATTGCCTACGCGCTCAACGACGTAAAGAAACTCAACGCCAAAGTGCCGATGGTCAGCATGTCCCCCTACCCGAAACAGTATGAACTGCGCGTCGATCTCAAATATGCGTTTGAGCTCGCCGTCACGCACTTCCGCAAACACGGACATAAGAAGATCGGCTTTGTCTGCCCGAATCTGTCGGTGGTCCCTCTCCAGTGGGAGGGCTATATGGCGGCAATCGGAACCTCTCCCGCCTACAAGCTTGAGATCACGGAAAACCCGAAGTTCTCCGGGGAGCTCGCAACATTGATCGAACAGGAGGAAGTTCATGCGTGGACCGTCACCAACGACCTGCTTGCGGCACGCCTGATGCGCCATCTGATCTCCGCCGGATACAAGGTCCCGGAAGACGCCGCCCTGATCGGGTTCGACGGCTCCGCCTTTGTTGAAGTGACTCCAAGCCCGCTGACGACCATCGTGTTTCCGTCCAGCCGGATTGCGGAGCGCTGCATTGATCTCCTGTTTGAAAAGATCGAGTCCGGCGATATGACATTCCATACCGATCCCGAACTCATCAAGCCGGAGCTCCACATCGGCGAAAGCTGCGGCTGCAAAACAAAGAAACCTTACAAGATCACCTGGGATCACCAGCTCATCACGCTGGATACGGAGATCAAAGGCAAAAAGGCATAAAAAAGACCTGAGAAACAATATTCCGCTTCTCAGGTCTTTGCCTCTCCGGCTTCTGCTCAGTCCGCCGGAAATGCCATTGTGCAGTAATAAGCCAGATTCGGCTGGCGGATATCCATCCTGCCGTACTGCACGGAGACGGGAACGCTGCTCCGGACACGCAGCGCATATTGCGTCGCACGCGGAACCTCGAACTTCAGGTCAGGCGCCTGATCCAGCCGGATGGCGCGGATGCGGCGCGCTCCCACCGAGTGCTTCAATCCGAGAACCGGTTCCCTGTCTTCGAAATACAGGTCAATCAGAATCTCCGCGTCTTCGTCACTTGTATTGAGAATCATCAGAGATTCATGGTTGACCAGATCCCCGTCGCCGCCCGCGGGCGGAAGCCAGCAGTCCGGCACGATCCATTCACGCCGCCCGCTCACAGTCCGAGCACTTTCTGCGCGTTTTTATACAGGATCTTCGCTTTGTCCCCGTCAGGAATATCCATCGACTGAATGACTTCGACAGCAAAACGCATCTGCATCGGCCCCTGAAGCGGCGCATCGGTTCCGAATACGATGTGATCGGCTCCCGCGATCGCATACATCTTCTCCATCACGCCCGGATAGACGTACATCAGATAATGCGCCGTGTCGATATACACATTCGGCAGGTTCATCTGCATGACCGCTTCCAGCGAATCCATGTTCGGGAAATACGGGTAATTGCCGTTCTGGTAGATGCCCGCCATATGGGCAAGCACGAACTTCGTCTGCGGATGGTTCTTCGCGATTTCGGCAACCGTCACCGCGGGAGAAAAACCGGTCCCCGGCATACAGGAAACATGGAAAATCATCATCGGAGTCATATCGGCGACCGCCTCGACCCAGCGGCGGTTCGACGGAGTCGAAAGCACAAATCCATGATAATCCGGATGAATCTTCACTCCGCGAAACTTAGGGTTGCTTTTCAACAGTTCCAGATCGCCGAGCGATTCGGAAAAAGTCGGGCTGACCACCACGTAGCCGAGCAGTTTCTCCGTCTCCTGAAGCGCCGCGTCCAGCTCCGCATTCCCCTCGCGGATATCATACATCAGCGACCGCGACGACGAGACGCAAAGCGTATCCACGCCGGACTTTTCGCAATATTCCTCCAGTTTCGCGGCGTCCGCCTGCCAGAAAGGGGCAATGTTGATGTTGCCGAGATGTCCATGAATGTCGATAATCATTTCGTTCACACTTTCAGAATGTTGAGTTCACGCCCGAGACTGGAAAGCTGTTCCGCCGGAGCGTCTTTCCTTACGATGAGCCCGTCCTCCCAGCGGAATCCCATGCCGCCGCGGTGCAGGAACATATCCGCCATGAAAGTCATATTCTCCTCAAGCGTATAAGCGGAGGATGTTTCGAGGAACGGATACTCGCATTCCATCTGCCCGCATCCATGCGCGGGACCATAGAGAATCGCATCGCCGTACCCCTGTTCGCGGATATAGCCGTGAACTTTCTTCGCCACATCGGAAGCGAGCCTGCCCGCCCGCATCTCATCGAACGTCATGTTCAAGGCGTCCAGCCCGACCTGAAGAAATCTGCGGATATCATCGGGGCAATGTCCGAGAACGACCGGGCGTCCGAGACTGGTGCTGTATCCCTCGACCTTCGCTCCGATGCTGAAATGGATGATCTCGCCGCACTGCACCTTGCGCAGAGTCGGACGGCTGATCGCCTGATCCGAATTCGGACCAGAACAGCACCATACGGGATAACCGGTCGCCTCCGCGCCGTTCGCCAGCATCGCGGCGGTCGCAATGCCGCAGAGTTCCGCCTCGGTCATGCCGGGCTTGATATTTTCCAGAATCGCCTTGAATCCGAGCTCGGAAACCTTTGCCGACCTGCGCAGGCACTCCAGTTCCAGCGGGCTCTTTTTCATGAACACCGGACGCAGAACCGTATCCGCATTGACGACATTCGCCATACCGCCGAGAGCGTCCGCGATATTCATCATGATCGTATACGGGAACATGTGCCAGCCGGTAATGCCCAGCTTTTTGACTTTGAACTCACCGAGAATCGTCTTCCAGTCGGGATGCCTGGAGCCGGGATAGTCCGGCTGCGAGGACTCGCGGAAGTCCATGGTCTGGATTACGCGCCCGATCTGTGTTCTCGCGGACGCATAGGTCAGGCTCTCCGGACCGATGATCAGTGCGGGGCTCCTTTCCCTCGGAATCAGCACGCCGGCAGTTTCAAAACTCGGCCAGTAATCCGAAAAATAACGGACTCCCGCCGGTTCCGACTCCGTGGAAAACACCAGCACAGCGTCAAGATCCGTCTTCACGATTTCCGCCTGCGCTCTTGCGATTCTTTCCGCAAACTCCTGTTTCGTCAGAATTCTTCCTTCCATTCCTTCCTCCTGTTTCATTTTATGTAGATTAAAGGGCTTTCATTCTTTTCAGCGTGGTTCCGCGCGCGCACAACTCCTGCGGCAGCATCAGTCTCATGGGTTCCGGCTTTTTCCCCTCCATCAGAGCGCAAAGCATCTGAACCGATTGCCGCGCGATGTCCCGGTAGGGCTGCCGGACCGAAGTCAGGGAAAGAGAGGAAAGAGAAGATATTTCCATGTCGTCGATTCCCGCAAGAGCGAAATCATGTCCGGCACGCAGCCCGTGCTTCGCAGCCTCGTTCATAAAACCCAGGGCACAGAGATCGTTGACGCAGAAAACGGCGTCGGCATCAAAGCCGGACTCGGACATGCGCCGGAAAGCTTCCGCACCCGCCTCCAGAGTCATCCCGGCGGCTGCATAGTTCCTCCCGGAAACAGCCATGCCAAATGCCTCAAGCCCGCGGCAGAACGCCTCGCGCGTCTTTTGGAACGCACTGAAATAAAGCATGTCCGGCGCCGCGTCCACATAGGCGGGGCTCCTCGCACCGGTTTGATGGAAATGTTCCGCCATCAGCCTGCCGCACTGTTCCAGATCATTGACGACACAGGGACCGCGATAGAAATCCGGCACGCTGTCCAGAGCGACATACGGGATTCCTGCCTTGTCCAGCAGCTCGAATGCAGCAAAATTTTTTTCGCACGGACAGATCAGGACGCCGCGCGCCTGCATCCGGATCAGACGTTCCGCAAAAGCGAACTCGCGTTTTTCCTGCCAGTTGCTGCCGCCGGAAAAGAGAGTCAGCCCCATTTCATTGAATGCGCTCTCCGCATGTTTCACCATCATGGAATGAAACGGATTGGCGAGGTCGGTCACGATGAACCCGACAATATCCGTCTTTCCGGTGCGGAGCTGGCGCGCCGCCTGGTTCGGGACGTAATTCAACTTTTCGGCGACCTCGAAAATACGCCTCCGTGTAGCCCCGCTGATCTTAGGGCTTCCTTTGAAAGCCAGCGAAACGGACATATTCGAAACTCCTGCCATTTTCGCTACATCGTTGATTGTACTTCTCATCGCTCACCTTTAGTTTAACGTCAAACCATATTCCTATTATAAATAAGAAATCAAAAAAAACAAGGGCGAAATCTGGAAAATCGCAATATTTTCAGGAAAAAGAAAAAGATGTCGCTGAAAATGCGGAAAAAACGGCAGAAATTGAAATGATCAAGATATCTGCCGCCGTCAACTCAGAAGCCCGGCGGAAAAGCAGGGACAAAAACAGGGCGGAACCCGGATTTTCTGCTTTTCCCTTTTCTTCCGGATTTCCGGGAATCGCATCCGCACTCAGCAGAGATACAATCTTTTCAAAAAAAATCAGGATACATGGTTGAAATAACCGGAAAAAGCGTCATCTTATATATTGAACCGCTTTAGTAGACAGAACAGAGAACGTTTCTCTGAAAATAAAAACACAGGAGAATGAATCATGCTGAAGGTGGGATTAAGTTCTTACAGCCTTTCAAGAGCAATCAACAATGGTGAAATGGACATTTTCGGAGCCATCAGATTTACTGCGGAACATGGCGGAAAACACATTGAAATCGTCCCCGGAAGTTCTTATACTGTAACGGGCAACGACCAGCTTGCGGCGGATATCGTGAAAGCGGTCAAGGAAGCCGGCATGGAAATTTCCAGCTATACGATCGGCGCGAATTTCCTGCTCCCGACCGCGGAAGAAATCCGCAAGGAGATCGACCGTGTCAAGAAGGAGGTTGAAACGGCGGCAAAACTCGGTGTCACCAGAATGCGCCATGACGCCGGCTGGAGACCCGCTCCCGAAACGACTTATGAACAGTTCGAGAAAGACCTCGTCATTGTCACCGACGCCTGCGGGGAGATCGCCGACTATGCAAAACCTTACGGGATCACGACCAGTATCGAAAATCACGGATTCCATTTTCAGGGAAGTGAACGTGTCCAGCGTCTCATTCTCGCCGTGAACCGCGACAACTTCCGCACCACGATGGACGTCGGAAACTTCCTCTGTGTCGACGAGGACCCGGAAGTCGCAACCATGAACAATATCAGATACGCATCCATGGTTCATTTCAAGGACTTCCATATCAGACGCAATCCGCCCTGCAAAGACGGTTACATCCCGACGACTCACGGGCGTTTCATCCGCGGCGCAATCACCGGAGACGGCGATGTCAATCTTGCGGGGATCGTCAAGATCATCAAGGCGGCGAACTACGATGGCTTCCTTTCGATTGAATATGAAGGCTGGGAGGAGTGCAAAAGCTCCTGCGAAAGAGCAATGAAGAACGTGCTGGCCCTCGTCGAAAACAATTGATGACGGTAAAGTCACTGTGAGGGGAAAAAACTTTTGAGGAAAGGTTCTTTCCCCTCGCTTCCTCCTTTGTCCGTTCTTTCCTGCCTCAAACGGTAACTTCTTGCAAAACCGGACTGCTGACGTATATTACAATATCAACAGCGAAAGGAGAGTTCCCCGCTATGACACGGCATGACGCAATCCGTTTCCTTTCAAACAGCAAGTCTTTCATATTGTCACTTGCCATATGGGGAATCCTGTTCTGCCTGCACTGTTTTTATCCGAGTCTGGGAATTTTCAGCGCATGGGCTCCCGCAACGTTCCTGCTTTTTATTCTGGATTATTTCAAAATATGGCATCTTTCATATGACCTGAATATCATCGTATTCATAACGGCTGCATTGATTTTCACTGTCGCTTATTCCTATATTTTATGCCGGCTCATTGAGAAACAAAAACTATTCAAGGTGTTCCTCCCGACTCTTCTGATCCTGATCTTTGCAGGCGCTGTTTATTTTTACATCAACTGCATCACCTATTCAAACTGGACTTATACCCAGGAGGTGCAAATGCGCATGGGCTGCCCGGAATCCCCCTATACACCCAGTTATGCCGATTATAAAAAAGAGGGTCTTCACGGGAATTTGTGGG
>DPDG01000028.1:0-12904 GCA_003526375.1 Lentisphaeria bacterium
CACTGACCACTAATCACTGACCACCAGTCCTGAGCCGCAGACAATCCGGAAGATTTCCCGGAGAACCGGTTTTGCACGCAGTAGAACCGCATTCCTGCCATATGATTCGACATAAGGCGCCATGCGGGGAGCATTGGATTTTTCCCAGAAAAAATCCTGAGGATCATTCTGCCGCCTCGCCTTATCCAATGCCATGAAACGCTGCCAGCAGAGAGAGGCGTCATCTTTATTCCGGCGGATACCGCTGCTGCCGGAATAGAAGAAATTACCCATTTGAAGCCAGGCGGCGGGATATCCCTGCCTCGCCGCACGCTGATAATACCGGAATGCATTTTTTCCATCCCCTCCTGCCCGCATAAGTTCCGCCGCCAGATAAGCAGGCTCAGGATAAGCGGACAGTTTTTTCAGCAGTGCGAGCGCCGTATTCCGGTTGGCATTCATCAACATCTTTGCCTTTCTCAATAATGCCGCAGGATTTCCTCCACTCCGCGCGGCTTTCTCCAGAAAACTCATTCCCATGCGGGGATTGCAGGAAACATGCCTGCCTTCCAGATAAAGTTTTGCCAGGAGATATGCGGCATCTTCATCCGTTTGCGCAACTTTTTTCAGATGCGCCACGGCATCGTCAAGCGTTTTCCGCGAGATATCCGGATTGTGATAATCCGTCACGCGGTCCAGCGAAGCCGCGCCATAAAGCAGATGATATTCCGGTTTGTTGCGCAGATTGTCCAGGATTTTGAAATCACCGGTTTCAAGATATGACTTTACGAAATCGTCCTCCGGATGCGCCGAAACATAACGCAACAGATAAAACAACGGGCTGTCCCATGCTTCCAGCGGCAGGTCTTTCAAATCGGCGGCACTCAGTTTTCCGGCAAGCGCCCTGATCCGTAAAAGCTCCAGACGGCATCTCGGATCATGCAATGCTGTATCCGAATTCAGCAGGCGTTCCGCCTCAGCCGGATTCCTGCCGTAAATTTCTCTGGCTTTCATAAGGAGAGCCGGAGAATATTTTTCTTTTACGGCATATTCCAAAGCCTCTTTTCCCCGGGGCACCCGCCGGTATGCGGCAAGAAATGCCAGTTTCGGATTCAGGAGAAAATCCAGTTTATCAAAGGAGGATGTCCGGTAATTTTGAAGAAGCGCGGTCGCAATCCCTTCCGGCGCCAGATGAAAAAAACGCTCCTTTTCCTTTTCCGATAACGACAGTGCCGCTTTTCCATTCCCCGCCGTATCCGGTTCGGACTCCAGCAGGAATTGAAGCGCAACAGCTTTTCCATAATCGTATTTGACACACTGCCGGAGATACTTTTCCGCTTTTTTCCGATCCTTCTCCACGCCGATTCCGCGCCAGTGGCAGACCGCCAGCAGATAACGCGCGGGAATATGGTTCTTCCGTTCCGCTTTTTCCAGCAGCTCCACCGCCTCCGGCAGATTCATTGCCATCCCGTTGCCGTTCAGAAGACGCAACGCCTGTGAATACAATTCGTCAGGATTCCTGCTTTTTCCGGTCTTGTCTGCGGCAGGGACGGGATAACGTTCATAAGGATACGGCAGCCGCGACAAGGCAGGCAGATTCTTCAGATCGTCCAGCTTCTCCACCAAAGTAATGCGGGGCTGCGACACTTCCCAGATGCCGCTTGTCTTACGGTCGCTGACCACCAGCCCAACGGTGCGGATTGTATCTCCGGGGATGGCGTCGTAATAGCTGCTTCTGGAAATATAGATTGCTTCCCCGTTCAGATTCAGCGCGCAGAAGCGGTTTTCCTCGTTGGAGGTATCAAGGATAATACGGCAGCCGAATAAATCAAAGGGACTGTAACGCAGTGGAGAAACCGAAAGACGTGCCCCGTCTTTTTTCCGGAAAAAAGACGGGGATTTCATATAATCGTTTCTGCTGTAAATCAGACGGTCAAACTCTCCGCTTTCCTTTTTGACATCAAAAAACGGAGCGATAAAATAATTGGCACGCGCCGGATCGGAAATGCCGAAAAGTTCCGGAGAAGTGAACAACAGCAAATCCATGCCGGTTTCCTGTTCCACCGGAAACTGGCGGAGGGAAAATTCTATCACCAGAAAACGGCGTGTCTTCTTCGCCGCCTCCGTATCATTTCTGAAAAGCCTGATCTGCAACGGATAACATACAGCCGCATCCTCCCCCTGCCCCCGGACTTCTTTCCGTTTCCCGCCCTGAACCGTTTTCGGCAGATTCCCCCAGAAACCGAATTTATTTTCCAGAGCCGGAGCGGAAAGATGAAAGGAATAAACCGCTCCCAAAGGCGTGTCATAAAGTTTTCTGACGCCGTTTCCGTTTTCCCAGGAAGCCGTGATTTTCACGGGGAAAGTATCCCCGGTTTTCCGGTTCTTCACCTTTGCGGCGAACAGCTCCACAGAAGAACACAGACACAAGATCACAATAAAAATACCGCGCATGGTTCCCGCCTCGCCTTTTGTCATAAATCTAATATAAAAAACAGTGTTTTTCAACAGAGATCAGCATGGCAAAAGGTAAAAAACAGGAATATGCCATACAAAAACTCCGGTGAGGGGTGATTCACACCTGCACCGGAGTTCTTTTCCTGATCAGACCTTTTTGTTCCAATGCAGTTTTGCTTTCACCCACTCGCGAAGCCGCTGGCATACGGCATAGAGAGCGGGCGTAAAGATAATCCCGATCAGCGTTGCCAGAAGCATACCGGAAAATGTCGTAATGCCGATTGCTTTCCGGCTTCCGGCGCCGGCGCCGGTGGCAATCACCAGCGGGAACACGCCGAACAGGAACGACCATGCGGTCATGAGAACTGCGCGGTAACGCAGATTCGCGCCGTTCATCGCCGCCTCCGCCACGGAGAGCCCGCTTTCGCGTTCCTGTTTGGAAAACTCCACCATCAGAATCGCATTCTTGGCGGCAAGCCCGATCAGCATGACCATGCCAAGCTGTGCGTAAATGCTCAAGCTTTCTTTCAGAACCGTCAAGCCGAGCAGAGCTCCCAGAACAGCAAATCCGACCGACAGCATCACGGGAACGGGAATCGTCCAGCTTTCATACTGCGCCACCAGGAACAGATAGGCAAACAGCATCGCCATCATCATCAGAAACACAATCTGCCCCTGATTCAGACGCTCCTGATAACTCATGCCCGTCCATTCAATATGGTATTTCGACGGCAGTTTCATATTCTCGATGACATTCATGAGAACGCTGCTGCTGACTCCCTGCGCCGCCTGCGCATTCATTTCGGCGGAGGTATATTTGTTGAAACGCTGAATGCGCTGGGGCCCGACGATATAGCGCAGGGTGGCAAGCGAACTCAACGGAACCATCTCGCCGCTGCTGTTCGGTATCTGAATATCCATGATGTCATCCTGCGACACCCGGTATTCCCCCGTGGACTGCATCTTGACGTAGAACGTGTTGCCCATGATATTGAAGTCATTGATGTAAAACGATGCGAGCTTGCTTTGAAGCGTGGAATAAATGGTCCCCGTCGAAACTCCCAGCGTCTCCGCCTTCTTGCGGTCGATGTCCAGATAAAGCTGCGGAGTATCGGCATTGTATGTTGACATTGCATACAGAGTTTCGGGAAGTGCGGAAAGGTCCAGCGCAAATTTTCTCGCCGTGGTGGAGAGTTCCGCAGGATTCACTTCGCCGTCTCCGCTCAACATGAAAGTCGCGCCGCCGGTCACTCCAAGCCCCATGATCGCAGGCGGAGTGAAGCAGATGATCCGCGCCGCGGAAATCTCATTTGCCCGTTTCTGCACTTCGGTCTGAATCGCTTCAAGCTGAAGTTCGGGAGTCTTGCGCTGATCCCAGGGGTCCAGTTTGACGATAGCCATGCCGTAGTTCTCGCCGTTTCCGTTCATGAAACTGAAACCGGACACCATGATATTGCTCTTGATTCCCTTGACATCCTTCAGATGTTCCCGCAGTTCGGCAAGCACACTCTCCGTTCTGGCAAGCGTCGCTCCCGGCGGCAGTTCAACGTTGCACATGAATGCGCCTTTGTCTTCCGTCGGCAGGAATGAACTCGGCAGTTTCTCATAAAGAAAATAAGCCGCCGCCATTGCACCGGCGAAAAGGATTACCGTAAGAATCGCACGGCGGACCAACAGCTTTACACCGAAAAGGTAAATTTTACGGGAGGCGTCAAGCGTGGCATTGAACGGTTTGAAAATCAGCGGAGGATGCTCTGCCGGTTTCCGCAGGATGCACGCGCAGAGCGCCGGGCTCAATGTCATCGCAACCACCGTGGAAAGGCAGAGCGAAATACACATCGTCACGGCAAACTGCATATAGATATTGCCGACCATGCCTCCGTAGAACGCCAGAGGAGCGTAACATGCAACGGTGACAAGCGTCGTCGCGATAATCGCCCCGGTGATCTGCTGCATGGACTTGATCGCCGCCTCTTTCGGAGAAAGCCCCTCACGTTCCATCAGAGCCTGAGCATTTTCAACCACAACGATCGCATCGTCGCAGAGCGATCCGATCACCAGAATCAGCCCGAACATCGTCAGCACATTGATACTGTAACCGATCGCCAGCATGAAAGGAAATGTTCCGATCAGAGCCACGGGAATGGCAACGGACGGAATCAGCGTCGCACGCCAGTCCTGAAGAAACAGATAGGTAATCAGCACGACCAGCAGCAAAGCCACAATAATCGTCGTGACGATTTCTTCAAGCGTGACGGTAATGAATTCCGTCGGGTCATACGCAATCTCATAGGTGACGCCGGCAGGGAAACGCTTGGCGATCTTCTCTATTTCCGCTTTGACGCCTTTCACTGTTTCCAGAGCGTTGGAGTCCGTATTGCGGTAAACAGCCAGCGCCACGGATTCTTCCCCGTTGTATGTGGCGATTCCGGAATATTCCTTGGAACCGAGTTCCACACGGGCAATGTCCGCCAGAGTCACCACATCCCCGTTTCCGGCATTGCGGACTACGATCTCGTTGAACTCATCCACCGTTTTCAGACGTCCCTGGACATTGATCTTATACTGGATGAACTGGTTGCTGTTTTCCGAACCGACCGTCCCGGCGGCTGCCTGAATATTCTGTCCCGCAACCGCATTGGCAATATCCGCCGTGGAAATTCCCAGCGCGGACATGCGCAGGGGGTCCAGCCAGATTCTCATGGAATACTCTTTGGCAGCCATCAGCTCCGCACTGGAGACTCCGTCGATACGTCCGACGGGATCCACCACCGTTGTCTTGATATAAGTGTTAAGCTCGAGAGTGTCCATACTCTTGCCGTCCGTCAGGAATGCGACGAAAAGCAGAATATCGCTTGAACGCTTCTGCACCGTGATGCCGACTTTCGTGACGTCTTCCGGCAGTTTCGGCTCGGCGCGCTTGATCGCATTCTGCACGTTGACCATCGCAATATCCGAGTCGATACCGGTTTTGAAGGTAATCGTACACTGATAGTTGCCGCTGTTGTCTGAGGTCGAGGAGTAATACAGCAGATCCTCAACGCCGTTGATCTGGTCCTCAATCGGCAAAGCCACGGTATCCGCGACAACCTGCGCGCTCGCCCCGGTATAGGTCGCACTGACAACGATGGACGGCGGCGCGATTTCCGGGTATTCGGCAATCGGCAGCTTGTTGATGCACAGGATGCCCGCGAGAACCATCACCACGCTGATGACAATGGCAAAACGCGGCCTTTCAATAAATATCCGTGAAAACATTACTTCACCCCGTCATTCTTGACCTTACCGGTTCCATAATCAGGAATGATCTCCGAACCGGGAAGCACCTTATGCGTTCCGTCCGTCACGACAAGCTCGCCTTCGGCAAGCCCTCTGGTAATCAACTGCGCCGCCCCCGTGGTTCTGCCAAGTTCCACATTGCGTCGTTCAATCTTGTTATCTTTAACGACGTAGACATAAGGACTGTCCGCATCGTGCATGACGGCGGAAGGCAGAACGGCGGCAACCGGTTTTCCGATTTTATGGGAGAGTTCAACCGTCACTGCGTTATTCGGGATCAGCCTGCCGGCTTTGTTCTCGAAACGGCTGTAAACCTGAATCGTGTCGGTCCGCTGGTTCGCCTCGTTATTGATGAACTCGACGGTTCCGTTTTCATCATAGTAATCGCCGTTCGCAAGACGGACACGGATCAGCGCCTCCTTTTTCAGTTGCTCCTCCCTGCCGCCGAACATATTGGCGTAATCGCGGTTGCTCATGGAAAAAACGACGCGGATCGGCCGGCTTTGAATGATCGTGGCAAGCACCCCGGAAGAAGGCGTCAGATAGTTTCCTACGGTATAGTTGGTAGCTCCGATCCTGCCGCTGATCGGGGCATAAATCCTGGTGTGTTTCAGATCGTCCTGCGCAGTGACGAGACTCGCTTCCGCTGCAAGAAGTTCCGCCCGGCACGCATCCAGCGTGCTCCGGGTCGTCTCCATGGAGTCTTTGGACGCCGCATTTTTCACATAAAGCTCATTGGTCCTCTTGTAATTGCTCTCCGCATAAATAAGGCGCGCCTTGACTTCGGCAAGCTTCGCCTCCGCATTCTTGACCGCCGCAGCGTAACGGATGTCATCGAACTGATAGAGCATCTGCCCTTTCTTCACAAGATCACCATCGTGGAATCCGACTTTGATGAGGTCCGCCGAAATTCGCGTCGTAAGGTCTACGCGGGATATGTCTTTGGCAAAACCGACCACTTTGCGGGATTCAATATTCTGCTCTTTGAAAACTTTGCCGACCTTCACTTTCTGTTTGACCTGTTTCCCGCCCCTTCCCTGTGCATAGGCAGGGGAAAGCAGACTGAGTGCGACAATCATAAGAATAAATTTTTTCATTGAATTAAGCTCCGACTTGTTTCTGTTTTTCATGTTCAAGATAATCATGCATTTTCTGCATGACTTCAGCAAATATTTTCTGTTTTTCCTCCGGCACGGTTTTCATGAAATCATTGATGACCCTGTTAAAGAAATCTTCATGAAATGCGCGGATGCTCTTCCCTTTCTGACTCAATTTTATACAGACGGCACGCCGATCGGTCTCTGATGCACAGCGTTCCAGCAACTCCATCCGGACCAGATGTTCCACCATCTGCGAAACAGCTCCCGGAGTCAGTTCCAGTTCATTTGCAATATCTTTCAGCATGACTCCGTCCGGCTCATGCCGCATGACGCAGACAAGCATCTTGATCTGTGCCACCGTAATCTGATTTTTGGTTTTGAACGGATAGTATTTATCAATCATATCCCGCAGCAGGTCCGTATTACGGAACAGCAGTTCCCAATTATGCTGTAAGTCTCCTTTTATCATTTACTTTCCCTTGATATCTCCTTATAAAATTAAAAAATTAATACTTTAAATATTTTAGACTCTAAACTAATCCATTTGTTCATTTTTTCAAGTCATCAGAATCATTTTTTCAGAAAAAATATGCGTTGAAATCTTTCTTTCACGGAAATATCATGGCTCTGCCGCTGTCCAACCGTGCAGATTGACCGCGCGCAGCACGAAATCTCCCTGCCGGAGCGGTTCTCAGCGGCAAGAGCTTGAGTCTTGAAGTTCGGGAACGGGAAAAACGCCGCCGGAGCGGCTAAAAAGCATGAGGCCTGCGTCCCATAGACGTTGAATTGTTTCAGAAGGACACTTCAGAATCTGCCAATTACAGGTGAGGCTCTCTCGGAGCGAGCCCTCACCTTGTGTTCCACTGATCGCATCCTTCCGGTCCTGACCGCAAAAAAAAACCGTGCATTCCGGAAAGAACACACGGTATTTTTTCCTGTTCGGTCTGGAAGTCAGTCAAGACAGCCGGACGCAGTCGTAAAGACGGAACCGGCGGCTTTCAGCTTCTCAATCAGCAGATCCAGCTGTTCCACGGCGTACGGGCCGCAGTTCTTCACGATGAAAGGATCCGGCAGAACCGCACCCTCGCCGGAGTGAATCAGACCTTCCGGCATGGGCCAGAACTCCCACGGATGCATATAGAAGCAGAGGAAAGGATCGACTTTCTTCTGTTCGCAGTATTTCACATAACCTCTGATATGTTCCATGACGGCATCCGCAGACTCCGTGCGCCACAGCGGCCACTGATCCATATCACGCCCATACTGATCTTTGGAATCCATGGAAAGGTCCGCGAAGTTCGGCAGTTCGATAAGCTTCATGTCGCCTTCTTTCGTCCAGTCATCCTTCGAGGGATGATACGGAGTAAGGCGTTCGCGGTAGAAATACATGGGGTATGTGGCATCGGATTTATAGCCGAGCCGCTCCAGAGCATTCACCACGGTGGTGGAACCCCAGAGACGCGGGCAACGCCATGCGGTCGGACGCACACCGGCAACTTCCTCAACCCATTGCGTCGCCAGCTCAATGCGATGTTCCACTTCTTCCGGCAGGAGCGGTATCATGCCGGGAATCTCGAACAGAGGATCGCCGATCGTCTCATGGAACAGCGTGTGACAGCCGATTTCGTGTCCGGCATCCCGCACCATATGAACGATCTCCGGATTCTTCCTGGCACTGTCGCCGGTGAAGAAGAAAGTCGCTTTGATGTCATGCTTCTTGAGAACGTCCAGAATCAGCGGCGTTCCATGTTTGAACCCCTCATAGAATGAGGTCCAGCTCCCGATATCGGTTTCCATATCGAAACCGAACACTGTTTTGATTTGATTCATTTTATGATCTCCTTGGAATTGATATTGTATTCTTTCACCAGAAGTTCGGCAAGATTCTCTTTCGGTCCCTTGAAGATGAAGGTGTCGGAAACCACGGTCGAATGATCGAATCTGCCGTCTTTTTCAATCATGGGAGCAATGGTTTCAAGTTCGAAAAAGTTCAGCGTCGCGCCATTGAAAATGCTGAAAATATCTTCCGTCGAGAATGGTCCGTTTTTCTGATCGTTGTCGGCAATATTGATATATCTGCCCTCCTTGATCTTCGTTTTGCGTATGATCAGAATCCCGCGGGCGGGATCATAAGCGCCGATCAATACGGGACGGCAGTCCTTCTTCACGCCGATCTGGAGACGGTCGGGACCTCCCAGGCGGAAGACAAATAAATGATCCGCAAACGTGATCCGCGACAACGGATCGCCGTAGAAATCATCATTGATGACCTTCGATGTATCCTTGCAGTCGAATTGACCGAACGCAATGACGCCCTCCGCTCCGGGGAACTGTTCCAGAGTCCATGCATTCAGCAGCACATCTTTCACGGGATAATCGTTGCGCGCGGTAAATGTATCCGTCGAGGTGTAGGACACCCCTTTCACAAGACAGCTCCGCGCCAGCGAAGAAATATCGTTCGCATGGACTTCGCGCCGATATTCCAGTTCAACATTGATCCCTTTCGCATTGATGAGCGCAATCTCCTTGGACATGACCGCATCCGTATCGGAAAGCACTGCCAATTCAGGACAGACTTTATTGATGCCGTCCTGAACGGTCCATTCCCCATGCGGGTAATTGAATGCGAACGGGCCGCCCTCGGGAGCCGGCCACAGAGAATTTCCGCCGATATTGTTGAAATCATCGGACGGGTCCGCCGCCATTGCAAAGTCGAGTTTGTGAATCAGAGTATCCCCGATGGAGCAGAAGATGCGTCCCTGCAGCCCCGGAGAAAGATACACGGTGCCGTCGGTGCTTTTAAGCCCCCTGACGTTTACATCCACTTTTCTGATCTGTTCTGTCAGCATTGCCATTCTCCCTCATTACATGGTTGTTTTAATGAATATATGCTGAAAAATAATCGAATCAAGAAGCTTTTATAGAAAAAAACAGAGGATTCCTTTCCTTTTTCCTGAAATATAGCAGCACTTCTATACCGCTATATTCTTATGTTAGATTTAACAATATAACACCAAGAAAATGAAAAAGCAAGGGCAAAACTGAAAAAATGAATGACTCCGATGCAAAGCATACGGAGTGTCGGAAAGCCAAATCAATGACGAAAGCCCGAAACGTATGATGCAGGTCGCTGACCTGCTGTGATCCAGTTGCATAAACCGACCGCCGGAGGCGAAATCCTCCGGCGGTTTCGCATTACGCGCAACTGGCGGTTCGCCGCCGGACTGCTCTGTCCCTGCCCTTTGCCGCAGCTTTCCCGTTCTGTTATTTCATCCACGGCGGATTCTGCAGAGCCAGAACCTCATCCTGCAGTTGTTTCGCCTCGTCGACACGATGTTCTTCAATCAGGCGCAAGGTTTGTTTCATGAGATCGTTGTGAGCCTCACATGTAAAGAGATTTCTTGCTGGAAGCCATGACTTGACGACTTCGCGCCGGGTCCAGTCCGGCGGCCAGTTTTCCACTTTATCCTTGTTCAGACAGCTCAAATAACTAATACCGGACCAAGTGCACCAGGCTTCAAAATAACGCCGGATCATTTCGGGGTCCTGAATCACGGAGGAGATTTTCTCATAATATTCAAAGAACATCTTCTCGTCTTCCGGACTCAATGCCGCAATGGATGTCATATCGAATTTATAGGGTTGAAGCTCCACGGCGTAAACACCCTTTTCATCGCAATAGAATTTGCTCAGATAACCGGTCTTCCAGCATCCTTTCTGCGATCCGCCGAACTCGGGATACGGGAAATAGAAATTGCCGGGAGAGTAAATGATCGGCACATCTTCAAAGACTTCACAGCCGACATTGCAATGGGTATGGCAGCCCCAGACAATATCCGCTCCGGCACTGGCAAACTGACGGTATACTTCCACCATCCTCGGAGACGGATAAGCATAATACTCATGCCCGCCGTGAATCGCGACGATCACAATATCCGCATTCTGCCGGACTTCCCTGATCTGGCAGATGTTGCTGAACGGCTCCATAGGCGCGACTCCCGCCTTGTTTCCGCCGGCGGTGCCGAACTCGTTTTCCGCAAAATTGATAATCGCAACCTTCAATCCGTTGCAGTCAAGATAAAGGGGCTTTTTCGCGTCCGCCAGGTTTTTCCCCGCGCCGACGTGCTTGAATCCGGCTTTTTCGATGTTGGAAATGGTTTCAACCACAACATCGGGACCGAAGTCGCCGACATGGTTGTTGGCAAGCAGCATCACATCAATATCAAGCGCCTTGCCGAGGTTCAGACACTCCGGCGGACATTTCAGATTGGGACCGCATTTGTCGATCGGCGTATCAGCGGCAGTCAGGGTCGTTTCCCACTGCATGATCTTCAGATCGGCAGAAGCAATGAACGGTTTCACTCCGGCAACCAGCGTTTCGCTGTGGTTGATCGCCTGTTCCTGCGCTTCAGGAAATTTCGGACAGACATCTCCGGTCAGAACCGCGGTAAAAGTTTTTCCGACAGGTTCACGAAGTTTCATCATCTTGTTTTGAAACATGGCATTCCTCTTTTTAAGTTGATTTACCGTGGAAAAAGTCGTCTGTTCATACAATAAATGCCAACGTTGGCATTTTCAAGAAGACTGCGCAATACTTATCGTATTTTTTCGTCACACAAAACTGTGCGTAATCGTGATCTGCGTATTCACGCGTCTGTCATGTTCCCGGAGCAGATGCGTGATCTTCCGGGTCAGCTCCTGATTGGTCAGGACAAATTTTCTCGGCACAAGAAGCTGAAAATTCAGCAAAATCTGCTCCCCGGATTTCTCAAGACGGAAATCGTAAACTTTCAACTCCGGGTCAAGACTGCCGATCAAATCCTCCGCAAGAGTCCGCCAGTGTTTCAGTTCCGGCTCCTGACTGAAAAACGGATCGCAGTGCAGAAGCAGGCGTACCGGCATGTGCCGCGCAATATCGACTTCAGCCGCCTCCAGAGCATCATGTATCTGAACCATGTCGTTCTTTTCCGGATTCACTTCGGCATGTGCAGTCGCAAAATAGCGGTCCGGACCGTAGCTGTGGACAATGATATCATGCACACCGCAGATATCCCGGCATTTCAAAAGACGCTTGCGGATCTCCTCCACGAGCTTCCGGTCGGGACACTCCCCGAGGAGCGGATTGATGATCTCCCGGATCACTTCCGCCCCGCCGAGTATAATGAAAAGCGCCACAAGAAGACCGGCGACACCGTCAACGGGAAAACTGGTGTACTGGGAAATCACAAGAGAAACAATCACAAGAGATGTCGTCAGAATGTCACTGAGACTGTCGAATGCAACCGCGTGGATGGTCTTTGAAGCAATCTTCCGTGAAACCTTCCGGTAAAAGAAAAACATCCAGAGCTTCACCGGCAACGTCGCCAGCAGAAGCGCCAGAGCCACAGCCGTCATTTTCACTTCAGACGGCCGGATCAGACGTTCGAAGGAAAGTTTCAGAAAATCCAGGCCGACCGCGATAATGATAATCGCCACAATCAGCCCCGCGACATATTCAAGCCGTCCATGTCCGAACGGATGCTCATCATCCGCCGGTTTGCCCGCCAGTTTGAATCCGAACAGGGTGATCACCGCCGAACCTGCATCCGAAAGATTATTCACGGCATCCGCAGTCACGGCAATGCTTCCGGTCAGAATCCCGACCGTCACCTTGACACTGCACAATGCCAGATTGACCAGGATTCCATACCAGCCGCAAAGGACGCCGTAGGAAGTCCTGACCTGCGGTGATGTGATTTTGTCCGGATCCCTGATAAAAAGTCTGATCAATAATTCATTCATCGGCTTCACCTGTTATTTGAAACTGGAGACTATAAAAGAAAAAATGGCGATTGCAAATTTTTTCCTGATTTTGTTCCCATTTTCCTCCTCTCCATCTATGGAGAAAACTCAAGATGCTGAGATATCGGCACACAGATTTTGACTTGTTTCCCCTGATCAGATGGGAAAACAACTTCTGCCCGAGAAAAACAAGTTTGCCGTATTTATAAAAATAGTGTGGTGCAGGTGCTTTGCATCTGCCGCCATCCAACTGCGAAAGTTGGTCGCCGCAGGCGAAATCTCCCCCGCCGGAGCGGTCCAATCCGCTC
>DPDG01000028.1:13217-47185 GCA_003526375.1 Lentisphaeria bacterium
AAACAAGTTTGCCGTATTTATAAATCATCGTCAGGAGAATCAGCCTTCGATAATCTCTGTTCCGATACCGCTGTTCGTGAAGATTTCCAGCAGCAGAGAATGCGGAATGCGCCCGTCCACCATGTGAACTTCCTTCGTTCCGGCTTTAATCGCTTCAACAGAGCTTTGAATCTTCGGAAGCATGCCGCCGGTCAACACTTTATCCGCAATCAGGGAACCGACTTCGGAGGTTTTGATGACCGAAATGAGGGATTTCTCATCCTTCGGGTCGCGAAGCACGCCGGGGACATCGCTCAGGAACACCAGTTTGCGTGCTTTCAAAGCCTTGGCAATCTCGCAGGCGGCGGTATCCGCATTGATGTTATAAGGCTGATGGTAGAAATCCATCGCAAGCGGCGTGATCACCGGGATGAATTTATAACGCAGTGCATCCAGTATCGGATTCACATCCACGGAAATCACTTTTCCGACAAAACCGATGTCAAGCTTTTCACCGGATTCAGGGTCTGCGGACCAAAGTTTTTCGGCGCGCATGATCCCCTTGCCGGAGATCGTCACGCCCTTGCCGCCGCTTGCCGCAATGCCGTCAACAAGACTCTTGTTCGTATTGTTGTGGAGAACATCGTCGACCACCTTGATCGTGTCGGCATCCGTCACGCGCAGACCGTTGATGAACTGCGTCTGAACTCCCAGCTCCTTGAGGCGGGCGCTGATCGCCTTTCCGCCGCCGTGGACAACCACCATTTTCATGCCGATGGCTTCCAGAAGCACGATATCGCGCATGGTCTTACGCGTCAGCTCCGGATTTTCCATCGCGCTGCCGCCGAATTTCACCACGGCAATGGAGTTTTTGAATTCCTGAATGAACGGAAGCGCCTCGTTGAGCACATCCGCCTTTCTGATAAGTTCCTGCATTTTCTTCTTCTCCCAAAGAGTTATCAAGTATGGTAATCCGCGTTGATCTTCACATATTCGTAGGTGAAATCACCGGTCCAGACCGTCGCGGAGGCGGAGCCTTCTCCCAGATCAATCTTCACGGTAAATTCACGGCGTTTCATCAGTTCCGCAAGTTCATTCTCCGGCGTTCCCGCATCAAGCCCGCCGCGCACGACTGGCAGTTCATCGAAATCCAAAGAGACGTTTTCCTGCGCAAAAACAGCTCCGGAATATCCGGCAGCCGCCAGAATGCGCCCCCAGTTCGGGTCGCAGCCGAACCATGCTGTCTTGCAGAGCGGTGAGTTTGCAATGGCGCGCGCCGCCAGTTCCGCATCCTTTTCGTTTGCGGCGCCGGTCACTTCCACAGTCACGAACTTCGTCACGCCCTCGCCGTCGAACACGATGGAACGCGCCAGATGTTCCGTGACCATTCCGAGTGCCACGGCAAAATGCTCCGCGGCTTCCGTTCCCTTTTCGATCTTCGCGCCGGACGCGCCGTTCGCCATAAGGACGACCGTGTCATTCGTGCTCATGTCATTGTCAACCGTAATATGATTGAAGGACGCCTCGACGGACTTTGCAAGAAGCTCCGAAAGCAGCTCATTGCCGATCTCCGCATCCGTCGTAATGAAACAGAGCATCGTCGCATGAGGCGCAATCACCATCTTCGGCGCAATCATGCCCGCGCCTTTGCACATGCCGCCGACCGTTACGACACGGTCCCCGACGGAAAACGATACCGCCAGTTCTTTCGGGCGCGTATCCGTCGTCATGATCGCTCTTGCGGCAATGGAGCCGCCGGTATGCGTCAGAGACTTCGCCGCCTCACGGATTCCATTCTCTATGAGCTCCATCGGGAGATGCACACCGATACGCCCCGTGGAGCCGATCAGCACCTGTTCCGCGGGAATCGAAAGCGCCTCCGCGGCGATCTCCGCCATCCGCCTGGCATTCTTGTATCCGTCCAGTCCGGTGCAGGCATTGGCTACGCCGCTGTTTGCAACGATCGCGCGGATTTTCTTTGACGTTGCGCAAATCTCGCGGTCATACTGAACCGGAGCTGCGGGAAAGAGATTCGAAGTAAAGGTTGCGGCATAATTGCACTCCGTTTCGGAGGCGATCATGGCAAGATCGGCGGTCTTGCTTTTTTTGAGTCCGGCGACAACACCGCAGGCGAGGAAGCCGAGCGGGGATGTTGTGGAACCGTTCTCCACGAAGTCAAACTGAGTGTCTGTTCCCATTTTTCATTCCGTTTTGAATAATTTTTTAATATGATTCATAGAATTGATTATTTTACAAGCGAAGAATCGCCTTCCTCGGCACGGACATGGATTGCGATTCCGCCGCGCGGCATGAAATCGCCGGTCACTTCCATCCATCGCGGGCGGCACGCCTTCACCAGATCGGTCAGGATCCGGTTGACGGATTCTTCATGGAACGTATTGAAATTTCTGAAAGAGAAGAGGTAAAGCTTCAGCGCCTTGCTTTCAATGCACTTCTTATCCGCGATGTAACGAACCGTGATATGACCGTAATCAGGCTGATTCGTCACGGGACAGAGACTCGAATACTCGGGACAGTCAAACGTGATCACATAATTGCGCTGCGGATATGCGTTGTCGAACGTCTCGATCTTCGCCTTGTCCGGCGAATCGGGATATTCCGTGTGGTTTCTGTTCAGCAGGGTCAGAGAAGAATGCGGCAGTGCTTTCTTCCCCGCAGACGTCTGCATCTTTTCCTTTTTCATGATTCTCACTCCAAAATTTTAGAAAAAAACGACTGATTTCCCTTATAATATATCATTATCTCGTAAATTTGCGAAACTAAAACGAAAAAATGCTTGACCAAATGAAAAGTCAGGAATATATTAGCGGATATTTTGAAGGAACATAACAAAAATATGGGATACAACAGGGAGTAAGAACAAGATGAGTCTTATGAAGAAACTCTTTCTCGCTGCCGCTCTTTTCATGGCGGCAGGAACAGCAACCCAGGCATTCGCGCAGGATCAGCAGGATGACTACCAGGTGTGGGATTCCATGATCCGCAAGCTCGGGCGCGGTGTCAGCAATGTGGCATTCGGCGCTGTCGAGTTTCCGGTCAAATGGTACCAGGTCAACTTCGAGGAAGGCGGCTTCGCCGCATGCACCTACGGAATCTTCAAAGGACTCACCTATGTGGTGATCCGTGAAGTCGTCGGAGTCGTCGAAGTTGCAACATTCTTTGCTCCCCTTCCCGGATGCAGCACGGAACTGCCCGACAGTCCCGCATGGGGTTACGGTCCGATCCTCGAACCTGAATGGATCATCACTCCGGCACAGAACAAATACAATTTCGTATATCCTGAAACAAGAACCATGCAGTAATTTTCAGATATATCGGTTCATTTCAAGAGCGGGAATGCAAAGTTCCCGCTCTTTTTCTGTACAAAGGGCTTTCCTTTGTCACGGGTCAACAGCGAACTGCAGGTCATGCATAGCGCGAAATCTTCCGACTTGCGGCGGGGCGGTCTACTCCATCGGGTTATATACCCCGCCCTGCGGGGCGGTTTTGAGACGGAAGAATGCGGATGCATTCTTCTCGGGTCAAGGGCTCTGCCCTTGCGCTGGTCGCGCATAGCGCGAAATCTTCACCCGGAGCGGTCCTATCCGCTCAATGGCGAAAACTTGATTCATCAAGGTCGAGAGCTCCGGGCGTTCTCCCGGGCTCATGCGTTGCCGGCGGCTCTCGAAGCTTCGCTTCTCGTCCGGTAGCGGTGGAACCGCCGCCGGAGGGATTTCGCCTGCGGCGACCAACTTATGCAGTTGGATTGCAGCAGGTCAACGACCTGCACCATACGATTTCAGGCTTACGGCATTCCGATACCCTGCGACTTGCGGCGGGGCTGTTTACTCCGGCAGGATGAAATCAGCGGAACTCTTGAACTGAACCGCGTTCCAGCCAAATTTGCGGGCGGCTTCGATATTATCGGCGCGGTCATCAAAATAGATGCACGGCGTACCGTGTCGGCGCTCAAACTCGCGGAACATCTTTTCCGACGGTTTCTGCGCGCCGACATCGAAACTGTAAACACCGTCTACGGCAAGATGGAAAAACTCGCATTTGCGCCGGCATTCCGTCAGATGGAAGCGCGACACATCGGAAAGATAGACAAATGAATATCCCTGCTTCAACGCGCCGCGAACCGCCTCCGGCATTCCGGAAAGCGTGTCACCGATAATCAGATTCCATGCGTCGATCATTTCATCGTCATTCAA
This sequence comes from Lentisphaeria bacterium, assembly GCA_003526375.1. GTDB lineage: Bacteria > Verrucomicrobiota > Lentisphaeria > Victivallales > UBA1829 > UBA11452. The sequence continues at coordinate 17,411 of DPDG01000028.1, forward strand.
GCGATGCCCGGTCTTTTCATGAAAGAAATCGAGCCATTCCCGCTCGGAAATCAATCCGCACTCCAGTCTGGCGGACACGGCGAGAATTTCCGGCGTCGGGAAAAGATTCATTCGCGCGATCACACGCTCGGGATGAATGGAAACACAGACATTTCCGATATCCAGAGCGATTATCTTACGTTCCTGCTTCATGAGTTGGAGTGACGGAGATAGGCTTCGACAAATGCGTCAAGATCACCATCCAGCACCGCATTGACATTCCCGGTTTCATAATCGGTACGGAGGTCCTTGATCAGCTGATAAGGCTGAAGGACATAGGAACGGATCTGATTGCCCCACGCGATATCGGATTTTTCACCGGAAATCGCGGATGCCTCTTTCTTGCGCTGCTCCTCGGCGCGCTCATACAGGCGAGCCTGAAGCATTTTCATAGCCATCGCACGGTTTTTGTGCTGGGAACGCTCCATCTGGCAGGCGACGACGATGCCGGTCGGCAGGTGGGTGATCCGCACCGCGGAGTCCGTCCGGTTGACATACTGCCCGCCGGCGCCGCTCGAACGGTAGGTATCGACCTTCAAATCCTTTTCATCAATCTCAATGGCAATATCGTCTCCGAGTTCGGGAAAGGCGTCGGCGGAGGCGAACGAGGTATGACGGCGCGCGTTGCTGTCAAACGGAGAAATCCGCACCAGACGGTGAATTCCGCGTTCCGCCTTGAGATAACCGTAGGCGAATTCGCCTTCCACGCGCAGTGTCACGCTCTTGATCCCGGCTTCTTCGCCCGGCTGGATATCGACGATTTCATCCTTGAACCCCTTGCGCTCAAACCAGCGGCGGTACATACGCATCAGAATACTCGCCCAGTCGCAGGACTCCGTTCCGCCGGCGCCGGCATGGATAAAGAAGAAACAGTTGTTGCGGTCGAATCTGCCGGAAAGGAAACTGACCAGTTCAATTTTATCCAGATGTTCGGAAAGAGATTTCCATGCGCCGTCCGCTTCGGCAAGAAAGCTCTCATCCTCGGCGGCAAGTTCGGCGATCGTGTGAAAATCCTCCACTTCGGTGACGAGCCCGTTATAAGGTTCGATGATATTTTTGCAGGAACTGAGTTTCTGGACCGTTTCCTGCGCCTTGTCCTTGTCATCCCAGAAATCGGGGCGCGCCATGATACTTTCCAAATCCGCCATTTCCTGCTTGTATTTTTCGATCTTCAGGAACTCGTAAAGATGCGCGAGTCTCGAGTCCGCTTCCTGTGCATGCGCTCTGATTTCTTCAATAATCATAATTTTTTTCTCTATCAAGCTGTAGTTTTAGTGCAAAATTGCTTTCACGTGTTATATTGACTATATAAATTACTTTCTCAATGTATTAAATTCAAGTAAAGGAGAAAAATATGCTTTCAAAATCAAGTCTGGACTTCCTTGAAGCGTTCATGAACACCTCCGGTCCCTCCGGATTCGAGTTTGAACCCGCCGCCGCGTTCCGCAATTATGCAAAGGAATTTGCACACGAGGTCAGAACCGACGTCACGGGCAACACCATTGCGGTGCTCAATCCCGACGCGAAATTCAAGGTCATGCTCGCCGGACACTATGACGAGATCGGTTTCCAGGTCGTCTACATCGACGAGGGCGGACTTGTTTCGTTCCGCCAGGTCGGCGGCATCGACAAGAACACCCTGCCCGGAATCGAGGTCAACATCATCAATGCCAGGGGCGAAAAGATCCCCGGCGTAATCGGCAGGAAACCGATTCATCTCCAGACGCCGAAAGAACGCGAAACACCCTCCGAATTCAAGGATCTCTGGATTGATATCGGGGCGGAAAACGCGGACGAGGCAAAGAAACTGGTCGGAATCGGTGATCCTGTCGCATTCAAGGTCAATTACAAGCGTTACGGAGAAAACCGTATCATGTCCAAGGGGCTTGACGACAAGATCGGCGCGTTCGTCGTGATCGAAGCATTGAAGCTGCTGGCGAAACGCAAAATCAAAGTCGGCGTCTATGCGGTCGGAACCGTTCAGGAGGAGCTCGGGCTCCGCGGCGCGACAACCAGCGCATTCGGAGTCGATCCGAATATGGCGATCGCGGTCGATGTCGGTTTCGCAACCGATGTCCCCGGCGTGGAAAAGAAATCCTACGGCGATGTCACGCTCGGAGGCGGACCGCTCCTCTCGCGCAACGCGGACAACAATCCGGTCGTGAACCGTCTCATGTTCAAAGTCGCGGACAAGAAGAAAATCAAATATCAGCTGGATTGCGGGCACCGTGCCAGCGGCGGCACGGATACGGCGCAGATTCAGATGACCCGTTCCGGCGTAGCAACGGCGCTGATCAGCATTCCGAACCGCTACATGCATACGCCGGTCGAAATCTGCGACCTGCGCGACGTGGAAGGCGCGATCAACCTGATCGCGGAAACCATTGCAGCGCTGTGCGGAAAAGAAACGTTCATCCCCGGCATCGACTGAGTCGGAAAGAGCGGCGGGAATGGGTATGCTGTATCTGATTTCAGGAAATGAGGAGTTCTCCGTCAAGGAGCGCGCCACGGAACTCATGTGCCAGCTCTACGGAGACATTCCGGAAGACAACCCGGAGCTTGAGGTCATTCGCGGCGACGAGGATTCGGAAAAGTTCACACTCGTGCTGGACCGTTTTCTCGCCACGCTTGAAACGCCCCCGTTCCTGTCGCCGAAAAAGACGGTCTGGCTGAAACATTTCAACAAGTTCGACGAAGCGCTTGCCGAACCCTCCGGCAAAAAGCAGAAAAGCAGAATTGACCTGCTTTCGGATTTCCTGAAAAACGGATTTCCGGACGATCTCACGATCGTCATCGACGGCGCGGGGCTTGACCGCAGAAAGGCATTCTACAAACTCTGCGAAAAAGTCTGCGCCGCCACGGGCGGAAAGCTCGAATGGTTCGAAAAGGTCGATCCGAAAGCGAAAGGTTATGAGGCGATGCTTCATAAACGGATTCGCGAGGCGGTATCCAATTACAACAAGCGCATCGACGAAAACGGCGCGGCATTCCTCGCGGAAACGGTCGGTGCGGATGCGGCACGGCTGAAGAACGAACTCGAAAAACTCGTTTCCTACGTGGATGAAGCCCCGGTAATCACGCTGGAAGACTGTCTTCAGATCTGCAGCCGCAACACGGAAACGCTTTCATGGGAGTTTTCCTCGGCGCTCGCGTCGAAAAATGCGGCGAAGGCGATTTCCCTGATCCCCGGAATCTGCGAGACCATGGAACAGGAACGCGGGTCCGGCGCACGCCCGGAAATGGCAATCGTCGGAGCCGCCAATTCGGAATTCCAGCGTCTGCTCTCCGCGAAATGCGAATCGGAGCGTTTCCGCATTCCGAAAAATGCGAACGCCGACTTTTTCTACTCCCTGTTCGAGTCGCAGAAAGGTTCCGGCGGGCGGAACAGTTTTTTTTCCATGCACCCGTTCCGCGCCTACAAAATATGGGAAAACGCGATGCTTTTTTCCGACAGGGAGATTTCCGAAGCATTTGAAGCGATTTTCGAGGCAAGCAAACAGATGGTGACCGGCGGCGATCCACGGCTTGCGCTGGAAAATCTGGTCATGAACATCGCAGGGCGCTGAAAGGAGCGGAATCATGCTGAAAATCGTAGCGGACGACAAGATACCGTTTCTCAGGGGCGCTCTCGAACCTTATGCGGAAATCACTTATCTTCCCGGCGGAAAAATCACACGGAACGATCTCCTTCATGCAGACGCCCTGATCACCCGCACCCGCACGAAATGCAATGCGGAACTGCTGGACGGCACCGCGGTGAAATTCATCGCCACAGCCACGATCGGATACGATCATATCGACACAGCCTACTGCCGGGCACACGGAATCGCATGGACCAACGCCCCCGGATGCAATTCCGGCTCCGTCATGCAGTATATCACCTCTCTCCTTCTGCGGTATTCCCTGAAAACGGGCCGGCGCCTGAAAGAAATGACACTTGGAATCGTCGGCGTCGGCAACGTCGGCTCAAAGGTCGCAAAGGCAGCGAAACTTCTCGGCATGGAAGTGCTTCTGAACGATCCGCCCCGTGAACGGCAGGAAGGGGCAGGCAAATACTCTCCTCTTGATGCCATCCTTGAAAAGTCCGACATCATCACATTTCATGTTCCGCTGATCCGGACGGGTTCCGATGCGACGTTTCATCTGGCGGACAGGAGTTTTTTTGAACGGGCGTCCAAACAACCGTTTCTCATCAACTCCTCGCGCGGGGAAGTCGTGGACAATGCCGCACTGAAAGAGGCGCTGAAAACAGGAAAACTGCGCGGCGCGGCTCTGGACGTCTGGGAAAATGAACCGGAAATCGACCTCGGGCTGCTGAACCTGCTGGATTACGCCACACCGCACATCGCGGGATATTCCGCGGACGGAAAGGCAAACGGCACCTCAATGAGCGTCAATGCGCTTGCATCGTTCTTTGCCCTGCCACTGTATGAATTCGAGCCTGATGTTCCCCGGCCGGAAGATCCGTTGATCAGGATTCCGTCGGAAGGCGCTTCGGAGGAACAGCTCGCAAAAGCGGTCTTCCGCTCCTATGACATCCTTTCCGACGATCAACGGCTCCGCATGTCTCCCGCCGCATTTGAAAAGCTGCGCGGCGACTATCCGCTCCGCCGGGAATTCGCCGCCTACCGGATCTCCGGGGCAGATGATCTCGCAACAACATATTCCGGACTCGGATTTCAAATTGTAAAGGAGCAGTAAGTGTTTGCAAAGCTGAAGAAAATTCTCACCTTCTACTACATGAAAGCGGTCCGTGACAAAGGGACCCCGGAATACATTGCGCGCGGCTGGGCGATCGGCATGTTCGTCGGGTTCGCAATTCCGTTCGGACTTCAGCTTGCAATCTCCATTCCCCTGTCCTTCCTGATGAAAGGCTCGAAACTGGGTTCGATTCTGGGGACATTCACCACAAACCACTTTACCATTTTCATCATCTATCCATTTCAATGCTGGCTCGGCAACAAGGTAATCTGCGGCAGCCTTTCTCTCAATAAAATCGAATGCATGATGCGCGATGTGCTGGAACACCGCAACTATGAAACACTGTTCGACATGGGACTTGAAGTCGCCATCTCCTTTTTTATCGGCGGGCTGCTGCTCGCAGTCATCTCCACACCGGTCTGTTACTATGTCATCAGACGCATCGTGATCAAATACAGGCTTCTGCGTGAAAAAGCCCGTGCGAAAAAATCCGCCGAAGGCAGAAAGTGAGGCAGTATGGCGCTGGAACAACGAATCATAGACCCGGAAAAAGAGGCGGCGGAGCTGAACCGCAGAATTACGGAACTGGAAAACCTTCTGCTCGAAACGGAAAACTTCAGGAAAAAGCAGTTCCTGATTTCCGCATCCTCCGTCCTGATCATTCTTCTGATCCTGATCTCTTTTGCAATCGGGATGATCGGATATTTCATGAGTTACCCGAAAAAAGAGCTGATGGGTGAACTGACGCGTAATATCAAGCTCTCCTACACCCCCGCGGAACTGCGCGAAATGGGCAAAGGATTCCAGTCCAGATTCCTGTCAACGTTCCGGCGGGAGGCGCAGAATTCGTTTCTGCACGAGATTCCGAGCCTCCGGCGCGAATTCAAGCATGAATTCAAGAAGACCATTCTGCATACCGATTCCAATTTCAAAAAACGACTCGAACAACTCCTGAAACACCGTCTTGACCTTCATAAGCAGGAACTTCTGGAACGTTATGCGTCCCATCGGAACATTCCGCGCCGGGAGCTGGAAAAAGCGATTGATTCGGCAAACGAAACCCTGATCCGCAGCATTCTGCAGCGTTTCACGGAACAGACAGCCCCGACCCTGACCCGACTGAACGACCTGAATGCGGACCTGGAGATGTTCCGCACACTGCCGGACTATACCGCGCTGGCAAATGAACCGCGCGATTTTCTTGAAAGCCGTCTTTATGAAAACATCCTCGAATATACGGTCTATCTGCTGAATGAAAGCAAGGGAGTCTCAGGCAACAGGGAGGCGGCAGAATGAACGATGATCTGAAAGAAAGACTGACGGACCTTGCGTTTGAACTCAAGAAGCATCACAGGCGCTACCGGAGTTCCTTCCGCAACGTGATCATTTTTTATATCTTCATCATTATTTTCGTTCTGATCTATACAACCATCATCGGCTACAAGATTCAGGAACTGGCGGAGCCCCGCACCGCTGCGGCACTCATCGGAAGCAAAGTCATCGTCACACCGGAATACGGCAGAGACCTGGACCCGGCGGCGGAACTCCTTGCAGAATCCTTCATGCAGATTCTGCCGATGGCGTTTCAGTATCTGGGCGATTCGGTCCGGGGAGAGATCGACGCCTCGGCAAATGACCTCTGCACAAAAGTCGAGGAGCAGTATCTTCCGGTTCTCAACAACGCTCTGTCGGAGACGATCCGCCTGAAAAATGACGGCGGAAATTTCGAGCAACGCCTGCTTGGCGATTTGAAGGACCGGATCGACCACACGGCGTTTGACGAATATCTCCGGACAAAATTCATTTATTCCCTGCCCTATTTCCACAGTTACATCAACAGACTGCGCAGGAAACCCGTCAAAGAGCTGTCAAGAAAGGAATATGTGGAGCGGGACCTGCTGCTCTGCTGGCTTTATCTTCAGGACGGGGAACGTTACAAGGATACGAACCACTCCGCTCCCCTGTTTGAAATCACCTCCTCCATGCAAAGTGCTCTGGAGGAAGCCGCAAGGGAAAATCCTGTTCAGAAACCGCCGCAGGAATGATAATCACAGGCTGCGGTCAGAGTTTCTTCACCTCTTCGATAAAAGCCGGCAGGTCTTTCGTATAAAGATAGGGATTTGTTTTCTTCTGCGCGCCGAGCGCTTCATACGGGACGTGCCCATAATCATGTCCGGAATAAACAATCAGCGAATCCGGAAGCGGATACAGAATCTCGCGCATCGTATGAAACATGATCGCCGGATCGCAATATCCGCAGCAGTCGATGAAAAGCGTATCTCCCGTAAAAATCGCGGAATCGTCCCCGAGGCGGTAGCAGACGCTGCTCACGGCATGGCCGGGCGTAAAAAGACACTCGATATAAGAGTCTCCGAAAGGCAGATGCAGATGATCCGCCAGCCTGATATCCGAATGCACACGGCATTCGGGATGCGCCGCAACCGGTGCGGGAAACACGTTCAACACGTCAGCAAGACCGGAAATATGGTCGCGGTGCCCGTGTGTGATCAGGATATATTTCGGTCTGGCATCCGGATGTCTCCGGATCTCCGCAATGATTTTCGACGTGTCACCGCACGGGTCCACCACTGCGGCATCGCCATTGGATGCACAGATGAAATAAGAAAAATTGTCATCCAGGCCGCCCACGGCAAGCTGCGTCACTTCAAACATATCCGCCTCCTAAAAAATGATGAAAAACAATCCTGCCAGGAGAAACAGCGAAGCAATACAGCAGAAGACAATGCGACGGCGGCGGATACTGGCGCCAAGCTCTTTCGGCCCCGTCACTTTTTTGAAATTGCTGTTCCGCAGATATTCCGTCAACCGTCTGCGGTCGCTTCCACGGGTAAAGTAGTCAATCTCCTCGATCGGTTTCCTGCGCAGGGGGGACATATCAAATCCCCAGACGGAAAGTCAGAACGATAAGTCCGCCGATCATCATACTGCTCAAAAGCAGTACAATCAGCAGGGGCAGCCCGATCCCCAGGCCGATCCGGAAAAGCTGTGAAAAGGAGATCGACGCCATTTCCGAAAAAAGATTGACCTCCGATTTCGACGGCGCGGCAATACAGGAATCCGGGTGCTCCAGACGCCCTTTCAGGGAGATCATCTCCAGACGGATCAGCTCCAGGCTGCGGCAGACTTCCGCAAGACGCACCTGATAATCGGAAGAATCGGCATCAGGTTCGGCGAGAGCATCCACTTTTTTCAACGCCTCCGCGAACTTCACCTCCGCCGCATAAAACTCATCCGCCGCTTTTCTGTAACGCGCGGATGAAGCGGCAATCTCCGCCTCGGACTCCGTCAGGCGCGTCAGAAGATCGGACTTGAAGCGTATGAATTCTTCATGCCGCAGGCGCAGGGCGCGTTCCGTTTCCGGACTCATTTTCTCGCGCGCTTTCGGGCTGTCTGCCGCACTGCCTGCACTTCCGGCAGCGGGAACCCCCTCCTCATCACTCATACCGGCGCCCTTGCGGGCGGCTTCCGCGATATGATCGCTGATCCGGTGCAGATTGTTTGTCACGAAAACTTCTTTGCTCATTCCGAGGTATCCCCATATTGATGGCTTCAATATAACATGACCTGTATGGAAACTCAAGAAGGAAACTGAAAAAATCTCCATCTATCCCCGCAGATGCCGCACGGAACGGGCACAGCAGCGAAACATTCGTGCCGCAGGAAACTCATCGTGTCATGCTTTCCAGCGGGGAACGCCGCCGATCCATGTCTCAAGAGGATTCCAGCCGGAGTCGAGAATGGCAAGATCCGCATGATAGCCGGGCTCCAGCCTGCCGTAGCCTTCCAGTCCCAGACTGTGCGCCTGATTCCATGAAGTGCATTTAATGATCTCTTTCGGCGGCAGGTGCGTCACATCCAGCATCCGTTTCACACCGTTGTGGTAAAGGAGCGTGCTTCCGGCGACACGCCCCGAAGGAATCGTTGCGCGTCCGTTTTTGACGATCACCGGAAGTCCGCCGAGAGAATAATCTCCGTCCGGCATTCCCGCGGCGCGCATCGCGTCCGTGATCATCATGACTCTCTCGCTGCCTTTGACCGCAAGGATCAGGTCAATCATCTCATTGCAGAGATGAATTCCATCCGTGATGATCTCCACATAAACGTCCTTCGAGCGCAAACCGCCGCCGACGAAACCGAATTTCAAGTGGTGAAGCGGAGTCAGCACGTTGCAGAAATGCGTCAGATGCTTCATCCCTGCGACACGCATTTTTTCAAAGGTCTCATACTCCGCCAGCGAATGCGCGCCGGAAGGCATGATGCCGCGTTTCACAAGCTCCCGCGCAAACTCGACGCTTCCCGGCAGTTCCGGTGAAAACGAGACCTTTTTCACCGGGCAGACAGCATTCCACATATCGACCAGCGCAATATCGGGATTCCGCAGAAACTCCGGGTTCTGCGCTCCGGCGCCTTCAGGGGTGAAAAACGGGCCTTCGAGGTGGATTCCAAGCAGACGTGCCCCTGTCCGGTTCTCAGTGCGGTATTTCTCCGCAGTCCGGCAGGTTTTTGTAATGTCGTCAAGGCTGACGCTCAGTGTGGTGGCAAGGAAACCGGTCACTCCGTCGGCAAGTTTGCCGTGGCCGATCGTCTCGAAAGACGCCATGTCCCCGTCTGAAAAATCTGCGCCGCCGCGCCCGTGGCAGTGAATGTCGATATAACCGGGGACCACCGTCTTTCCATCCAGCTCAATCACGCGGTCTGCGGCGGGGAGCGCTTCTCCCGGCAGGACAATCCGGTCCACCCTGCCCTCCGCAAGCAGGAGCGAAGCGCCCGGATAATCAAGATCGGGCGAGATCAGACGGCAGTTTTTCAGCAGGGTCGTCATTGCCTCACCTCATTTCAAAGTGATCTGGTCGGCAGTGTAGATAATCTCGGAATCCTTGTGCTCCAGCAGATAGGATGCGGGAAGTTCCGGTGTCGGGCGTCCGTGTTTCATCGCGGAAAGCGGCTTCGCCTGTTCCGGGAAACACGCGAGAAGAAGCATTTTTTTCGCCGCGAGAATCGGCTTCATTCCCATGGAGACCGCCTGACGCGGCACCACGTCCTCCCTGCCGCCGGCAGTAAGGCGCGAATTCGTTTCAATCGTAAGCGGCTTGAGTGAAATGACACGGGTCGGGAGTTCCGCGAACTCCCCGGCACTGATTTCAGACTCGCTCTGCGGTTCATTGAACGCGATATGCCCGTTGAACCCGATTCCAAGAAGCTGGAGGTCCAGACCGCCGCCCGCCGCAAGTTCGGCATCGAACGCATCCGGATTCAGCGGATCGGGAAAGTGAATGCGGTCTTCCGTCAACCCGAGAGCAGGGTCGATATGACGGAACAGATTTTCATGCATATAGGTATAATAACTCAGAGGATGCGAATGCGGAACCGCTTTTCCGTCCGCCACATATTCATCCAGATTGTATGTATGGAGCAGGTCAAGCATGACCTTGTTTTCGTCCAACATCTTTGCCAGTGCAGGATAAAGTTCCAGCATGGTGTTCCCGGTCGCAAGCCCGATGTTCACGCGTCTGCGCGCTTTTGACGCCTCCGCAATCACATTGCAGATTCTTTCCGCACCGGCCCGGCTCATCTCATGATAGTCCGCAACAGCAAGCCATTTCATTTTTCCATTCCTTTTCTTTGACGGTGTCATGCGAAACATGACTGTTTTATTTGTGTAGAAACATTTCAGTGTCACGTGTTACCTTTTTAGTATAACACACACGGAAAAAGAGTCAAGGGTAAAATCGAACGATTTCGGTAAAAAAATCATGGTTCAGCCTCTCATTCCCGGATTTGGAAGTGTCATTCAGGAAAGAGCCGTTTGCACCCCGGCAGACAAGTTTGCCGCCACGGAAGATTTCACCGACCGCCGGATTTTACCTGCAAACACTGTTTTCCCGCAAAAAACTGCTTGCCGTTGAAGGCCTTGCGCTGTATAGTAACCGGAACACAGGAGAAGAAAGCAAAAATGAACGGGAAGATTTCAATCCACAACAGCGCCGCCGAAATGGCGGAGACTCCGGAACTGATCCGCACACTGCAAATACAGCAGTTGGCTTTTGAAGCGGACGGGCATACCCTGCCGTATTGTCAGCGGATCACCTGCGGAAACAGCCCCGGAGAACCTGTTCTTGCAGTTTTTCTGCACGGCATCGGCTCTGTCGGGCACGATAATTTTCTTCAGATCCGCATCCCCGCCGCTCCGATGGTCCGGTACTGTGAAAACCGCGGAATCAAAGCGGTTCTGCTTTTTCCTCAATGCGAGCAGGGATATCAATGGGTGAATGTCCCGTGGAATTCCAGGTCGCATGTCATGCCGGAAGTTCCTTCCCTGTTCCAGTCCCTTGCCATGGGGCTGGTGCGTGCAAAGATCACGGAATTCAAACCTGATCTCCGGCGCATTTACGGGCTGGGCATCTCGATGGGCGGTTACGGGATATGGGACATGGCGTGCCGCATGAATGATCTGTTCGCCGCAATCGCAGTCATGTGCGGAGGGGCGGACACGTCGCAGGCGCCCAATCTCCGGCATGTCGCCGCCTTCCTGATCCACGGCGCCGACGACAGCGCCGTCCCGGTCCTCCGCGCCCGCGACATGTTCGAAGCAATGCGCCGGGCAGGGAATCCGGATGTCGTCTACCGGGAACTGCCCGGAGTCAATCATAATGTATGGGACCCGTTTTTTGCGGATGACAAAGGGCTGGACTGGCTCTTTGCGCAGAGACGGAGTTTATCATAAGGAATGCTGAAATGAAAGAAGAAATTCTGAAACTCGCCGGCAGGCACCTGGAAGAAGCGACCGCCCTGCGGCATGAACTGCACAAAATACCGGAAATTGCGGGAAAGGAGTTCAAAACCTCCGCCCTCCTGCGGAAACGTCTGGAAGCCCTGCCCCTGAAAGTGCTCGATCCTTTTCTGGAAACGGATGTCGTGGCGCTCCTGAATGACAGCCGTCCCGGATGCAACGTGACTCTCCGCGCCGATATCGACGCGCTTCCCGTTACGGAGGAAAATACATCGGATCATGTCTCGACGCATCCGGGGATGATGCACGCCTGCGGACACGACGGGCACATGGCAATGCTTTACGGCGCGGCGCGGATTCTCTGCGATCTGCGGGACAGGCTGCCGGGTTCCGTCAGAATTCTGTTCCAGCCGGGGGAGGAAGTCGCGGCGCTGGCAAAACCGCTGATCGAAGCGGGAGCGGTAGATGTCCCGAAAATGGATTTCTGCGCGGCTCTGCATGGATGGCCGAATGTAAAATACAACTGCATCTCCACCAGAACGGGCGCGGTCATGGCGGCAGCCGGCTTCTTCTACCTGACCGTCACCGGGCGCGGCGGACACGGCAGTATGCCGTCGAAAGCGCTGAACCCGATCAACGTCATTGCACGGATCGTGGACGCCCTGCGGAAAGAGTGTCCGGGGGAAGGAGTCTGCACAGTCTGCCACATCGACGGCGGGAGCAACACCAACATCATTCCCGCGACTGCAAAAATAGAAGGCACGGTGCGTTTTCTGAAAGACGAGGTAGGCAGGGAGATTGAAACGGTTTTCCGCAGTGTCGTGGAACGGATCTGCAAGGAAGAGGGAGCAACCTGGGAACTGGATTATACGGTGACTTATCCGGTGACAGCCAGCTCCGCCGAGGGTGCGGAACTGGCAAAGGCAGTGACGGAAAAATATTTCGGGAACGGACGTTTCGTCCCGATGAAGGAATCCTCGATGAGCAGTGAAGACTTTTCCTATTTCCTCCGGAAAAGCAGCGGCGTCTTCTGCCATCTGGGACTGGGCGAACATACGGCGCTGCACAACAGCCGGTTTGAATTCGACGACAAGGTGCTGGAGACCGGCATGATTTTCCTTGCCGGCATTGCCGCCGATTATCTGACGGCACATAACAGATGATTTGCCTGTCTGCTTCCGGCAAGATTCATGTCTCCGCTCTTGCAATGGAACCGTTTTTCATGTATATTGCCGGAGCACATAGCAGAAAGGGGGGTTCCGCCATGGAATCATTAAAAAACAAAAGCACATTCATTTCCGATATGGACGGAGTGATCTACCACGGCAATAAACTTCTGCCGGGGGCGTCCGACTTCGTAGACTGGCTGAACGAACACAAGAAGAAGTTTCTCTTCCTGACCAACTCCAGTGAGAGGACGCCGCGCGAACTGGCGGAGAAACTTTCCCGTCTCGGCATTCAGGTCGATGAAACTCATTTCTATACCAGCGCTCTGGCGACGGCGGACTTTCTGGCGAAACAGCATCCGGGATGCTCCGCATTCGTGATCGGCGAGGCGGGACTTTACAACGCTCTTTATGAAAAAGGGATCTCAATGAACGATTCCTCGCCGGATTATGTCGTGGTCGGTGAAACCCGCACCTACAGCTTGGAACGCATAGAAAAAGCGGTTCAGCTTGTCTTCAACGGGGCAAAACTCATCGGCACCAATCCCGATATGACGGGTCCGACGGAACACGGCATCGTGCCCGCCACGGGGGCGCTGATCTCTCCGATCGAGCTGGCTACGCGCCGCAAGGCATACTTCGTCGGCAAGCCCAACCCGCTGATGATGCGCAGAGCGGTCAAACACCTGAACGCCATGTCGCGCGACACGGTCATCATCGGCGACCGCATGGATACGGATATCGTGGCGGGAATCGAGGCGGAAGTCGATACGGTTCTCGTGCTCAGCGGCGTGACCGCGATCCATGACCTGCCGCGTTTTCCATATCGTCCGCGCCACGTCATGCGCGGACTGGACGAACTTGTGGAGCAGCTCCGCAAATGAACCTGCTGCTCCTGACCGAAGCCGACCGGATATCCGGTGATCTGTTTCAAGTCGCCGGGCGCCGTGCCGAACATATCAAATGCGTGCTCCGCGCCGTTCCCGGCGGACGCATCAAAGCGGGACTTCTGGGAGGGAACATCGGGATCGCGGAGTTGCGGAAAGTGGAGCGGAACTGCGTCGAACTTGTCTGCCCGGCATTTGACATCGCGCCTCCGGAATCTTCGGAGATCGTTCCGGTGATTTCCCTGCCGCGTCCGCAGAGTTTCAAGAAAACGCTTCATTTCATCGCGTCTTCCGGCATAAAAAAAGCCTGTTTCATCACCTCGGAGAAAGTCGAGAAAAGCTATTGGAAGAGCGGAGCCATGACACCCGCCGCCATCGAAGAAGAACTGATTCTCGGTCTGGAGCAGGGAGTTGACACCATTCTCCCGCAGCTCGAATTCCGCCGTTCTTTCCGTGATTTCGTATCCGGCGGCGAACTTGCGGAGCTGTCGAAGAACGCGGAAAAGATCATCGCGCACCCCATGAACGATGCTCCTCCCTGTCCCTGCGGAAGTCAGGGCACGACATGGGTCGCAATCGGCCCCGAAGGCGGATACACCCCCGGAGAAGTCGAAGCGTTCCTCAGCGCCGGTTATACTCCGGTCACGCTCGGACGTCATATCCTGCGCGTGGAATTCGCCCTCGCCTATCTCTGCGGCAGGCTGAGCGGCTGTCCGTCACCCGGCGCCGATGGCGGTAAGTCTCCAGGTAAACCTTGCTGATTTCAGGTCCGCGCATCCATTCGACGGCTCTGCGCCGCCCGGCTTCCGCGGCAGGACTTTCCAATACGGAACCGGCCTTGCACATCATTGAAAAAAAGATACATCGTCACCCCTCGCAGGTTAAGGTTTGTTTGACTTTCCGGAATTTACGGCGGGGACCAGCAGGAGAAACGGCGCGGCAAGCAGAATCGCCGCACAGTACAACAGCAGAAAAGTCCGGTAGCGGCAGACCGTCGTCGTCCCAAGCTGCCATTCCGCGGCAAACATGCCCGATCCCAGCAGCAGGGAAGTGAGAAAGCGGGAGAGACCGGAACCGCCGTAGAAAAAGGCACCGTTGAATGCCATTGCCATGATTTTATTCCCGGGAGACGCCAGTTTCATCATTTCCGCCGAAGCGACAATGGACGAAGCGGCAGCCGCAAAAGAGTAAACCAGCAGAAAAAAGGCGATCAGCAGGTAGGTCGCCATACTCCTGCCGCCGATAAGAAACAGCCCGCCGTTCACGGCGAAAAAGATAAAGTGGAGCAGCAGAAACGTATGTTTCATTCCGATCCGTTTCAGGAGCCGCCCGATGCAGAGATACCCGAAAAGCATACCGGAAAGGGAACATGCGGAGATCAGCACAATGACATTGTCCGGGGCATTCAGCCCATTTTTCAGATACAGCATCATCAGGGGAACCGTGCCGAACGCAGTCAGGTTCAACAGAAAGAAATACAGGGAAAATCCTGCCATAGGCTTGTTTCCGACCGCCGTATTCAAGCCGGAGAGAAATCCGGCGCTCTCGTTCTGCCGCCCCTCGAATACGGGGATCCGTGAGATCGCAGCCGCGCGCCCGGTGAAGATGACGGCGGCAGCCAGCAGGACAAGCTGCAGTCCCCATACAGGCGGATTCCCGCCGATCACGAAGCCGACAAGAAACAGGAACACGGTCCCGCTCAACTGATGGCAGAAGCGCATCCTGCTGAAAAACAGGGTTCTGCGCTCCGGTTCCAGAAAGGTGTCGAGCAGTGGAAACCAGCCTGCAATGAATCCCGTCAGGCTGAACGCAAAAAGGAAAACTGAGGCAATCAGCACCATCACCCCCGCCTCCCCGAAGAACGGCGAAGCGACCGCGGTGAAATAGGCGGCGGAAGCGCAGAAACACGCCCGAAGAATCTGTCTCCGCATCCCGATTTTCATCGCAAGGCCCGCCATCGGAATGATGCACAGTCCGTTCAGGAGAGGCAGAGCTGAGGTCGTGATCATGGAAAGTGCATCTCCGGCGCCGAGCATTCCGGCAAACAGGATGATCACGGCACTGTCCGTCAGCGTCACCTCCCCCAGAAAGCCGCAGCACGACGAAGCGGTCGCCAGACGTTCCGCGCGCAACCGCACCGGGTCCGCCATTTCCTCACTCCTTCGCATAAACCCTGACATAATCAATCTCAAAATCCTTAGGATACTTCAAATTCGGATCGACGTTCCCGATCCAGCCGGAATACTGAAACAGGGCAATCAGGATGAACATCTTCTCCGGCGGAGTCGGCCCTTCGTACGTCTCCATCACCCTGCCGTCGAGATACCAGCGGATCCGCCCCTCCTCCCACTCCATCGCCCACACATGGAAGCCGTCCGAAACATCGACCGGTTCCGTATGCAGGAAATGCCCTTTCTCCGTGAAATGGATATTCAGGTCAACTTTGCTTTCCGTGTCCGTGATGTGGCGTCCCTGCTGCTCGAAAATGTCGATTTCAAGCGCACCGTCCCTGTTTGTCTTTCTCCTGCCGTCAATTGTATACTCCTGTTTTGACGGATCGACCTGATGAAGCCAGAAAGCGCTCATCAGCCCCTCCCCGCGCGGAATGCGGCAGCGAATCTCGAACCAGCCGTATTTCTGGGAGAATTTATCCATCACACGGTATTGTTCAGGCGTGGCGCCGATACGGTGATCGGAGGTCGTAATGCAGCTTACGCAGCGATGACTCCTGTCCGGACGGTACGGCAGTTTTTCCGAAATGCGAAGTTTCAGAATGCCATCCTCAATCACATAATGCGCATTGTGATCCACCCAGCGCTGTTCAAGACCGCACCGGTTCAGATACTCGACACGCCCCGAGCGGTATGCCGGATACCAGTAGATGTCATTCAGCTGCGGACGGTCGAACTCATCGTGGAAAGTCAGCTTCCAGCCCGGTTTTTCCAAATTCATTTTCAAGTTTCCTTTCTGATTTACATAAATTGAATTGTTAACGGCTGATTCTTCCCCGTCGGACAGCAGGGGAAGCAGTACAGCCAGACCAAAAAACACATTGGGGCTTTTCATTCTTCAGCCTTTCTGATTTTGTCACTGCATGGGATAAGATCAGTTCATTTTCCTTACACTTCCGACCACCTTGAGAGTCGTCCGGATACAGGTGTGAATCGGAGTGCGTTTTTCCATCATCGGACGGTTGATGATATAATATTCGGTCCAGTTCAGCAGATCCTCCGAACGGAATTCGATCCGGTCAAACTCATGAACTCTTTCATGGAGCGGCCAGAAATCGCAGGGACGGTCATAACTCATGATGCTGAGGTCTTTGAAACGTTCAGGATCACGGGCTATGACTTCCTCATAGAAGACCTGCGCAAATCCTCCCGCGGGAAAGAAAAGAACCGTGGGCTGCGGCGCCGCGGACTCCAGATACCGCAGCAGAGTCCCGCACATCCCCGCTCCGGGCTCCTCCTCCACGGGATCAATCCGGCAACCGGGGTCCAGCACTTTCATGCGCCCGTAAAAACTCTGGTAGCGTTCAAGGCGCGTCGGATGCGCAAGCGCAAGATTCACGGCAACATGGCGATGCCCCATTTTATGAAGATGTTCCGCAGCGAGTTCCCCGCCGAGCGTGTTGTCAGAAGAAATCGTGATGTCCGCACCGCATCGGGTCCAGAGGCAGATCGTATAGATTTCAGGATTGATTCTGCGGACAGCCTCCACAGTTGACGTTTCAGGAATCGAGCAGAATACCAGAATGTCGCTTTCCGCGGCGGCGTCCTGAAAACGGGAGAGGTTCTTCCGGTGGTCCGTGATCACGCAACTGTAATCGCGGGAAGAAAGCCGCTGCATCAACTGCATTCCGTAGTGCTGCTGATACTGGTTTTCGGAAAAATCGAAAATGACACGGATGCGTCTCGTCTGCCTGAGCGCATAAAAGCCGTGTCGGTTGAGCGCGTCGATCACGCGCCTGCGCGTTTCGGGCCTGACAGAAGGCACATTGTTCAGGACACGGTAAAGTGTCATGACGCTGATATCCAGTTCCCGCGCCAGTTCTCTGAAATTAACTTTGTTGATCCCTTGTCTTGGTTCCATACGCCACCTGTTTTCTGATACGGATTATACAATATCCCGACGCAAAAGTCAATGGCTTTCCGCAAAAGCCGTGTCACAATTCATGTGAAAAGCGTCACTTTTCTCCATGCCGGCAAGATTTTCATTCTTTTTTCCATACCCCGCCCCTATGGATCGGCTTTGAGACGGAAAGAGCTCTCGAAGCTCCGTTTCCCGTCCGGTAGCGGTGGAACCGCCGCCGGAGGGATTTCACCTGCGGCGACCAACTTATGCAGTTGGCTCGCAGCAGGTCAGCGACCTGCACCATACGATTTCAGGCTTTCGTCATTCCAATATCCCGCAGCAAGCGGCAAAACAGTTCATTTTCCCGCTTGCATCTTTCCTCTTGAATGCTATATTATGTGCATATGCACACAATATAAGGAAACCATCATGGCGCGGACAAAAAAATGCAGACGAGTCTGCTGCCGTCCGGCGTGCAGACGCTTTCAGGCGGAATCGGCGGAACATTCCGTGGAACTTCTGCTGGACGAACTGGAGGCAATGCGTCTCGTCGATCTGGAACAGATGGAACAGGGAAAAGCATCCGTCAGGATGGGGATTTCGCGCGGCACGATCCAGCGCCTGCTCTACTCCGGACGCGGCAAAGTCGTTTCCGCACTGGTTTCCGGCATGAATATTGTGATTCCGGACGGAGATTTCGAACCGCCGCCGGAAGATTGCAGCCTGCACAAACCGGCATGCCGTCGCTGCTGCCGGAGCAACGACCCGAATCAAACTCATAAAACAGGAGAACGCAAAATGATCATCGCGGCAACATGTGAAAACGAAGAAATCTTCCAGCATTTCGGGCACACCCCGTCCTTTGCAATCTTCGAGATTCAGGACGGACTCATCAGCGGAATGCAGATCGTCCCGACGGGAGACAGCGGACACGGCGCGCTTGCCGGATTCCTCAAAGAACGCAATGTGGACATCCTTCTCTGCGGCGGAATCGGCGGAGGCGCGCAGGCGGCGCTTGCGGAACACGGAATCAAGGTTGTCGGCGGAGTCAGCGGCAATGTCATCAAAGCCATCGGAGAGTATCTTGCCGGAGAACTGAAAACCAATCCCGATTTCAAATGCAGCCATCACCATCATGACCATGAACACGGCGAAAGCTGCCACGGACACCAGAACGGATGCAAGTGCCACAACTGAAGATATATTACGGGAAAGGAGCCGGAAAAGCTCCTTTCCCCCCTTCTTCACTGAATATCGTAAAGCGCCAGTTTGCGGTGAAGCGTGCGGCGGCTGATCCCGAGCTTCTCCGCGGCACGGGTGCGGTTGCCGTCACACTCGTTCAATGCACGCTGAATCAACATTTTTTCATTCTTCTCCAGGTCGCACGTCGATGAGTTCAGAATCGTTTTTGAGATGCCCGGATTGATCTTTTCCCGGATATTCACGGGAACATTTTCAATGTCGATCTGAGAACCGCGCGTCAGAACGACCATGCGTTCCATGCAGTTTTTGAGCTCCCGGATATTGCCCGGCCATGAATAGGAACACAGTGCGGACATCGCACTTTCGGAAACGGTGAACAGCGGCCTTCCGTTCTCCTTTGCGAAATAATCCAGATAATATTTCACAAGCGGCGGAATATCCTCCTGACGTTCGCGCAGAGGCGGCAGATGAATCGTCACGACATCCAGACGGTAGAACAGATCCTCGCGGAACGTCCCCTGCCTCACCATTTCCATCAGGTCGCGGTTGGTCGCGGTCACGACACGTGTGTCAACGGTGATCGTCTCCGTTCCGCCGATTCGTTCAAAAGAACGGGTCTCCAGAACACGGAGCAACTTGACCTGCGTCGAAAGCGGAATCTCCCCGATCTCATCCAGAAACAGCGTTCCGCCGTCCGCAAGCTCGAAACGCCCTTTGCGCTGCTCTGTGGCGCCGGTGAACGCACCGCGCTCATGCCCGAACAACTCACTCTCAAGCAGAGTCTCCGGCAACGCCGCACAATGCACGGCGATGAACTTTCCGGTGCGTCCGCTGAGCTGGTGAATCGCCTGCGCGATCAGCTCCTTTCCGGTTCCGCTTTCGCCCGTAATGCTGATCGTCGCACGCGTCGGGGCGACCTGCCGGACGTTGTCGATCACCCGCTGGATCGCCGCGGAGTTGCCGATAATGTTCTCCACGCCGAACTTGGAGTCCAGGCGTTTCCTGAGCTCCTGATTCTCCTCTTTGATGCGCCCCGACTCCAACGCTCTCTGAATCAGGATTTCAAGCTGATCGAAATTGACAGGCTTCGTAACGAAATCGAATGCGCCGTGTTTCATGGCTTCGACTGCGGTTTCAATGGAGCCGTAGGCGGTAAAGAGAATGCACGGCGGAGGCGGCGTCATTTTCAGCGTCGCTTCGAGAATCTTCATTCCGGTCGCGCCCGGCATACGGATGTCGCTCAGCACCAGATCATAATGATTGCGCTTCAGGAGATTCAAGCCGATCTCGCCGTCCTCGGCAAGCGTCACTTCATAATCGGCGCGGAGGAATTTCGCCAGAACTTCACGCGTTCCGCGTTCATCGTCCACGATCAGGATCGAAGGTTTGTTTTTTTTATTGGAAACGGACATATCTTACTCCAGTTCAAGGTGTTGCTTTTCTTCAGGACCCGGCAGGATACCGGCATTTTCAGGCGGAGGCGGCAGAACCCGGATTCTCGCGCCGAGACGCGGCAGGGCGATTGTGAACTTCGTGCCTTTCCCCACCTTGCTTTCAAAGGAAAGGCGCCCGCCGTGTTCGCGGATCACACGCTCGACGACCATCAGTCCGAGCCCGTTTCCTTTCTCTTTCGTCGTAAAGAAAGGCTTGAAAAGACGTGCGGCGTCTTCGGGGCGGATTCCCTTGCCTTTATCTGCGACCTGCACGAACACATAACGGTCGTCACAGGAACAGGATATCGTCAGGGAGCCTCCCTGCGGCATCGCCTGCACCGCATTTTTGATCAGATTGTAAAATGCCTGCTTCAACTGGTTGATGTCCCCGCGGATCTTCGGCAGAGCCTCGCTCCACAGACAGTTCACCGTCACGTTGCGGCCCTCGATTTCATGGCGCATGAAGGTCAGGGACTCCAATACAACATTTTTGATGTCAAGGACATGCATATCCGGTTTTGACGGGCGAAGCGCCTGCAGGAACTGATGGATGATGCTGTCGAGACGCTCGACTTCCTTGCGTGACTCCCCGATCATTTCCGCCGCTTCCTCCGGGTTCAGCTCCCCTTTGGAAAGCATACGTTGAAAAAGCTGGAGATTCAGATAGAGACTGTTCAGGGGATTGCCGATTTCATGCGCGACTTCGGCGGCAAGCATCGAAACAAGCTGGGTGCGTTCCGACTCTGCGGCGGAATTCATACGATCGTACATATCCGTGATGTCGTTGAAGATCAGCGTGGCATACTGCTGCTCCGGATCAGGGTCCGGGCGGGGCGCGACGTAAAATTTCAGGATACGGCGGCGCGGATAAAGAATCTCGACCTCGTGGTATGCGCTTGCCGGGCTCTCCTTATCGGATGCCACAAGGTCGTTCCATGAAATTCCTTTCACCAGATGTGAAATTTTGATATGCTCGAAACGGTCCGGAATCCCGAACATCTCCTTTGCGACGGCATTGTGGTAAATCAACCGGAACGAGGAGTCAATGACGACAATCCCCTCCTTGATCGAGTTGAACACCGACTCCAGAAAGCCGTGTTCGCGCGATAAAAGATGAATATAGGAGTTGATGCTGGCGGGGTCCATGGAATCCAGCTTGGAGACAAATTTATTGAAAAATTCATTTCTGGGCATAGATGACACACCTTTCCTGAAAGCTTTTCATTGTGCTATTTTGTCACACACTATATCATTCCTGAATTGAAATGCAAGAAAAAATCTTGATTTTCCGGATTTATGGGATATACTTTCCGTCATAAACAACAAGGGATGCGGAATCATCATGCGGAAACCGATTATCAATGTCTGCGGGGCCGTCATCCGCAGAGGTTCAAAAATACTGATCTGCGGACGTGCACCCGGTACAAAACTTGCCGGCTACAAGGAATTTCCCGGAGGAAAAGCGGAACCCGGAGAAACACTCTCGGAGTGTCTCCGCCGCGAAATCAGGGAGGAACTCGGAACGGAAATCTATACGCTTGATACCGCCTATCAGGCATGGGTCGAACTGCCGGACCGGATTTTTCATCTCCATTTCATCCGTTCCGTCATTCAGGACGGCGCGCCGGAACCGTCTCCGCAGGAAAACCAGAGCATGGAATGGCTCGAAACGGCAGAGCTGGACTCGGTCAACATGCTTCCCGCAGACGTCGGCATTGCAAAGCTTCTTGCGGAAAGCGCCAGAAAAACGGCGGAGAGTTGAAAGTTTTTTTCATGAAAAATATTTTTTCAGCACAATAAACGGGACGCAGAATCCGTTTACGGAAACAAAAGCAGGGAACATGGATGACAACGCTATCAATGACGAAATGCTGATCAAAGGGTATCTCGCCGGCAATCCGGAGGACTTCAATACCCTTTACGAGCGCTATAAACGCCGGCTTTACGCTTATCTGAACAGGATGCTGGCAGGAAGCGCGGTGTCGCCGGACGACATCTTTCAGCAGACATGGATCAAAGCGATCGACAATCTGCCGAAGTATGAGCACAAGCAGATGTTCCTTGCATGGCTGATCCGGATTGCGCACAATGTCGCGGTGGACGGATTCCGCAGGAATGCACGCGCAGGAGAAACGGAAATCAGCCTGGACGAGGAGGATTCCCCGCATGAAATCGCGGCGCCGGCAAGCGAACCGTGGCGCGAACTTCACAGGGAGGAACTCTCAAAAGCGATTGACACGGCGCTTGATTCGCTGTCGCCGGAACTGCGGGAGGTTTTCCTGATGCGGCGCGACGATATCCCGTTCAAAGAAATTGCGGAGATTCAGAAATGCTCGATCAACACTGTGCTCGCAAGAATGCAGTATGCGTTGAGGAATATGCGGAAGGCATTGAAAGACTGGTCTGAAAAAGAAGGAGGCGCAAAATGAAGAAATGCAGAGATTACAGAATGGAGCTCCTTGAGGGAAAAGACTCGCAGGAACTTCACAGGCATCTTGCGGAATGCCCGGAATGCGCCGACGCACGGAATGCATGGGAAGCAATGAAAAACGCCGCAGTTCTGCCGGAAGTCCCGGAACTGCTGACTTCGAATGTCAGAAATTACGCGGCATCGGCACTGCGCGGAAAGCAGAGGCGCTTCCATCTGAAATATATCTGGATGCCTGCCGCCGCGGCACTCTTCATCTGTTTCGGAATCGCCTATACCGCGCTTCCGGGACTCCCGCAGGCAAAAGTGGCGACGCCGGTCAATCTTACGGAAACTTACAGCGGGATGGATACTCTGGATTCCGATCTGCTGGCTCTGACCTCCCAACTGGAGCAGACTTCGGACAAGCTCCTCAGTATGACGGTGCTTTCGTCGATCATGGAAACCGCCCAGAAAAACGGAGGCAGCATATGAACAAAACTCTGTTTTCCATTGTCTTATCAACATTCCTCTGCGCGGGGGCGTCGGCTCAGACCACAAGGACGCATGGGCCGCTGTTGTCTCCACGCGGAGGAAATCATTCCATGCCATCGCAGAGTTCCGGCTCCTACACCCCCGGAAAAGTCACGCTGCCTCCTTCACAGCCGTTAAAAACACAGTCAACCGCCAGGACTTATGACAGAACCAATCTTCAATCTCCCTCCAGTCTGTCAAAACAGACAGGAACTTCCCGGACTTATCAGACGCCGGCTGTGGCAAAGCCACTTCTTGAACCTGACAGTGCAACTTCAAAAGTAATCAACGGAGAAGCGGTTCCCGTCAGCGGAGCAAAAGAGGTGAAGATCAGCCGTCAGCCGCAAACTCTCTCTGAAACAAAATCAGAAAAATAAGAACCGTCATCTTGAAAGGACCCCATAATGAATAAAACTCTGATGATTTTTCTTTCCGCAGTCCTTCTGCTGGGCGCCGCCGCCATGACGGCACAGGAAGCTCCACAGAAAAGCAATGTTCCCGCGGAAGATATGCCGCCCGGACCGCCGCCGATGCCGCGCATGAAAAGCCCGCATGACTATTTCATGGAAAAACTGACTCCGGCGGAACGCGATGAGATTACAAAGCTGATCCGGGAAAAAAAGTTCCCCGAACTCAAGACCAGAATGCATGAACTTTTCATGAAATACCGTCCGGAGGAGGATAAGCGCGTTTCCACCTTAAGCGAGAAATATCTTGCCGCCAGGACGGAAGAAGAAAAGGCGCAGATCAGAAAAGAACTGGAAGCCGCAATCCGTATCCAGTTCGCCAAACGCATGGAATTCACAAAACGGAATATCAGCGATGCGGAAGAACAGTTGAAAACCGCCGAAAAACGTTTGAAAAGGCTCAAGGAACACTACGAACGGAATCAGAAAAAATCGGAGGAAATCATTCAGATGCGCCTGAAATGGATGTGCACTCCGAAATCCGAGCGCCGGAAACTGCGTCCGCCGCGGGACGGAAGAAAAGGTCCCCCGCCACAGGAACGTTTTGAAAAACAAAAGTAGTCAGTAAAAGCCGGAACTCAGATTCCGGCTTTTCTATTTCAAGGCAGCTCTGCATCCGGTTTCTCAGATGGAACCTCTGTGCTCAAAGCCCTGCCGGTAAACGGATCAAGCGGTGCATTTTTCAGGTAACATGCCACAGTTTTTCCTTCGAGCCGCGCCCGTTCTTCCGCCACGGCAAGGATTGTTTCACGCTGCTTCAAGCTGAGATAGGCAAATTTTCTCAGACAGCCTTTCAGGTCAACCAAAAAATTGCGATGAACGGAATAACTGCGCTTTGCCAGAGCGTCCAAGACCTGATTCACGGAATTTTCAATCTCAAAATAATCTTTCGGCAGCAGTTTCGCCACATTGTACAGACAGGCAAGGACATGAGTCTGGTCTTGAATCAGAAGCTGCATGACCGGCACTTTCCTGTCCCGCGAATCCATCTTTCCGGAACGGATGCCTTTGAACATCTGAATCAGCATGACTCCCTCATAAAACAGCGCGTTGGCGGCAAACTGCGGTATCTGTCTGTCTCCATCAACCAGACTGCACTGCAGTTTCTCCAGCTCCGTGCCGTTGAGTAAACCGGCATCCAGAATATCGCCCAGAACGGAGAGACGGGCAATCTGTGCGTCGGTTCCCAGAAGCGTGGAAACAAGAGTGACGTCATCATACAGGAATTGTTCCAGCCGTTCCATCTTGCCCAAAGACTCCAAGGCGACACTCTTTTCTCCCCGCAGAACTGCAAGACGGCATCTCAGGCGATATGTATTCCACCATGACTGCATCAGAATCATATTCGATGTTCTGAACTCATGCAGAGGCTTTGCAAAGTCGCGCGCCTCTTTCAGATAAGGAAGCCTCACCAGAGCATCCAGTTCGGCAAACATGGTTTTCCGGTCACGCTCCCATTGTTCCAAGCTATTCCGGTCCGCTGCGGTCAAGTCCCGTATCTTCTTGTCCAGAAGCCGGTAAAGATCACTTCCGTCTGCAAAATCTCCGGAAAAGTCAGGCAGTTTTTCAGGCATATTCGGCACTGTGCCATGATAATAGAGACGTTCCAGTGTTCCCGGTTCCGCCTTCTTTCCATACAGCGCACCGAACGCATCGCAGACATGATCAAACTGCTTCCTGAAATGATATTCTGAAAAATAAGGATATACCACAGCCAGGATTCCAATTGTCATCAATGTCAGGAAATTACGGCGTGCAATTCCCGGAAAGCGGCGATGAAACAGCAGGCACAGCAGGTAAACAATCGCAAGATAACAGAACAGCAGCAATGCATACTGAATGCCAAGCGGCAAAAATCCCAGGTAATCCATCCCAACAGCAATATAAATCAAAGGAGGAATAAAACTGACTGTGAAACCTTTGCGCGAAGTTTTCCATGCGGCTGGAATCAATACCGCCGCAAAACAGTAGAACATCAGGAAAAGAGGTATGTCCGGCAGAGTCTCTGCGGCTCCGGAAAATCTGGCTCCAAGCCATAAAAGAGGCGGTCCGGCGACGAGCGGCAGAAGATAATATTTCCGGTTCATCATCGACGATGCGGGAAACTTTTCCGCCAGCAGTTCCCGGAAACACCGGCAGGCAGTATTGAGAAAGGCGATCAGAAGCAGGCACTCAATCGCAAACAGAGGATTTTCCCGGTTCCGGACCACATTCTCAAACCATTCCGCGGGATTATACTGCATCAGGAGAATATCCGCAAAATTGTAGAATGTGAAATAGAGTCCCGTAACAATAATCAAAGCGCCGCAGGTATCCTGCGGACACCATATTTTTTTCAGCCATTCACGCATGTCGCCTGCCTCTGTAAAAAACGATACCGGAGAGCCGTATGATTTCCATTCCGCCTGTCATGCCCTACTGCTCAATTGTTCCATAAAGAGTCATCGGGGTGGCGCGCTCAATCCTCACATTGATGAAATCGCCGGGCTTGAGTCCGTCGGCAGGAGTGAACACCACAAGTTTGAACGTATCGGTCCTGCCCGACCAGCGTGCCGGATTGCGTTTGCTCGGACCTTCGGCAAGGACTTCGAAAGTCTGTCCGACGAGTTCATTGTTCTTGAACTCATTGATTGCGGCAAGGTCCTTCAGGAGCACGTCATTGCGCCGCTCCTTCTCCTCCTGCGGGACATCGTCCGCCATTTTCGAGGAAACGGTGCCTTTGCGGGGAGAATATTTGAAGATGAACGCATTGTCATAAGCCGCTTCGCGCATGATCCGGCGCGTCGCTTCAAAATCCTCCTCCGTCTCGCCGGGAAACCCGACAATGATATCCGTGGAAAAATTGATTCCCGGAACCAGTGCGCGCAAACTGTTGATGATGTTCATGTAATGGGCGGAATCATAAGGCCTGTTCATCCGTCTCAGAATCCGGTCCGAACCCGACTGCAACGGCAGGTGAATACACTTGCAGACTTTCGGCAGACGTGCAATCGTTTCGATCAGTTTCCTGTTGAAAAACGCAGGATGGGGCGAAGTGAAACGGATTCTGCGGATGCCGTCGATGGCGGAAATCCGTTCCAGCAGTTCGGCAAACGGTGAATTGTCATCCGCAATCGGCGGCGGAACACCGTCAAGACCGTATGCGGCGACATTCTGACCGAGCAGCATGATTTCCCTGATACCGTGTTCCGCCAGTTCCGCGGCTTCCGCCACGATGCCATCCATATTGCGGCTGCGTTCCGGACCGCGCACATACGGCACAATGCAGTAGGTGCAAAAGTTGTTGCAACCGTAGTTGATGTTGACCCACGCGTTGGGGAAACTGGTACGGGTCGTTTCGTAATCTTCTTCGTTGAAACTCAAAAATTCCGTATTGTACACCTTGCGCTTGCGGCTTTGTTTAAGACCTTGCACTGCCTCTTTCAGCATACCGAGGTTGCCCGTGCCAAGCACGATGTCGACGTACGGATAACTTTCCCTGATCTGCGCGGCGACGCCGTCCTGCTGCGACATACAACCGACAACAGCCACAATCATGTTGCGGTTACGCTGTTTAAGTTTCTTCACCTGTCCGATGTGACCGTAAATTTTCTGCTCGGCTGTTTCGCGGATACAGCAGGTGTTGAACACCACGATGTCGGCGTTTTCCATCGAGTCGCACGGGTTGTAGCCAAGGCTTTCCAGCATGCCCGCGATTTTTTCCGAGTCGTGTATGTTCATCTGACAACCGTATGTATGAATGAAGTAATTCATTTTTCCTCCAAAAGTCTGTCGGCGCGTTTTTAGTGCGCTAAAAGGCAACATCCGCCGCACCTTTCGGCACGCCTGGTAGCAATCGTCGGTCAATTGCGGCAGCGAAAAACCGCCGCCTTAGCGCGAAACCACCTGTACCTGCATGTCGTCACCGACGCAAAGTACCGCCTTTTCAGACGCAAACTTCCACTTATAAATATTATTCTTATTTATTTTACTATTAAATGGATTTTTTTTCAATCAAAATCAAATAAAACGTTGCAAATTACAAACAATAATCGCGACATGAAAAACAAAACCGTAAAAATAATTGCACTTTGTGTATGCTTTGCCGTGATATGCGGCGTTGTCGCTTCGACAAGCGCGCTTGCATTGTGGCAAAACAGCGACGAATACGTGCGACTGGACAACGACAAACTCCGTCGCGTACAAGGGTCCGTAACTCTGCTGGACAACAAAGGCAGCGTTTTGTGCGAGCCTGCGTCCGTCGGCGGCAAAAAGCAAACGTCCATCGCCGCGTTGCCGAAACACGTGTACATGGCGTTTGTTGCCGTCGAAGACAAACGCTTTTTCAGGCATGACGGCGTTGACGTCGTGCGTGTTGCGTCGGCTTTGCTTACCAACCTTAAAAGCGGCGGCAAAAAAGAAGGCGCGTCCACCATCACCCAACAACTGATAAAAAACACGCACCTCAGCGGAGAAAAAACCTACAAGCGCAAACTGAACGAAATGATACTGGCGCGAGAGCTGGAACGCAACTTTTCCAAGACGGAAATACTGGAAATGTACCTTAACACCATTTACTTCGGGCGCAGTTCCTACGGGATAGAGAACGCCGCAAACGTTTACTTCGGCAAGACCGCGCACGAACTGACCGTCGCCGAAGCCGCAACGCTGGCTGCAATGATAAAAGCCCCCAATGTGTACGCGCCTGACAAAAATGCGGGTAAATGTCTTGTGCGGCGCAACCGAGTGCTCGACCTGATGTGCAAGCAAGGGGTAATAAGCCAAAACGATTGCAATGCGGCGAAAGCAACCGAGGTGGCATACACGCCGTACAGCGGCAACAACGTGCACGGATACACCGACGGCGCGATCGCCGAGGCATGCAGACTGCTTAACCTTACCGAAGCGGAACTACTTGCAGGCAGGTACGTAATAGAAACCTTTTGCGACAGCGAAACGCAAAGCGCGTTAAGCAAACTTGTCGCGGCGGACGAAACAACGGACAAGGAAGGCAACCTTACGTCCCTTTCGGCAACAATGTGCACATCGGACGGCAAAGTTACGGCGTGCGCCTACCGCGGCACATTTTTGACCAGACGACAGGCGGGAAGTACCCTGAAACCCATTGCTGTATACACGCCTGCCTTCGACGTCGGGGCGTGCAGCGTTGTGTCGCCCGTACTGGACGAAAAAACCGATTTCAACGGATACTGTCCGACAAACGTAGGCGGCTACAAGGGTTGGACAACAATCAAGGACGCCGTACTGACAAGCAGCAACGTGCCTGCCGTAAAAACGCTTAACGCGCTTACACTTCCCGTCAGCGAAAAGTACCTTGCAAAACTCGGCTTTACAGGCAAACAGGATTTGTCACTTGCGCTCGGCAATATCCGCGGCGGCGTAAACGAAACAGACCTGTTGCACTGTTACACTGCCCTTGCCGACGGCGGAACGGCGCACAAGGTACGTTTCGTATCGAAAATTTACGATGACAACGGTCTTGTGTACGACAACAAAGACAAGCCCGTCACGGTTTACAGCAGCGGCGCAAGTTATCTTATGACCGATTTACTTTGCCGAAACGCGCAAATAGGTACGGCGCGCAAACTGGCCGCGAACAAAATCGACGTTGCGGCAAAGACAGGCACTGTAGGCGACAAATGCGGAAACACCGACGCTCTGACCGTCGGCTACACCACAAGCAACGTGTTTGTCGTGCGGCATTCGGGCGAACTGTCAAATTCGGTAAACGGCACAACCGCGCCATGCAAAATGCTTGCCGACATACTTGCGACAGTTTACAAAAATCGTAAGCCCGACAAGTTTACCAAGCCGCCATCGGTAAGCTATAGGTGCGTAAACGAAGCGGAACTGTACGGCAATCAACGCCTTGTGCTTGACAATTGCGGCACTCCTTACCCGTTTTTGTTGCAATACGCCCCTGATTAAATTGTCTTTTGTCGCTGTCGGACAGGGCGGCGCAACAGAAATAAATCGTTACTTACATCAAAAAGACCGCTACGATTTGTAGCGGTCCTTTTCGTTTTACTTACAAGTTTGTCACGAAAATTTGTATAGGGTTAATTTTGCCATCACTAACAACCTTGGGGATGTCCTTTCTCATTCTTTCGGGT
>DPDG01000036.1 GCA_003526375.1 Lentisphaeria bacterium
GGTATCCTCAATTGTCAAGGGGGGGAAAACAGAAAAAATCGAATTTTTTTCGGAAAACAGGAGGCTGAAGAACGGAAAATACCCGGAAAAAAGATGATTTTTCCATTCTCTCCTGACGCCTGTCCGGATCGGCAGCACATGTCCTTTTCCAGCAATCGCAATCCTGCTGCAGGAAGAAAATTCAACGGTCCCTATCGTTACGCCGTTCTCCGGGAAAACAGACAGAGAAAACAATACCTTTCAGCGGGTATTGATCCAGAACCGGTAATTCTGCGGGGAACGCTTATAGGCCTGACGAAAAATTTTACAGAAATAGCTGACAGTATTGAACCCGCTCATCTGTGCGATTTCTTTCACCGGGAAATTGGTGTTCAGCAGCAACTTCGCCGCAACTTCCAGACGGAATTTACGAATGTATCCGGCAGGGGCACACCCGAATGTCTTCCTGAAATGCCTGCGCAATGAACTCTCCGACATGGAAGTAAGATGCGTCAGATCCGAAAGATTGATATTTGCGGCATAATTTTCATTGAGGAAACTGCTGATCCGGGACATATCAAGCGGCTGTTCCTGCCGGAACATTTCATTTTCTTTCACGGCAATGTCGCACAGCATGGAGATGATTGCCATGAACAATCCATATTTGCCGCCGATTCTGCCGGGAGCTTTCGATTTCTGCTGCCGGACAAATAAATTCAGCAGCGCCGTAAAATCTTTCTGCTGCCGGGGGTCCAGACGCAGGCGCGGATAATATCCCGCGTTTTCCCAGAAGGAATTGTCCCGGGAAAACAGTTTCTTATATCCGGGATGCCGGTAAAGTTCCAGCAGAGGCACCGGAAGCTGATCCGCAATGAAAAGCAGATTGAATATCTGAAGATTTTCAGCTTTCAGATAACCGTGTATTCCGCCGGGAGGAATCAGCCAGACATCACCGGCGGCGGACTCCTCCCAGCCGGCAGGATCGGAATAATGCAGCACCTTGCCCTTCAGGATAAAAATCACTTCCGTAAACTCCTGTTTGTGCGGCGGCATATCAGGCTGAGCATAGAAAAAACCGCGCAGAGGAAAAAATTTGTCTTTGGAAAAAAGTGAATGATTGGTAAGGGTCAACGCCATAAAACTGCCTCTCCTGTTTCTTTATCCGCCGTTTATTATATTCCGCACTTCGTATTTTTCAAATATAAAATGAATGATTTGTTATATAGATGACGTTTTTATTATATTGCAGAAAATGACGTATCTTACTATATTAAGCAGTGAATCCAACACGGAAAGGACGGAAAATGAACCGGAAAGAAGATGCTTTCAGAGTTGCCTGCGAGATTTACAGGGAATATGGAGTGAATCCTGTCAAAGCCATGGAAAACTTGAAGGAAATTCCTGTTTCCATTCATGCCTGGCAGGGCGATGACGTGGTCGGTTTTGAAAAGTTTGAATCGGCGCTCACCGGCGGGTGCCAGGTCACGGGCAACTATCCCGGACGTGCCCGCAATGCCGATGAACTGCGGCAGGATCTGGATACCGCCCTGCGCCTGATTCCCGGAACGAAACGGGTCTGTCTGCAGGGACATCAGGTGGACCGGATGCTGCCGGGCGCGGACCGTGACGCATTTACGATTGAAAATTTCTCCGCCTGGCTGGACTGGGCAAAACAGAATCGGCTCGGTTTGGACATTGCCCCCGCGTTTTATTCCCATCCGAAACTGGATCACGGTTACTCCCTCTCCCATTCCAACCCGGAAATCCGGCAATTCTGGATCAATCACGGCAAAATGATCCGCCGTATTGCAGCGGAATTCGGAAAAACGCTTGGAACGCCTTCGATCTGCAACTTCTGGGCGCCGGACGGAAGCAAGGACATTCCGGCTGACCGCTTCACTCCCCGCAGGCGTCTTTCGGAGTCTCTGGACGCCATATTCGAGGAAAAGATCGACGAACGTTATGAAATTGACGCGGTTGAATCCAAACTGTTCGGCATCGGCGTGGAATCCTATACCGTCGGCTCCAACGACTTTTACATGATGTATGCCGCCCGGCGCGGCAAGATGATCTGCCTGGATTCCGGTCATTTTCATCCGACGGAGTCCATCGCAGACAAGCTCAGCGCGGTAATCTCGCAACAGGGCAGCATCCTGCTCCATGTCAGCCGCGGAGTCCGCTGGGACAGCGATCATGTAATTGTACTCAACGATGAACTTCTTTCCATTGCACGGGAAGCTGTTGCATACGGCTATCTCGATAAGATCAGATTCTGCCTGGATTATTTTGATGCCAGCATCAACCGCATTGCGGCGTGGGTCATCGGCGCGCGCAATCTGCAAAAGGCATTGCTGATCGCTCTTCTTGAGCCGACTGATCTCCTGAGGAAAGAAGAGAACAGTTTCGATTTTTCCGGCAGGCTGGCACGGCTGGAACAAATCAAGACTCTTCCCTGGAACAGTGTCTGGAATTACTATTGTGAATCTCAGAATCTGCCGGATGACTATGAATTCATGAAACAGATCCGGCGGTATGAAACCGATGTTCTCCTGAAACGGTGACGATATCTCCCTCCCCCCCCGGATTCTGCAGGAAAGGACAAGCAGCATTCAGTTCACTGCCGCATGAATACGGGCGGGCAAATCTCCGAATTTGAAATCTGCTTCCACCCAATAGAAAAAAGGAGCCTCCGCCGGCAATGCAAGGCGAAAGGGAATTTCAGAACTTTTCCCGGAAACAAGATCCGGAGTGGCACAACGGATCACGCCGGGCGTGTGCCGCTGGGGCAGCCTCACGGTCAGACGAAGATTCGAAAGCGTTTTTCCGGAATGGTTTGCCAGGCGGAAACAGAGTTTTCCGTTTTGAATCGCAAGACCGGCGAAAATGCCGGGGAACTTCTTCAGCGCCGCAAGATACTCCGGCTCGTTCCCGTCGTTGGCAGCAAGCTCGATTTTCTGCGGAAGCGTTTCCGTATGCGCCAGCTCAACGGGAGCATGACCACGAACTTCAAGAAAAAGCGGTACGGATGCTCCAAGCTCCGACGGAAGGTAGCGGATTATTTCCCATTCCGCGCACTTCCCGTTTACAACTGTTTTTCTGATGCGGACATGATTCGCCTCATAACGATATGCGGCGTATTCATTCTGCGTGCAATACCACCATCGGGGATTGCCGGAATATTTGGCAAAACCTTTTTCCAACTCTTCCCAGTCCTCTCCTTTCTGCCATGCATGAACTCCCATTGTGATATTCGGCTGTGACCTCAGGCGGGGATTTTTCAACGCCTGTTCGATTCCCCGATCAAAATTCTCCAGCGTTGTATTTCTGTCTCCGGGCGAAAAGGCTATCACGGTTGAAAAATCAGTCTCGCGCAGCCCTTGGGCGGAAGCAACAAAATTCGCATAGACGCTGTGCAGAATTCCGCAGCGCAGAAGAACCTCGGCAATATCGCGTCCGATCTCCGGTTTCCCGGAAACAGCAAAACGCCCGAATGCAAACGCATGGGAGTTCACGGGCAGATCGGATGCAGCCTCCAGTTCCGCACGGTTCATCGCAATTTCACGGAAACGCAGCCGCGGAGGAATCTCGGTCAATTTCCGGTGCCACATACCGTGTGTCCCAAGCCTGAAACCGCCTTCCGTCAAATGTCTGATATAATCCCGGCGCCACGAGGCCTCATATTTGCCATAACGAAGATTCTGTAGATAGAAATTCCCTTTGATTCCGTATTTCGCCATCAGAGAACGCATCCTCAGATGTGCTTCGCAGATGTCATCCCAGCGCGCGGAAAATGCCACCGTCTTCCCATACGGCAGAGGCATGATTTTCATCTGCGCATTCTTTGCCGCCTCCGCAGTCGGAAAATCCAGTTTCACCTTCTGCACATAGGTACGCAGCCCGGACGGATTTTCCGCAGGCCGGAGCATCGGGAGAACCGGAGCCGCAACCGTTTTCCCTGTTGCAAGTCCGCCTCCGGTTGCGGGAAACAGAAAATCCCAGATATCCGTGACGGGTTCACCGTTTTTATCCAGCAGAAAACGGACCACATCCAGCCAGTGATTGCCGGATGTCGCCAATGTCGAGTCACCGAACGGCTGCGCGGCAAAGAAAATAACTTCGCCTTTTCCGACTTTGTGCCGGAATCCCGCAGGCGAACCGTCAGGATAATGCACCGTAACCTCTGCTCCTTCGGGAACTGACAGGGTACGCGCCAGGATTTTACCACTGAATTCATTATCTACATGATTCAGAGGCATGAGCGGCAACAGTGTTCCATGTGACAGCCCGAATGCACGATTCACGACGGTAATGAAGGAGGCGGAAACCGGTCTGCCCGTTCCCTCTCCGATCAGTTTCCTGCGATACGGAGAAAGATCCGCATCATCGGGAGCATAACGTAGAAAATCGGGATCGAACACGACCAGAGTCCCCCCATTTTCCACATAATCCGCAAGTTTTGCGGCAGTATCGCGGTCGGCATAATGGGCGCGGGTTACGAACAAAAGCCTATAGTTGTCCAGCGTATCCGTCCCCTGCGCCAGAGAGGAATCCGCAAGGAAACTGAAGTTGCGTTTCAGGCGCTCCCCCATCATCGTGTAAAGCGTGTACCATGCGTGCTGCCCCTTGTCCTGATCGGCAATCATGGAAGGATAGGAAACAAAAATTGCCGTCGAAGTTTTCTTCGGCAGTTTCAAACGGTTCATACGGCGTGCCAACCCGTTGACGCGGAGCATTTCACGGTAGGCATCCGGGCATGTGTAACGGAAAGGCCCCGCGGTATACCAGAACAGCATTTCCGCTCCATTCTTCAACGCCTGTGCCGCCCACTCCCGAATCCGTTCCGGCGTAGGCTCCATGCCGCAGTAAATGAATCCCTGCGGCATGGTTGCGACAGGCTTCTTTGAAAGTTCCTTGAGGTATTTCGTGGCAAAACCGGTATGGTAAAGCGCACGCTCTTTTCCGAAATGCGAGAGCGTCGCGGTAGGATACGGGTCGGATGAAGTGATGTCCGTAAAACGGGTCAGCTGCGGCACATCGATGTAATTCAACCCGTACATATAACAGAAATTATAAGTCATGACCGGCACCCCCGGCAGAATCTTATGGAAAAACTCAAAGTCTTTCGCCGCTTCCTGAGCGGCTCTGCCGTTCCACCAGCGAACCGTTGCAATACGGGAGCGTTCTGCCGCGCGGCGATCGGGGGGACGCGGGCCGGCAAAGTCGAAGAGCCCATATTTCCCCGCGCCGAACTTCTCCCTGAT
This sequence comes from Lentisphaeria bacterium, assembly GCA_003526375.1. Classification (GTDB taxonomy): domain Bacteria; phylum Verrucomicrobiota; class Lentisphaeria; order Victivallales; family UBA1829; genus UBA11452. The sequence goes on from DPDG01000036.1 coordinate 5,241, forward strand.
CTCCTGATCGACCGCATCCAGTGCCCGGCTTTCGGGGTTTGCTGTCCGGCTGAAATTCGCAAATGTGGCATATCCCATCGGCTCATCATAAACAAGAACCAGTTCGAGAAGCCCTTTCAACGCTTTACCATCCCTCCGAATCGCATCTCCGGCGACATCGCGTATCAGCTGACGATAAGCCGGATCAATCGAATCGACATTGCGCGTATTGCCGGCTTCCGCCTTGAAATACTGCGCCGTTCCACGCTTGATCACTTCGGCGCGGTGCCATGAACTGTTCGCACAATACCAAGTCTTCGTGCCGTAACGTTCGAAATTGCGCCGGACAGCGGGAATTCCTCCGAGCTCCTGAAGCCACGGATAAGCCGCCGTGAACATGCCGGCTTCTCCGATTTCGCGGGAATATTTCTCATACAGTTTCTTCGGATCGGGATGTGCTTTGCGGTAAGCCGCCGGATAAGAACTCAGCCGCGCGCCATGCCCCCAGCTTCCCACAATATACCCCCCCGGACAATCGCTCTGAAGTTCCTTGAACTTCGTATTCATCCGCTCAATCTTCAAGGGGTCACGGTCATGCACCTCCATATAACGCCTGATCGTTCCATTGTCTTTTCCCAGACGCAGTAACGCATATTTGCGGAAATTGCCGAAGTTCTCCCCGCTTCTCTGCCAGTGGCTGTTCTCCCGTTCCCCTGCGTAGCGTTCACGTGCAAAATTAACAGAAAGTTCCTCCGGCACGGTTTTCAGTCCAAGGGTGGACCACGGAATGCGGAATGTGCTGCTCCACATTTCTTTGCCGCGTGCCGCTCCGCACGTCCACCCGGAATCGTTCCATGCCGCTTTTGCCACAAAAGGATTGCCGAGTTCAGAAAGAAAACGTTCCGCATCCGCGCAGTTTCCCACGGAATTGATCATGAATTGAAAACAGCGTCCCTCTTTCGTTGCAATGAAAAGTTCATTGCAATCGTCCTGATAAACAGGTGCATCCCGCTTCGTCTGCGTCGTTTTCAGGGCAGCCATTGCCGGTTCCCTGTTGATGAAACCGACATAAAGCGCCTCGTTGTCATAAGCCAGCCTCACATCCGTTTCCGCATTCGGCAGAGATGCCTTCCCGATGATTTCATTACGGTAGAAGCGGTTCAGTTCCGCCGTATCCTTCCATGCAGCGGCATTTCCGTCAACTGAAAGCCCCCCGTTTTTCGGTACTTTTACAACGTCTGCAACGGGCGAGAGAGATAGTTCATCAAACCAGTAAGTTCCGGGAATTCCGCTTAAAAAAATGCTGAATTGCCCCGCCTGCGTTTTAACGCCGGTCGTGAACTCCGTCTTGAAAGTTTCCCACCGGTCTGCGGAAACGAATGGAAGCGTGAGATTCAGGGTTCCGGCAGAACCGTTCCGCCCGTTCGCGGCATCACGGAAGAATACCGTCAGCTTCGGCGGCTGATGCACAACGGCAACTTTGTCCCGGCGGTATTTCAGAGATAGCAGATATGTCGTCTCCGGCTTCAGTGGGACTATACAAAAGACAACTGCCTTTCCCTGCGGTTTCACAATCACGCGCGCCGATTCCGGCGGACTCGTAAAAATATTCTTATCACGCCGGAACTGTCCGGAAAAAGCGGTTGTGGGCCATACGCGCCAGCGATTCTGCTCCCGCGTCATTTCGCCGTCTCCGAACAGATTATCCGCCGTCATGGAGTTTACCAGTAAACTGCAAACTAGAAATATCAATAAGTGTTTCATACAGAAATCTTCCTTTTATATTGCATTCAACGCGGATAACCGACATCTTCATCAAGTATACGGCGCCGCTGTTCTTTATTATCATACGCAGAACTCTGTTTGATCTGATTCCACGTGATGGTTTTGGTCCGCCCACTCATCATCAAAGCATTGATACTTCGGTCATTATGAACAGGGAGCTTGACTGTTCCGCTACTGTCGTAAGCAAAATAATCATAATAAATCACGAGATTCACCTGCTGTCCCACCATACGGGCACGCAAAGTATTCTTATCGACAACGGAGTGCCACGCCATATAATAACTAATATAATCGCCACCATAATAAGTATTATTGTCAGAGGGACATCTAAAAATTTTCATTCCTTCACTGAACATGCCCGGCTGGCGCGGAGATATCGTATTCACATACAATGTCATATTCGGAGTGCGTGACGCATTGGCATTATGGGAATAATTGCCGTAACAATATGTTCTGTCCACCCGGTAAGGAATCCATGAATTATAATCGTCCGCATAGATATTGACAAAGGTGCCCAGATTTCTTAAATTATTGAGACATGCCGTATTACGCGCCTTCCCGCGCGCCTGCCCCAATACAGGCAGAAGCATTGCCGCAAGAATGGCGATGATCGAAATAACGATAAGAAGCTCGATCAGTGTGAAAATCTTCATCTTCACGCTAGAAGAAGTTGATGAGCCGAGATCATGTGCAATTCCCATTTTACACCGTGATTCATGATTTGCCGCAGATACCGGAAACCATGCCTCTGCAAATGCCTTCCACTTTTCAAGATACAGCACTTTCCCCTCTTTGAAATTTCCCTTTTCCATTCTGAACTTCAATATCAGCCGTTTCATATTTTCCTCCAGTTGATTGTGATTCTATTTCTTATAACGTTTCATGCAGACTCATGTCCGGCTCCGGCATGAAATGTCCCGGCGGCAGGGAAGCATAGGCAATGCGCGTCAGCAGCTTCTCAACAGCCAGTCTGCCGATCGCCTCCGGATTGGAGCGCAATGCAGCCGGCTGCGGCGAGAGCGTCCTGTGATAACCGAAATCCAGAGCAGAAAGCAACCCGATCTTTTTCCCAAGCTCAAAACCTCGCTTTTTCAGATGGTGGGCAGCACACTCACAACTGGAACCGGCCTCGGCAATTACCAGCACACGCCGCGCATCCGGCAAAATCCGGTCCAGAGCCGCATCCATTTTTCGCGCCGTCTCCTCCCACGAGACAATACAGCAGTCCTGAATGAAAGATGTTCGTTCCTTACATGCGGGATGGCTCTCCAAATACTCCAGGAAACTTCGCTGAAGTTCAATGCAGTTATAAAGAGAGTTGCCGCTACACAGATAAAGAAACGTATCATATCCCATTCTGACGGTAAGATCCATGCCGTTCCACATATTCTGCCGGTTGGGGGGACCGACGGAATCAATCGGCAAAGCAGTCCGGCGATTAACAAGCAGCATAGGTTTACTAGTAAGCTTTCGTAAATTCTCAATCATCGCATCCGGAATCCGTTCATCAATCAGAAGACCGTCAACCTGTCCGGCAAACGCAATCATCTCCGGTTCGATCTGCTGAACCGCATTCTCTGTTGCCGGCCACTGATTCAGCACGGAAAGAGAATGCAGGTTCAACCAGTGAATCCTGCGGCTGGCACACTCAAGCTGAACTCCGAGATTGATCCGGTTGAAGAAATTGTCCGTTTCCGTCTCAGGTCTCAACGGGCGGAGAAAACAACCGATCACGCCATGCTCAAGTGTCATATTTCTAGGCTGTTGCATATTTCTGACAAAATACCCCTGCCCTTTTTTCATCTGAATATATTTCTGTTCGGTCAGTTCCGTATATGCCCGGAGCACCGTAATATGACTGACCTGATAATGCTTGCGCAATTCACTGACGGACGGAATCTTGTCTCCGGCTTTCATCTCCCGACTGTCGATTGCTTTTTTAATATCCTGCGCTATTTGTTGGTAGATAGTCATGAAAGACCTTTTCAATTACTTGTAAGTTTACTGGTAATTATAATCAAAAAAAGAAAAATGTCAATACCCCGACAACGTTTTTTCTGAAAAAAATGAATTTTTTCTCAATCGGCTATTGCGAAACGGAAAAAGATGATTATAATATATGTTAACGTTGAGATAATAAAAACGAAAGGGAAACATGGCGACACTCAAAGATATAGCGCAGGCAACCGGTCTTTCCATGAATACGGTCAGCCGTGCCATCCGCGGAAGCGGCTATGTCTCCCTGAAAACAGCGGAACTGGTCAGGAAAACCGTGAAAGAGCTGGATTATCATCCGAACCGCGCGGCGCAGGATCTCCGGAGGCGCAAGTCGCGGCAGATCACAGTCGTTGCGGAATCCTATGATTATCTCCACATCGAAAAACTCGCGGCAATCAAAGAATATGCGGCAAACTGCGGTTACACGATGGGAGTCCATTTCACCAGCGAAGACTATCCGCAGAGCACATTTTCCGCGCTCCTGCCCGATATTCTGGAACAGAATCCCGCAGGGCTCATCATCATTGCTTCATCAGGTTTCATCATCGGCAAGGTGCGTGAACTCCGTAAAAAAATGCCCTGCGTCATGATCACATTCGATGGCGTGCCGGATATCGACTGCGTTTACATCGACCGTTTCGGCGGGGTCTACGACTCCATCCGCTACCTTTACGGAAAGGGACGGCGCAGGATCGTCTTCTGCGAGACATTCCGTTCCAGAAACCGGAAACTCGGATATCAGAAAGCGGTCAGGGAGCTGGGACTTCCGGAACTCATTATTTCAGGAAACCTGAAGTCTCTGCCGGAAATACGGAAAGACGGGGTCAGAATCGCAAAGGAAATGGCGGCGTGGAAAAACCCGCCGGACGCGGTTCAGACCTCCGACTATATGGCATCGGGACTTCTTGCGGGATTTGCAGAAGCGGGAATCGCGGTCCCGCAGGACATCGCGGTTCTCGGATTCGACGACCGGGAACTCGCCGGAATGCTCAATCCGCCGCTTACGACACTGGCACAGCCCAGCGCGGAGGTCGGCAGAATCAGCGCACAGATGTTATTTGAACGGATCAGCGGGACACAGAAAAATACATCGCCGGAAAACATTCGTGTCCCGATGCATCTCGTCATCAGAAACTCGGCATGAAATCTTTTACCATTTTCACAATATAAAGGACAAATCATGGAAAAGAAATTGAACTTCGGCATCGTTGGAACAGGGCTTCGGGGAATCGGCTGTTTCGGGCACCACCTGAAAGAGCGTTCCGATTGCGTCATCAGGGCGGTCTGCGATCTCAATGAGGTACGGGCAAAACTCATGGCGGAAAAACTCGGATCGCCCAAAGTCTATACCGATCTTGATGAAATGCTCAACAAGGAAAAACTGGATGCGGTCATCATCACCACCCCGGATGCGTTCCACGAAGAGTGCGCGGTCAGAGCGCTGAAGCACAAGGTCAATGTCCTGATCGACAAACCGCTTGCCACCAGCGTCAAAGGCTGCCAAAACATTATCAAAGAAGCGAAGAAAAGCAAAAAGGTCGCCATGATCGGCTTCAATCTGCGCCACGCGCCGCTTCTGCTGAAACTCAAAAGCATTATTGACGAAGGCGTTCTCGGAAAGATTTTCCTTGCCGAAAACCGCGAATTCTACGACGGCGGACGCACCTATATGGCGCGCTGGAACGGAAAGAAATCCTCCAGCGGCGGACTCTGGATTCACAAGGGCAGCCATGACTTCGACATCTTCAACTGGCTCTTCGGCTTCCCGAAACCCTACAAAGTCACGGCATTTGCCGGAATGAACGTATTCACGCCGGAGGGATTCCCTTTCCCGCTGGAAAAAGGCATCAAACCCGGCCCCTGCTGTTCCGAATGCCACTATGCAAAAAACGGAGTCTGCAAGGACGCGGCGACTTATGACGGTGCAGAGTGGGGCAAGGCGGCACAGAAAGTCGATGGTTATGTCAAAGACTCCTGTATGTATCTCTCCGATTTGAGCGTGCATGACAACGGTATCGCCATGGTGGAATATGAAAACGGCGTGCGCGCAAGCCATATGGAATGTTTCGTCACCGGCATGTCCGACCGTCTTTACACGATCGTCGGCACGCTCGGACAGGCCTCACTGAGTCTCTCCGGACGCACAATCACGGTCATCAAGCGTTGGACGCGCGAAAAAATCACCTATGAAATTCCCGAAGTCAGCGGCGGGCACGCCGGAGCCGATCCGGGGCTCGTGGAAAGCTTCATCCAGACCATCCGCGGCAAAGAGACCAACACCTCCACATTTGAACAGGGGATGCTCTCCACCGCCATCGGACAGGCAGCCGAGCTTTCCCGCGCGGAAAACCGTGTCGTCTTCATCAAGGAACTGTTGAAATAAGCAGATACGATCCCAATACAAACTCACAAGGAGAAAACAAAATGGACGTACAAATTTTCCAGGACAAGAACTCCCTCGGCAAAGCCGCCGCCTCATGCGGCGCTCAGTACATCAGGGACGCGATCAAGAAGAACGGTCATGCGAACATCATCGTCGCGACCGGCGCCAGCCAGTTTGAAATGCTTTCCGCGCTTACAAAGGAAGCGGACATCGACTGGGGCAAGGTCAACATCTTCCACCTCGACGAATACATCGGGCTCCCGGAGGATCATCCCGCAGGGTTCCGCAAATACATCCGTGAGCGTTTCATCGCCCACCTGCCGCAGAAACCGGCGTCTTTCCATCCGGTCAACGGCAGCGATCCGGACCCGGAACATGCCTGCGAAGTGCTCGGCAAGGAAATCGCGGCATGCCCGATCGACGTCGCATTCGTCGGCATCGGCGAAAACGGACACCTTGCATTCAACGATCCGCCGGCGGACTTTGAAACGGAGAAGGCATATCTCGTAATCACGCTTGATGAAGTCTGCCGCAAGCAGCAGCTCGGAGAAGGCTGGTTCCCGACATTTGACGATGTCCCGAAACAGGCAATTTCCATGGGCATCAAACAGATCATGAAAAGCGCCGCGATCATCAATACAGTTCCTGATCAGCGGAAAGCCAAAGCGGTCAAGGGAGCTCTTGAGGGACCGGTCTCCAATCTCTGCCCCTCCTCCATCCTTCAGACACACAAGGACTGCCACACTTTCCTCGACAAGGATTCGGCATCCCTTCTGACAGGTAAATACTGATCGCATTGAAACAGCCGAAAACCTTCCGGAAGAAAAAACTCCGGAAGGTTTTTTTATGTCGGAATCATAATAAACTCACAGGTATTCTGCAATATTCCCATAGACGGCGGGAAGAAATCCTGCAAAACTCATCAGGGACGGCCAGCAACTGCCGGAACTGAAGAACAACCCGGTCAGGGGTTATTCTTCCTTTGAGCGGAAAGCACTTCCATGGCGGCTTTGGCGGCAGCCTGTTCCGCAAGCTTGCGCTTTGCCGCAACGCCCTTTGCAAGAAGCTCGCCATTCACCAGGACCTCAACCTCATAGCAGGGGTTATGCGCCGGGCCGCTGACACCGAGAATCTTATATTCCGGGGCTTTCCCGAAATGAGCCTGCGCATATTCCTGCAACAACCCTTTCGGATTCAGCGAATGCAGAAGATCGCTCGGCTCCCGGCAGTTTGTATGCAGTGTCTTCAGAATAAACTCCGTAACAAGGGCAGAGCCCTGATCCAGGTAAATCGCGCCGCAGACAGCTTCAAACGCATCCGAGAGAGTCGAATCACGGTCACAGCCGTGGGATTCCGTCTCGCCGCGCCCCAGCATCAGATAACTTCCCAGAGAGATCGAGCGTGCAAACTTTGCCAGCGTATCCTGATTCACCAGCGCGGAACGGATTTTCGTCAGATCCCCCTCCTGAAGACCGGGATAGCGGTGAAACAGATGCTTCGTCAGGACAATCTGCACCACGGCATCGCCGAGAAACTCCAGACGCTGATTGTCATATTTCAAGTTGAACTCCGTCGCATAAGACTTGTGAGTCAAAGCCTCGCGAAGCAGTTTCTGATCCGTAAAGTGAATTCCCGTCATACGCTGGAATTTCTGTAAATCGGCAATCAGCATGGCGCCACCTTCTCCACATTCCATGCGTCAGTCGCATATTTCCGCCTTGCAAGCTGTTCCGCATCTTTCAAAAGGAAATCCGGAACGGGAAAAGGTTCATAGATAAAACCGAGCTCCCCGGCAAATGCGCGCCGGATCGCGTCCACAATCGGGCCGCGCCCGGAATCCGAAGCGTTCAGGCTGACACTGCCCTGATGCAGAATTCCTTTCCGGGTCCGCCGCTGCGCCGCCCCCGCCAGCTTGATTCCATCCGAGGCAATCACGTCATTCGGCGACGGCGAAACAAAACACTGAAGCGTGGCGCGGTCATGCTTCTCTCCGAGATCGGGAGCAAGATGCGCCCCCTTTCCCAGGCACATGATCGCACGCATGATCGGCTCATGGACCGCTTTGTAGCTCTCCATGCGGTCAAGCTCGCAGATCGGATGTCCGGCGGGAATCACCAGCGTATAGGTCAGATCGCAGTCATGATAGACCACGCCGCCGCCCGTAGGGCGCCGCACAAGAGTCAGCCCTTTGCGTGTCACCGCGCCGATCGGCTGGGAATAGCCGAACGAGGCGGAGGGAATGTTCCATTCATAGAAACGGAGAACCACACCGCCGGATTCCGGCGCATGCTCCAGAAGCAACTCATCGACCGCCATATTCAGGTAGGGTGAACGGGAACCGTCCATCCATAAAAGACATCTGGAAGAATTTTCAGGCATACAGCACCTTCTGAAAACGAATGTTACTGAATCCTGAATAAGAGAGTCGTTCGCCATGAAAACTCTCTTATTCAGGATTCAACCGCCGCACCGTGACGGCAGTTGAACCGGTCAAAGCCCTTAAAGGTTTTTGACAACAAGATCGCCGACTTGTTTCGTAGAGTAGCCCATTTTGCCGGCGGACATGCTTTTCAGCTTCTTGCCCGTCACAAATTCGACGCTCTTTTCAATCGCTTTGGCGGCCTTGGTTTCACCGAGATAATCCAGCATCATCGCGCCGGAAAGAATCGCAGCGAGCGGGTTGATGACGCCAAGTCCGGTATATTTCGGAGCGGATCCGCCGATCGGCTCGAACATGCTGATGCCTTCCGGATTCAGGTTGCCGCCTGCGGCAACACCCATTCCGCCGGAGGTCATGGCGGCAAGGTCTGTGATGATGTCGCCGAACATGTTGGTCGTGACAATCACATCGAACCACTCGGGATTCTTGACCATCCACATACATGTGGCATCCACATGGCAGTAGTCGATCTTGACTTCCGGATATTTCTCCGCCATCTCATGGAAGGCGCGCTCCCAGAGATTGAACACATAGGTCAGCACATTGGTCTTGCCGCAGAGCGTCAGCTTGCTGGTCTTGCCGGCAGCAATGTCTTCTTTGGAAAGCCCGCGCCACGGATTCTTCCTGGTATGACGTTTTTTCGCAAGCTCAAACGCAAATTTCAGGCAGCGGTCAACCTGTGTACGGGTATAGACCATTTCCTGAATCGCGACTTCATCCGCCGTCCCTTTTCTGGCAACGCCGCCCATGCCGGTATATACGTCGCCGGAGTTCTCGCGCACGACGACATAGTCGATGTCTTCCGGCGTCTTGTTGGCAAGGGGAGTCTCCACGCCCGGATACAGTTTCACGGGGCGCAGATTGATATACTGGTCAAGATCGAACCGGAGTTTCAGGAGGATTCCTTTCTCAAGAATGCCGGGGGCAATGTCGGGACGTCCGATCGCGCCGAGATAAATCGCGCTGTATTTCTTCAGAATTTCCGTTGCGTTGTCGGGCATGATGGAGCCCTGTTCCACATAACGTGTTCCACCCCAGTCATAAGTATCGAATTTCATCGCGAAACCGAATTTCCTGGCTGCGGCCTTGAGAACCTTTACACCTTCATTGATGACTTCCGGGCCTGTTCCGTCGCCGGGAAGACAAGCGATCTTGTAAGTTTTTACTGCCATTTTTCCATCCTTGGGTTAAAAATTAAAAACTTATTAATATAAGTTCTTGAATTCAAGTTTCAAGCATGAATTGTCATATTTCCGGAAAGGAAGCACATCTCCGGAAGAAGAAAACGCGCCTGGAAGAAAAAAAAAGGCTATTCAGGAGGACACTCCGCATCCCCAAAAACAGCATATGCGGATGTTTCTGCAAAAAAAACGGAACGGCTGCTTCAAAATAACCGCCGTTTACGGGCAAAAAAATCCTGCACCCCCTGAAAGAAGTGCAGGATTCTTATTGCCAATCAAACCGGAATCAGGCAAGTTTCGCAAGTTCTTCCGTAAGAGCTTTCCTGACTGCTTCCGTGTCCGCACCGTCAAGTTTGAGCGTGCCGATCATCACTTCACCGGCTTTGCGCCCTGCCGCGGAGGCGGGGGCGAAAGCGGCTTCGATATCCACCTTCGCAGAAACTCCGAGAGTATCCGCCAGAGTGATCATATCCGTCAGAACCTTTTCCGCTTTGTGTTCCGCGTCATTCGCAGGAGTCACGCAGACCGCCAGGGAAACGCATTTCGGAGCGGACCCTTTCTGGACCAGATAACGGGCATCGAACACGCTGTCGCGATTCTCGTAACCCGTATGGAGCAGTTCGTGCGCCTTGTGGGAATTCGGCTTGCCATCGAGGAACTTTTCATAACATTCGATGACAGTCGGGTTGTCCTGAGACTTCTGGAACTGCATGTTTTTGTCGGTCTTGTAGAGGCCGTTCATTCTCTTCGCCTTGCTGGCGCGTTCCGTCGTGATGGGCTGTCCGCCGCCGCAGACACACCCGCCGGGGCATGCCATGACTTCAATGAAATGATACGGAGACTTGCCCGCCGCCGCTTCCGATGCGACTTTCCGGGCTTCGGAAAGCGTGTTCACAACCGCAATTTTCAGTGTCTTGTCGCCCGCCTTGATTTCCGTCTCCTTGAAACGTTCGGAGCCGCGGACCGCAGGGAACTCGATGGCATGCGGCACCTTGCCGTTGATCTTTTCCGCCGCATAGCGGAGAGCCGCTTCCATTACGCCGCCGGAGGTTCCGAAGATCACGCCGGCGCCGGTTCCGAAACCGAGCGGCATATCGAATGCTTCCGCTTCGAGCTCGGCAAAATGAATGCCGAAAGAATGGATCATCGTGCCGACTTCCGCAGTCGTGATCACATAATCGACATCCTGCACGCCGTTTGTCTTGAACTTGTCGAGTTTCGCCTCGAATTTCTTCGCGGTGCAGGGCATGATCGAAACAACGACGATATTTTCACGCGGCACATTCAGAATCGTCGGGAGCGCCTCTTTGGCGATGCTTCCGAACATCTGCTGAGGAGAACGGCAGGTGGAGAGATTTTTGTTGAGTTCCGGGAAATTCGTCTCCGCATACTTGACCCAGCCGGGGCAGCAGCTCGTGAACATCGGGAACGGACCACCCGCTTCCACACGGCGCAGAAACTCCTCGGCTTCCTCGACAATCGTCATATCCGCCGCAAACGTGGTATCGTAAACATAGTCAAACCCCATCAGGCGGAGCGCCGCAACCAGTTTGCCCGCAAGGTTTTCGCCGGCAGGCATATTGAAGTATTCGCCGATGCCGACACGGACCGCCGGGGCAATTGAGGCGACAACGACCTTATTCGGATCGTGGATCGCTTTCCAGACATCCTCACGCTCCTGTTTCGGAGTCAGGGCGCCCGTCGGACAGACCTGCACACACTGTCCGCAGTTGATGCACTCCACGGAAGCCAGATCAGCCTCGAATGCGGGAGCCACCTTGGAATGGGAGCCGCGATGTGTGAAATCAATCGCGCCGATGCCTTGCACTTCCTTACACATTCTGACGCAGTCGCCACAGAGCACGCATTTGTTCGGATCGCGCGTCAGGGACGGCGAGGACTCGTCAATCGGCTCGAATTCCGTGATCTGCTTATAACGGATCTCCTCAACGCCGAGACGTCTTGCAAGATTCTGGAGCGTACAGGAGTAGCTTCTGATGCAGGACGGACACTCGCGCTTATGATTCGCAAGGAGCAGCTCAATGTTGATCTTGCGCATCTCGCGGAGCTGTTTGGAATCCGTACGGATCTTCATTCCGGCTTCAGGAGCCGTGGAACAGGATGCCATGATGCCGCGCCCCTCGACCTCGACGAGGCAGAGACGGCAGGCGCCGTAGGCGCTGAGTTCGGAGTGATAGCAGAACGTCGGAAGCTCAATCCCGATTTTCCTGATCATTTCAAGCAGATTCTTTTCGGAACCGATTTCCACTTCATGACCGTTGATGGTCAGTGTTTTCTTCGTATTTTCCATAGTGTCGTAAACTCCTGTATTTATCAAAGTCCTGTTACCGCGCCGAATTTGCAAGCGGTCTTGCAGGCGCCGCATCTGATGCACTTGTCCACATCAATCTTATGCGGCTGTTTGAGTGCGCCGCTGATCGCGCCGACCGGGCACTTCTTCGCACAGACCGTGCACCCGCGGCACTTGTCCGCGAGAATCTCGGGAACCGCCAGAGCCTTGCACTGGCCTGCGGGACAGCGCTTATTCTTCACATGTGTTTCATATTCGTCGCGGAAGTGGCGCAGCGTCGAGAGAATCGGATTGGGAGCCGTCTTGCCGAGTCCGCAGAGCGAACCCATCTGGACCGCTTTCGCCGTTTCTTCGAGGAGAGCAAGCGTATTCTCGTCCGCGTTGCCCTTCGTGATATCGTCGAGGAGCGCAAGCATCTGCTTGGTTCCTTCACGGCAGGGAACGCATTTTCCGCAGGATTCGTTCTGCGTGAAACGCATGAAGAACTTCGCCACAGCCGGCATACAGGTCTGCTGGTTCATCACGACCAGGCCGCCGGAACCGACCATCGCGCCGACACTCTTCAGAGAGTCAAAATCAAGCGGCAGGTCAATCATCTCCTTTGTGAGGCATCCGCCGGAAGGACCGCCGATCTGGACGGACTTGAAGTTGTCCGGAGAGATTTTGCCGTGATCGTCCGTGACGCCGCCGCCGATCTCGTTGACGATTTCGCCGAGCGTGGTTCCGAACGGCACTTCAATCAACCCGGTGTTCGCGACATGCCCCGTAAGAGCGAATGTCTTGGTTCCGGGAGAGGTTTTGGTTCCGAGTTCACGGAACTTCGCCGCGCCTTCGCGGATGATGTAAGCCACCGTCGCAAGCGTCTCAACGTTGTTGATGACGGTCGGTTTGCCCCAGAGTCCGCTCTGTGCAGGGAACGGCGGTTTCGGCATCGGCATGCCGCGCTTGCCTTCGATGGAAGCGATCAAAGCCGTTTCCTCACCGCAGACGAATGCGCCCGCGCCTTCCATGATATGAATCCGGAAACTCTTGCCGGAACCGAAAATATTGTCGCCGAGAATGCCGACACGCTCCGCATCCTTCACAGCAGCAAGCATACGTTCGACGGCGAGCGGATATTCCGCGCGGACGTAAACATATCCCTCGGTCGCTTCGATTGCACGCGCGGCAATCATCATGCCTTCAATCACGGTATGGGGATTGCCCTCCATGACGGAACGGTCCATAAACGCGCCGGGGTCGCCTTCGTCACCATTGCAGATCACATACTTGACCGCGTTCTTGGATGCGAGAGTCAGTCTCCACTTCCTGCCTGTGGGGAATCCGCCGCCTCCGCGTCCCCGGAGCCCGGAATCCTCCATGACCTTGCAGACATCTTCCGGAGTCATTTCCGTAAATGCCTTCTTTGCCGCCGCATATCCCTGTTTTGCAATGTATTCGCTGATGCTGGCGGGTTCAATCGTGCAGTTCGCGAGAACAATGCGGTGCTGTCTCTTGTAGAACGGGATGTCATGGTCGCCGCGGTAATGCTTGCCGTCGATCGGGCTCTGATAGAGAAGACGCTCAATCACATTTCCGCCGATGATGGTCTCGTTGACGATCTCGGCAGCGTCGGAAGCCTTGACTTTGGTGTAGAGAATGCCGTCCGGCTCGATGCGGAGCAGCGGCCCCATCTGGCAGAATCCCTGACAGCCGCTCTTGGACACATAGTGAGAATCTTTCCTGACCTCTTCTTTTTCGAGATCGAGATTGACGTTGAGTCCATGTCTTTCAAGTTCTTCGAGAATTGCGTCCTTGACGGCAAGAGAACCGTTTGCAACGCATCCTGTTCCTGCGCAGATGATAATTCTTTTCTTGACGGAATCCAGCTTGGCTTTATAATCTTTCGCACATACGCTGATATCAATAGTCTTGTTGCACATTTACGGGGAGCTCCTTCTTAGTTCGACTGAGTTTTTTCTTTTGCAAGAACGGCGTCGATGATTTTATCCACGTCGGCGGGACGCACCTGACCGTGCACTTCATCGTTGACGACCATGACGGGAGCGAGTCCGCAGGCGCCGAGACAGCTTACGGTGTCAACCGTGAAAAGCATGTCATCGGAGGAATCCTGCCCCGGCTTGATGTTGAGCTTGGTCCTCAAGGCATCGAGAATCGGTGTGGACCCTTTCACATGACAGGCGGTGCCGTCGCAGAGCTTGATGATGTATTTGCCCTTCGGCTTGAGCGTAAAATGGGCGTAGAATGTCGCAACGCCGTAGACGCGCGCGGGAGGAAGCCCGACGGCCTTTGCGACGTAGCTGATCAAATCCTTGGAGAGCCATCTGTAACGGGCCTGAATGCCCTGAAGAATGGGAACCAGACGTGCCTTGTCATAGTTGTTTTCCTTGAGGACCTCTTCCGCGTCCTGCATTCTCGCAGCGGTTTCCGCTGCCACTGTTGCCTTGTCCATCTTTCCTCCTGATATAAGATTATTGAGTTCTCTTATTCTTATTTCATTATTATTAGGGACGTTGATTTCAATCATTCTGCAATCCCGCCGCAACGACGGAATTTTTATTATCTCCGCAACGCACATCCTGATGCAAAAATGCAGGAAAACGCTGCCTTTCATTATTTTTGCACAGACTGCCTGCCGCGCAAAATAAAGCTCTCATTCTCTTACAGACTGCATCTCAGAAGCATTGTTCATCCGCAAAGCCATGAAAACAGCAGTTTTTCCGTAAAAGCGACAGCATGAAAAAACATAACGTGATTTTTTTCACACAATAACTATATCAGCTTTCAAATGTTTGTCAAGTGCATAATACATTCAGAAATGCGGATTCTTTTCCCGCTTGAGGCATTCACAATTCAACATCTTCAACATTAGAATGTTATGCAGCATAAAATTAATGAATTATTTTATCTGTGAATCTATTCACAATGAGAAATAGTCAAACCTAATTATTTTCAAACGGTATTGCGAGAAGCGATGGAAACGGAAAAGATAACATGGTTTTGATTCTCCTGCCCGATGAGCTGTAACAGATTTCACAGCTCATCAAAAACCGTAAAAATGTTTTTCCGGTCATCATACGCCATGCGCCATATTCGGAGGAACAACAAGCAGATACTGCGGTCAGCCGGGTTCAAAATCAATATTGCCGACACTGGCACAGTACACTCTTTTTCCCTGAAAATACGTTTTTCCATTGCTTGTGTGTTTTCGAGGGGAATTCCGGAAATGGAAAGAACATGTGGAGCCATCCTTTTTCCGCATGTCTGAAACGGAAATCCGATTGTTCCTGCTCCCGGATCATTTCTCCAGAAGGAGCCGGATGATCTCCCCGCGGATGCGGTCCGGCGCGCGCGGGTCATGGGATGCTTCAGTGACAACCGTATCGGCCGCCTTCCGGAGAAACGCCTCGACTTCTGGCGTTGCGCCGCGCTTTTCGCGCAGCAACTCGAGATACGCGATGTCGGTCAAGCCCTCCCGGAGCGCTTCCATCCGGATGGAGGGAATGCAGCTGCTACCCGCGCGATAGGTGATTCCACCTTTTGTCGTGGTTTTCCAGTCGGTCGCGCCGTAAACACCCCATGGAGCGTCGCTCAGCATGTAGAACCCATAGATGTCAGCGCCTGTCCGGAATCCTTTCCATGCGTGCATCCGGAAATAGCGGTGAAGCGATTCGCGGATGTTTGTGGAGCAGGCGTAAAATCCGTAGTATGCCCCCGGCGTTTTTTTGATCTCGTCGATCAGCGGGTGATAAGCAGGATCCGCCAGAAGCAGATGGTGGAGGATGTGCCCGTTCACATGCGGCAGGAACTTCCGGATCATATCCGGCGTATAGCGGTAGTTGTGCGGCGGCCATGTGACGATCAGGCGGGTATTCGGCAGCGTTTCCCGTGCCAGGCGGCAGACGGCGAGATCGCGTTTGAAGTTTTCCCCCTTCGGTTCGTCGAATACTTCAATCTCATAAGCGCCATCCGGGACGCCCGCCGCCTTCATGACCGCGTCCGTCGCCTTCAGACAGTTTTTCCATGCGTTTTCCCATTCCGGCGAGAACACCTTGATTTTTTTATTCATGAAGTTGCGTTCAAAGGTCGGGTAGAACGAGAAATCGATGGTGAATTTCACCTCCCTGCCGATGCCGTATTTTTTAAACCATCCGAGCTGTTCGCTGATACTTCTGACGGTTTTCGACAGCTCCGGATTCAGGATGTTCCCCTGTTCGTCGGTGCGGAAGGGGAAGCTCCAGGAGCCGATGCTGGCACGCCCTTCCATAAGCTCCATCTGCGTGCGGAAGAAATCCTCGGAGACCTTCCGGCACATCAGCCAGGAGGAGGTGGAGAGTTTTGGAAGCGTGAGCGGAAGGACTTCCAGCTCCAGAGGGTAATCCTTCATTTCCCCTGTGTATTTTCCGGGGCCGCGCTTCAGTTGTCCCGGTTCCATCAGGGGAATGACGCGGATCGCTCCGTGGAAGCGTCCCGGTGTCGCTCCGCGGCAGTCGAATGTGATCCAGACCAGCCCGGTTCTGCCCGGGGGGACGGTGATGGTCTGCGCCGAGTTCATCAGGGGGAGCGGATCGAACATCATGCCCGGATTCTTCCGGTCGGAGTCCCGGACGGCGAGCGCTTCGCGCAGGAGAATGCGTTCCGCGGGGAAGTCGTTCCGCAGTCCCGTGAATTCAGGGACGTCCACCGGGAGATTCGGATGCACGATAATCCGGTAGGTGGCAAGGTTTCCGGTCCGGTTCATCACGGCGAACGGAAGGGATTTCCGCTCATTCCGCGCCGCGCGCAACCGGATTGTGCCGGTAATCACGTTTTCCTGCGAGAAGTTCAGCGGGAAGGCGAAATCGGCCGTCACCGGAAACTGTCCCGCGAGGAACGGGCTGCGTCCCAGCTTCGCCGAAAAAATCTTCTTTTTCAGAAGCTCCGCGCACCGGACGGCCTCTTCCGGAGCGGGATTGGAGGAAACCAGTTTCTCCAGTTCCCCGCGCAGAACTTCCGGACACTCTTTCCCGAGTGCATCGCTGATATTTTTCAGATAATCTGCGACGTTTCCGAGGATCAGCACTCCGAAGTTGGCCGGATCATTGAAACGGCCCTGCACGTCCGCATACGAACTGTTGCGGCCCGCACACTGGATACCGAGATTGAAGGCGAGAGTTGTCCCGCGGGGAGGCGTTTTTGCAAAACCGAGCAGGGTATAGGGGATCTCAAACACGAGTTCCCGCATTCCGGAGGGAAGGGAGCGCGTTTCTCCCCTCCACGTGTCGTAGGAATCCTCTTCACGTTCGCCGTTTCCCGTCCAGCGTCCGCCGCCGGACGCCATGCCGAAGTGGCGAATCCGTCCTTCTCCAGTCTGGAAGAAGAGTTCCGCCACATCGTCCTTCCAGATGGCAGAACCGTTTTCGCGGATTGCGGGCCGTCCCGTGGAGGCGGGCAAACGGACTGTCGTGCGGAGTGCCGTGCCGTCCGTGCTTTCGGCAAGGTCAAAGGAGAAATCATTCACGCTTTCCCCTGTCTTCAGAGCGGTGAACGTTCCATTGCCGCTTGAGGGTAGCGTGAGGACGCGTTTCGGCTTGTCTGCTTCCTCCTCTGCTGAGACGCTTCCCGTTCCGATTGCGGGATTTTCGATCAGGGAAACGTTGTCAAGGAAAAACGACTGTCCCTTTTTCCAGGTAAAATTCTTCTGCTGTCTGCTGTTGCCCCAGAATTGAAAGACAAGCGAAGCGCGTTTCGTGTCTTTTCCGGTCAGGAAGGTGCCTTCGAAGCGCTTCCATTCTCCGGAGGGCTTGAAACTTCCGAGCGATGTATTGATATATTTCACATTCTGGTACCATGCCTTGTCATTGTGGAACAGCGCTGCCTTGACTCCCACGCCGGGCATGTCGCCTTTTGCCTCGAAGCGGAAGCGGTACCGGGTCATCGGCTTGACGGGAATCCCGTGCAGGCGGCCGCTTGCGCCGAGCATCAGAATTCCGGAAACCGTTTCGGCACCCGACGCGGGGCGCATGGTTTTCAGCAGTTCGGTTTTCAGGCAGCGGTTCCAGTTCAGATCCTCGACGGCAAGCGAGGTTTTGAAGTGTCCGGCGCTCCAGCTTGTCCGCACATTGGAAGCATAAGTCTCTTCGTTGAAATCGCCGTTTTTCATCAGTTCCTGCGCGGGAAGCGCGATGCAGAACGCTCCGGACAGAAGTGCAAGAGCCAGAAGTTTCATGGAATGAGATCCTCCGTTTTCATGTGCGCGCCGCCCTCGACGGGGAAGAAATCCAGATGGAAGGGACAGCCGCAGTGATATTTCAATGTTCCGTAGAAACGATTTTCCGGATCCCAGACCCCGTGCGTCATATTCGACACCGCCGGACGGTATTCGGGCGATCCCGGTTCAAAGTCGATGCTTCCGATCGAAACGCAGCAGGGCCCCTTGCGCATGCCGAAGAGGGCGCATTCGCTTGTCGCGAGGATTTTCTGGTTGTGCTGCGCCACGACATGCTGGATGTAACTCACATGGGAGCTGTCGTGAAAGACGATTCCCTGTTCGCAGTTGTGCACGTAGAGATAGTCGGCGATCACGTGTTCCCCGAGGACGAATCCGTAGCGGAACCCCTGCGCCGCGACGTTGCGCAGGACGTTGTCGTCGTTCTGGTCGCCGGAGGCGATCAGCCCCGCCGTGTGACAGGGATTCGCCAGAAGTTCCTTTCTCGACGCGTAATCTCCGACATTGAGGCTCAGGCAGAACTGTGAATCCTGAATGTTGATCCGCGAGATGTTCTGGAGATTCGCGGCGCTCTGGGTCGGATACATGATCTCCGGATTGAGCTTCGCCCGGAACTCAAGATTGCGGATCGAGAAGACGGATACGCTGAAGTGTCCGGCAAGCGACGTCCCTTCCGGAGCGGCCAGCAGCGCCCACGGACGCGCTTCCGGATCGTGTTCCTCCGGCGCATCCCAGTCGGAAAAGAGAAAGGTATTGTTGCCGCGCAGGGGGAAACTGGTTGGAATCGGCAGTCCCAAAACAGGCATCGGCGGACGGATCATGTAGGCGTTCAGGAGCCGGCAGGGCATTTCGCCTTCCAGCTGGATGTTGTGGGTGCCTGCCGGGATGACCAGCTGCGCGCGCGGTTCCTCCTGTGCGGGGCGTGCAATCCGGTAGCCGCCGGGGGTGTAGGGGAAAAAGATTTTTCCTCCGCCGCGCGCCGCCGTGAAGTCGATCGCCGCCTGAATTGCTTCCGTATCGTCATGAACGCCGTCGCCCTTTGCACCGAACTCCATGACGCTGACAGGGCCAGGATATTTTTGATTCAGATCCATTTTTTCTATTCTCCGTATCTTATTCTTTCGCATACCATTTGTAGCGGACGATGCCATAGCGGTCCAGGTAGTAAATGCTGGCGTTACCATGGACCAGACACTCTTTCTTCGCGGTATCGAGAAAGCGCTGCGGGAACATGCTTTCGGCATGACCGTCAAGAAATGACGCATTGCACAATCCCGTATGCGCCATGTAGAAATGCGCGCCGGAGTCTTTGGTCTGGAGCAGATCAACTCCGGAGGCCTGATAGTGATTTTTGATGCTTTTCGAGTCGCCGTATACAGGAAACATTGAGGGGTGTTTTACCCCTTTTACAGGGAGATAATCCCACTTTGCTCCTGAGGCTGTGGTGGTTCGTATGCGGAGAGGCATTGGAAGTGTCACGATACCCCGTCCGCCGTAAATCAGCCAAGTCGTCGTATATTTCTGCGGCGGACGTGACGGGCAGACGGCAAGATTGGTCTGTTTGGGAAGATATTCGGCTCTAACGCTCATCGCCGTAAGCCAGTCGTAAGTGCCGCCGAGCGCGAGATACTCTTTGTAATCGTCGATGTAATGAATTCCCGCCGTCATGACTTGTCTCAGATTGCCGAGGCAGTTTGCCTTGTAAGCGGTTTCCCTTGCCTTGTTCAATGCGGGAAGAAGCATTGCCGCCAATATTGCGATGATCGCAATCACAATGAGGAGCTCTATCAGGGTGAAAATCTTTGTTTTCACCCTGCGAAGTAAGAATATCGAACAGGGAACACGGAAGGAAGAAGGAAGAAAAACATTGGAACAATTCAGCAATCGAAGGAAGAAAGAAGATGTCAGATCAGCGGACTGACAACGTTCCGCACTGCCTTGCTGCTGCCGGAATGAAATACCACTCTTACAACTTTTCCTCATGAGGAGCTCGATCAATGTAAAATTTTCATTCCACCACCGGAAATTCCCGGCGGGCTTGTCCGGAAAAGACGGAGAAACGATGTGATGCCCTTTAGAAAAATGCACTTTCATCTTCGCAATCATCCCTTCATGTTTTTTGCTGTTTCACGATTGATTTTTTTCTATTTTCTACTATAATTATAGTGCTGTCACAGAAAAAACGGAATGGATAAATGTGACAAAAAATTGTGTTTTCCTGACAAAAAGGAGTCCCCTCTTGGAAAATCAGACCTTCAATCTGCAAAACATTCGCCGCTATCTGGATTTCCCCCTGAAAATCCAAACGATCGGATTCCGCCCGAAAAACAACTGGGTGCATCAGAACAATCGCCTGATTTCGTTTTTTCTGTCGTTTGTTCTCCATCAGGAGGAAAAAGAAATGAAAACGCTTGTCAACGGAGTTGTCCGCACCTCGATGGCGGAATGTGTGCCGCGTATGGGGCTCTCCCGGCCGGGTCAGACGATAAAGACATTGGTCCCAAGCTGTCTGGATGAACTCTTTTTCACGTATCCAGCCGAATCCCGGGCGGCAATCGAATTGTTCGGTTTTCACGGATGCAGCTTTTCCCTTACGCCGCGTTTCAGTGACACGCTGGAAAGAGTCAAAAGCTGTTTTTCCGAATTACAGCGTCCTGGTGTCGCGGACCGTCTGGACGTACTCGCCGTCGAGCTCGCGCAGGAGGCGATGATTTCCGCACTCGAACAGCAGCCAGAGAAAATGCAGATGCCGGATGAACGCATTTTCCTGATTTCCAATTACTTCCAGCTCCATTTCACCGATCGCATCTGCCTCGAAGTCTTACTAAAGAAATATGGAATGACGTCCCGGACCTTCTATCGGGAATGGAAGAAATATTATACGGTCTCTCCGGCACAGTTTCTGATCAGGCTGCGCCTTGAACACGCATGCCGTCTGCTCCGAAATCCCGCCGTCAGGATTTATGAGATTGCCTCGGAGTGCGGGTTCTGCGATCCGATGTATTTCAACCGCTGTTTTGTCAGACATCACAATCTCCCGCCACGGGAATACCGGGAACGGTTCTGCAACTGCAAAGTGCCGTTGCTCAAGCGAACTCCCTACAAGGAAAAATCCAGTCCTTTCTGAATCAGC
>DPDG01000110.1 GCA_003526375.1 Lentisphaeria bacterium
AACGAGTTCCGCAGGCAGCCAGAATGAGCCGAGCGCGAAGTCGATATCTTCAATGGTCAACGGCTTGGGGAGAACCGTTTTCAACGCCTCCACATTGGCGGTCAGATCATGCGCCTGAGCCTCCTCGATTTTCATTTTGATGTGCCCCGAAAGATAGCGGCTTTTGAGTTCAATTCTCTGCGCTGCCGGGTTGTAGAAATATTCGCCGCTTGACAGAAGTTCCGCCTTGACCGATTCATAATCCTTGCCGGTAATCCGCGCGATGTATTCAAGGTCGATTTTATTGCGGTAGGCATGGGAAATCAGTCCGGCTTCCACGATGTTTTCCGCATGATCCGGTTCCCGCCACGGCCATTGCGTCCGCTTGAACAGGATGTCGCCCGGTTCATAGACTTTTTTCGTCGTCTTGATCCCGGCTTTGTTGGTTTCGGTCGCTTTACGGCAGTTTTCAATCGCCGCAACTTTGAGGTATTCGGGATCTTCCACGCAATATTTATGAACGGTCTTATTGGAAAGCACGCCGTATTTTGCAACATGATCGTTGTAAATGCACCGAAGCCGGATGCGCAAATCCTCAATTTCTTCATCCGGGGCATTGAAATCCAATTGAGCGTCAATGAGTTCATTCAGCGCATTCTTGATCTTGACGAAGGAATGGACTTTCTGCGTCTTACAGGGAACTGTATCCCCGTTTGGTTGTTAATGGAAAAAAATATGATTTTTCACCGCCAACAATGATTGATCCATCTCTGCGCTCGCATCTTCTTTGGTATACCCGCAGCATAAAAAATCAACTCTCTATTAATAAAGGTTCCAAAACATGGAATTTTTGTGGTGGTCAGCCCGGCAGTTGTATCAAAATGCCAAATGATGGTTTTGGATATTTGCAAGCTGCGTTTACATCACTAAGCAATGGCACCTCTCGTACTGGAGGCAGTTTTGTCCGTTTACTCCGGAATGGAGCGGAATTTATGCGCTTCAAACGTTGGAATGCAGATTTGGCAGAGAGTCTTCAACTTCCTTCTCCCGGAGCAACCTGTGACTCTTATTCCTTGGAACTGGTAAATAAACAGGGAATACGTTACCGAACACCTTCGATATATCTTTCAGGTAAAAGATTTGGCAAAAAAGTCTCTATTCCGATAGTTACACAGGATCAGAACATTCATGAAATAGAGTTTCAAGCTGATCGTGTCCCATATTATTACTATCCCTGTAATATTCCATGTGGCTCACTTCTTATCGACTGTTCCGGCTATTCGCATGACGGCTTCATGGGAGGTACTGGTTATGGT
Organism: Lentisphaeria bacterium; assembly: GCA_003526375.1. Taxonomy (GTDB): domain Bacteria; phylum Verrucomicrobiota; class Lentisphaeria; order Victivallales; family UBA1829; genus UBA11452. Next base: position 1,296 of record DPDG01000110.1, read on the forward strand.
GGAGGTCATTTACTTCGGACAGGATACCGCCATGAACACATTGGAGGGTTGCGAGGAGAGACTTATCCACATAGCCCATCATATGTTATTGCAGAAAATAATACTTTCCTGCATTTCAGTGGAAATGATTATATCTGTCTCCAAGGTGGAACAATGTTTCCCTATGCATCTACGATAGAATTGGAAATCCGTCCGATAAAGAATGGCACAATGGGAATCCTTGGAGCAGGAAACAATCAGATCCAATTAATGCTCCGGGAAGATGGGAAGTTACTGGTTGCACGATCTACGGGGAATTCCCCAGCATTAAAACAATTTGTCTCAGATATCGCGCTGAAATATAATCAGTGGTCACATATTGCAGTCGTATACGACTGCAATACACTGATTGCATATATTAATGGCAAAGTAGCAGGAAAGATGAAAATTGCTCCAAGCAAACGCCATGAAATCTTTAATGCAATGGTCTTGGGTGCAACATGTAAAAACCTGAATCGGCCTGACCTCTTCTATAAAGGAGACATGAGAAATGTCAGAATTTACGGCAGAGCCTTATCTCCTCATGAATTCCTAATCCAATAGTGTCAAACTCAATATGAAAGAAATATGACGAGGCAGTTCAAGTTAAATTGAAAAATACAACGGCAAAAAAGGCAAAGCAAGTTAAAATGAGCATTCAGAGGCATATTCATCCGGACATTGAGCCATCCACAGTGTCCGCTCCGGCTCCGACGAGTTGAAGGTCCCATTCTCACCAAAGCAGATGCTATGGATAACTCTGTTCTATCCTAAGGGAAATGAACAAGACAGTGCCAACAGTGAAGACATTCAAGTTAAAAACGCAGTAAGAGGAGAACTGAGTTTTCAGATTCTCCAGTTCGGGAGAAGATAAAACTGAGCTCAAATATTTATGAATACAGCCGACAAAACGGAACTTTGGAAAACGATGATGCCAAAATCGGTTATCACGACTACAAAAACAACTATGCCATCCTTGACGGCAGCGTCCTGCTTCTGAACTGGGAGGAGACGCTCAAGCCAATCAACAGGTGGATCGTGAAATAAAAGAAAAAATCCGGATCGTCAGTCCGGAAATGCGTTTTTGGGGGGAGAGAGTGCCGCATTTCCGTTCCTGCCGACCCGGATGAAATCAATGTTCGCTCTTTTCCTCAATCTCCTCGATCTTCTGACGGTCCATCAGGGAGATATTTCCTTCGACACGCCCGTCGTCCAGAGGATTGTCAACCCGTGCGGCAAGGTCGAGAAAGAGACGGCGCAGGTCGATGCATCCGCCGATCACCATCCACACGGTCGAGATGATGCCGACAACGCAGGCGACGATGATACTGCCGAAGTAGAAGTAAGTGCTCCACCACTCTTTCGGCCACGGGGAAATGGCGTTCCAGACCACCACGATCACAAACATGAACAGCAGTTGGTAGACGAAGCTGTAAAAGAACACCGACCATGCGATGATCTTGTCGCCGCGGGTGTATTCCGGCGTGATGTTGATCAGCTTGCTGAACACATTCCGCCAGGTCCACGGGGACTTGATGCGCTTCTCGCCGTCGATGCTGTAAATGCCGCGGTGAAGCATCTGATCCAGATTGTAGGGCTTCTTGAAAGTGATCAGCGACACGACCACATAACAGAGGATTCCCGTAATCATCGCGATGAAGAATATCTCCATGGAATTGATCGGGAACTTGAGGGCATCCATCTTCCATACGATATACGGGGAGAACGGCGCGGAAATCGTCTGAAGCATATAGTCGATCGAATCGCAGTAACCGAGACGCTCCAGCCACGGATAGATGCGTTCCGCCCAGTTCTGCTGCATCGCGATGCCGCCGACCGAAACCACGGCGCCGCCGATCAGCGAAGCGAACGCGCCCGCCGTCGTCCCGAAACGGCTGTAAAGACCGCCGATCATCACGGGGCCCGCACCGCCGCACCAGATGCTTGTCATGATCGTGAGAAACATATTGATATAGTCCATCTGCGCAAGGAAGATCGAGCCGCAGAGGAAGAATACCGCCACGCCCAGCGACAGGAATCGCAGATACCACAAATGCTGTTTCGGAGTCAGCGGCTCCTTTTTCAGCGGCATGATGATATCCTGCACGATCGTGGACGATGCGTTGAAGATACGCGAATCGTCCGTGGACAGCATCAGCATGATCATCAGCAGAGCAATCAGCCCGATCATGAATCCCGGCAGAATGTTGCGGAGAACGACCGGCATCATCATCTGATAATAAAGCGTGCGGAATCCCTGGTAAGTCGCATTGCCGTTCTCCTGCTTCGTGATGATATCCGCGGCTTTGCTCAGATACTCCGTGTCGGGATTGTGCACGCGGGAGAACTTCTCGCCCTCCTGAAACACGATCTCCGGCTGTGCCGCAAGAGCCGTGACGACCTGCCGGCGCACCGCGGAATCCTCCACGGTCTCGGCGGCGACTTTGGCGGAAAGCTCATTGCGGATCTTTTTCGCCTGCGGAGCAAAATCCCTGTGCGCCATCAGAGTAATCATGCCGATGGCGATGATCATGCACATCAGGAAGCCGAAACCGTTCCGCCATGAACCGATGATACCCGCCATTTTCTGTTCATGCGGGCTTTTTCCGCAACCGCTGGTGTCGTTGCCGATCCAGCTTGCGCGGTTCAGGATGTTATTCGTGACAGTCACCACCAATGCAAACAGGTTGAAGTCGCGGAGTTGATTGATGTCATAGGGATCAAGGAAACTTTCTCCGGCGACACGGTTCGCCATGACGGGGGCGATCTGGGCGGACCACGAAAATTCGCCGAGAATGAAGAAAACGAAAATCACGAAAATCGGATAGCTGATGAGCCCCTGAAAACAGTCGGTCACGATCAGGGAAACCCGTCCCGCGGGCCAGATCACGACCATGGCGAGAATCAGGCAGAGAATCAGAATCAGGACAAAAGAGGGAATCGCCACGCCAAAGACCGTAACAGCATGAGGCAGTCCGAGGAAGTAGATGAAGAAACGCGCGGCAACGGCGGGCCCGATCGCGTTCGTCAGCATTTCGGCAATCGTCCGGAGAGACGCGGCAAAGATGCGGAACGGACGGTTGTAGCGCATCTCAAGGAACTGCCCCATCGACATCGCTTTCGTTTCGCGGAAACGGTAAAGACAGTAACCGGTCAATGAGGTCACGATTGAGATCGGCATGATGATATGGTTCCAGAAATTCAGCGCGAAACCGCACTGATACTGCTGTTCCACCAGAGCGATGATCGTAATCACGCCCAGCATTGTGGACAAATCCCCGACGGAGATCACATAACGCCCTGCGACGCGTCCCGCCGCCAGATAATCCGCCACGCCCCGCACATATTTCCGCGAATATACGGCAAGCCCGAGGATTCCGATCACAGGAATCAGCATGACGCACCAGTTGATAAAACTCATAGTAAAAAAACTTTCCCTTGTCTTTTGGACTAGATTACATTATAAATAAAATACTGTTGAATTAAAAAAAACATCCTCAAGCCTCTGCACCGGAGAAGAAGAACCGGCGGCTGGAGCCTCCGGCATTTCTTCTCAAAAAAAAGGGAAATATTTACTTCTTATTTCCCCAGAAAGGTGTCCCGTCATCTACAAGAACATTGATAGGAATCTTTGTATGAGACAAGGCTTCCGCATGTCCGTCAACGAAAAGAACATTCACCCCTTTATTTGCCTGATGACGAAATCTCCCGCCGTTGACAGTGAGCTGAGATTTCGTATCACAGCATGGGGAAGTGCCATCGGTGCGTCTCTCCGATGCACCGTCGATAAGCTCCATCGTCCTGGACGGCTGTTTCACAGACTTTACGTTGAATGCGGCATAAGCTTTCGCCCATGCATCCATTCCATAGTTGCTGAGATAGGAATTGATCAGATAATGTCCCATGAATCCATAGACACCGCCGCTGTTCCAGGGCATATCTTTCGAAGCAGGACAGGCAAAAATATCATACGGACGGGTAAGCGTGGTGTTGTCCTGTACTTTCCAGTGCAGTCTGTTTGCAAGAGTTTTATTGCTCTTCAGAGCATACAGTCCATCCTGCCAGCGACCGCTTCCGCTCCAGCTTCCGGCTCCACTGTTTAAAAGCCCGTTTGCTTTCGGAAATTGTCCATTGTTGTTATCCGTATAGAAATTCATCAGAAGCCCGAGCTGGCGCATGTTCGACATGCAACTGATGTCTCTCGCCTTGTCTCTCGCCTTGCCCAAAGCGGGCAGCAACATTGCCGCAAGAACTGCGATGATCGCAATCACGATGAGGAGCTCTATCAAGGTGAAAATTCCTCTATCCCTCCTCTGATTTTCAACATGATTCATCTGAATTTCCCCAAAAACATCTTGTGAATGCACTCTCATATTCATCCTCCGAATCTCAGTTTTATTATCCTTCTTGCAATTTTCCTGTTTCCCTCTATATTTTTGTCCAGTTCCAGAGGCGGCGTTTGCGTCCTCGTCACCGCCTCTGAAACAGAACCATCGACACACTCGAAAACTCAGTTCACGCCGCACCAGAATTTTCCGCCCGGCTTGTCATACCCGGTGGGAATATCTTTTGCCAGCGTCGGCTTGGCATGACCGTCAGCCATAAGAGTATTCAAACCGCGTTTGTTTGAATGTCTGTAAGGCCCGCCGAAATTGATGTTGGCATACGCATCAGAAGCACCGGTATTGCCTCCGATGAACTTCTTCATGTGAATTGCCACTTCATATTTCTCCGTTCCGCGGTCTCCGTCGCAGACATGCATCACAGACGAAGGATTTTTAATTCGAGTCAAAAGACGAGTGGCATATTTGTTGCGCTCATCATTTGGATTGCTGGTACTCCAAGTTCCCGACGAGTTATTATTGGAAATATACTTATTTGCCAGATAATGTTTTGTAGCACCTGCAGCAGCAGTATCTTTTCCTGCCCTCAAAGGCTGGGAAGGACATGCAAAAATACCATAAGGGCGTAAGGTGGCGCTGCTACCACGCCGATCGTCATAGTGTATAAAATCACGATCCGCCGCATTGCTGACAGAATAAAATGTTCTGGAATCATAAAGAGCAAAAAGCATGTCCTGCCATTTACCTCTGCCACTTGTAATATTATCCGTATAAGCAGGCAGTTTATCCTGGTTTTCACCGGCATACATTGCCATCAACACACCGATCTGCTTCTGATTGTTCAAGCAGGAGATATCCCTTGCCTTTGCCCTTGCCGAGTTCAGCGCCGGCAGAAGCATTGCCGCCAAAATTGCTATTATAGCAATTACTACGAGGAGCTCTATCAAGGTGAAATCCCCTCTATTCCGCCTCATCTTCAGCACTTTTCCGTCCTCCTCTTTTATGATATGACTTGTCTGGCTCCGGGAAAAACGTCCTGCAAGAATCTGTCTGAATGTCTTCATTTTTTCTCTCCCCGACTTTTATTTTTTGCTGTAACAGCACTTTCCTGTTATTCCGGCTGCCCCCGGAAATCCGGAGGCAGCCCGGAGTTGTTTTACTTCATTTCATTCTTAAGCTGACCGTTCACACGGTACTGATACATGTTTTCGCCGACCTCTCTCGCGGCTTTCGTCATCTCCGGATACGGAGTGTCCGCCACGTCGACGAAACCGATCTGATATCCCTCGCCGTCATACCGTCCGGTCAGCGGCTGGTCGCGAAGCTGGAAGTAGTGGGCTCCGACATAGTTCGGATGCACCAGCGCTCCCTGCATGTATCTCTTGTAGGAGACGGCGCGATCCTCCTGCGAATACTGCGGCATCAGGCTGTTCGAGAACATGCCGCGGTCATAGGTTCCGAAGTGGAACTCGCCGATAATCACCGGACGGTCGCGGAAGTCGCCGCGGTTCGTGTTCGCGATGCTGTTCGCATAGGAATTGACACTGGAAATGTCGCAATGTTTCGTGGAAGCCTCCCAGACAGCGCCCGGATTGCGGAATCCGACGAAACGGCATCCGAGATAAAGTCTGTGCGGAGCGGCGCTCTTGATTCCCTGACGGCAGATCCGGAAGTATTCGTTCACGAATTTCTTGTAAAATGCGCGCTCGTCTTCGCGGAATCCCTTGCTCTTGGGGGTCGCCGTGTTTTTCGCGACGTCCTCCCATGTGGCGAACTTCGTATCCCATGCCTTGTTCAGCGCCTCAACGGAATCCTTGTATTTGGCTTTCAGATCTTTGACGAACTCCGCCTTGGCGGGCTGTTCCGCGGGAGCCTTCATGACGGCTTTCATAATATCGCCGAACTTGAGCTCGTTGTCGATGAAATAGCCGATGCACATCGGATCGGTGATGGACTTCTTCACGATCGGATCGGTCGCAGCACGGTTCGCCAGCATATTGCCCATCAAATCTTCAAACTGCGGATCGAAAACATCGTAGAACTTGACGCGGCTGTTTCTGACAGTCGTCTTACCATCCTTGACCTCGACTTCCTTGAACTTGGGAAGATCGCGGTCATAATCGCAGAGAGACAGCACATAGGGTTTCTCGCCCATGAGCATGTGTCTTCTGTCGCCCCAGTTGCCGATGGTGTTGATGCCCCATGCCGTCATGCGTTTGTTGAGCACCTTGTAGAAATCGTCCGCATAATCTTCCTTGCCGTATTTCTTCTGGAGATTCCAGTGAGTGAACGGCAGTGTTCCGTCCTCGGGAACAGGCTGTGAGAACCATTGCGGATGTTTTCTTCCCTGCGTGGCGTCGGTATGGGTGCGGAGCACGTCAATTCCCGTAGACCAGAAGAGGCGTCCCTCCGGATCGACAAGCCACCACTTGCCCTGGTACTTCGAGACTCTGAAATAGCCGGTCGCTTTCAGCTTGGGTCCATTCTTCCACCCGCCGAAACGATCCCATTCCGCAGGAACGGAAGTCTTCTCAAGCTCGGCAAGTTCCTTTTCATGATTCTTCTTGAGATCCTCGTCGGAATGAATCTTTTCCGCCCATTCGCCATGCTTGTACTGCCCGTAGGCGTCAATGAAAGGCATATACTTGTCTGCCGGAATTTTCTTTGCGGCTTCCGGTTCCCCCTCCAGACGGAGATTCGAGAGACGGCAGTATGCCAGATCTTTCTTTCCCGCCTCATACGGCCAGATCATTTTGAATTCGATGGCATTGATTTTGTCGGTGTCCAGCGGATTCTTCAGGTTGCGCGCATCCTTGCCGACTTCAAAAATGGCTTTGTGCGGCAGATACATGCGCATGGTGCGCTTCTCGCCGGGATTCAAACCGATTCCGGTATAGGCTTCGCGGAAATTTTTCTCCTTGCGGCTGCCGCTGGAAATGTGCATGGTCAGGCGCATCTGATTCGTCTTGGAAAGATTCTCCACATCGACGGCAAGAACTTTTCCTTTGGAAAGATCCAGATACTTCTCGCCCTTCACAGGGTTGACCTTGACGCCGGAATCCCATTCGGCGGTATCGGTCCTGAGGACCAGGTCCTTTCCCTCCCATGTGACTTTCGCCCTGTAGCGCGGCTGGCACTGCTCTTTCGTGAAGGACAGCTCCACACCGGAAAGCGCAAACAGAACGGACATTGCCGATAAAACGGATGTGAGTTGTAAGAACTTCATGTTTCTCTTCCTTTTATAATATTGTTGTAATTGAGTTTCGTTCAATCAGGCGGACCTGCATTTTGATCTGACGGAGCTCTCTGAGATCGTCCCTCAGAACCAGTTCCACCGCTTTTTCAGCCATTTCGTGCAGAGGTGACGCGATCGTGGTAAGCGACGGGCAAAGGAATTCGGAGATTCCGGGGTTCTCAAATCCCATCAGGGAGATATCCTCGGGCACCCGTTTTCCCGCCAGTTCCTGGATCAGCCAGTTCACTTCCAGCACTTTCATATCTTCACCGGTGACCCATACCGCCGTGCATTCCGCATCGATCAGCTGTTTGACAGCCAGGTGCAGCGGCATGGAATTCGGAATCTTCATCAGGTTCTGCGCGGGGTCGATCCCCTTTCTGCGCATCGCCTCGCCGACTCCGTCCGCCCGCAGATGCCCGGCGTAATCGACATCATGGATCACGGCAATCCTGCGGTGCCCCTTATTGACAAGGTAATCCCCCGCCAGGTTTCCTGTTTCCGTTCCGTCGATGTAAATACAGTGAAAATACTCTTTGTAAAGGTTGCTCAGCCAGATTACGGGAATATTCTTTATCCCTTTCAGGATCTCGATCGTATGATCCTCCCAGGCGACGCCGATAATGCCGTCGAACCAGCAGTTGACCAGATTGTCGATCCGGTCCTCCGTGATCATCCGGACAGTTGCATCGGAGCGTGAAAGCGCATGGCAGATGTACTGCGTCATGGTATTGACATATCCGCCCATCACGGTTTTCTGCGGAGGTTCGGTGATCAACGCGATCTGCGGAGTCCTCACGCCCACGCGGGGACGGAATCCCAATTCGCGGGCAGCGGAAAGCACACGGCTCCGGGTTCCGTCCGGAATCAGTTCGCTGTTGTTGAACACCCTGCTGACGGTTCCGGAGGAAACACACGCCTTTTTTGCCACCTGAGCAAGCACGGACGAAGAGTTGCCCACTCTTGCTTTTGTTGCTACAGACATTGATAAATCTCCTCTCTCAGGATCTCTCTTTGTTTCTCTCTGCCTTTAAATTATAAACAAAATCATGCAAATGTCAAGGGTATTTCATAAAAATTTTAGAATTTTATGCAATTTTTGCATGAATCAATAAAAGATTACAGCACCACATCGGATAATTGCAGAATAATGAGAAGTGAGAAGTGCAATAATCTTCCGGTCTTTCCAGTCCTTCAGGAATCCCCCCTGCCAATCAGGGTGCGGTCATGATCCGGAAATAATCCCCGATCCAGAAAGGTTCAACGACAGGCTTGCGGTTACTCAGGAAACACGCATCGGAATCTTTGTCATCAGGAGAAAAGCCATGCATTCCGGGAAGCGCCATGCCGCCCATATCGGAAGGCGCAAACTGGACTCCGGCATCCAGAAGATAGATATCGTCCCCATAACGGTGATCTGGAAAATTCACATGATAACGCTCCTGTTCCTGTTCCGACAGCCAATGCCCGTGCCCGGCGGAAGCCACGGCGGCTCTCAGCTCCTCTTTCAGTTCAGGGCGAATCCACCAGAAACGCGCCATCGTGGAATCCACAAAAGAAATATAGTCTCTCCCCCACCGGTATTTCCCCAAGACCGGGCGCAGGTCAAGCGAACAAGTCAGCGGCGTCATCCCGTGGTCTGAAAGAACGCAGAATTCCACCTCGTCATAACATGCCACCGCCGTCTCATACAGTCTGCGCATTCTCTCCTCATAGTGTTTCAGCTCCGCTCTTACCGCCTCCGGCTCCCCGATATGCCGGTGCAGAAATCCGTCCAGAGCGGCGTCATAGATGAAAGCGCATTCGAAGCTCCCCCGTTTCAGGAGTTCTTCCGCTTCCTGAAAGTTAAACATTCCGGGCTTGCGCCAGTCGGAAATATGGTAACTGCGTCCCTGCCATGCGTCCGCCAGATTCGGGACGCCATCCATACCGCCGGGAATGAACATGTCTCTTTTTTCACTGTAGTTCAGATAGGGAAGATGGCGGAACGGCACACGGTAAAGCTGGAAATAACCGGTATAGCCGAGCACTTTCTTCAGAACTTTCGAAATATGATGCCGGATACGGTGACGACTGAAAATGATGTCCGGCAACAGAAAGGACGGCAGATACTTCAGGAAACGGAACGGGGAGTGATGCGGATCATAATAGAAAAAGCTGAAATGCCCGTGCTCCGGCGGAGTCTTCCCAGTCAGGATCGTAGGCACGGCGCCGGCGGAATATCCCAACTGCGTCACAACATCATAGCGGCAGGGCAGAAAATCCGCGCAGAAATGATAACGCTCCGCCAGTTCCCAGCCCAAAGCATCAATAAAAATATAAAGCCGGACTTTCCTTGACGCCGTATTTTCCAACTCTGCCATCTGCCCCATATCGCAATCTTTTGTTTTGAGAGTAAAGAGAATGTAGCCGTTCTCTCCGCATTTATCAAACAGAGAATGCGGAAAAACAGGAAAAAAGACTCAATCTTCCGGCATCTCCGCCGAGAGTCCGGCAAAGCTCTCCTTTTATCACAGTTTTGCCCTGTCCGTCATAGCTCGTCCTGTCAATTTTCTCTGCCCGTTTCCGGAGTCCGGGCTTTTGCAAAAGCATCTTTTCAAGAAAAAAACCTCACATTTTCTTCATTTTTTTCTTTTCTCCCCTTGTCAAACGCAAAAAACCGACTATAATATGTTCATAAAGGACGCAAATATATGCGAAAACAACAAAAAAATTGGAGGAAAACAACAAAATGAAAGCACGCAAAGACCGTGGTTTTACCCTCATCGAGCTCCTCGTCGTGATTGCGATTATCGCAATTCTGGCGGGTATGCTGCTCCCCGCCCTGAACTCTGCACGTGAGAAGGCTCGCCGTATCTCATGCACAAGCAACCTGAAACAGATCGGTCTCGCCGCCAAGATGTATTCCGGCGACTACAGCGAGAAATTCCCGACCTATTCAACTGGCACCACAACACTTACACATTACCATAATGGACAGTCCCTTTCGGCTCTTGTCAGTACAAACTATCTGACTGACTTCAAGGTCTATATTTGCACATCTTCGACAACGCCGACCGCTACATTGGATAGTTCTATCACACTTGAGAATTGGGAAGGCAAACAGGCAGCATCTGAAGATGCTACTAAACAAAAACGTTTTGAAAGTGGAAGTAAGTTAAGTAACTTTTCATATGGTTATATTGGGCTTATGACAGAAAATGAGAACCCGGATAGTGGTCTCGCATTTGATTCAGCTTGGGATCCGCAGACTGATAAATCTAATCATGAGAAATATGGAAATGTTCTCTATGTTGATGGCTCTGCAAGAGCTTCTGTAGGAGCAAATTGGGGTGCAGCAATCAGTTACTTTGGAAAAGGTACGAATCCAACAGGCAGTTTGGCTGATGGTGGCGGCAACTTCAAGACTGACGATGGCAGCAGACTTCCGACCCAGAATGATGGTGGTGTCGTTTGCAATAAATCTGATACTGCAATTGATTAAGTATTAGCCACTCAAAAACAGCGAACACTAAGTGCTTCGCTGTTTTTTTATGTACATTCGAAAAAAATAATTTTTATACTCTTATAAAGCAAATATCTCTGCCGCAACAGCAACACACTTGGAACAGGGAGTTTCGCTTTGAGTCTTGATGGCTTCGCAGTCGATGACACCGACCTGATATGAATGAATTATCCCGATGCAAAGCATACAGGATATCGGAAAATTCCGCCTCCGGCAACAATGGAAGTGGACAGTAATCAATGGATAGTGGTCAATGAAAAGCGCGGATAAAGGGGGGCTTCTCTACTGACCACTCTTAACTCTTAACTCTTAACTGCTCAGAGAAGTCCCGCAGTCTCATCAAGCCCGAAACGGATGTTCAAGTTCTGAACTGCCTGCCCGGAAGCCCCTTTGGTCAGATTGTCAATCACGGAACAGAGAATCAGATTGCCGGTGTGTTCATCAAGGACAAAACCGATCTCACAGGAATTCGTCATCGTGACATGTTTCGTATCCGGCAGTTTGCCTTTCGGAAGCACACGCACGAAACGCTCCGCGCCATAAGCCTTTTCATAAGCCCCGGCAACCGCATCCATCGTGCAGCCTGCCGCCGCCTTTACAATGATCGTTGAAAAGATGCCCCGGTTCACAGGGACAAGATGCGGGATGAAATTCATCGCCAGCTCTCCGACACCGGCGGCAACGGCAAGTTCCTGCTCGATCTCCGGCAGGTGGCGGTGCCTCACGATGCCGTAAGCCCGGACGCTTTCGTTGCATTCGGGGAAGATATAGGGCAGATCGACTTTTCTGCCTGCGCCGGTCACTCCGCTGTCCGCGGAGACAATGATATTTTCAGGAGATGCAAGCCCCGCCGCAAGAACAGGCGCGGTCGGCAGGATAATGCTTGTCGGGTAACATCCCGGACATGCAATCAGGTCTGCCTTTTTAATCTGGTCGCGATAACGTTCGGGAAGCCCGTAAACCGCTTTTTTCAGAAAATCGGGAGCGGGATGATCCACTCCGTAATACTCTTTGTATTTTGCGGTGGAACGGATACGGAAGTCCGCACTGATGTCGATCACTTTCACGCCCGCCTCGACCAGAGGAGCCGCATATTCGGCGGCAAGCCCGTGGGGCAGAGCAAGAAACGCGACATCGCAGGTCTCGGAAATCGCCTTGACATCCGGAGCGGAAAATTTCAACTCATAGTCGCCGAATCGCGGAAAGATGTCGGAGATATTCTTTCCCGCCTCTTTTCTGGATGTAATCACGCGCAGATCGACTTCCGGGTGCCTGATCAGAAGACGGATCAGTTCCTCACCCGCATAACCTGAAGCTCCGATAATAGCCGCACGAACTTTAGACATGATAAATTCCCACTCCCGGCAGGCGTTCCAGCCCGCCTCTCTATATAATTGACAAGATTCGTAAAAAGAAATAAAAAAAGGGGAAAGAACTTCTTCTTTCCCCCGAAACCGTCGTAAAAACGATCAGCGCTTGGAGAACTGGAAGCGCTTTCTGGCACCGGGCTGACCGGCTTTCTTGCGCTCTTTCTCTCTGGAGTCGCGTGTGAGCATTCCGCTGTTCTTGAGAACGGGGCGGAGGGACTCATCGAACTTGATGAGAGCTCTTGCAATACCGTGACGGAGCGCACCCGCCTGCCCGGTCTTGCCGCCGCCGGTGATATTCGCGCAAACGTCAAGCGTGTTGCCGAGTCCGGTCAGTGTAAGAGGCTGAAGGATGAAGCCGCGGATTGCTTCGACATTGAAATATTTATCAAAGTTTTCGCCGTTGACTTTAATTTTGCCGGAACCCTGGCAGATGCGAACTCTTGCACTCGCGGTTTTTCTGCGTCCGGTGGCGCCGATTTCAGATTTGGACATTGCTGCGTTCATTCAAAAATCTCCATCAAAGTTTTACCGGTTCAGGATTCTGAGCCGCATGCGGATGCTCTGCTCCGGCATATACTTTCAGTTTAGCATACTGAGCTCTGCCAAGACGTCCTTTCGGGAGCATGCCCCAGACAGCCTCGCGAATCATCAGATCAGGCTTTTTGGCACGGATCTCGCTGGCCTTCGTGAACTTATGCCCGCTGCGATATCCGGAAAAGGATTCATACATCTTGTTTTCATTTTTTGCGCCGGTAAGGAGCACTTTCTCCGCGTTGATAACGATCACGAAACTGCCGGTGTCAACGTGCGGCGTATATGTGGGACGGTCTTTGCCGCGAAGGGAATTCGCGATTTTGACTGCAAGACGGCCCAGAGGGACATTCGCGGCATCAAAAAGCACATATTTGCGCTCAAATTCGCCAGCTTTTGCCAGATACGTCTTCATTCTTTTTTCTCCGCTTTTCAATTACTTCAAATTAAAGCTTTTTCTACTGAAACAACCTACATTTTTTCGAGATTCATGCTGCCAGGCCATAAATCTCTGAACACCGGGCTGCGATCGGGAAATGCAGCCGCAGAAGCATGTAATTTAACATCGGGAACTCTTTTTTCAAGATTCACAGGCGGGAAAAACAGATTTTTTTGCAATATTTTTCATCAAAAGAAAAAAGGTGAAGGCCTCTCGACCTCCACCCCCACTTTTTTGATCTCCTTTTTAGAGTCAGGAGAAGACTTTCCCCGTCAGCAGGCTCTCTCTAAAACCAACAGACGGCAACGAGCGGGACCTCTCAAAATCCCCTCGTAAAAGCAATCTATCATGCAAAAACAAAATGTCAACCCTTTTTTTGCTCTTTTTTTCAAAATGTCATGCGGTGCGCTGCGGGCGCGATTGCGAAATCCGCAAAAAAGCAGAATTGAGTCCAATCTTATTTTTCTGTCTTTCGTAAAAACTCTATTTGCCTTATTTCCGGCGCTCCGGCAATCTTAAGCCCTCCGGCATTTATTTTAATACAAGGCGCAAACAGATTTTTAACCGTAAAAAAACCTTGTTTTTTCTTGCTATCCCGGGCGGATGCGGTATATTTCAAAGATTATTCGGAGCTTTCAATGAATCTTGCATTTGTCATATACAGATATTTTCCGCACGGCGGGCTTCAGCAGGATCTGGAAAAGATCGTCTGCGAATGCATCGCGCGCGGACACAAGGTCACGGTCTTTGCCGGAGAATGGCAGGGCGCAGGGATTCCGTATGCCGATATTGAAATCATCAGACCCCGCGGTCTGGGCAGATGCGAAAAGATTGCCGCTTTTGAACGAAAAACATTCCAGCAGCTTGCCAAAGGGAAATTCGATGCGGTTACCGGATTCATCCCCATGCGCGGACTTGACGTTTATTTTGCTGGAAACGACTCGTTCCCCGCCGAACCGCCGAAGCGGACCTTCTGGGCGCGCCTCTTTTCGCCGCATTATTACATTGAGCAGAAACTGGAACAGGAAGTCTTCGCCCCTGCCTCGAAAACGAAAATCCTCTATCTGACGGAATCGCAGAAACGGGACTTCATCCGTATCTACAACACGCCGGAGGAACGTTTTCATCTGCTCCCGCCGGGAATTTCCGAGGACCGCAGGCGTCCGGACGACAGAAAAAAAGTGGAGGAGATACGCACAAAGATCAGGCAGGAGTTCGGACTCGGCAGGAATCAGCTTCTCCTGCTCCAGGTCGCGTCCGATTTTACGGATCAGGGCGTGGACAGGACACTTCAGGCATTTGCCGCCCTGCCCGATACGCTCTACAGACAATGCCGTCTCCTGATCGTCGGAAGCGATACCTCCAACGGACATTTTGAGACGATGGCGGAAGAGTTGGAAATCACGAGCCGCACCACCTTTACCGGATGGCGGGACGATATCGGGCACCTGATGTTTTCCGGTGACCTTCTGCTCTGTCCCGCGCGCGCCCGTTCCGCAGGCAGTGTATTGATCGAAGCAATCGCGGCGGGGCTCCCGGCGGTCTGCACCGACCAGTGCGGCTACTCCGGTTTCACGGCAGAGAGCGGCGGTGTGGTTCTGCCGGAGCCGTTCGCGCAAAACGACCTGAACCATATGCTGGAGGAACTGGCGCTCTCCCCTGCCCTGCTTGATGAAATGAAGAACGCAACATTCGCCTATGCCGCCGGGCTTAATCTTTACCACCGACCGCAGAAGGCGGCCGATTTTATCGAGGAGAATTTTCAATGCAGGAAATAGCGCTTGCATCCCCGTTCAAAGAACTCTGGGCGGACAAAAACCCTTTCACCGAGGCATTCCGGCTGGACGGTGAAAGCTTCAGGCAGGTCAAGAGCCGCCACACCTTCCGTTTTGAAACCGGCGGAAAGGGGTATTTCGCCAAACTCCACCACGGATGCGGATGGCATGAAATTTTCAAGGACCTGTTCCAGTTCAAACGCCCCATTCTCGGGGCGGATAATGAATATCGCGCACTGCTGCACCTGAAAAAACAGAATATCGATACCATGACGCCATGCGCATACGGTATGCGGGGCTCGAATCCGGCTCATCTGCAATCCTTTCTGATCACGCGGGAACTGACCGGCGTCGTCAGCCTTGAGGATCTCTGCCTGAACTGGCAGGAAAACCCGCCGGCATTTTCCGTCAAGGCGGCGCTGATCCGCAAACTGGGCACCATGACCGGGCGGATGCACAGGAGCGGACTGAATCACAGAGACTGTTACATCTGCCATTTTCTGCTGAAAAAAGATACGCTGGCGTCATCCGACCCGACGCTCCACGTCATTGACCTCCATCGCGCTCAAATCCGCGCAAAAGTGCCGCATCGGTATCTGGTCAAGGATGTTGCGGGGCTCTTTTTTTCCTCCATGGACACCGGAATCACGTCCCGCGACATCCTGCGGTTCATCCGCGCCTACGCAGACCGCCCTCTGCGGCAGGAACTTGCGGAAAACAGACGATTCTATGAAGATGTGAAAAAAGCGGCGCGGAAACTTTACAGAAAAGAATTCTCAAAAGAAGCACCGCTGTAAGCCGGATTGCACGCTTCATATCTCCGGATCACTTCCAGTTTCTGCTCCGTGGAAAGCCCGACCGGCTGAAAAAATGCTTTCAGGTCCGCGACGGCTTTCTCCGCAAAGACGGCAGGATCAGGATAGGATTTCACGGTTGCAAGATCAATCCAGATGATTTTCATATCCTCGCCGGCGCCAAACCAGAGGAAATTGCGCGGATGCGTTCCGCCGTGGCAGTATCCGTTCCGGTGAAGCGTCGCCAGCATTTCAATGAGCTTCAGGCAGAAAACCATCATATCGGGAGTTCCGTAACCGGGCCCGTCATCCACAGTGCAGAAGTAGGTTCCGTTGCGGGAGCCGTCCACGAAACGGGTGATCAGAAAGCTGGAGCTCAGCCACCATACGGTTCTCCGCTCCCCGTATGCCAGAACCTCCGCCGTAGGAATTCCGAGTTTCTGAACCGTAAGATATCCCTCCGCTTCGCGACAGGCAAGGGACGGGCGCAGAAAGTAGCGCAGGAAACGCTGTTCATAATAAGACTTGATCACCACGGAGCCGGAATAAAGTTCCCGCGGACACTCCGCCTTGTATACGGATTTATTGCGGGTCTTCCAAAGCTTCAGCGCTTCAAAATCGGGATGTTCCAGAAACCATTGGAACACCTTCCGGAAACCATCGCGCACCCAGGTCCACGAATGAAAACACGAAGGCTCCGAATTCACGGAAGCCGTAATATAACAAGATTGCCGGGAGTCCAAAAATATTCTCCTTCCCCACACAATGAAAAAAACTCAACAGACGCATGAAATACGCCTGACTTGCGTGCATATTAATGACATACTTTCCGGAAAAATCTAATGGAATAGTGGAAAAAGAGGTAAAATTATGCTATTTTTATGTTTCCGGAGTTCCTCCCGGAACAACTTGGTGAAGAAAAAACAGGAAAAAACATGCTGCGTGAACTGGTTACGACTTTGATGGACTGCCGGAGAACCGGAGGAAATTATCTGTTCGGTAAAGGACGCTTTGTCCTGCGGGGTTTTACCGCCGATCCGGCTTTCGAACTCTCAAAATGCGCCATCATCAAAGATTCCAACACGACAACAACCGGAACCGCGCACGGGCTGTTCATCAAACGGTACAACTGCCGGGGGCTCTGGCGCACGCTCAAACGCACATTGCAGCTTCCGCGTTCCTACGAGTGTCTCGCGGCGGCAATCCGTCTGCAAAAGGCGGGAATCGCAACGCCGGCGGTCTTTCTCGCCTCACGGTATTATCTGATCACCGAAGTCCTCCCGGAAGACGCCGTGTTTCTGGACAAAGAACCGGAGCTGACTTCCGGCGTGGTTTCCGTTCTGGCAAAAATGCACGACGCGGGAATCTATCACGGCGACGTCAATCTCCGCAATATCTATTTTCTGAATGGGCAATACGGATTCATAGATCTGGATTCCGCAAGGATTTTCCCGAAAGGGATCTCAAAAAGCCTGCGGAGGCAGGAGCTTGCGCGTCTGATTTCGTCCTATGCCAGAGAGTACAGCAGCCGTCAGGAGCCGCTTTCCGAATCCATACTGGATGAATTCACAAACCAAGTCACTGCCTGTTACAGGGAAAGAACCGGGATAAATCTGCTGGACTCAAAACTCAACGAACGCATTCAATATCTGATCCGGCGGGTGCGCCGCCGCTGAATCGGCATTCAATACTGCAAGGTCCCCTTTCCTGTCCCTTCTTTCATTATCTCACGGCAACACAAAATTCAGAAGAAATCCTCTGACTTTCCTTCCATGCCGCCGTCCACCAGGCATTCCTGCCGGATTATGGGCGTTTAAGGGAAACCGAAGCGGCGGCAGGAATGGCGAATACAGGAGAATGTAAAACAGTTGCCTTGCAATGCCATGACGCTTCTCCGGATGGCTGGCAAAGCCTCAGCCCCGCAATCTCCGTATTGTCAACCTCCGCCGAGACAGTGGAATCTGAACGCTGTCTGACGAATCAAGGAGCGGCGACGGCGATGATCCGGTCACAGCAAATCGCATTGGCACGGGTTGAACCCGGCACATATGCGGGACCTTGCAGTTTCAATGAAATATAAACAGTATAACGGTTATTGCCGTCATGTGCATAAAGACTGTCCAGGCGATGCTGAAGCAGCCATTCGCCCGCCCAGACCAAAGTGCTCTGCTCCAAATCAACAGTTCCGATTTTATACAAGTGATATTTTTCATCTTTCGGAAAATTCCTGCGTGGAAGTTCCGCTTCCTTCAAATGCTTTCCTGATGTCTCCGAGTAAATGCCGAAACGCACCCTCTGTCCATTGTCCGCATGGAATTTAACTGGATCAATATTGCGTTTCGGATGTGCGATCCTCATAGCCATTCCACCCGCCGCAGCATCATCCGCAACCAGCTCCGTTCCGTAAGATGCAAGGCTTTTCAAGGCGTTGAAGTCAGACGAGGTAATGTCGAATACAGGAGAACCGCTGACAATACCGGGCAATGGATATTTCGCACCGGAAGCCATTTTCTGCGAAGAAGTAAAAAAATTTTCCATGACGGCGAAATTCCGCTGTTCCCTGCCGCCCGAATACCAGCGCTTGATGCTTCTTGTCCAATTTTGCCGAAGCCTCCGTTTCACCGTGTCAATCTCCGGCAATTTTTCATGACTGCCGATGCGGCGGATCCGTGCAATGTCCACAGGGACTCTTTCATTGGTGACATGGCAAAGCAGTTCAGGATTGCCTGCAACAGCCTTCTCGGCAGCCGCGAACAACCGCTCCGCCTGAATGAAAAAGTCCAAATCAAGATAGGTGCGGGCATCAACATCCAGAGCGTTCAAACTCCCGGCATTTTTCTGTTTATCCATAATCAGAGTGTAAAGTTGAAACATCGGAGCGGCCGCCTCCCTGTAATAAGCCGAAAAAAATTGATTCAGCAGAGGTTCGATCTCCTGTTCAGGGTTGAGCTTGATTTTATAGCCGAGCCAGACCCGGAGGGGATGAAAACAGACGCGATCGGGATATTCACATTCGGAAAAAACGTAGTCGGCTCCGCATTTTTTATAAAGTTTATGATTTTCAATAATCGCTTCGGCGGGAATGACTCCCGCATTATTACCGGCGGTGCCTCCGAATAAAACCCAGTAATCCCAGATATGAATTCGGGCGAGTCTGCTCCATGCTTCACAGTCTTTCGCCTGACGGTTTCCAGCGGCATTTAAGGGCCGCATCATGTCATAACGGTTCTTTTCCCAACTGAGCGGAGAAAAACGGACCCTGACATTTCCGGCAGCCTGAATCCCGTGTTCCGGGGGAATTTCAGTATTCATATAAGCATCGGTCTGAATCATGATATCGGGATATTCAAGGGCAATTTCCGACGCGATCTCATTGACAAATTCGAGCAGCACCCCGGAATATGCACCATACTTTTCAGCTCTGGCAAGACAATCACGGCATTCACAGCGGTCATCAATATCGTTCTGAATGATACAATAGATCCGGGGATAGTCGACAGGAGAATTCTTCCGGTCAGCGATAATGAAATTTTTCAGTTGCGCGGTAAATTTTTTCCGGGCTTCCGGACTGCTGAAACAGACCTGTCCGGGTCCGGCGGTTCCAGTCGGCCGCTGCCTGATCCCGTTTTTATTGAGAGAATAACATTCTTCAAATCCACTCTGCGGCCAATGCCGTATATATTGATAGAGTGTGTCCTGCGAGCCCGGACTGCCGAACACAGGCAGCAGCCCCCATTTATGAAGATTTGCCAGGGCTTCCCGATCTTCAAAAAACAGGTTTTCCCGGTTTCGGACCAGAAATTCAATTCTTCCCGGAGCATCGTTGAACGTAGTGAAAATTCCGCGATAAGCAAAAACAGGTTTTCCTGTTTCATCTATTTTTCCGGGAAGCTCCACGCTCCCCTTTTCAGGGTAGTAAGTATAATATTGGTCAAGCCACAGAATTTTGCAGAATTTTTCAAGGAATTCATAAACACCGTATAAAGTGCCGACCGGCAGACCGCCTGCAATAATCAGACTGTCCTGATGCCGCCTGATCAGCCAGGCGTCCCTGTCAAAACCGGTACATCTGATTCCGGCGGCTCTGGCGAATTCCGTATTTCCCAGATAAATCGCCGAAGCGGATAAATTCTCCCCCTCCCTGCCGACAACAATATTTTTGCCGGTCAACCGTTTCAGATGAATCTCCAACTCCCTGGCAGCCGCCTGTTCCGCCGCTGTCGGTTGAACAGGCAGGACAATGTTGGAAAGATTCACTGCCGGTGTTGCAGCAGCGGACAGGGCAAAAACGGCAGAGAGCAGGAAAAGCGCCATTTTAAATGTTTTATTTTTTTGAGCAGCAGACATCATTTGAAAAATCTCCCTATTCAAAATTGGCGGAGAGAACGGTTTTCCCAACTGCCGAGTCTGGCGTTGGCTGTGGCGGCATTATAAAAATAGTATTCTTTCCAGTTCATCATAGTGGAATGATATACCTTATAACTTTGCGCACGTCCGTCTCCTGTGAGAATGTTTTTGTTCATGCCGTGAATAGCCAGCGCCTGCATAATGCGGGGCTTTCCGCTGTATGCACTGTCCACATCCAGATGAGTCCAGTAGTTGTCAATCCCCCAGTAATAATCATTCGGCTGATCTGTCCTCGGGTTGGCGGTATAGGGATCGGTGCAGAAAATAGTGACCAGCCGTCCGGGCGCCCTGCATCCGGTAAATTTCATCGGGGCGGCGAAATTACTGCCGGCAAGCTGCCCGATACTGGTTTCGATGCAGTAACTGCGATTATGCCATTTCCCGCCGCTGAACATCCAGGGAAGCGCTTTATAATCAGTTACCACTGTTCTTGTGGGATCCGCCGCGCAATTCATCTGAGAGTAAGTGATGTTTTTAGTTTCGAGCAGTATCTTCCAGGCGGGAATGAAATTTTCTCCGGCTGGAGCCGGAACTCCTTCCTTAGTCGCACTGGTGGGGAAATAATCTGCATAATCATTGGAATAGGCGGCAACTCCGATCCCCAATTGCTTCAAGTTGCTGATACAGGAAATTGTTCTGGCTTTCATCCGGACCTGATTCAAAGCCGGAAGCAGCATGGAGGCGAGGATCGCGATGATCTCGATTATATTGAACTCATTTTTCTGATTTTACTTGCTTATACTTTCCATTTTTGAAAAAATCTCTCTTTGTTGTTCATGAATACGCTTGAACAACATCAAAAATACAAGTCCTGCTGAATCATTGGCCAATTGTCAAGGTAAATGCACGTTTGTCAGGGTGAATGCACAATAAATGTAAATTTTGAGCGTTTAGTCTGACAAGCACAATTTCTCCTGCCAGTCAGCCACAAGCAAAGCAATTCGGTTCAGATTATTTCTCCAAGCTGTTCAATGCTTTTTGGGCATTCTCATCTCCCTGCTCTGCTGCTTTGCGATACCACTTCACCGCTTCGGATATATTTTTTGCCACCCCCTCCCCATTGGCATAACACCAGCCAAGATTATATTGTGCTTTAGCATGTCCCTGATCAGCGGCTTTCCGATACCACTTTACAGCTTCACTCATATCCTTTGCAACGCCATAACCATTGGCATAACACCAGCCAAGAGCACATTGTGCTCCGGAATGTCCCTGCTCCGCAGCCTTGAGAAGATACTCTTTAGAAGTTTTCTCATCCGGTTCCTTTTGGAAAACTCCGCCTCTGGAATACCACAGCCCCATTGCAAGCAGAGCATCAGGATTCCCCTTATCCGCCTGTTTCTTGATTTTCGACAGGAAAGAACGCATGACGTCATCCGGAACAGCGGCATCATCAGCAAGAATCATATTCGCATAATTTACATAAGCAGTGATTGCACTCCCATCGTCTTCATTCAGATATTTCTCGCACCGGAGCACCAATTTCCGAGCATATTCAAGTGCCTTCTCACTGTTCTTCTGCGACTGATAAAAAAGTGTCATCATCCCAGTTGTGGCAACCAGATTCTCAGCAAGCTGATTACCCGTTTTCTTTACGGAGGCGTCCTCCTGCCACTCCAGCAACAATCCTTCCAGTTCAAGATAATACTTTTCCGCTTGATCCGCCTTGCCGTATATTTCTGACGCAAGTGCAAGTTTCGCATACAATTCATTGAGATTATGCGCATGGGCAGGATTTGCCTTGCAGAGAGAGACAAGTATCCGCTGGGATTCCTCAAACTCGGTTTGCCGGTTTGTAAAAAAATAGAGCTCGGCAAGCTGGCGGTACAGCTGTATTCGGCGGGAAGCTTCAACAACTTCGGGATTCTGCTCAATGATGGCACGTGCGTGAGAATAGTGCTGCAACGCGGCATCCCTCTTGTTCAAACGGGTATAGATGATTCCCAGCAGACATTCCGTATAGGATACCTCAAAATGCCGCTCCCCATGCAGTTCTTTTTTCAGCGCCAATGCCTTCAGACCGTATTTCTCCGCCTCTGTATCGTTTTGCAGATTCAGGTATGCCGAGCTGAGAGCCTCATAAGCTCTTGCAAGCGTATTCTTGTCAGGGGCGGGCTGTTTCTCCAGCAAGTCCAGAGCCTCCAGCAGAGACTTTACGGCAACGGCATAATCTGCGTTCTCCTCCGCTGCGATTCCTTTCAAATAAAGCTCATCGACCGGATTCTTTGCTTCGGTTGCGACCTCTGCAGCAGGCCTGCTCCCGACACAGCCTCCGGACAATAACACTGATGCCAGCAATACCATACATCCACGATAGTTCATCGGTTCCTCTCCCTTGTCATTCTTGTTTTCCAGTTCACCATTTGCACATCACAACGAAATCAAATCTGATTCCAGTTTATTTCTCCAAGTAGCTTAAAGCTCTTTTTGCATCCTCATGTCCCTGTTCCGCTGCCTTACGACACCACTTCACAGCTTCACTCATATCCTTTGCAACGCCATCGCCTTCGGCATAACAAATTCCAAGGCACAATTGTGCATCTGCATTTCCCTGCTCTGCCGCTTTGCGAAACCACTTCACTCTGTCTTGGATATCTCCTGTTATCCCCATACGATAGACATAACACAATCCAAGATTATATTGTGCTTTAGCACATCCCTGTTCCGCCGCCTTATACCACCATTTCACGGCTTCAGACATATCATCATAATTGGCAGAAGGAAATCTCCAGAATACATTAATTCCTAAAGATTCTATTTCTCGTTTTTCTTGGCTCGTCATCATATAACAACAGGACATATCCGATGCTATACCATCCTTGTCATAACAACATCCAAGATTATATTGCGCTTTAGCGTGTCCCTGTTCCGCTGCCTTACGATACCACTTCACAGCTTCACTCATATCCTTTGCAACCCCCACCCCATTGGCATAACAATATCCAAGCCAGAATTGTAATTCTACTAGTCCTTGTTCCATCGCCTTGCGATACCATTTCATGGCTTCGAATATATTTTCTGTAATCCCCTCTCCATTGGCATAACAACATCCAAGATTATATTGTGCTTTAGCATATCCTTGTTCAGCGGCTTTGCGATACCACTTCACAGCTTCAGACACATCGCTTGCAATACCATCACCATTTAGATAAGCCACTCCAAGATTATATTGCGCTTCTGCGTTTCCCTGTTCCGCCGTCTTACGCAACCGTTTTACTGTTTCAGCATCACACATGAAAACGCCACCACTATTAGTATAAGTTAATCCCCAATTATATTCTTTTACCAATTGGACTTCTCCCCATCTCGATCCCACTGCTTTGTAATACCATTTCGCGGCTTCAGACATATTCTTTACTATTCCTTCTCCTCTGGCATAACGCAATCCAAGAACATATTGTGCTCTAGAATGTCCTTGCTTCGCGGCACGGAGCAGATATTCATTAGAGGTTTTTGTATCCGGTTCCTTTCGAAAGACTCCACCAATGGAATACCACAGACCCATTGCAAACAGAGCATCAGGATTCCCCTTATCCGCCTGTTCCTTCATTTTCGGCAGGAAAGAACGCATGACATCCTTGTCGTATGTTTCTGCCATGACTGCGAGTATCGTATACAGTTCACCGAGATTATTCGTATGAGCGGAATGTATCTCGATGAGATAAACAAGTTCTCGCAGGGATTCCTCAAACTCGGTTTGCTGGTTTATTGAAAAATAGAGCTCGGCAAGCTGACAGCACAGCCATATTTTGCGGAAAGTTTCAACCCCATCAGGTTTTTCTGCAATGATTCTACGTGCATGAGAATAGTGCTGCAACGCGGCATCCCTCTTGTTCAAACGGGTATAGATGGTTCCCAGCAGACATTCCGTATTGAATAACTCAAAATGCCACTCCCAATACACATCTTTTTTCAGCGCCAATGCCATCAGTCCGTATTGCTCCGCTTCCTTATCGTTTTTCAGATGCAGACATGCCGAACAGAGAGCCTCATAAGCTATTGCAAGTTTACCCTTATCAGGATCAGAAACTGACTGTTTCTCCAGCAAGTCCAGAGCTTCCAGCAGAGACTTTACGGCAGCTGCATAATCTTTGCTTTCTTCCGCAACAGTTCTTTTCAAACAAAGCTTATCAAACAGTTTCTTTTCTCCGGTCACGACCGTAGCATGCTGATTCCAAAGAACGTATCCGACTAATAAAACAGGAACCAATAACACTGAGACCAATAACACTGTGGTCAGCAATACCATACACTTGCGATAGTTCATCGGTTCCTCTCCCTTGTCATTCTTGCATTTTATCGTGACTGGAGTATATCATCATAACGAATTCTGAGCCAGATTCGCCACTGCGCGCCGGGCGGGTTCATATCCCCATGCCGCAGACTTGCGCAGCCATTTGAGACCCTCGTTCAGGTTCTTCCGGTCGCCGCGACCTGTCACATACAGAATTCCCGTCTTATATTGTGCATACGGATCATCCTGTTCTGCGGCTTTCCGATACCATTGCAGCGCCGCTGCGTCATTCTTCGGCACGCCCCAGCCGGATTCATGGATCATTCCAAGACTGGTCTGCGCAAACGGGTCGCCCTGTTGAGCCGCCTTCTCATACCATGCAATCGCCTGCCGGTCGTCGCGCGGAATATAGAGGCCTGTGGAATACATGACGCCTAAGCTTTTCTGTCCTTCCACATGACCTTGCTCCGCTGCTTTGCTGAACCACCGGAACGCTTCTCCGGGGTTCTTGATGGTCCCGATGGCTTTGTAGTGACAGTAGCCAAGATTGTATTGCGCATCAACATTTCCCTGTTGGGCGGCTTTGGAAAACCACTGGAATGCCGCCTTGGAATCAGGATCAAGCCGGGCTTGCTCTGTCTTCTTGCCGAGCAGGATCAGCTCAAGAGCCGCTTTCCGGGTGATCACGTCACCGGAAATCTTTTTCCTGCCGTTGGCATACAGCAGACCAAGGATATTCTGTGCCTCTGCATCACCCCGTTCCGCCGCCCGACGGCAGGATTCGAAGTTCCCTGTCTGATAATTCTCCGCTGCGGACAAGCTGAGCGCTGCCGCCAATAATGCCATGACCAGATTAGTTCTCATGTTTATTCTCAGCTCTCTTTCTCAAAAACATTTGGATGACACCCTTCAATATTGTTATCGTTATTTCCTAACAGTCCGCGAACACCTGATTCTTACACCTTATCGAACATTTTCCGCAAATTACCGTTATAATTCAGGGTACAAGTGATTTCCTGCTGACCGCACCATGCGCTTTCAAGTATTTCACGATCTCTGCTTGATGGTTTTCCATGGCCAATTCAAGCGCAGTTTTGCCTTCTTCCTCCTCTACGAGGGTGATATTTGCACCATGTTCAACCAGACACTTCACGATTTGCAGTTTCTTGCGCTGAACGGCACGGTGCAACGGTGCATAACCGTCGCCGTCGTATTCATTGATTCTTCCGCCGTGTTTCAAAATGAGTTTCACGGTTTTGACCGGGGCATCATAGTTGATTGCCCAATGCAGCATGGTTTGTCCCCGGAATGCATTGCCGCCAGAAAGAATTCCGCCATGTTCCGCCAGATATTCGAGGATTTCCGGACTGTCAATCGCCAGATTGACCGGTCTTACTCCATGATCGTCTTCCGCATTGACATCCGCTTTTGCCGTAACAAGAATCATCGTGATCTCCAGCCTTTTCGCCGGATTCCATTTCGGACATAACTTCTCTGTGACTTCATCACAGCCCAGCGCATAATGCAGCGGTGTCCATTCCCGTTGATTCTTCCTGTTCACATCCGCGCCGTGCGACAGTAGCCATTTGATCATCTCAACATGTTGACATGCTGCGGCATAATGCAGAGGAACCAGACCTTTGTTATCAGGGGCGTTGACATCAACACCTGATTTGAGACAGCTCTCCGCAACTTTCAGATCGTTCTTTTTCACGGCGTCGAACATTTTTCGCTGTACCCGTTTCCGCTGTTCTTCCGTTTTTTTCTTCATGATTTCATTCAGTTCCGTCACGGCCTTTTCCAATGAGGTTTTCACTTCGTCAAGCGATTTGTACGGCACCGCGCTGCCCAGTTCTTTTTTCAGCACGGGACAATCCGGAAACCAGCGGAGTTTGTCCGCGATTCTGGCAATGGGACTGTTCGGAGACAGCCGGACCATCCGTTTGTAAAAGAAATCCGCCTTGCGCGGCGTCCGGTGATGCAGACACTCCCCGCCAAACAGATTGGCTAGCGCCCGCAAATCTTCATCCTGGGCAAAATCGCCCGCCCGAGACGCAAGTTCCGCCGCGAGGTAACGGTAATGGAATCGCTGATTCCTCGGCACACGGACAAATCCGGGAACTTTCCGCAGACTGGAAAAATATCCCTGTGTTGCATTGTTCCGCGCAACCTCATACCCGTAATCATCCTGATGTTTATTACAGATATTTGTCCATCGGTCGGTCTCCAAATCATACTTGCAGTCTGGACAGTCCTCAAAATCTGCGGAAATACCCCAGTTGCCAGCGGGAAAATCATCCGGTGCGCCCTGCGTTCCGCAAAGTTCCATCCCATACCAGCGCATAATTCTGGCTGCATTGTAAAGATTCAATGCAAGGCTGTCAAAGGATTTGGAGACATCTTTGGAGGCTTGAACAAAAGCAAGATATTGATCCAGTATTCCTTTATATTGCTCCGGCAGATATTTCCTCGCGATGTCGAATCTACCTTCCCGGAATGCCCTGCGGGCGGTCATGTGCCGGATGCTTTGCGCCGCCTGACGTTTTTCCTGATTTTCTGAATTCAGATCGCCGGAAATGGAATCGGTAAAGGATGTCAGTTCAGACAGCGTCATCAGATTTTCCGCAATATACATGACATCGGCTTCGATCTGACCTGCCCGGTAGAAAAACATCGCCGCCTCCGCAAAATCCTGACGCAAAACCAGCGCGCTGCCGAGCAGACCGTAAATATCCTGCTGCAGCGGATAAGTCGGTTCGGTGTCCCACGGATCGCTCACATGCTTGATCCCGACGATGTCCGCACGGTCGTTCGGGTCGATCTTCTCCACGAATTTCAACCATTGACGCAGCTTTTGAATCGCCAGTTCATTATTCCCATGGTATCGGGCGATTTTCGCCTCGATATAAGTGGAAAGCAGCGTGTCGCGCGTCCGCAGTTTCAGATATTTTTCCGCCAGTTCCACCTCACCCGCTTCGTATGCGCGCCAGGCAAGGATGTCCGCATTCCGGAACTGGTATTTCCATACTTCCTGCTGAAAAATCTGCCGGTTGCAGCCGAAAACTGCCAGCACCTCGCGGCAAAGCGGATCCGCCAGCATGGAGACACATTCGGCGTCGTTTTTCGGATTCACGGAATGATACGCCTCTGCAAGCAGTTCCAGATCAGGACAATTCCGCTGGGCTTCCAGCGCAAGATGAATTTTCCTGACCGGGTCGGCAGTGAAACGGAATTCGTTTTTATAGGATGCCTTGAGCAGTCCCGGCGTATCGGCGAATCCAGCCCTTGCCGCCGCCCTGCACGCCTGATAATACCGCCCGCAGTCCTGCTTCAGATAATTGCCCAGCATGAAACACACCCAGACCGTCCGGAAATGTCTTGATCTACGGGGCAGTTTCAGCAGTTTTTTCCACGAGGGCGGAATCTCCCTGCCGTCTGCTTTCATTTCTGCAACGCCGGCATGATAGAGCGTGAATTCCAGCAGTTCTTCCGGCAGCTTCGGGAAGCTGTCCATCGACATGTTCTCTTTTTTTCTCGACTCCTGCCAGAAAAGCAGATAATCATTCACAAGTTTCTCTTTTTCTTCCGGAGACAGCCGCGGCAGATGCTGATTCACAGCTGCCTTGAAATCCTGTGATACCGCCGCTTCCATCGGAACGCCATCCGGAATCTCCGGTCGTGCCGGAATCAGATCGCGCAGCTCCGCAATCAGACGGCGAACCGCCGCTTTCCGGCGGAAAACAGTCGGATACGGGGATTTCCCTTGCATATAATACGGCTGAAAATACGGTGCACACGCCGGACTTTCCATTGGAACAAAGCCAAAGGCCGCAGATGAAAGCAGCAGAAAAATGTTGCGCATACGATATTTCATAACTTATTTCCTCCTCGCAGTTGAATTGTCATCCATGGTTTTTCATTCGATCCGCTTCGCATCCACAGACAGTTTTTTTCCCTGCCGGACGGCGGCAGGATTAAGGTCAGTTCATCGTGTTTCCCGTTCATGCGGGCGTGATTGAAGGTATCCGAATCCGCCGGAGGAATCTTGAAATCCAGAGAAAGCGTGACCCGTTCGGCAAAAAAACCGCAGTTCCGGATGAAAAGATGCCATGCGCCGTCCGGATGCTGTTCCCAGCGGGTTTCCAGTTTCGGTGTGTATCCCTTGCCCCGGCAGACCCGGAGCGATGTTTCCAGATCCAGGACAGAACCGTCGCCGAAAATTCCCAGCCGGAATCCGATCACTTCGCCGCAAACCGCCGCCAGTTTGCTTACCTTCGCCATGTCGGGCTTGACCCATTGTCCATTGATCCGGCTGCAGTAAAGCGGCAGAGCGGTTTTAAACGGCAGTTTCATCTTTTTTGCCAGCCTGACAGCCTTGACAGCCGCCGTATGATCGTAAATCGACCACGTCCTGTTGCGGCGCGTCAGTCCATGCACCTGAAGCACATAATAATCACACGCCGTCGCCAGCGCAAGGAAAGGAACGGCATGATTGAGATGACACGGCAGAACCGTGGCGGAAAGTCTGATTCCAGGCAGTTTTTTCCGCAGTTCGAGCATGACGTCCCGGTAATAGTCCAGGCGGAATTCCGGTGCGTCGAGGTCGATCTGCAACGCATTCGCCGCTTTCCACGGAACATATGCTTTCATGATCTCCTCTGCCAGAACCGCAGGTGTTTTTTCCAGATTTTTCACATGAATCCGGATCACGGGAACGGCACGTGTGAAATCAACAGCTTTCAAAGGTGAAATCCGGATCATGCACCCGTTGTCTTCCAGTTCTCCGGCAAGAAAGAAAAGCATGCCGGAGGAGGAACGGTAAAATTCAGTGACTGCCTGTTCCAGTTCCGGCGTCTGCTGCCGATGCCAGATATAAAAATCAGGTTCCGCGCCAAATGAAGCGCAGAACAGAAAACACAGGGCAGATGCAGCCTGCAATTTCAGAATACCGCATATTCTCATCATTTCAGTTTCTGTTTGTCATTTTCTTCTGCGGCAGCCGCCTGTATTTTGTCCGTGAATATCTTTTTGAGTCTGCGTGCTGTCTTTTCCAGATTTTCTTTCGCAGAGGGATGCGCTTTCTCCTCCCTGTCCGCAAGCCATTTCCTGATTGCCGCAACTTTTGCCGTTTCTGCGGCAACTGTCAGCTTCGAACCCCAAACAGGGGTATCAGATGTTTTCAGAAGATCCGTTGCCTGCCGGATCTCGACAAGCCGTTTTTCCCCCTGCGGATGCGTAGACAGAAAATGCAGAATGATTGAGCTGTCCTGATTCATCGCCGCTATCCTCTCCATCGCCTTGAACGCCCCCTGTATATTGAATCCCGCCCGTTTCATCAGCAGAACGCCCAGACGATCGCTCTCGTATTCCATCGTGCGACTGTAAGGGAGCAGGACGCCGATCAGTACTCCATACTGGTATCCGAGTTTCTCGAATGACTTTTTCAGTTTGCCCGCATTGTTCTCCGGTTTCTCCTGGAAGAAAAAAGATTCACCGAACTCCTGCGCAATCATACTTTTCGTAATGCTTTCCCCCGTATGCCGGCACAGAAAATGAGCGTATTCATGCCCGATGACAAAGGCAAGTTCATCGTCATCGGAGAGCTGATCCATCAGTCCTTTTGTAAGCATGATGCTCCCTCCGGAAAGACAGAATGCCTGAAATTCGTCAGTATCCAGCAGATAGACGGTTCCGCTCGGCTTGCGTTCCATGACCGACTGAATCCGGGATGCAATCCCTTCCGCTCGTTTCCGGTATTCCACATCCTGCAAACCGACTTTCAGTTTGTCGATTTCCGCAAGATACGCCGCATCAATTTTTTTCAGCTGGTCATCCGTCAGGATCAAAAAACGTTTCCGCAGATGATATGGAACTTCCACGCGTTTTTCAAGTGGATGCTGCTTCAAATCGTTTATCAGAGCTTTCCGGTTGATGGCAAGCCGATCAAAATTCACCTGGATGGCGTCGATTTTTTCAAGTACCGAAGGTTTCGGCTGTAACAGGCAGATACATCCGCTGATCAGTGCAAACACTGCCAGCGGTATCATCAGACGTGCAAAACGACCGCTCCAGGTCGCATCGTTCCCGTCGGAACCCATCCAAAACCATGATATCAAATCATGCAGCAGCATGAAGAAATCAACAATCTCCTCAAAGAAACCTCCGGTTTTCTCCCATAAAGATTCCAGAAAATTCATTGCCACTCCATTTTTTCAGGAATATAAATTTCCTGCCCTTGAACCAGTTTCAATTTTTCCGGAATAACGTTCGAGTCAACGACTTGCCTGACCGTCTTCTTCGGAATCCGGTTAATTCGCAGCATAATCTCGACACTGGTCCCATATTGAGCAGCTAAACTCTCCCAGGTATCTTCTGCTTTTACTTTATATTTCTGAAGTTGCACTTCCAGCGACGTTGGGGGGGGCACTCCCGACAGCATGAATGGGTTCATCGGCTCAGTCTCAGTCTCAGTCTCAATTTTAATCAAAATAGTTTCTTGTTTTGCAGGCCCCTTGTCCGGGGTTGAATCGGAACAGCCTGCGGCGATCATCATTCCGGTGATCGGCATACCAAGCATCACAGCTTTCCTGACAGCATTGAGTTTTTTTCTGTTTTCCGCATTTAATTTCATTGTTACACACCCTTCCGTTGTTTTTCCGTTCCTGTCAACTTATATCGAAAAATCCAGAATTTCTTACACCAAATGAAAAAAAAAATTTCAGAAAAAACAGGATCACAGGCTTGATTGGAGCCTTTCCGGCAAATGAATTCCGAAAGCTTCCACCGTATGCAGACATTTCCGGAATTTACCATTGGGACCGATCACCCCGAAATCAATACCGGCTTTGCAGACGCGTTTCATCGGGAAACTGAAATTCCGCTGGAAATCCTCCGGCTGAGGACGACATTCACAAATCTGTTCATCACAGAATACATACGTAACTCCGTAATCTGGAAGCGACCGGATTTCCGACTTCAGTTCCTCCCATTCCGTCTGCGTCAGCGCCAGATCAGGATTTGTCCGGCCACGTCCTCCAAGCATCATCGTCCCCATCTGGATGTCTTTTGCATTGGTCAATGCCGCCGCGCAGTACATATCCGCAAATTCCCGCCGGTTCACACGTGTCGCAGTCAGACCGACCGACATCGACCAATGCAATTCCGAAGCGCGTGCAATCCATTCCAGCGTCCGGAAACAACGGCGTCGCGTCCCTGTCATGGCTCCATGGGTTGACAGTCCCTGCAGGCTGGTGGAAAGACGAATCTTCTTCCTGCGGCAGAAATACAGGAATTCCTCGCTCATGAGAGCGGTATTGGTAAAAAGTCCCAATGAAGCATCCGGCAGACGCTTCCTGGCGTATGAGAGCAGTTTGCACAGGTCGGTCCGAAGCAGGACTTCCCCGCCGGTGAACAGGATATCATTGACTTCGTTCTCTGCACAGCAGTCCAGCACCGACAACCAGAAAGCGGTATCGCGTTCCGGTTTCGCCAGTTCGGGAAACTCATGCCAGACGCAATAGCAGAACGGGCAGCGGTAATTGCATTTTGAGGTCAGTTCAAAACACAACCGTTTCGGCAAGCTGTCGAAAGCCATTTGAGTTTGATTCTCTGTCTGGAGCCGACTGGACTGTTCATCGGTAAAATCGTTCAGCTTTCTCACTTCGCCCGCTATGCTGGAAGAACAGTTGCACGAAACCGTGTTCGTGATGAACTGCTGATCCTTTCCGGTAAACTGGATCGGCGAGTCCGGACAATCCCCGACGATCAGTTCCCTGAACATTCCCCTGTTCCGCCGGAACCGTTTCGCCGGATCGGTTTGCACTGCAACTGTTGATTTTTTAACCATAATTTTTTTCCGTCTCTGCCAATAAACAAGTTGCATCTTGAGTCTTGCGAATTTTACCGTCTGTGCTGCCTAATCTCCGGAATGATTCAAAAATCAATCCTCTTCAGATTTTAATTCCTTCAACATTTCCTTTGCCAGAAGATTGCCATGCCTGGCTGCCTGCCGCAGGCATTCATGAGCGGCCTGTTCGTCACCGTCCTCAGAAGCACAGATCATGGAAATATTCTCCTCGGCATTGGCGGAACCATATTCCATTGCCCGCTGAAACCATATTTGGGCTGTTGGGATATCTTTTTTAACACCCATTCCGCACGCATACATAAAACCTAACCCGTTCATAGCTTCCGGGTCCCCCTGCTCAGCTGCTATTGTCCACCAATGCAATGCAGCCTCGTAATCTTTCGGAACAGACTCCGACCCTTTGAAGGAAAGAAAACCGAGAAAATTTTCCGCCATGACATTCCCCTGTTCCGCCGCTTTCCGGATATATTTCACACCAAGCAATTCGTTGGCATCCTCTTCTTTGCCTTTAATGCACATTGTCCCGAAATTATATTGAGCCAGCGCGACTCCGGCATCTGCCGCTTTTTTGAACCACATCAATGCAGCTTGTCTGTCTCTGTCCACCCCATCGCCTTTGTAATATGCCATTCCCAAATTATATTGTGCATCGGCATTTCCCTGTTCCGCCGCTTTCCGGAACCATTCCGCCGCTTCCTGCGGTTCCCTTTCCAGCAAAATCATTCCAAGAAAATTCTGATTTTCGGGCGTGTCATCGGCAAAGTTTTCACGCAGGATTTGAATCGCCTCCGGATGCCCTTGTTCGGCAGCTTTGGAAATCAATTCAGATGCCTTTGCATGATCTCCAGCTTCCTCGCACAATACAGCCAGCTCATAGAAAGCAGATGCGTTTTCATATTCTGCTGCCTGGTTCAGATATGACATTGCCTGTTTTGCATCTTTTTCTACTCCGATCCCATCACGGTAACAATTATATAAATTTAGACACGCATCTTCATTACCCTGCTCAGCGGCCTTCCGGAACCATTCAACGGCTTTCCGCTCATCTTTTGGAACACCGTTCCCGGTCCGATAAAAACACCCAATTGCATTTTGCGCCGGTGGATGCCCTTGTTCTGCTGATGCCAATAGAAGTTTCAGACTTTCCGGAGTATTCTGCGGATCTCCATTCTCCTGCCGTTCCAATCGGATCAAATTGAGAGACCACAAAGCATACTCTCCGACCGGATCATGGGCATCAACGGCTTTCCGATACCATTTTTCAGCAGTTTTCTCATCCCTTCGCGTTCCGATTCCGGCACGGTAAAAGTCCCCCAGTTTGACAAATGCCATGACATTTCCCTGTTTTGCAGCCTTGTTGACCCAGCGGAATGCTTCTGAAACTTTTTTTTCACGCAAGTAAGCTAAGCCAAGACGGTATTGCGCGTCGGAGTGTTCCTGCTCCGCCGCCAGGCGATAGTAGGTTATGCTTTTACGCAGATCCTGTTCTGTTCCGTCACCGAATTCAAACATTTGCCCAACATTGAATTGAGCAACGGCAAGTCCCATCTTTGCCGCCTGATAAAAATATTCAAAGGCCTTTCTCGTATCAGGCTTCAGACATCCTTGTGGCGACAAATACATTGACCCGATTATGGCGTAAGCATACACATCGCCGCCGCCTGCAGCTTTCTGAAGAAATTCGAGTGCCTTGTCTATATCTTGCTTTACGCCGCTCCCATGCAGATAGCAGCTCCCGACTTTCTGCTGCGCCAAAACATGCCCCATTTCCGCCGAGAGATGATAATATTCAAAAGCCTTTTCAGCATCAGACTGGATGGAAGGCAATAAGGAATGATCGGGATCGCTGTAGAACATCCCCAGCATATAATATCCTTCACTGTTTCCGGCTTTTCCTGATTTTTCAAGAAGATCAAGCCCTTTGGAAATGTCCGCCTCCAGGCCGGGCAGAATAAAAAGACCATTGTTCAGCCGTACAATCATATCTTCTGAACCAGGTAGCCTTGCATAAATATACGATAACCCGACCTGAAGCAAAGCAACTGCATCTCCCATCTCGGCTGCTTGCAGACAGTATTGCTTTCCTCTTTCACGTCCATCGTCAGTCAACATCAGTTTTACACCGTCTTCATATAGTTTTCTTGCCTTTTTCGTATCTTTACGACTGAGACCTGTTCTCGGTGTTTTTTGATGTATTGTTCCGAAAATGGATTGTAAAAAATTCATTGCAATGGTCCTTTCCCGTTTCTTTTACAGTGACTTGGAAGTATTCCTCGAATTCGTTTTCCGGGCAAGCTGCTGATAGAGCTCCACACTGCCGCGCAGATCGCGCAGCAGCTGGTCATCCGCGTTCAGTTCCTCCAGCAGTTTCGCACATGCCGGACATTTTTTCAAATGCGCCGAACAGCTGATCTTCCGCAGGATGGACATTCCTCCGTTGCGGTACAGGTCCAATTCCTCTTTCGTGTAATGCTCATTCATTTTATTTCTCCTCCAGACTTGCGATAATTTCTTTCAATGTTGCAATGCACCGGCTTTTGGCGGTATAGACCGAAGCCGGCAACATATCCAGAAACTTGCAGACCTCATCCAGTTTCCGGTTCTGCATCGCATACATCTCGAATGCGGAATATGTTTCCGGCTGGACCCGTCCCTTGAGTTCGACCAGCGCCATGTTCAGCACATGCCGCCGCCATTCCTCGTCCCAGATCGAATCGAACGCATTTTCTCCGCAGAGTGTCTCCGCATCTTCAAGCAGCGCATGGTCGAACCGTTTGTGATAGATTCTGATCGCCTGATTCCGTACGATCTTCTTTAGAAAATGCCGGAAACGTCCCCGTTTCGGATCATAATGAAATACCACATCGTCAGGAATGTGATCGGGATCATATTTCCCGAGGATGTCCTTGGTGAACAGTTCGGTCATGACCTGCTGCACAAGTTCCTCGTTTTCGTCCGGTGTAAGCGAACAGTCGCCGCCGCACAGCAGGATCAAAGGCCGGTAGGCATCGTAAAATTCCCGCCAGGACACCTCATCTCCCGCGCGGACCTTCGCCAGCAGTGATTTTTTCGTAGTGAATGCCATCAGATGATCTCCTCTTTATCTGCTTACTCCGGAGAAAACAGGATTTCTTACATCGTTATTCCGCAGCATCATTGAATTTCAGCGATTTCAGACATTCCGCAAGTTCCTCTTTGCGCCTGTGATAATTGTCCTGCTTGATATTTACACAGATTTTCACTATGCGTTTCTTCAGGATGAACAGGTAGAACAATGTTCTCGTTTTTCCCGGCAGAGAGGAGAAATCCGTATATACGCACAAGGTATCGGCAATGAAAAGTTTTCTGATTTCATAAATCTCCGTCTGCGGCCCGCATTCCGACTTGAACAACTCGCTGAACTGGTATTTCAGGGTATCTTCCGTGGATCCCAGATAAAGATCCAGCATAGCGACGGGGGAAGATTGAATCAGACAGAAATCCGGAGGCTTGCTGTATTCGATGAATATGACACAACTTCCATCACTCATTTGCGATTCGATCAGCTGCACCTGTTTTTCAAACTCTTCCGGAGTCATATTCTTCTGATTCCTGCGACGTTTTTCAATCTCCTGACGAATGTTTTCGCGCCTGACAACAGTCCATTGCGCAGGGAGCTCCATGGACAGTTGAAGTTCCGGACTGTGCAGTTGCTGTGTTTTTACCTGGGCAATGTCAAATTTCCTTTCCGGAACCACCAGCCAGATCAGCGGACCTGCGACGATCAGGGCGGTCATCATGAGAAACCAATGCCGCCGGGACCAGCGCGCAAACGCAAGCAGTTCCCCGGAAAGACGCATCAAAGCCTCATGGAATATAAAATGACATTTGTCCCGGAAAGTCTCTCCGTATTGCAGTTTCCGTTCGATATGCTTGAATTCGGCGGCAGTCTTTTCCAGCGAATTCAGACGCAGCAGCGGATTCCTGTCGCACAGCCGGAACGCCAAACGCAGAAAGAATTTCAGTTCGAGCGTGAGCGGCAGATCCACCGGAACGGTCGGAAAATCCTGTGGACTGCATCCCGTCGCGGAACAGTAGATCACTTTGCCGAAAGCGTAAAGATCGTTTTTCTGACGGTAACTGCGGTCGGAGGAAACACTGTCGCTCGAACGTTCCTCGGGCGGAAGAAAATCCAGTGTTCCGGCAAGTTGCGTATAAGTCGAAGAAAGCGAGGAAAGCAAGCCGATGTCGCTCAGTTTTGGCTGCCCCCTGACAAAAATGATGTTGTCCGGCTTGATGTCCCTGTGTACGAATCCGGCATCGTGAATGGTCCGAATTCCCATGAAGACCGCATTTAAAGTCGGATAAAGTTCTGTCCTTGGCAACGGTCCCTTTTTCAGCCGTTCCGCGAGAGTGTCGGCACGGTACTGACCTTCAGCATTGATGGAGTCTGCCGCTTCCATTGTGTAGAAAAACGTATCTTCATCTTCTTCGACATGAAATATTTGCAGCAGAGTTTGCGTGTTTTCCGTGATTCTGCGGTAGTTGGACACGCCGCGCAGTTCACGTTCCCAGTCCTCGCCGAGCCGGACTTTGGAGATAATCTTGACCGCGAGCTTCCGTCCGGAAATATCACCGCAGACGTAGACATCTCCGTAAGCTCCTCCACCGCAATAGGCAAGGAGTTTCAACCCATGATAAACTGTTCCTGTTTCATATATCATAATCGTATAATATAAATTCGGCTGTCAAAAAATCAACATTTCTCTTGCATCCGGTCAAGCATCTTTTCTCCCACTTCCAATGTTTTGCGTTTTTTCTGCATCAGGGCCTAGGTGGGCTTTTGTTTTATCTTCCGCCGGTTCCGGGATCTTGGATTCCATCCAGTGGAAGGACTTGCGAATAAAACGATACAGATACCAGAGCAGAACCAAAATGATTCCCCATAAAAATACATGGAAAGGCCTGGTCCATTTGTCCACAAGACCGGCAAACTGTCCGGGATGCGTCTGAGAGAGCTCGGCGACTCCGCCGGAAATCCTGTATGCGGTAATCACGATCCCCGCCGACAAGCCGCCCGCCATGATCTGTTTCCAGTTCAGATGCTTCAGCACCTGTCCGCCGGATTTCTGACAGGCTTCATACAGAAGCCCTGCCGTCTGCGGACTGTCTGCTCTCCGGGCATACCCGATCAGCTGTTTGATCTCGCCAGGAGGAAAACGCGACAGCGTTTTCGCGGAACCGTCTCCGAAAAGGCGGACACACTCCTCTGCCAGCCCCGGGACCTTTCCCTCCAGCGTAACGAAATCCGATCCGATCCGTTTCGCCAGCGGCATCAGCGCATCCGCATGGAGCGCCAGACTGCGGGCTGCGCGCGGGGATGCGTTCGCACAGAGTTTCCAGAACACATCGCCATGCCGCTCGCCCTGCCGAATCGCTTCCAAACCGCCTTTTTCAAGCGTCCGCAATACATCGTCACCATATTTTGCGAAGGCTTTGGCGGCGGCTTCCTCCATGGCGTGCCGCGCGGCGGGAGTCAACGCCCTGCCGCTTCGCTTCGCCGCAAGCTCGACCGTTTCCGAAATCACATGCCTCGACGCACTTATGGGCAGTGCGTCCAACCGACCTGTAAGAGCCAGGACGGACATCACTGCGAACATCATTCCAAACCGTTTCATCATCTCCTCCTTTTCAAGCATTTTCCGATCAGAGACGCTGCGTAATCTGTTCGGCAGCGCTCTGATACTCCGTCAGGTGCTTCCTTGCAAATTCCAGCGCCTGCTTTCGGCTGTTCCCCTGATATTCATCGACCATGCGGAACAACGCCGTCCGCATTTTCCCCGGCATGACCTGCGAAATATGATACAGATCATACGCACACCATGCCAGACTTCCGATCCCGAGTGTCGCGCCGATGGCATCGCCTATTGGAAAAGGTCCGTCCGCCGCCGCACAGATGCCGGCGGTCGTTCCAGTGGCGGCAAGCCGGATGACGATATACTGGAACACGGCTGTTGTCAGATGGATCGTTTCCCGCAGGAAAATGATTTCCAGTCCCATGCCGGCAAGCATCAACGTGCGCTGCTTGGCATCGGACTTCATTTTTTCGGAGATCTTGTGACAGTCCAGCAGGAACCGAGGTCTGGCGACATCCTTCCCGTTGGAAATGGCATTTTCATTGCCGATCAGTGCCAGACGTGCATGGAATTGATTTTCACTTTCCGCCAAACGGAGCAGGAATGTTTCCAGTTCGTTGCGGATCAATAGATTCCCGCGTTCACATGGTGCGATGATGCGGGGCGCAAGAACCTGATCCAGTGCAGCCTGCGTGTCCTTGCTTTTGCACAGACGGTCTTTCGCCATTTTGTAACAGAGCTTGCCGTTCCATGTGATGCTGGAAAATTGCCGTGCAACAGCGGGAATGTTCTTCCGGGCGACTTCAAAATCGGCATTGCCGACCGAAGCAATTCTCGTCTCGAACTCTTTAAACAGTTCCCGATTCCGTTTCAGATACTGTTCCGTTTCCCTGCGAATGGTGTATTTGAGTGTCACCTTCCGAACCTGCGGTTTGGTTCCGCATTGGTCGAGAAGTCCGTTTCTGGAAATAAATTCCGCGATCATAAGCAGGATCAGAACGATCCCTATTCCAATAAAATAGATCAGTGCCGTCCCATACTTCTTTGAAATAGTCATTTCTGCCTCCTGTTTGAGCTTGTGTAGATTGTTTTCTGAAATTACCCATTTCCAGTTTTTCCTTTCTTCTAGGTTGGTTAAATTGGAGCGAATCCTGGTAAATATGCCTGTTCCGGAGCTCCTCGCATGCGGACAGGATCAGATGCTGTCTCACAACATCTGAGGACGCTTCCCATGTCCAGACAGCGCCAGATGACTCCGCGCAAGGCAGTGAACAATCTTGTAAAGGTATGCTTCCATTCATTCTGCCATGCAATAAAGCGGAGTAAAACATATGTGAGAAGAGCCGTCCATATTTGCCAGCGCACCGCGTTCTCGTTGTAGCCAATGAAGTCTGAGAGCTGAAGAGTCTGTTTGATTTCCTTGAAGAAAACTTCAATGGCCCAGCGAGCCTTGTAAAGATCGCAAATAGAGCCTGCCGCCCAAGTGAAGTTGTCGGTGATGAAGGTCATGTGTTTGGGCTTTCCATCGACTTCGACGATTGCCTCAATCAGACGCAGCGTTTCAGGATACCAGATGGAAGTGCGCTGTCCGGTCAGTTTGATGACAACATCTCGAAGAATATTGAGCTTGGGTGCGCTGTGCTGTCCCACTACATCATACTTCATGTTGTCCTTGGCACGGGTGATCCAGAAAACGCCGCGTTGGAAAAGCCGCCAAAGGTGTTTGAAGTCGACATATGCCTTGTCGAAGATGACAATTTCACCTTCATTGATTCCCTCGCAAAGTGCCGGCGCTTCCGCAGAATCGTGCGTCCCGGCTGTTTTTACAAGAATGAAATTCGGCAGAAAGGAACGCAAATCCAGACGCAAATGCATTTTCGCCGCTGCTTTCCGCCTGCGGTGTTTCGCCCAGTCCAGACAGTTGGCGATCAGCTGAAGCGTTGTCGAATCGACCACGTGGATCATGCGCTTGAAGCGTCTCGGCAACGCACAGTATTGCCTGCCTTGAATCCGGAAGTTCGGACTGATCTCATTCAAATGAGCAAGAACTTCCCAGAACAGTTTTTCTGCCATGCCTGCGTCGCGATTCCGGTTTGCATGGGACAAACCATTACGGCTCGGCGGAACGCAATCACGAATCTTGCTCACCAAACCGCAATGATTCCGAAGCGTATCGCAAATGTCGTTCAAGCCGAGCGCATGCGTCAGTTGTCCGAAGACCAGTGCAAGAACGTGACTTGTCGGACTGAACACACGCGACTGACGGTCAATTCCGAAATCATTCGCAAGTTTCGGTATCAAATTTCGCGGAATCAACTTGAATATTTGCGATAACACGGTCATTTTATGCTTTGAT
>DPDG01000020.1 GCA_003526375.1 Lentisphaeria bacterium
CAAACCGAGTTTGCCGTCTTTATAGAATAGTATGGTGCAGGTGCTTTGCATCTGCTTCATTTCTCTATGACTTCAAAATATTCCGAAAGCGTATTGAAACAGGAACGTTCCATTTTTTGTTTTTGTTCATCGGAAAGTGATATCATCTGCATTCTGTCGCGAATGCGGAATGCCTTGTAATACGCTTTCAGGATATCCGCCATTTCATCTTTTGAAAGGGAATTCTTATCCACTTTCTTCTGATATTCCTCTTTGAGCGCGATCTCTTTTCCGAGGATTGACATCCGGGCTTTTTTACCTGTATTGTTGCGCCGAAGAAACCAGAGCAGACGGTATCCCCGGCTGATCTCGGAGTAAAGTTTCTGCGCATCTTTCCGGGTGAGTTCGCCTTCTTCTTCGATCTGGTCCAGATACTTTTCGATATTTCTGCGGATTGAGTCGATCTGGCGTATTTCCGAACCGGTCAACTGTTCCTGCTTCAAAGAATAATTGATTGCCTGACCCAGATTTTCCAGATGATCACGGACATTTCGCGCAACCCTGGTCCCGCGTGCCATATCATTCAGTTCGCGCGCGGCTTTCGAGACATTTTTCCGGCTTCTTGTCCGCTCCTGCCACGAAGTCCTGTCGGCGGACGCTGTCGCAGACAATGCGGCGGCAAGTGAA
This sequence comes from Lentisphaeria bacterium, assembly GCA_003526375.1. Lineage (GTDB taxonomy): Bacteria > Verrucomicrobiota > Lentisphaeria > Victivallales > UBA1829 > UBA11452. The sequence goes on from DPDG01000020.1 coordinate 667, forward strand.
AAAAACAAGATTTTAAATTGGAGTTTCATAAACGGTTTCCTGTTTTTCAATTGACTGCGTAACATATACTCGCGGCGGGCAAAAGTCAAAAAAAGCTTTGCCGCAAAACGTTATTTTCCTGATTTCCCGGTACAGGTTTCTTTTGAAACCGGTAAAAACTGAATTATATTTTATAATTTCAAATATGTTTCATGGAAAAAGTCGCTTTTCAGTATATATTACTAAAATTTATCGGAAACAGAATGATTTTCAAATATAAAGCAAGTGGCAAGTATGGAAAAATATTATTTGGGTATCGATGTCGGGTCAACAACATTCAAAGCGGTATTGATGACTTCGGATGGCAAAGTCACGCATACTGTCTACCGGAGAACCCGTCCCGTGGAATCCGGCAAGCTGACCTGCTCCGGTCGGTGCAGCAACTGCGGGCACTGCAATCTCGGTGCTTTGAAGAAGACCGTGGAAGAATTTCTTGCGGAAGCGGGGGTGACCATGAAGAATGTCGGCTGCACAGTTGTGACCGGCAGTCAGATCGTGGAAGATACCAGAAAATTCCTGAATTTCGACTTTCAGGTCAGTGAAGTTTCCGCGCATGTCGCCGGTGCGCTTCACTATTATCCGGACTGCCGTGCGATTCTGGATGTCGGCGGGCAGGACAGCAAGGCGATGATCTACAATGACGGAATGCAGATGTGGACCTCGAAGATGAGTGGCATCTGTGCCGCCGGAACCGGAGCGTTCCTTGACAGTGTCGCACTCAAACTGAATATTCCCGTCGAAGAAATGGCGGACAAAGTCAATTACGATTCCGATCTTGAATTTTCCAGCGTCTGCGCCGTTCTGAGCGCGACCTCCATCAATAAGTTCAAGAACCGCTATCCGCTCGGTCAGATTGTCGCCGGAGCCTGTCGCGCACAGGCGAGAACCATTATTTCCGGCGTCGGAGAACTGCTGTTCCATTACGACGGCGATGTGGTTTTTCAGGGAGGAGTCGCCTCCAACCGGGCCGTTGCCTATTATCTGCGCGAGATTACCGGAAACAATATCATCATACCCGAATTTCACCGTGTCATGGGGGCGCTCGGCGCCGCATGTCTTGCAAGAAAATACGCATCGCTGAAAGACAGGCTGATCAAACGGAAGCTGGAGTATGCGCCGGTGCCGCTGAAATCGGTTCTGATGCGCGCGAATTCCACAAGAAGGGAATTTTTCTCCAAGTCCAATAAGATGCCGACGGTCTGGCGGAATCTCTTTTTCCCGACGGAAATCCTGAACGCGCTCGGCGTCCGTATGCTGACCCTGGAAACATACGCAGCTTTGTTTGCGCGCAACTCGAAGCGAACCAAAAAAGCGCTTGATGTGGCTGCCTATAAAGGGTTTGCCGCGGAAACCTGCTCTTTCCTGCGTGTTTTGGAGGGAAGCGATCTGCCGAGACCGGATTTCGGAGTTTCCACCTCACAGCCCTGTCAGCAGGGAGAGCGCATCTTTCAGGATCTTGCGCGTCAGTATGATTTTACCGACCGTTTCTACTCGCTTCATACGCCGGTCAGCATGAACGACGACAATGCCGTGGAGACGATTGCCGAGGGACTCGAAACCGCGGTTCGCAAAATGGAGAAGGCGCTCGGGCTCAAAATGGACCCCGGCAAGCTGTCCGAAGCCTGCGATCTTTCCAATCAGGCGGCGGCGATTTCCAAAAAATGCAATGACCTGCGCTGGTCCAGCCCGCCGCTGATCCGCGGCGCGGAAGGGGTTTACAATGCGATTCTCTTTTCCCAGCTCTGGGGCAAAAAGGACCTGATTGATATTCAGCAGCAGTTCTACAACGAGCTGCTGGAGCGCAAGGAGTGGGCGGAACAGCGTTATTCCATCGAGGATACGCACCGCATTCTCTGGCTCCATCTGCCGCCGTTCTACGATACGAAAATTCTGGATTATATCGAGGATACCTGCAATGCGCCGATCGTTTTCGAGGAAGTGAACTTTGTCGACTGGATTGACCTGGACCCCGATGAACCCTATCGTTCGCTTGCGAGAAAACTTCTGACCGTCGGCTATCTGGACCCGAAACTCCGGGTCAACTATATCAGCCAGAACGCCGCCGCGGCAAAGCTCAACGGCTGTATTCTCTACAATCACGGATTCGGGCGCTGTTCGCTTTCGGACAGCTGTTTTGCAAAACACCTGCGCGAGGAGCTCCGCAAGGTCAATCTGCCCCTGCTGACTCTTGACGGCGACTGCATGGACCCGACGATCGACCCCTGCAGCACTTTCACGAAGATCAGTGCTTTTATTGAGGCTCTGAACAGCAAGAAATACGGGAATATCTTCGGTCCCGTGGCAAAATAAGTCTTGCATGCGGCAAAAATTGTGTTAGAGTAACAGGGAAAGACGCATCACGTGTCTTTCCCTGAATTGCAATTGGGAGAAATATGCCATGTTCAAAAGTAAAAATGATTGTTCTCTTGAGGTCCGCAACTGTGTGCGCGGCGGAGCAGGCGACGCGAATTTCAATCACATCTGGAAGAAAGACGCGGAGTTGAACCGGAATATGCGCCTTTATGCCAGAATCGTATTGAAACCGGGCGATTCCATCGGTTATCACGTGCATGAGGGGGAGGATGAACTGTATTATATTCTCAGCGGGCGCGCCGAAACCAATGACAACGGCACCGTCAGGGAACTGGTTCCCGGCGACAGCACTCTGACCCGGAGCGGGGAGGGGCATTCCATCAAGGCGGTCGGGACGGAAAATCTGGAGCTTCTGGCGACGATCGTTGCACATTCTTGATTTTTTTGTCATTTCCGGGGTGTTTTTTTTGCGAAACGGACCTATATTACACGATACAGGTCTGTTTGTTATTGAAAGAAATGGAGAAGTACAAGTATGAAATTTTTTATGAGTGCAGTATGTGCGTTGAGTCTTGCCGCCGCGATCTGCGGTTGCGCAACCGGTGATGAAGATTTTATCATTCAGAAAGGCATCACCGATGAACGGGTCGATCTGAAGAGCAGTTCAGATTTCGGCATGAAGAATCTGGAAGTCCTTTCCAAGACGGATGATAACGGACTGCTTACCGTGGACGTTACGATTGAGATCAGCCGCACCTCTTTCTGGTACTGGGTCTTCAACGGCGATCCGCTGCTGACGCTTGCTTACCGTTTCGACTGGATTGATGAACAGGGACGCGCGGCATGTCTGCCGTGGCAGTTCTCCTCGGCGCTTCCCGGCAATATCCTCCGTTTCCACGGAATTGCCCCTGCTGAAAAATATACCGCTTTCAAACTTTTTGTCCAGTTCTATAAGAAAGGCGAGAAACTGCCTGTGCCGGATATGAATGCGTATGCGGTTCCGACCGTGAAAAAGGATACGCCCGCAAAGGTGAATGAAGTGGAGCAGAAGCTTGTCCCTGCGGAAAAATCGGTTGTGGCTCCGGTCGGGAAAACAGAGATGAAAGTTGCTGTCCCCGCAGAAAAAGCGGAGGTGAAGGCGCCTGTTAAAGATGCTGGACCGAAAAAAGCGGAAGCAAAGAAAGCGGCGGTTGACGTCAAAGGTGAGATGAAGACGGCGGAGGCTGATGTCAGGAAAGATGTCAAGGCTGCGGAAAAAGCCGTGAAGAAGGATGTCAAGTCCGTAGAGAAAACGGTCAAGGCGGATGCGGTCAAGGCGGAAGCCGACGTGAGGAAAGCTGAAAAAGACCTGAAAACCGATGTGAAGAAAGTCGATAACAAGGTCAAAGCCGATGTTAAGAAGGTCGAAAAGGAACTCAGGAAAGAAGAAGGCAAGCTGACCGAATCTTTCTATTGAGCCGGAATGAACCGAACACGAGATAATCAATAAGAAACATCAGGAGAATAATCCAATGCTGAATCTGGATTTCAAAAAGAGCGGGGGATTGATTCCCGCTATCGCGCAGGACTATAAGACGGGCGATGTGCTCATGCTTGCATACATCAATGAAGAATCCTGGAATGAAACCCTCAAGAGCGGTGTTGCCACCTACTGGTCCCGTTCCAGAAACAAACTCTGGAAAAAAGGCGAGGAGTCCGGCAATACACAGGTCATCAAAGAAATCCTTGTCGATTGCGATGAGGACACGGTGATCTTCAAGGTTGACCAGATCGGCGGCGCCGCATGTCATGAAGGGTACCGCTCCTGTTTCTTCCGCAGACTGGAAAAGAACGGCGAGCTTACCGTAACCGGCGAGCGCGTTTTTGATCCTGCCAAGGTCTATAAAAAGAAATAAGCCGGTGGAGTCTGTCCATGTCTCCATCTGAGCAGCCGGAGATCCCTGAAGAACTGTTAAAAGGCGTATTATCCGGCGGTTCCGCGGTTCATTTTGTTTCGTGGGACCGTTATACCACATTAGGGGCGGGTTCCGCCCCTTTTTTACTGATCGAGCCTGTCAATATGCGGGACGCTTTGAATGCCGTCCGGACAGCATATTCTTTAAAAAAAACTGTCTTTCCCCTGGGGAAGGGGACGAACATTGTCGGTTCGGATGTCCCTGTTCCCGATCTTGTTTTTCTGAAACTTCCTGTCGTATCGGAATTCGGCAGGCTGGAACTCCTGCCCGGCGGTCTGATTCGCGCCGGTGCCGCATGTTCCCTGCCTGATGTGATCCGTTTTGCCGCGGAACATGCTCTCGGCGGGGCTTCCGCGCTCTGCGGTATTCCGGGAGCGCTCGGCGGGGCTCTGGCAATGAATGCCGGGGCAATGGGAAGTTCCCTGTCTGATTTTCTGGTTTCCGCGAAAGGAATCACGCTGGAGAAGGAGCCTCAACTGCGGGAATTCTCTGTTGAGGAACTCAGGCTTTCTTACCGCAGTTCTCCGGTGATTCGCGGCAAAGTGCTTGTCACGGAACTTGTTTTGCGTTTTTCGCCTGTCGGGGCGGAGGAAGAAGAGGCGCGTATTGCGGCGGAACTTGCGCGCAGAAGCAAAGCGCCGAAAGGCAGAAGCGCAGGAAGTGTATTCCGCAATCCCTCGCCTGACTGTCCTGCGGGAAAGCTCCTGGAGGGCGCCGGATGCAAAGGGCTCCAATGCGGCGGCTACAGGGTGAGCGAGGCGCATGCGAACTGGATCGTGAAAGCCGGAAATGATGTCCCCGGCACTGAATCTGATTTTACCATGCTCGTTTCGGAGATGCTCCGGCGGGTTCAACTGAAATATAAGATGGCTTTACAGCCTGAAGTGAGGTTTGTGAATATGGTTTCCACGGAAAAAGAGAATGCACTTTCGAAGATACTTGTCCTGAAAGGCGGCGTCAGCAGTGAGCGCGAGGTTTCCCTGGAGTCGGGAAAAGCGGTCGCGGATGCGCTCCGCGAAGCCGGATACGAGGTGCGCGAGTACGATATCAGGGAGCTTGCCGTCACGCCGGAAATGAAAGATTGGGCGGATGTCGTCTGGCCGGTTCTGCATGGCGGATACGGCGAGGATGGGCGCATTCAGAAAATGCTGGAAGATGCCGGAATCAGTTTTGTCGGCTCCGGTTCTGCCGCCTGTGCCCTCATTATGGATAAGGTCGCCAGTAAAAAACTGATGGATCTGCATGGCATCCCGAATGCGAAATATGCGGTGCTGACGGAGCCCTCGGAGACGATTCCCGAAGGAATGAGCCTGCCTCTGATCGTCAAACCCTCCAATGAAGGTTCCACTTTCGGCATTACTCTTGTGGAAACGGAAGATGAATGGAAAAAGGCTATGGACCTTGTGTTCCGTTACGGGGATACGGCGTTGGTGGAAGAATTTTTCAAGGGCGTGGAGACGACTGTCGGAATCATTGACGGAAAGGTGCTGCCGGTCATTGAAATCCGTTATGCGGGCAAGATTTATGACTATGACGCCAAATACACTCATGCGCTGGGGGATACGGAGTATCTCTGTCCGCCGCGGACCATACCGGAAGAGCTTCAGAAAAAGATTCAGGCTGCGGCATTGAAGTTTTACGAGGTATCCGGCGCGGAGGAGATTCTGCGTGTGGATGTGATGGCGTCTCTTGAAGATGGTTCCATCTGCGTTCTGGAGGGGAACAGCATTCCCGGATGTACTGCGAACAGTCTTGTGCCGAAAGCCGGGCGTGCCGCGGGGATTTCCTTTCCGGAGCTTTGTTCCATGCTGGTGAAAGCCGCTTACCGGCGCGGTTCCCATTGATTCCATTGGGGGGTATGCCGCACCCCCATCGGCTTTGAGAAAAGCATAAATATTCTTCCTGAGTCAGGCATATTGCCCATGTCGCGGTTCACAGCATATCTGAGGTCAGTAACCTGGATTGGGCTTTCGTCATTGTTTTGAAGTCGCGATGCTCTGCATTGCAAATATCGGATGCGGACAAAATAACTCAAAAAGCGAAGAACCTTCTTATGAGTTTCTCTGAATCAATCTCAATAAAGATAAAAACGAATATTGCTGAAGCGGTATTTCCCCGGGTCCCCGTTGCGAATGAGCAGACTGTAATTCTGCAAATTCGATGGACGGAAGACAGCAGTATACTGTTGTCTTTGTGCAGATTCCCTGAAACATATTGAATCGAGTGTGACAATACGCCCGCTTCCGTTGACAATGCGCAAACGCGCGGGATTACCGGCGCCGATACATTCAATTCCGATGGAGATGATGAGTTTTTTCTTGTCCTGAATGCTTCTTTCAATGATTTCATGCGGCAGAACCAGCCGGAAGTCGGACGCTGCCGAAAAGAAGCCTTCTGAGTCCGGTGTCAGTTTCTGCCCTTCTTTTCTTCCGCTGAAAACGACGGGAACATAGTCGTTTTTAATTTCTTTCCACGGCACTTTTCTTACCTTGAATTTTCCATGTGCGGGTGTTCCGGAGCGACCGAAATAATTGACCGGAGTCAACGTGAAACGGTAGTTTGCCGGTTCGAGATACCCCGCGCTGAAAGAGAGACATTCCATTTTTCCCGCCGCCTTGTTGCGCACAAATTCAATGATGCCGTGATGGTCATACTGACCATCGCTGTTGCATTTTTCCAGAACCAGCCGGTACCGGTTTAAAGACCGGCTGTTTTCGGGAGATGGAAAGTTCAGTGTGCCCCAGCGGTCCCAACTGTGCCTGACCGGATGAAATGTCACAGCCGTTTCCTGATTGAACTCCGGAACCGGGAAATTCTTCATGCGGTTTTCCCTGCTGTAAGGAGCATTTTTCTTTTGAAACGGCAACGGTATTTCCCATGGTGAATCAGGATACATTTCCCTGCCGTCAGCGACATTGAAGCGACGGATGACGATCTTGTTTTTGTAAACTTCCCAGATTGAGGCATCGTAGGAATAACACCTTTCAGTGGCATTGGCTATTCCGGCATTGTCGGTGTATGCCAGTGTTCCGGCATTGACTGCGGTAAATTCTCCCTGCCAGATGGCGCGTTCATCCATCAGTCTTGTATGGGTGTGGCCGGAAATGACCACAGCCTGAGGATAATTGTTCAAGATTGCCCGGTAATTTTTGTCTCCGCCGGAAGCGGAAGATGTTCCCGGTGTAGTGTTCATTGGCGGATAATGTGTGATGACAAATATCGGCGTTCCTGCCGGAGAGCCAGTTGCCGCATTTGCAAGATTTTGTTTTAAAATATCCGGTTTTTCCTTCTGTGCGATGGAGACGAAGTGAAATCCCTTGATGCATTTTACCGGGTTTACTGTTCCGGAACCGGTCAACTTTACAAAATCACCGTAACCCTGTTCCCATGTTGTTCCGATTCGGTCATGTCCGGCAGGAATCATCAGAAAATCCGGGCGTGTTCCGGCGTCGCTGAATACTTCCGAATAAAGCCTGCGCCACAATTGAAACATGTCAGGCTGATAAGTATCTGCCACATCTCCGCAATCTACAAAGAAATCCACGTTATGTTTTTTGAATAGTTCAAAAGCCTGTTTTGTCCGCTGGAATGTTGCCGGACGGGTCCGGTCGAGATGATTATCGGAGATTGCTCCGAAGCGCAGCAATACTTCTCCTGCCGTTGCGACAACGGAGCAGAGAATGATCCCGGACAGCAGTATGATTTTTTTCATTTGATAACACCCTCCTTGTTTTCTGGATTGCTCTTTGTTTTATTGGCATCCTTATTGCGTGAAATATGACGGTAACGCTCTGACAACGCTTTTTCCGCATCGGTAAGTTCCGGATGCCATGGTGCTTTATTGATAATCTGACCGAGATATGAATCTCTGACAGTCAGATTATAATTTCTTCGTCCTTTGATAATATCTTCTTCGGTAATCCGGCAAATGAGAATCTCTTTGGCAGAACTGCGTAAATTATCATAAACGATGTAGATTTCATCATTTTTTCCCTGAACTGCATCCGGATAACTGCACCGCCGATTATCCAAAAGCAGGCGGTGTTTCCAAGTTTTACCATCGTCTTCAGACAACGCAGCGCTGAGACAGATTCTTTCCTTGTTATGCCAATTGTTGACCAGCAAAATCCGTCCTGAACGTAGCCGTTTAATGAAAAAACGACTGCCGGGATTGGGGATTGCGGTAAGCGCTGTATTCCAGGTTTTTCCACCATCTGTTGAGGTCGATTCTGCCAGCACACCGGCAGACTTCCGGCAACGTGCCAGCATGCGCAGCGTTCCATCTTTCTGTTTCAGCAACATGGTTTCATCAAAATCTGTCGGATGTTTTCGCCCCCCTTTACGACGATACCAGGATTTTCCTTTGTCGTAACTTTCTGTATATCGGTAGTTTTTATCAATCCACTCATAAGCGCAGAGCACCCAGCGACCATCGTTAAGTACTGTCGGCTGACTGCGTAGAAATCCCGGTGTTATAAAACGTGGTTTACTCCATGACAGATTTTCAGCATCAGGATTACTGCAGATTATAGCCCAGACAGAAACATGATGTGGCGATGAGGGCGGATAATTGTAGTCCCGCTGTGTCCAGAAATACCAAAAATTTCCATCAGGGTCCAGCCAGAACTGGCAATCAAGGGACTGTATTCTTTTTTCCGGCAGGGAGTCTATGACTAAAAGCGGTTCCCGTGTCCAAGAGAATCCCCCGTCTTTGCTTCGTGAGAGAATACTGTAATTGAGCAAGCCCTCGCCGACGCCGCCGGAATACCAGCCGGCATAGAGTGTCCCCCTCGGCGTACATAATATTGTCGGACATCCTTGCCACTGTCGTTTTGCAGTGAAATATTTTTCTCCCGGAGATAAATTCACTTTACAGGCTTCAAATGTTGTCTGCCTTACTTTTCCCGGCGCATGATAATCAATTTTTTCAGCAGTCAACACAATTGGCAGAAGCAGAAAAGAAACAATGTATTTCATAAGTTCCTCCAAAATCAATTTTCTGAAGCTTGTTTTTCATTTTCCAGGTGTTCTGCTATTTCGCGCCGGATTTCCAGCAATTTCCGGAAATCGCGCACAGGAGACCGGCGTTGCGGACAGATTCTTTTAGAAAAATCAAGTGCCAGCGCCGGATCTTTCCTGCTCAGCAGCACCAGATAATCATAATCTTCACTGCCGTCCCGCAGATTTGCCAGCCGTATTGACGGATATATTTCATTTTTCCCCGGATAGAGAAACTCGCCGTCTCCGGTGGCATTCATGGCGAATTTCTCCCGTAAATAGAAACGCTGGAAATTTACAGTATCATCAATATACATCCTCTTTTCCCGCTTCCAGTTGTTGACATGCCAAAACAAAAAGCCGTCAGCGCGGAGCGCGTAAACCTGCCATGCCATTTGCCTGGCATTCATAAAGGGATACTCCAGATTGGAAAAATTGACATAAGGATATTCCGGACCGCAGCAGGAATAAACCCATATCTGATGCCCCTTTTTCCGCAGACGTTCCGCCAGCGCGGGATTGTAGAAATTGGTTAGGGGGCAAAACCAGTCTGTTGCCATGTATGCCGGATTTTCAGGTTGGCGAACCAGTTCCTGAAACATTGTCGATGTGGACATCAGCGGGATGTTCCAGCGTTTTTTCACAAAATCCCTCGTCCTTTTCAACGCATCAAATGCATCTTTGCGCCGTTCATCAAAACCATAGAAGTAAGCGAATTTCTTCAGATCATATTTTTCCAGTTCCGCGATATAATCGTCCAGCCGGAAAGCGAATTCGGCAAAAAGTTTTTCATTATATGCAGAAAGAGGCGCCCAGAGTGTCCATAACACCTTTTTCCGCGGGCGGGGTACCAGATGAAGAATATTGAAACTGTTCATGCCCCGCGAACGTGCATAGAGTAAATCTTCGATTGCCGGCATGTCCGTGCGGGTGATGTCATCGGGGTTGAGCCGATGGTCAAGCATGAGGTCCCATGCCTGTCTTCTGAATCGCTCTGTCTTTTCCGGGTAATAGCGTTCCATGAATCCGTCCATCAGTGAAAACGCACTGCGGAAGGTGAAAGTCTGAGGCAGATCAAATCCGAAAACCCGTATCCTGACATTGACATGCCCCAGTTCCTTTTTCCGTCCTGTCACCGTTATTTTCCCGTTATAGATACCGCGCGGCGTTCCCGGCGGAGCGTAAACCGTCATCCAGATACCGGAGCTTCCCTGTCCCGGAATCGTAAGATCCCGCATCGGCAGAAGCGGGTCGGGGAGCCAGTATTCATGTTCCGGCAATTGTTCCGGATGGGTGCCGTAAGGTATGGTTCGCGGCAGGTATGCAATACGCCGGAATTCAATTTTCCCCGGAAATTTCCTGCCTTCCGCATCAATAAAATCATTGACATGGCAGTTTATGCCATATAATTTATCCGGGGTGCTGTTGGAGATCACGATCTGCATACTTTCCCGTTCATTGCCGGCAAGTTCCAGCAGTGCCTGCCGTTTGGAGTCTTTGTCCGGAAAAGTCAGCGGTGAAATTTTTTCCATTGCATTGGCGCACCAGACAGTAACTTTATGTTTATCCGTCAGGAACCGGTGTTCCGGCAATGTTGCAAGCGTCCTTGCCGTACGGCTGCTTTTCCCATCGGAGTTCAAGTGCAGATCAATCTTATACGGATGCCGTGGAAGCTTGAATTCCTGCCGGAACACTTTGCCTTTTCCACTGAAATCCCCGATCTTCTTTCCTTCTTTATCAAGAAAAGCGCCTGTGAATAATGTCCTGTCATTGAAAAATCCCAGATCCAGACGGTAATGATCAGGACGGAACGGCGCCAGGGCAAGCAGGGAACAGTAGTTCATCAGCGGTCCCGGCGGCTTCCGGCTGAGTGTTATATTGCGGAATAAAGCTTTGCCGGTGCTGTTCCGCAGCAGCACATAAACTATAACTTTACTGACTGGTTTATCCGGTTCATGGCAGATGGCAGTCTCCTCCCACGGATGAGTCCCCGGCCGCCATTTCGCCTTTATGCTGTAACGCACTGTTCCGTCCATATGGTAAACATCGGCATAAATGCAGTAATCGCCTCCGTATCCGGCGTTGACGGAGCAGCTTTCCCCTCTCAGCACCAGGGGGCTTCTATCCGGTTCGGGGAAAGAAATCTCCTGGAAAATCGCAAAATCCGGTGCTTTGCGGTTTTCCAGCGTTCCGCCGCCGACATGTCCGTTCTCCACAAAGTAACGGCATTGTTTATCCAGCATATTCCAGTGCCGGATTTTTCCGCCGTCATCTGTTTTCAGTTCCCCGTTCTGCAGCAGCTCCATTCCGTTGCACGGCAACGGGGCATGGCAGAGCAAAGGCAGAAAAGCAAGTAGGAAGATACGCAGTCTCATTCTGTCGGCTCCCAGGCTTTTGAATCGTTTTCTGTGAGTCGCAGGTAACTGCATGATTCCACATGCCCGTCCACAAATATGGTATTGCAGATTCCCCGGTTTGATGCGGAATATAATATGCCTGATATTTCTGATGTAACTTTGCCGGCTTCTGAAACAGGCATGTTGGTGGAGTGCCTCAAGGCAGGTCTGTATTGTTTCGGATTATTTCTTTTCCTGCCTTCCACATACCATGCGTCGGAGTAGTATTTTTCTGCGGCCTGGATCTTGCCGGACGGAGTTTTCACCTGGGAATCTTTTACAGCTTTATCAAGCGTATAGTTTCCGCCGTAACCGATGCTTGTATCATAGATTCTCCGGCTTTCCGCCATGACGTTTTTGATCGCAGAGGGACAGTAAAAGACTGAACCGGCTTTCCGCCCGTCAATTCCTCCGCTTGAGTGCCAGGTCACACTGCGTCCGGTCAGATAAGGAAAGACTCTCCATGAAAAGCCCAGCTTATTTCCTGCCGTATCCGTATAGCGTTCGGTCGGAACCAGATAATCCTGATTATCCATTCCGTATGCCGCGAATGCAATGGAAAACTGTTTGCAGTTCCCCAGGCAACTGATCCGCCTGGCTCGTTCTCTGGCACTTTGCAGAGCAGGCATCAGCATCGCCGCAAGAATCGCGATGATCGCTATCACGATGAGGAGCTCGATCAGGGTGAAAACCTTTGTTTTCCCCCTGCGAAGTAAGAATATCGAACAGGGAACACGGAAGGAAGAAGTAGAAAAACATTGGAACAATTGAACATTAAAACAATTCAACAATGGAAGGATGAAAGAAGAAGCGGGGGTGGGCAGGGATTGGTTCCATCTTCTTTTGAAGACCGGTCCCGGTCGCGAATTACGACAGATTTCGGCATTGGAAACAAAATCATGGCGGGGGACTCGCTCCGCGAAGCCCTGAAAACCATTTTCATCATGACATAATTCCGAATTCAGATTCAAACTTGTTCTTTGCGTTATGTTCTTCAGGTGCTCGCGGAGCGAATACTTCACTTTGTCATTGTCTTTGATTGACAGGGGAAAAGCGTGATCCGCGGCGCGGAACGGAATTTGCTTCTTGTCTTGCTGCTGAGGGGGTGAAGCAAATCGTTTACAAACTTTCCTCATGGGGAGCTCGATCAGGGTGAAAACTTTTGTTTTTCCCCTGGAAGTAAGAACAGAAAAACAGGGAACACGGAAAGAAGAAAGAACGGGGAAACAATGGAACAATCGAACATTAGAACAATTCAACAGTTGAAGGATGAAAGAAGAAGCGGGATCAGGGGACTGGCAACGTCCTGCCCTGCCTTGCTGCCGCCGGAATGAACCCCCGCTTTTGCAACTTTTCCTCATGAGAAGTTCTATTAGTGTGAATCGACTGCGGAAAACCTCCACTGTTTTCCTTTGCTGCATGCGAACTGTAATGTTTGACATTTCATCTTTCTCCGTTTTTTTAGGTATTTTGTGTTTAATAAGCCGCAGCGATATTGTTGCTGAAGAAATGCAAGGGAGAACGGCAGCTTTTCCGGATAATCAACTCACCTGCCAGAAACTCCGGCTCTCCGGCGATGCACCTTCTGCTTTTCTGCAGCCGGATCAATTCCGCTGCCCTCCAGCCGATTTTTGAACGGGGCTCACACAGTGAACCGATGCTGTCGTCATTCAGGTATTCCTGGTTTTCTCCTAATGTTATCAGGGAAAGTTCTTCCGGAATCCTGCATTTCCGCTGTTGCAGTCTGCCCCAGATTTCTTTGATCAGCGGAACGCAGCAGAACAATGCCGTTACGTCCGGATGTTCCGAAAAAACCTGATTAATGCCGCCGGTGTTTTTGTCTTTGAATGTCATGGTGTAGACAAAACGTTTCGTGTCCGTGATACCTGTTTTCCGCAGTTCTTCCTCGAACACTTTCCGGCGATCCATGAAAATGGGAGCGGGATTCGGCAGGTCTATGAATACAATCTGCCGGTGCCCGATGCTGTGGAGAAAATGCAGAACATCCTGAATCCCTGTTTTGTAGTCGAAAAAGAGAGAGGGAACATTGCCGATTGTGCGGCTGATTGTCACCTGCGGGACATTATGGCAATGCAGTTTTTCAATGACGCTGTTATATTTCTGCGCCGGGCGCTCCCAGATGATTCCGTCGAATTTCAAGTTGCGGTACTGATCCAGCAGTCTGCCCGCGCTGTCTCCGTCGGGGCGCAACTCCAGTTTACCCCGATTCAGAAATGCATAGTCGGAAATTCCGGAAAGCAAGCGCCGGTCATAGGAAGCCAGCTCTGCGGCATTTCCATTGTAGTCCGGAAGAAAAACCAGAATTTTGTTCAGCAAAACCCGTTCCGGCGAACGGGTTTCCGGCGGAATGATGAAAGTGCCGCGCCCATGGCGTTTATACAGCAACCCTTCGTCCGTCAAAGTCTGCAAGGCTTTGCGTACAGTGTTCCGGCTGAGGCCGTATGTTTTCCCCAATTCCATTTCAGTGGAGATCGGATTGATGCAATCCAGTTCATTGTTCAGGATCATTTTCCGCAGATCCTGTTCCAGACGGTCACGTTTGTGACAGTCTTTCATCCGGCGGTTGGCAACACTGGAAGTCATAAGCTGTATCGACTCATTCTTTATGTTGTTCATAGTTGTTCATTTTTATTATATATCAAATCGGGACTTTGTCAAGAGGAAAAGCGAAAATAAATCCTGATTTCTTGCGGGAGGCATATCGGCTGAGGCTTCAGATGGAATTCCTGATAAGACAAACGGGGGAGGGAGGCCGTTACGGCAGACGGCAGACGGTGTCGCGATAGGCGCGCGGCGTCATCCGGCAGTGGCGGCGGAACTGTCGGGCGAGAAAACCGGCGCTCCGGAACCCGCACTGCTCCGCGATCTCCTTGATGGACAGCCGCGGCAGGGCAAGCATGTTCCTGACCTGCTCCAGCCGCAGCCGCAGAATATATTGCGCCGGCTGTGTGTCGAGCTCTGAATGAAACAGACGGCTCAGAGTCCGCACGCTTACACCGCAATGGACTGCGATCCGTTCACGGGAAAGCCCCGGATCGTAGAGATTGCGTGCAATGAATTCGAGTGCGCGGTTCAGCGAATCCGGAAGCTGATTCTTTTTCTGCTGGGCGCGAAGTTCATGCAGAAGCTGAAAGAACAGACCGGCAAGGGCGGTTTCGTCCACTGAGCCGGTATCACCCAGATGCTCATGAATCGAATCCATGAGTTTTTCCACTTTTTCCGGATTGCGCAGGGGCAGGGTGGTGTGGGCATCGGGGAAAAGACGCGATGAGATCATGTCGTGGAATGCATTCCGGTAGAGCATGCAGGATTTTCTGACGAGGGGAAACTGTCCTGCTGTTACGGCTTTCGTATAAGGATGCGGAATCCGGTTGATCGTGAAATGGGCTTCAGGAACCGTATATTTCCGCTCCTTGTAATACAGATGGTATTTGCCTTGCAGCACCAGCGAATAAACTGCGTGTGTCCCTCCCGCGCTTTTTCCGGTGAAACCCGGCTTCCATGTGGAGAGAAACGAGCAGTAAAACTGAATCCGGTCATCGGATGCGTCGAAAGGGATCGGGTTGATCCGGTAGTTTTCGCTGTAAAGCTGTTCAGGCATATTGATGCGTTGTCCTTATTTTATCACTGCATGACCTTTTAATATCATTTATTGTCCCGATAATCCTATTTTAAATTATTGCGGAATTCCGGAAAATCAATATAATATCAGGAAACGGAAGATAAAAAATCAGGAGGACAGGAGAATGAAAAAATTCAGATTGGGGGTTGTCGGGCTCGGTCATCGCGGACGCGGGATGTTCAAAGGCGTGGCGAAAGGCATCGGAGATTTTGAAGCCGTCGCCGCATGTGATCTGAATCCGGCGCTGTGGTTCGAGCCGACGAATTCTTATTACGGCGGCACACAGCCTGCTTTGGCGGAATGTATGCCGGATGTGGCGTTTTTCGAAAGTTATGATGACATGATTGAAAAAGCGGGACTGGATGTGGTGCTGGTGGAGACTCCGGCGGACTGTCATGCGGAATTCTGCGGAAAGGCATTGAAGAAAGGGCTTCACGTTTTTTCGGATATTCCGACCGTCCGGACGCTGGAGGAGGCGGCGATGCTCTGGGATGTGCAGAAAGATGCCGCCGGTATGCTGATGACCGGAGCCACGACCTGCGGGTGGGGGTTCGTTCTTGCTTTGCAGGACCTTTACCGGCAGGGACTTCTCGGCAGGCCGTATTTTCTCGAAGCGGAGTATATTCATGACTGCCGCGGTCTCTGGGAGGAGACGCCGTGGCGGAAGCCGACGAAAAAATGGGGGTCCATGCCGATTCGTTACTGCACACACTCACTGGGGCCGCTGCTTTCCGTCATGGAAGAAGATCTGCGCACTGTATCCTGCGTTTCGACGGGAAGCCATGTGACGGAACTTGAGTATGCGAATGACCACATGGCCGCGCAGTTTCAGACGGAGTCGGGGGTCACGGTCCGCTTTGCCGCCTCTTTCATCAACAACGCCTCCTGCGGCAATCACAGCTACCGTGTGTTCGGGACGGAGGGATATTTCGAGCATCTTTCCCATCGCGGAAAACAACATCCGGAGAGAACGATGTTCAATTCAAACCGTTTATACGGCGCTTCCGGATTGACGGAACTGCCCGTCGGATTTTCCCCGTATGAATCCGCCGCCGGAAGAAAATACAACTTGAAGGAACCTTTCGGTCACGGCGGGGCGGATTCCTATCTCTGGCAGTTGTTTGCCGAGGCGCTTCGGACGGGCGCGAAAGAGGCGCCCATCCCGCTTCGGGAAGGGTTGCGCATGACCCTGCCGGGCATTTACGCGGCAGAGTCCGCGATCCGCGGCGGGGAGAGACTCACGATCCATTATCCCTGGGAGCGGGATTTTTCCGGGGATATCCGTGCTTTCCGGCAGGAATGACTTTCCCGTGCGGAGTTCATATCCCTGCGGAGGGCAGCGCGGGCTTATCTGAAATAGCGGACAAATGCGCGGGCGACGGTGCGTCCGAAAGAACGCCAGTCATCGGCGGAGAATGTGAACTCCCGCGCGTTGGCGTAGGGAATCTCGATGGATGTGGAGAGTTCCACGAAGTCCAGATCCCCCGCCCAGCGCGCAAGGGTTTTCCCCTGCGTGTAGTTGGCGCCTGTGTTCCAGGAGGTGCCGTAAAGGACAATGTCTTCCGCCGCGAACGGCACTTTGCGTTCGGGATCGTTTTCGATCAGTCCGGACAGCCGCAGAGTGCCTTCTTCCATGCGTTTGAGTTCGGGCCCGACAAAGTAGATGGATTCATTGCAGCCTTGATAGATCCACGGACAGTGGAGATCGAAGACCACATTCATTTTTTCCTGCCGGATCAGTTTCATGATGTTTGCAGTTTCACTGTAAATCGGATTGTCCCCGTAATCGCGGGCGTGATCGTGCGGACGCCGGTTCTTGCCCTGATCGCCGTCCACGACTCCATCCCTGTCCGCAAAAGGGACGGCAAAGACTTCGAACACTTCGCGGAATTCTCTGTTTTCAAGCGCTTCTCTGAGAATGCCTTCCAGAACATAGGTCGCGGTCATTTCGCAGCAGTGATGGCGGCTTGAGAGAAAAAGCTTTTTCTCCGGTTTCCGTGCGGTCCCGGCGATATGAATCAGTTCCACATCGCGCCCCTTGTTGCTTTTGCAGAGAATGGACGTTTCCAGATACGGCGACTTCGCATATTCTTTGAGAAATGCGTTGAGATTCTTCTCCTGATACTGCATACTGAGGCAGAAGACCACCTGATTTTCCCTTCCGCCGTCATAGCGATAACGGAATGTATTCTTTCCGACATCGTAAGTTCCTGCCTCCGCCCAGCGCCATGTCATGCCGTTGTCCATGCTGACCGCGGGGCCTCTGGAGCCGACCGCCGGACTGTCCGCCGGTTCGAAGCGGAATTCATATTCCCCCGCTTTGTCGAACGCCGCCCGGAAACACCAGTAGAACCAGTCCGTGGAGGTGTCCCGCAGGTCCTTTTTCAAAACAGCCCCATTTTCATTGGAACTCAATACGATGATATTTCCGCCCGGAATATCGCAATCGATTTTCACACCCATTCTTTCACCTTTGATTTGGTTGAGAGTCTTCAATGCCTTACCATATCTCCGGATGCCGGAGAAAAACTTCATTTTTCTCTGAAAAAGACTCGAAAAATCTCATATTTCATGCAGCGGGGATTACTCCTGTTTTTTCCAGTCCGGCGCATTGTGGACTTTTGCCGGATTGAAGCGGGTGCGCGGTGTGACTTCCGCCGCAGGAACGCCGACGGCGATTCCCCCGAACGGGATGAGGTGCTCCGGGAAGTGGAAAAGCTTCCGCAGGGCTGTGATCCGTTCTTCTCTCGGATGAATTCCAAGCCAGCAGGCTCCGAGTCCGAGGGCGGATGCCGCAAGCAGAAGATTTTCCATCGCCGCCGCACAGTCCTGAAGCAGATAGGAAAGGCTTCCCGAATGGGCTTGCCTGATGTCGCCGCAGACGATGATCCCGAGAGGCGCCTTTGCCAGGAAATGGCCGTTCGGCAGGCATTCCGAAACGGCTTTCAGCATCTCCTTTTCCCGCAGGACGATGAACTCCCACGGGTCTTTGCAGCAGGCGGACGGCGCCGCCATTGCCGCTTCCAGCAGAGATTGAACCTGTTCTTCCGTAACCGGGGCGCCGGTGAATTCTCTGACACTGCGCCGCCGCCAGATGAAATCCAATGTTTTTTCCATTCCGTTCTCCTTATGAAAGATTTCCCGTTTGAACACTGCGATAGAATAATACGCCAATGCGGCAATTGCAAGCCCTGCCGCGGATATGCCGGTCAAGAAATCAGAATCGGGATGTTTTCCGCTCCGGTAAGTTCCGTATCGACGATTTCCATGAGCGGTTCAGGCGGCGGAGCGCCGGAGGCGAAAGAGATCAGGTGGCGGGCGGCAAGCTCTCCCTGACGCTCCGGATTCTGATTAATGCTTGCGACCGGCAGGCGGGTGACATCGCCGAAACCGGTCAGTGCGATTTTTCCGGGACACTCGATTCCCTGCTCCCATGCGGCTCTGTGAATCAGTTCCGCACTGCCGTCGGAGTCTGTGCAGATGATGGTGGACGCCGGATAACGTTTCAGGTAAAGCTGCAGGAAGCGTTTCGCATCCGCGAGCGAATTCGGCGCGCCGTAGAAAGTCCGTTCCTCGAAATCGGGGATGCCGTTTTGCTTCATGATCTCATGGAAACCGCGGATGCGCGGCGTGACGGAGGCGTTCGGACCGGCTGCAAACCGTTCGGAGCTGAAAATCAGGATTTCACCGTGTCCCCGGCGCATGATCTCTTTCATCATCTGCTGCCCGCCCTGAAAATTGTCGCTGTTGATGAAATGGACCCGCTCCTGCCGGATGGAGGGCAGGATGGCGCAGTCCACGCAGAACAGAGACATGCCCTGCGGCGGTTCCGGTATTCCGTAACCGATGCTGACGATTCCCGTCACACCCTGATTTTTGAGCAGCTGGAGACGGTATTGGAGTTCTTCGATGCGCGGGCTCTCTATGATTGTCATGAAATCATTGCGCGTGGTTTCCGCCGTCATTCCGCTGAGAATCCGCGTGGAGTAGGGTTTGAGCTGCCCGAGAAAAGCAAGAGCGCCCTTGAATCGTGTTCTGTTTTCCGCCACGCGGGTTCCGGCTCCCCGGTTTCCCCGGATCAGATACCCTTGTTCCGCGAGCATCGAGACGATTTTGTTCATTGTCATTTTGTTGACGGAAAACTCGTCCGCCAGCGTGCTTTCCGATGGAAAACGGGTTCCTGCGGGATAGTTGCCGTTCTCCAGCCGTTTTTTCAAATCCTGGTAAATGTGATCCGTGATTCCCATTGCCGCTCCCTGTTTTTATCTGTGATATCTTGACTTTGGATACTATAGCATAAAAAGTGTATCAGTCAAGATTTATTCATTTTTTTATTTTTATCCTATTGAAAATATAGAGATTTTATTTATAATTAAAATAGAAAGATAAGATTTGTATGATATAAGGTGAAACGGCGGTCTGTTTCTGGAAAAGGAGGAGTTCTGGTGGAAAGTTCTGTTTACAGTAAAAGATTACATCTCCGCGGAGTCAGATTTCGCGGAGACAAACGTTGCGGACTCAAAAGCGTGCGCGAATTGACCGTGTTCCGTCCTGTATTTTCTTTCTTCCTTCGGTTGTTCCATTGTTTTCCCGTTCCTTCCTACTTCCGTATTCCTTGTTCTTCTGTTCTTACTTCCAGGGTGAAAACAAAAGTTTTCACCCTGATCGAGTTCCTCATAAGGATAATTTGCAAGAAGAACATAACGCAAAGAATAAGTTTGAACCTGAATTCGGAATTCTGTCCTGATGCAAATGTTTTTCAGGGCCTCGCGGAGCGAGTCCCCCACCATGATTTTGTTTCCAATGCCAAGAGCTGCCGTAATTCGCGGCTGGGAACGGTCTCCCCAAGAAGACGCAATCAATCCCTTTGCCTTTCTTCTTTCTTCTTCCTTCCATTGTTCAAATGTTTTCCTGTTCGATTGTTCGATTGTTTTCCCGTTCCTTCCGACTTCCGTGTTCCTTGTTCTTCTGTTCTTACTTCCAGGGGGAAAACAAAAGTTTTCACCCTGATCGAGCTCCTCATTGTGATAGCGATCATCGCGGTTCTTGCGGCGATGCTGCTTCCGGCATTGGGCAAGGCGAGAAAAATGGCAAAAAAGATATCATGCTGTGGTAATATCAAACAGGTTGCGCAGACCATCCTGTATGGAATTGATCACAAAGATCTTATATTGCCTTATCAGGTCAAGGAGGAGACGGCGTCCTTTACCAGTCGCGGAATGAAAGGAACAGATCTGCCCTGGGTTTATTTTGCGCTTCCCTACGCAGGAATGACAGAACTTTATGTTGACACTCCCGCACAGCCATGGAACAGCAGTTTTCCGCTCAAATACAGACGGGGAATCGTCAAGTGTCCCGGAAGCACTGTTTATGAGGTGCAGCTGTGGAGCAAAATCAACTATGGGATGCCGATATATAACATCGGTGGAACCTATGGTGTCTGGGGCGCTGCTCTTAAAGATACTCTCATGACTTTCAGCCAGATCAGGCGCAGTTCGGAAAAAGCGCTTCTGCTGGAGAGCGTGCAGGGAAATGGAGCTGCTGATCTTTACAATGCCTTTTCAAAAGATGTCTCTCCAATGAATGAGGAAGGTTCTTTTTATATTTATAATACCGGGGCAAGGATTTCACGTGCGAGGCATCAGGGCAGTGCGAATGTCGCTTTTGCAGACGGGCATGTTGAAAGCGTTGGGGAAAAACGAATTGCCGCGGAGTGCAGGCTGCATCCGGGGCGTGTCAGCGGAGTTGAAAAATCATCAATCATGTTATGGTTTGGAAAATAAGACTTTTGCTTCAGAGCAGGTTGTTAAAACCATGAATGAGTAAAAACAATAAAAGATCAGACGAAAACAAAAAAAACACCAGGAGGAAAAAGAATGAAAAAAACATGGTTGGGCGGAGTGCTTCTGTGCATGATAGGAAGCATACAGGCGCAGCAGTATGTCAACTGGGCACATGATTGCGCGACATTGGAAACCGTGAGCACACGGGCTGAAGGCAACAAGTTCAGAGTGCATGAAAACACACGCCTTGAATTGTTTCCCGGCAATGCGATCAAGGCTTCCTCTGCAGGGGGCAATTCCTCTTTTTCACGTTTGGTGCCGTGCCATTTCAGCATGGGGATGGAACGCGGCTATGACTATCTGCAACTGCGTATCACGGAATGTTCTCCGAATGTATATCTTTATATGACTACATCGAAAGGGGGGCCATTTCTCAGCTATACCGGAATGAAACCCGGTCTGTTTACAATACCGGTCAACGGCCCCTGGCTGAAGAATATGAAAAAGCCCAAAGACAATCTCACATTTAACTTCTATATCGGAGGCAATCCCAGATTCACGGAGCCGCCGTCAGTGGTCTTCAATACCCTGCGGATGGTAAATACCGAAGCCGTGGGTGGAGTCTTCCTGTCGGCAAAGAAGGGAGATGGAACAACTCTTGAACACGGCGGTCTCCTTACCAGCGGCGACATCCTGACTGTTGAAATGCCGGTTGCGGCAAAGCCGGACGCGCTGCGTCTTTCCTTTTTCAAGGTCAATCGCGGAAAAGACTGGAGCAAGACGTCGCGTTGGGAAGTGCTGGATTTGCCGGGTGCACCCGTGGAGTTGAAGGCGGTTCCCGGCAAGTCCGATCTGTACCGCGCCTCTTTCACGCTGCCGCAGATGAATGTACCGCTTGATCTTGAATTGAATTCCCTGATTGCGGCGGTTGAGTATGTGGGAGCGGATTCAAGAAATTACGGCATGTTTTACGGAATAGCACCGTTTTCCGTCAAGTTGGCTGCCGGAAAAAATGTCTCAACTCAAAAAAAAAAATTCTTCTTTTTGACTTCGGCCCGGATGGAAGCCAGCTTCAGTATGGAGCCCTGGCTGTCGGGCCGGGGGATGTGCCCGAAAACTTCCGCTGGATCAGGAAACCTGTGAAATTTGAAAATGCCGTCCTGCGCCAGCTTGATGCCCTTTCCCATGACTGGGCTGTCGCGGACAAAGGAAGGCCGCTTGAAATGGCAGTTCGCCTTCCGGAAGGAAAATATAAGGTAGTGACCGGCATCGGGGCGGCGGGAGTCCACTGCTGGTTGAATCATCTTTATCAGCCCATGAGCGCACTGGTGGAAGTCAATGGAAAAAAGGTGTTTTCCAGAATTGCCGATGAGCAGAGGGATCGTTTCCGTATGTTGAAACATGATGCATCCCCGGAGGATGATCTTTACGAACTGTATGTGAAGCCTTTTCTGCATGATGTCATGACAGAGGCGGAAACGGTGAACGGAGAGATTCGGGTCACTGTGACTG
Organism: Lentisphaeria bacterium; assembly: GCA_003526375.1. Lineage (GTDB taxonomy): Bacteria > Verrucomicrobiota > Lentisphaeria > Victivallales > UBA1829 > UBA11452. Next base: position 23,306 of record DPDG01000020.1, read on the forward strand.
CACCGGAAGTGCGGAAGGTTCCGCTGAACTATCTGCTGATTTATCCGGTGAACGACCCCGAATGCGGGAAATTATTGGAGAGGATGCTTGAGAACCGTAAACTGAAGTTTCAGGAATCCTGGAGAGATGTTTCGCCTGTGGAAGCGGATATAAGGAATCCGCTTTCGGCGGACAGTTCGATCCTGTATAAGAACAATGCTCCTGTTCTCTTTGCCAGGGAGAATCCTTACGAATATATTTTCCGGCAGACTTTGCCTCTTGTTTCGGAAATCGGCGTACCCCTGAAAATCATTGCGACACCCGGCGAACTTGCATCCGGCGCGTTTCTGCTGCGCTCTCCGGCGGATCTGAAGAATGTGACACTGGAATTACGCGGTTTCCCGGATTTTCTGCGGGGAAATCTGTTTGCCATCATGAACTACCATCATACCCATGCATTCACCAAAAGGCATTGGATTGCGCCGAATCATCTGCTTCCTGTCAAGGCAAGGGATATTCCCGCGAATCAGAGTTTCGGTTATCTGCTGCGTTTTCGACTGCCAGAAACGGCATCTCCCGGAATTTACCGGGGCACTGTGCGTGCCGTTGCATCTTCCGGAGAACGAATGGAGCTTCCGGTAGAACTGCACATTCCGCCTTTCCAGCTTCCTGTGCTGGAGGATCATCTGATTGCCATGCTCGGCGGTCAGAATGACATGGCGGAGGTGCAGATGCGTTTTTCCAGGGATGAGCTGGAATGCACTACTGCGACACGGATGTACAGCTGGCCTTATGTTGGCAGCAGATTCATCATAGATCAAGAAGGAAGGATCGTTGATTTTGAGAAGATCGGCGGCGCGTCCAAGAAAGAGATCGACGCATGGTTCAAACTTTACCGCAGGATCGGCTTTCCCGTGAAGACACCGTTTGTGTCGCTTATGGGAATGGGTTATGTTCAGCCTCTGGCATTTGGTTCTTACAAGGCTTTTTCGGAGGAATATCGTCAGGCTGTGAAAGCCGCTTATGGAAAAATTCTTGAGATTGCGCGAAACAATGGCTGTGAGTCTGTCGTTCTTGACCTTGGCGGCGAGATGGGGCATGACACCAAGGTGCCGGCACAAAAGACTTTGGATGACGCTGTAACGCTTTTCAGGATGATTAAGCGGGATATTCCGGACATTATGACATCCTACCGGGCAAACTGTTACGCCTCTGTCGAAAACTTTGCCCCTGTTCTGGATGTGATGGGGGTTCGCGGCAGCCGTAGCTGGGAGTATTCGGACCGCATTACGGATTCCGGCAGGAAGAAGCACATTTATACTTACAGTGTCTCTGGCCGTTTCCTGAACGGTCTTCATTCATGGAGTCACGGCGCCAGGGGTAACTTGCGGGAGTGGCTGACATGGTCTCACTGTATTGAATATAATGATTTCTTCTGTCAGGGGGCTTGCGGCGGAACGGCGCATTTTGAAGCCATGCAGGGGCCGGAAAAGAGCCTGATTCCGACATTGCGCTCGGAGGCGTTCAGGGCATCCGTCGTAGACCGTCGCTATTTGCGACTGCTGGAGAATGCCGTTGAAAAGGCTCCTGCCTCGGAAGCCAAAACAAATGCGGAAAATTTTCTTGCCCTGCTGCGGGACATCGGGAATGTGGAGCGCGACATTTCAGCAGGCATTCCCTGCCGAAACGGCGACAATCCCTGGAATGGAGTCCGCCTTGACCTGGTAAGAGAAATCTGCCTGCATCTGACAAGCGGTCTCCGGGGAAAGGATGCCGGAAGTGTCCTGCCTCGTTTTTCCCGGGAGCGCAGGGAAAGGCAGATGCCTCTTGAAGTGACGGAAATTGATACCGGAAAGACACCCGCCAGGGCAAGGGCGGATTATGACGATTCCCACTGGATTCCCATCAAGGTGGGGATGAGCTGGGAGGCGCAGGGCATTCCTTATGATGGATATGCCTGGTACCGCAACACCTTCCGGTTACCTGACGGGTGGACGCAGCCGGTGATTCATTTCGGTGCAGCCGATGAAACCGCATGGGTATGGCTGAACGGTGTTTTTCTTGGAATGCACGACGGCTGGGACAAGCCTTTCTCCTTCCCGCTGAAGTCATGGCGTCCCGGCAGGGAAAACACTCTTGCTGTTCTTGTGCTGGATCGAGCCAGCATGGGAGGACTCTGGAAAAAGGTGAGTGTATTCAAAGATGAGGTGGCGGAACAAAAGAGCATGGAGGCGGACTCCATTCCTCTCCAATCCGGCTGGAAACTGATTCTGGAGCCGGGGAAGCGTAAGTTAAATGAGTTCGGATTGTGCGACGGGCCGTTTCAACGTGCTGGCATTCAGGCTGTTGCCGGCAGCCTGTTCATGGTTCCGGAGACGGATGCCGATGCGCGCCGTATTGCCGGATTTGATGCGGCTCTGGTTGTCATGGATGAAAACGGAAAGGAACTCCGGCGGCAGAGTCTCGGCAGAATTGCGCCTTACCGGAATCAGCCGTTCATTCTCGAAACTGCCGATTTGCTTCCGGGAAGATATTCCATCTCCCTGACTGTCGGAGGAAAACAGTTGGCAAAATATCATTTCTATTTGATTCCCCCCGTCAATACAGAAAAACTGATTCAGAAATAGGTAAATAATGAAAGCATCAGGAGGAAAGTAAAAATGCAATATCTGAACATGCTTCCGTATCAGATACGGAAAGCGATTGAGAGAAATGATCCGGCGGCGCTGCCGCTGGGGGTCGTCGAATACCATGCGGAACACCTGCCGCTCGGTGTGGACTGTTTTACCTGCATCAATGCCTTGGAGCGTATTGAAAAGAGGCGCCCGGAACTGGTGGTGCTGCCGCCGTTCTACTACGGCAGTGCGTCACTTGCTGTCGCCGCTCCCGAAGGAAACGGAACAGTGCATGTGGACTCGCTGCGCCTGATCCCCGTTGCGGAGGACATCTTCCGCGGGCTCCTGCGGGTCGGGTTCCGCAACATCCATGCATTCATTGCGCATCAGACGGAGGAATTCGAGCAGGGAATGCCCACAGACCTTGCATTCCGCACAGCGGCGAAGCGGGTCATCTTCGAGTGGCTGGAAAAGGAGAGCGGCGAAGGCTGGTGGGGAACGGAGCAGTACAGCTCTTACTATTCCGGCGACAACAATCCGTTCGCATGGATTCAGGTTCATCCGATCCGCACTGCGCCTGAAACAAAGGCGCGCTTCAAAGGGGATCATGCGGGACTGCTGGAGACCAGTGAAGCCCTGGCTGTCATGCCGGAATGTGTCGAATTTGACCGGATCGACGGTTCGCTCTGGTATGCGCGCCCCGGCAGAGAGGCAACGGCGGAATACGGAGAGGCGGCGCTCGAAGCGGCGGCGCATGATATGGAGCAACTGCTTTTCAAGGAATGAAAATGGATTGTAATCTGAATGAAATTTACAGGCTCGTCAACGATGCGATGAACCGTGATGAGATCAAAGCGTTTGCCGCGGAATTCCGGCAGTTTCCCCTCCGGCTCAGCTACTCCTCCTATGCGGACGGTATCCGGTGGCTTGCCGGGCAATACCGGAGTTTCGGGCTCGAAACGGAAGTCGTGTCTTTTCCCGCCGATGGAAAAACGGTTTATGCGGACCGTCATTTCCCGCTGGCATGGGATATCTCCGACGCGTGGGCGGAAGTCGGTGGAAAAAGGATTGCCGATTACAGGGAATGCACTTATTGCGCCGTGCCGTTTTCCGCGGACAGCGGTGGCGTATGCACAGGAAGCATTGTGCCCGTGGAGCGACTGCCGGAACAGGGATCGCTGGAACCGTTCGTCGCTCTGATTGCGCATTATCCGTCGGGTGCGGAAATCAAAGCCCTGATGCGGCGATCCTGCAAAGCGTTTATGACTGCGGTCGATCTGCATCCTGTTCATCCGTCGCTTGAGGATTCCCGGCGGTGGTTCAATGATCTGTTCGGCGCGGGGCAGATTGATTGCAGGGATAAGACATGCGTCGGATTTTCGCTGACTCCGCGCATTGCCCGCGAGCTGATGGAGCGCTATGAAAAATCGGGTCCGGTTCCGGTGCGTTATCGGATGGATACCCGCACTTATGAGGGAGAAGCGCCCGCCGTCACTGCGCTTCTGCGGGGAGAGGACGACCGTTGTTTCTTTCTGACATCCCATGCCTATGAACCTCATGCAACGAATAACGTGTCCGGCGTCGCCACAGCCCTCTCCGTGGCAAAAACGCTGGCGTCTCTGATCGGAAAGGGGAAGTTGCCGCGCCCGAAACATTCCATCCGTTTTTTTCACGGACTGGAAAATTTCAGCCTGTATGCGTGGGGAATGGCACATCCTGAACTTATGAAAAACGCCGTCGGAGGGGTATCCGTCGATTCGTTCGGACGTCTGGAAACCGGAGGGCGGAAAGAGCATTTTGTGCTGCGGCGTTCCCTGAATGTGCATCCTTCGGCGCAGCATGCGCTGGCACGGGAAATTCTGAAAACCGTATCGGAGGAATACAAGATCGGCTTCGAGGTGCGCGAGGGTTCGAAGAATAACGAGGATATGATGCAGGACCCGATGTTCGGGCCTCCGTGGAATCTCTTTTACGGTTCGCTCTGGGAGGAGCCGCTGGAGACCTATCCCCGCTGTTATTTCTATCATACGAGCGTGGATACTCCGGACCGGCTTTCCCCGGCTGCACTCGGCGCCGGTGCGGCGTTTTCCGGCACTCTGGCATATTTCACCGCGAATGCGGGGGCGGAGGAGTCGGCGTTCCTTTCGGAGCTCGCATTTGAGGACTGGAAGAGGATCGTGGACGACAAATGCCGCGAGGCCCTGCGGCTTGCCGATACGGAGGAGGCGTCCCGCCTGATTCGCGCCCGGCGTTTGGCGGAATGGCGGGATCTTTCCATTCCGTCCGGCATGACGGCTGTCGGGAACGCCGCGCTTGCGGATGAGTTCAAGGCTTATGCCGTGAGTCAGGTCGGAGCGGCTTTGCGTGTGCTGAACGGAGGAGAGGCGCCTCCGCTTTGTTCCGGTGAACATCGCGAAGTCCTTGTGCGCAGGGTTCCCGGACCGGTCGGGCTCGGTACGCTGAACGGCGAATTGCGCGGACTTGCCGCGGAAGCGCAGGGATATGCGTCGAACGAATACTGGTGCCTGGATGATTCCGGCACGAACTTCTTTCATTTCGACGGCAGGAAGACCGTATTCGAGGTTGCGCTTGCGGCATGGGCGACGCGCCCGTATCCGCTGCAGGAGGACCCCGGCGGTTTTGCAAGGGAGCTGGAGCATTACTCAAAACTTGCGGAGGTTCTTTTGAGGAGCGGGCTGGCTGAACCCAAAACATGTTCTCCGGTTTTGAAACACGAGATTGCGGAGGGGCTGCACAGGCTCGGCATTGCCGCCGGAGATGTCCTGATGGTTCATTCGAGCCTGAAGTCGTTCGGAAGGGTTGACGGCGGTGCGGATACCGTCATCGACGCCCTGCTGGAATCGGTGACGGAGGAGGGGATTCTGGCAATGCCGGCTTTTACGGACTGCGAGTCCGGCAGTCCCAATCCGCCCTATGACCCGGCGGTGTCTCCCGTGGAGAAATGGGTCGGGATTGTCCCGGAGACGTTCCGCAGGCGGAACGGCGTGAAAAGGAGTATTCACCCGACGCATTCCGTTTGCGCCTGCGGAAAACGTGCGGAGGAATTTCTGCATTCGGAAACGCCTTACGACACTTTTGCGGAAGACAGCCCGTGGGGCAAACTCCGCCGGTATGACGGAAAGATTCTGTTCCTGGGGGAATCCATCGGAGGGAATACGTTTCTCCACGCCGCGGAGGCATGGTTCGCGGGATATCTCGACAAGACGTTTGCGGAAGTCGCGCTTCCCGGAGGCGGCAGGAAACAGGTGCTTGTCACGAATTATCCCGGAGGGTGCCGCGGAGGCTGGTACAAGCTCGGCAGAAACGCTGCGTATTTCCGGAAGCTGAAACAGCTCGGCATTGTCCGCGAAACCGTTGTCGGGCAGGCGGTTCTTACCATGTTCCATGCCCGCGAACTTGCGGATGCCATGCGCGGGCTGCTGGCGGAAGATCCCGCTCTCTTTCTTCACAAAAGCGGCTGCCGGGACTGCGCAAAACACAGGGCAGTGATACGATGAAAGAGAAGAATTATGAGTTCCTCCGCCGTCACTGGCGGGTGCATCGGCCGGATCGCCGCGATTTTGGGCGCAAAGCGGCGGAGCATGAGGTCATGCTGACGGAGGATTGGTCGCTGGGATGTCCTGCGGACGCCGCGCCGCCGTTCCATAAGGCGCTCCGGGATTTTCAGGATTATCTTTTTGAAAGCATGGGGCTTTCCCTGAGACTGGTTCATGCGGATGCCCCGTATGTTCTGTGGCTTGCCGGGGATTCGTCCATAGAGACCGGTTTTGTTCTGGAGGCAGACCCACGGCACATCCGGCTTGCCGTTTCCGCGCGGGATTCGGCTTTCCGCGGGACGGTGCATCTGGAGGATATGATGAATCTGGAAGGAGCGCCCGTCGTGCCTCTCGAAAAAACAGTCCGCAGGCCGTTGTACCGGTACCGGAGCGTTCATTCCGGAAGTGGTATCGACGAATATCCTGACGCGGAGCTCAATGCAGTCGTTCATGCCGGATACGATATGATTGTCCTGTTCGTCAAGGAGTTCGGGCGGACCGCCGCCGGACCCTGCAACATCAATGACGTGATCCGCCGTGCGGAATCATACGGGCTGAAAGTGATGCTGTATAATTATATGAGCAGCTTCCGGCACCCGGATGATCCCGGCGCGGAGGAGTATTTCGATTCGATTTACGGCGAACTGTTCCGCCGGTATCCGGGCGCGGCGGGCATTTGCCTTACGGGGGAATCGCTGGAATTCCCCAGCCGGGACCCCGCCACGACCGGCAGGAGTTATCAGGACAGCGTTGTTGACGGTATTCCCGATACGCGTCCGAGTCCCGGCTGGTATCCCTGCTGCGATTATCCCGCCTATCTCGCCTGTATTGAACGTGCTGTCCACCGGGTGAAGCCGTCCGCCGTCATTGTATTCAGCACTTACAACTGGGGGTATGCGCCGCTTGAACTCCGCCGGCGTTTCCTGGAAAAACTGCCGGAGGGAATCTCGTTAAGCGTCTGCTATGAGATTTTTTCCGGACGGAGGCTTGAGGGGCTGCATACCCCGGTGATGGATTATACGGTATCCGCAACGGAACCGGGATATTATTTTACGAGTGAATCGGAAACGGCGCATGAGTTCGGCATCCCTGTTCAGGGCAATGTGAATACTGCGGGGATTGCGTGGGATTTCGGCTGTGTGCCTTATGTCCCGGCGCCGCAGCGCTGGTTGAAACGGGCGCGGAATCTTCGCGCCGCAAAGGAGAAATGGGGTGTGGATTCTCATTATGCGACGCACCACTACGGATGGTGGGAGTGTATCGCGGCGGAGATCGGCAGATGGAGCGCATGGGAGAATTATGAGCCGGATTACGAACTGCTGTTTGAAAAGATCGCAGTCCGCGACTATGGAAGGGACGCCGCGGAGCATGTGCTTGCCGCATGGCGTTTCTGGAGCGAGGCGATGGGCTGCTATACGGCATCGAACGAGGACCAGTACGGACCGTGGCGTGTGGGCGCAGCCTATCCTTTCATCTTCCATCCTGATATTTCCCGCACGATGCAGAGCAGAGAGATCCGTTTCCCGACGGCTCCGCAGGCGCATTTCGGGTGGAGGATCATCAAGACGTTTTACCACCCTTATGAAAATGCGGAACAGTCGCCCGGTTTTCTGCGCTATCCCGCTGAATTGAGAGCATTGGAAAAGATGCTCCGTCTGTGGAAAAAAGGAGAGGCGGAGATGGCGGAGGCGGTCCGTCGCTCCTCGGCGTCGAAACTTCCGGAGACTCTGCGGCTGGAAGCGCTCGGCCGCTTTATCCGCAGTTCGATCGTGACGGTGATCCATATCAAGCAGTGGTGGCTTTGCAATATGGCTTTGCAGACTTCCGCCGATGCGCAAAGCGCATTGTCCGTTCTTGAGAAGATAGAGAAAATCGCATACGATGAGATCGAAAATGCAAGAGGCGCGATTTCTGCCGTTGAGACGGATTCCCGTCTGGGGTGGGAGCCGAGCATGGAATACGTGTGCGACAGATGGCATCTGGAATGGAAGATCCGGCAGGTGGAAAGCGCTTTGCGTGAAATAGCCGTCTTCCGGAAAATGATCCGCCTGCATCTGCCGTAGCGCCTGACTTTTTCCTGAAACATAATCCGGGAAGAAAAGGGCAGGGGTGGAGCCGAATTTTTTATCCCTGCCTTCCGGTTGCCTGCATGTTGTAATTTAACATGAATTTGTTGTAAAATATTCCAGCCGTCTTGCTTTGTCCGTGCGCCCGCTTATATTATCCGGAAACAGCATAAGGAGAGGGGTTTCATCATGGCATCCGGGGTTGTTTCACCGACATTCGAGGAACGTCGTTCCTGTGAAAAGAAAGCAACGCTGTCCGCATGTTTCGGCGCAATGGGCGACGTGACGCTGACCGACAGCGCCATCATCATTCTGTTCGCCCAAATGCTGGGGGCAGGGGATATGTTTTCCATGCTGACGACTTCGCTCCTGCCGCTTTTCAACGGAATCTGCATCATTCCCATGGCGTGGCTTGCCAGCAGGATCGGCTATCAGAAACTGATCGTTCGCATCTGCATGGTGTCCGCATTCGCTTATTACATGGTGGTGGCTTCGCCGTTTCTGGGCGGCGGCAGGATTTCCGTCGGGATCATGATCGGCATGATCGTGCTGTATGCCTACTGCAATACCGGTTATGTCGCGGGCTGGTTCCCGATGCTGGATACATTTCTGCTCAAGGAACGGCGCAGCATTTTTCTGAGTTCCATGCGTTTTTCATGGCAACTGTCTTCGGCGCTGTTCCTGCTTGCCGCGGGATTCTTTGTCGGCAGAAATCCGTCTCTGCGCCAGCTTCAGCTTGTCCTGCTGGTGGGGGCGACGATTTACCTCGGGCGCATCTTTTTCATTTCGCGGATTCCCGTGTATAAAGTGGATAAAAAAGGGAGTTACGGCTTCAAAGAGGGGTTGCAACTGGCGCTTGCGAACAAGCCGCTGGCGGGGTATTCTGTCTACCTTTTCATCCTGAATCTTGCCGCTTACGGAACGCTCCCGCTGTCGACGATCTACCTGAAACGCTACCTGCACGCGCCTGACAATATCATCGTCATGATTTCGGCTCTGAATATGGTCGGGATGCTTCTCGGTTCGATCGGCGCCGGCAGGATCATCACCCGCTGGGGAATCAAGGATACGCTTCTCGGCATCCACATCACTTATGCGCTGGTGAATTTCTCCCTGTTTTTCATCGGCGAATGGAACACGGTGACGGGAATACTGATCGCGTCCCTGATGATGGTTTACAGTTTTACATTCGCCTCGGCGTCCATTGCCTCGACATCCGAAATGATGGCGCTGGCGACTCCGGGCAACAAGGCGATGGCAATGGCGTTCTGCGGCACATTCTACTACGGCGGATCGGGATTGTCCCGGCTGATTTCCTCGCTGGTGCTCGGTTCGGGGCTGCTGGCGCCCCACTGGTCGATCGGCTCCATGAGAATCTGCCATTATCAGACCCTGTTCCTGGTGTATTCGATCATGATCGTTTTCGCCGCAATGTTCCTGGTGGTCGTGCCTGCCGTCTTTCCGAAAGGGGAGTATGTCTATGACGTTCATTGACGGCGTTTCCCGTTTTTCCGCTTGATTGTTGCGGCATTCCGGTGTAAATTACCTGATTACATCGGGAGTTTTTTATGAAATACGAACCGGAATTCATTCCCATGAGCCGCGCCGAGATGGACCGTCTCGGCTGGAAGGAACTCGATATTCTGCTTGTGACGGGCGACGCATATGTGGATCATCCCTCTTTTGCCATGGCGCTGGTCGGGCGTCTTCTGCTGGCGGAAGGGTGGCGGGTCGGCATCGTTGCACAGCCGGACTGGAGGAATCCCGATTCGGTCAAGGTGATGGGCAGGCCGCGCATCGCCTGTGCTGTCACAGCCGGCAATATGGATTCCATGCTCTGTATTTATACCGTCGGGCGCCGCTTCCGGCGCGACGACATTTATTCTCCGGGCGGGCGCACCGGGCTCAAACCGCAGATGGCGACCGTTGTCTATACCCAACTCTGCAAAGCGGCGTTTCCGGGAATTCCCACTGTGCTCGGCGGAATGGAGGCGAGCATGCGCCGCGTCGCTCATTATGACTACTGGCAGGATAAGATCAGACCGAGCGTGCTGGTTGACTCCAAGGCGGATATCCTGATCTACGGGCAGGGGGAGCTTTCCACGCCGCAGGTATTCCATAGAATCGAGAACGGCGAACCGCTCGACGGCATTCAGGGGACTGCGCGTTTTCTCGGGGGAAAGGCATCCTCTGAACTTGAAATTGACGACTCTTATGTGATGCTTCCCTCGTTCGAGGAGATGAAGAACGACCGGGATGCGATGATGCGCGAGATGATCATCCTCGAAAAAGAGATGAATGCCTGGTGCGGGCATAAGCTGCTGCAGGATTACAACGGGCGTTATGTGCTGGTGGAACCTCCCCAGCCTCCGATGTCCTCCGCTGAATTCGACCGTGTGTGCGAGTTCCGTTATGCAGGGCGTCCGCATCCTTCTTATAAAGAAAAGATTCCGGCATTCGAGACTGTCAAGGACTCGATTCCGGCAGTGCGCGGGTGTCCCGGCGGATGCGCTTTCTGCGGACTGGTTTCGCATCAGGGACGGCACGTGATCTCGCGGTCGGAAGATTCGATCATGAAAAGTGTCCAGTGCCTGAAGAAACAGCCGTTTTTCCACGGGACGATCAGCGACGTCGGGGGACCTGCCGGCAACTCTTACGGTCATCATGCGAAAAATCCGGAATTGTGCAGGAAATGCCGCCGGTCAAGCTGCATGTTCCCGAATCATTGCCCGAACTATGTGGCGGATGGGAAGCCGCTGATTTCTCTGCTGCGCCGTCTGCGGCGTGAAAACGGAGTGAAACATGTTTTCATCAATTCGGGCATCCGCCTTGACCTCGCCCTGATGCAGCCGGAACTGACGGCGGAGATTATCCGCCACCATGTTTCCGGGCATATGAAAGTGGCGCCGGAACATCTTCACAAGCGGGTGCTTGCGCTGATGCGCAAGGGACAGCCCGGCGAGCTGGAGGAGTTCATGAAGATTTTCGACCGGATCAGCCGGGAATGCGGCAAGGAGCAATACCTGATTCCGCTTTTCATCTCGAATTTTCCCGGCTGCACCGAGGCGGAAATGAAAGTCGTCGATGATTTTCTGGCTTCGCATAACTGGAGTCTGGAACAGGCGCAGGATTATATTCCGCTGCCCCTTACGATGGGGGCGGCGATGTATTATACCGGTAAAACTCCCGACGGAGAACCGATTGTGGTGAACCGCGGGCTCCGTGAGCGCCGGACGCAGTTGACGATGCTCAAGCATCGTCGCGACGGATACCGGAATTACGAGGGGGAAAGAAAGAACGGCGGCGACAGAAAATTTCACGGCGGCGGCAACTTTCATGGAAAGAGGCGTCCGCCGAAAAAGCATTGAATAGATTGAGTTGTCTGAATGACTGGAAGGAGTGTTGACATTGAAAGGCATCGAAGCGAAAGAGGCGTTGGAGCTTTTGAAAGATACATCGCAGGTTTCTCTGATGGGGCTTCTGAAACGCGCAACCGAAGCGCGCGAAAAGTATTCCGGAAATAAGATCAAAACCTGTTCCATTGTGAATGCCAGATGCGGGAATTGCACGGAGAACTGCGCTTTCTGCGCGCAGTCGGCACGTTCCGCCGCGCCGATCAAGACCTGGCCGATGCTTTCCGCGCAGGAAATCTTCAAGGCGGCGGAAACGGCGGAACGCCACGGCGCGGCACGTTACGGCATCGTGACTGCCGGGCGCAAAGTCCGCAGGGGTACTGAGCTCGATACGCTTTGCGAAGCGGTTTCGATGATCTCGAAACGCCTGAAAATCAAGCCCTGCGCTTCGCTTGGAATTCTTGACGAGGATGTCCTGATGGAACTCAAAAATGCAGGGCTGGACCGCTATCATCACAATCTGGAGGCGGCACCGAGTTATTTCAATGTGGTCTGCACCACACGTTCTTTCCAGAGCCAGCTTGATTCGGTGAAAGCCGCGAAGAAAGTCGGGTTGACGGTTTGTTCCGGCGGCATTTTCGGGATCGGCGAGAGTCTTGAACAGCGTGTGGAGCTTCTGGAAACCGTCCGTTCTCTTGACGTCGATTCCGTGCCGATCAATTTCCTGACTCCGATTCCCGGAACTCTGCTTGAAAATGCGAAGAACCTGACCCCGCAGGACTGTATGCGGATCATTGCCGTTGCGAGACTGATGATGCCTGATACATCAATCCGTATCTGCGGCGGACGCGAGCGCAATATGCGCGACTTCCAGTCATGGATCTTCAACTCCGGCGCGGATGCCTTCATGACAGGCGGCTATCTGGTCACTCCCGGCAGGACTCCCGGAGAAGACGCGGAAATGGTGAAAGATGCAGGGCTGGAACTGGTCTGACGCAACGGGGAAAAGAACATGAGGGCTCCGCGCCCTCCGTATTGACTTGTTTCAGAATACCACTTCCAAATCCGGCAATGGCAGACGGTGGGCTCGTGCTGCGAGCCTCTGAGTCACATAGATCGTTTTCTGCTTGGTGAAACGGTCTGCCTGATCCAAATCGAATAGCTTGCATTTTATTTTTTGAGGGGCAATACCCCGGTCCTCTGGTCGGCTTTGAAGCGGAAGAATGTGTGAGCATTCTTCTCGCGATAAGGGCAAAGTCCTGCATTATACTATTTTGGGCTTTCGTCATTATTTGGGCTTTCCGATACCCCCGCTGCTTGCGTCGGAGTAGTGTTATACAGGATATCATTTTTTTGATTATTTTGATTTCTCTTCTTGACATTAGGATATGATTGTTATAATTTTCATCAAATCTGATATAATGTAAAACGAAACGACAACCCCTAAGAATAAAAATAATATATTTCTATTTGAGGAATATGGAAGAGGATAGTCATGTTGCAGATTCAAAGAACGTCGGAGAGTTTCAATGTCGCGGTTGCTGAGATTGCGATAAGTGCGGATCAATGCGAGGTATCTTTTTCCGGTTCTCCGCATGGCGGGATTGCTGCTCTATGGTTTCATTTCCGGATTTTTAATGACGGAAAAGACGTTCTGCCGTCTCGGATGGTATTGAAATTGAAGCATATCATGACAATGTTAGGCGCGGGCAGAGGCGAGTTTTATCCGGTGATTCGTTATGGTGAAGGAGAGTGGAAGCGTTTGACGGATCGGATACCAAGTGTGCGTGAAGATGGACATCGCGCTGTCTGCTGGCTGGCAGATACACCGGAAAGCGGAGAGTATGCCGAGGTTGCTTTCTGCTATCCTTATGGGGTCAAAGAGTTCGATACCATGCTGAAAGATACCGGAGGATATTGGACGCGTGACGAAATCGGCGTTTCTGCTGCCGGTCGGAGTTTTTTCCGGATTTCCAATTGTTACGGCTCGGAATCGGAAAGACGCAAGGGATGTTATCTTTTCGCACGTCAGCATGCGGCTGAAACATCGGGAGCATGGGTTCTCGACGGAATCCTCAGGCGACTGGCCGAGCGAAATGTAACATTTCCCGTATGGTGCGTGCCTTTTGCCGATATTGACGGAGTAATCGATGGAAATTACGGCAAGGATTCTTTTCCACAGGATATCAACCGGTCATGGGGACCGCATGCGCCAATGCGTCATGAAAATATGGTCATGATTCAGGATCTGAACTTGTGGAAATTACGAGTCATTCCTGAAGATTCTGCCATTTTTGATTTTCACAGTCCCGGCGCTGCGGAAAAGGGTGTGTATTCATTCCTGCAGAAAGCAGTGCCGGCAGATTCCCGTTTTTATCGCTGGGTTCAGGAGACAGGCAAAGCCCTCCAACCTTATTCTCATGATGACTTCATTAAATATGGAAATTATAAAAAATTTGCTGCATGGGGCGGTTTCTATAATCTTTCCGAGTTTGCATTCAACACTCTTCATATTTCCTTTGCTTCCTTTGAAACAAGTTATTATGAGGCAGGACGGCAGGTTCTGGAAATAAAAGATTACCGGAATATCGGTGCGATTTTTGCTGAACGGCTTATCTCATATTTGCAATGATTCGATTTACAGCAATGTCCGTTTGAAGCTTCTGATTTCAGCCAGGCTGTCTTCTCCGGACGCGGTATCTATGTGCTGAACTGGAGTATGCCGCAATGAATTGATATTTTATATTTTCCCGTGTCTTTTTCATTTGTATTTTTTCCTGGGGTGATGTCGTGTCCCGTCGGTTCTCGGAACTTCGTTCCTCGTCCGTTAGCGGTGGAACCGCCGATGGGAAAAGAACATGAGGGCTGCGGCAGGTGAGAGTCACCTGCACC
>DPDG01000116.1:0-70066 GCA_003526375.1 Lentisphaeria bacterium
ACAAATTCTGGTGAAGAGGCAAAAAAGAAATCATTATTCCCCATATCCTTGCAGGTGGAATGTGCGGTCTGCATGCGGCAATTACGCTGGTTGGAATTATTGCGATTGGAAAATTATCATTTGCAAGAATTCAAAAATGGAGACAAAATAAAAAAAACAGACCGGACAAAACAGAGAAATAAAAACCAGATTCTTTATGCGGACTTATTCTACCCTGTCTATTCTTTCGCCAGATCGGCAAAATCCGCCCCGATAAATTTTGCCAGAGTTTCCGGTTCAATCGCCAGATTCGTGCCGACTCTGCCGCCGCTGACGCAAATATGATCATACAGAATCGCGGTTTCATCAATAAAAGTCTTGAACGGTTTCTTCATTCCGACCGGAGAACAGCCGCCGTGAATATATCCGGTCAGCGGCAGGAGCTGTTTTGAAGGAAGCATCTCGATATTCTTCTGCCCCGAAACTTTCGCAGCCTTTTTCAAATCCAGTTCCGCATTGGCAGGCACAACAAATACAAAATGTTCACGGGACGCGGACTGCGTTACCAGTGTTTTGAACACCTGCTCCACATTTTCACCGATCTTACGGGCAATGGACACGGCGTCAATCAAACCGTCATCCACCGGATACTCGAACATCCGATATTCAATCTGCGCATTTTCCAGCAGGCGCATTGCATTTGTCTTCTTTGTATTCATCCTGACTCCTGAACTCAATCTGCCAGAAATAATAATTCCGCTTCCGGGATATTTCAAGCAGAAGATGAAAAAAATCTGCCGGGGGGAAACAAGGCTGGGACTCGCTCCGTAAGCCTCTGCGCCACACGCGGAAAGGAGAGTTCCCTTACCCGGTAAAACAGTTTGTCCGTCCATATTGAACGGCTTGCTGCCCATTGCGGAGGATTCCCATCGGTTCAGACGCTGTCCTGTTTTTCCATCCGTGCGAGAAGCCCGTTCAATTTTTCCAGAGTGACCGGCTTCAGAAGAATACCGTCGAAAAGTTCCATATTGAAGTTCGCCTGATTATCCGTATCCGCCGTAACGGCAAAAATTTTCATTTTGGAATACGCCGGATTGGCACGGATTTCACGGGCAAGATTCTCGCCGTTCATTCCCGGCATCCAGAGATCGGTCAGCAGGATGTCCGGAATATTCGTTTTCAGGTATTCCAGCACTTCTCCGCCGGAGGAAACCGTATCCGCCTTGATATGCAGTTTCCGGAACATGGCGGAAAGCACTTTCAGGTTCAGGGCAACATCATCCGCCAGCAGAACATGCCATTGGGGGACCTCCACCGGCTGGAACCGTTCCAGTTTTCCGGAGATACCTTCCGCCGCATTTCCGATATACGGGACATGCTCCAGCTCCAGCGTAAAGACACTTCCTTTTCCAAGCTCGCTCCGCAGGAGAATTCTTCCCCCCATCCGTTCCGCCAGCCGCTGTGAGATGGCAAGCCCCAGTCCGGTTCCCTTGTAGATTCTGGAATCCCTGACAGCGTCCTGCTGAATAAACGGATTGAAAATCTCTTTCTGCGCATCGCTCAGAATCCCGATCCCCGTATCCGCCACACGGGTGCGGAGCGTTCCCTCGCAGCCGTCTTTTTTCAGGAATCCGAACGTAACCGTAATTCCGCCGTTCCGGGTGTATTTGACTGCGTTTCCAATCAGGTTCAGCAGAATCTGCCGCACCCGCAGGGAATCAATCTTCACAACAGGCAGCTCCTGCGGGCATTCGATCTTCAAAAACAGCCCCTTTTCTTCGACTTTCTGTTTGAAGATCGCCTGAAACTCACCGGCAAGCAGCCGCAGGTCGGTCGGTTCGGGAACAATCTTCATCTGCTCCGCTTCGATCTTGGAAAGATCGAGGATGTCGTTGATCAGAGTCAGCAGAGTATTTCCGGCAACGTTGATCGAATGAAGATAATCCATAAGCTCCTCGTGCGAGACTTCATTGTTCTGAAGCAGTTCGCTGAATCCGATCACCGCATTCAGCGGCGTCCGGAGCTCATGGCTCATCGTCGCAAGGAAAAGGCTCTTCGCCTTGTTTGCATTCTCCGCTTCAGTCAGCGCGCGGGCGAGCTGGCGCTGTGTTTCATTGAAATCCGTCATGTCGATCATAGTCCTGAGGATATAAGCCGGCTTCCCTTGAATCACGGCGGGGCAGGCGCTTTCGAGGTAATCACGCCCATTGAGTTTTAACTGGCGCTGATGCGCCTTCAGATCCGATGCCGCCAGTTTTACCGGGCAGTTTTCCGGATATCCGCCAGCGCCGCAGAAATCAATATGGCATTCATGCCCGTAAATCTCAGATTCACGGTGCGCAGCCAGTTTCAAAGCCGCGGAGTTGGCGCGCACCAGCTTCAAGTCCGGCGAAAACAGCGTGATGGGAATATGAACCGTATCCATGATGATACGTTTTTCAAATTCGCTTCGCTCCAGTTCGGTGCGGGTGTCGCGGCAGGCGAGAATAATCTCGATCACATGCGTCGTCACCTGAATCAGACGCTGTTCCATCAGATCGAAATGATGATTGGCGCGATCATAGGAAACTCCGAAATGCCCCCAGAGCCGGTTCTGCTTCCAGATGCCCGCCACACAGATGGATTTCAGCCCGCCGTCGTGCAGTTCCTTCCGCCAGTTGCCCGCTACAATCTCCATGTCGGGGTCGGAAAGATCATCCACGGCGATCAGGCATCCGGATTTGAGGCGGCGGAACCAGATCGCGTCCGGATCAATCTTCAACGGCGGCAGATGCGAAATGTCATGCGCCCTGTCCGAATTCCACAATCCGCCCAGAATGCCGAGATTCTGCTCATAATCATAAGAATACACATAACAGAGTTCAGCATTCAATTTCTGACCGAGCGTCTGCAACACGGTCCGGATCGCCTTGTCCTCATCTTTCGCCAGGCTCACGGACTCCAGAATGGAACTGAAAAGACGCTCCTGCTGTGTATGCATCTGCAAATCATCCTGAAGCCTTTTGCGCTCGGCGGCAAGACGTTTCTCCTCGGAAACATCAATACCGAGAATCAGCAGGAGACGGCTGTCATCATCGCCGATACCCGTCACCAGTGTATCAATATCATGCCGGATGCCATTCAGCGCAGTGATCACGCTGTTCCGTTTCAGAGTCTTGCCATTCAGAATTTCAGGCGCCTCCTCTTCTCGTATTTCCGCCTCTCCGCGGAAAAAATTCAGCTCGGCATCCGTTTTCCCGATGATATCCCCGGCGGGAATCCCCGTTATCTTTTCCGCCATGCGGTTCCAGATCAGATAGCGGAATTCATCGGAGGCGTCTTTGACCGCCACAATCGCAGGCAGGTTGTCCATGATATTGTTCAGGAGAAAATTTTCAGCAAGGCGCATTTTTCCATGCAGTCTGCATCGCCTGCCGAAACGGGTCAGGCGCCGGAAACGGATCCCCCCGTAAACCACAGTGCCCGACAGAAAAATCAGGCAGCCGGCAATGACAATCAGCCCCCATCCGGGGACAACAAACCCGCCGCTCAGGAACGACGTATCTTCTGAATTGCCTGTTTCAGCGGAAAAAGCCGGAGCGGGGCAGTTTAGCAAAATCAGAGCAGTAAAAAAGGCTGTGATTCGCTGTAAAATTTTCATCGTCATTCAATGATCAATTCTATACAATTTTTTATTGTAAAATACCTCATTCCCGGCAACGGCTCACAAAGACAGAATTTCAGTGATTGGTACTAAACATAACTACTTGGTGCTGTAATGCAAATGAAAAACAGGAATATTTACGGAGAAAATATTTTTTTATTTTTTATATTGGTTTTCAGGAGGCTTCACGTTTGACTTTACTGTAAAAGACGGCTAAATTCCATGCCCCGTTTTCATCGTTCTCAAACAGCGGCCCGGTAAAACCTTTACATTCGCCGATATCAGCCCGATGCAGGCTGTTTCAATCATGAACGCCCCCGATGCAAAGCATACGGGGGATCAGGAGATTTCGCCTGCGACAATCAACTTGCGCAGTTGGACCGTGGCAGAACTGAAAGTCCTGCACGATTATCTTTTTTGAATGAAAAGGGACTGCTTACGCAGGTGCATATCCCCAATCGCAGACTTTCATCAATTCGCCGTCGCGCTTCGCGGAAGCGGTCGCTGCAACCCCCATCGCCATGTAATGGGCCGCTTCCCACGGATTCACGAGACTCTGCCGTTTTTCATGGACGCATGACACAAACTCATGCACCAGATACGGGTGGGATCCGCCATGTCCGCTGGGCACGAAATCACGGTTCTGCGCATCGGGCTGTCCCGCAAATACGCAACTCAGGAAACCGGATTTCACCTCCGGCGGAAGCGGATCGAAAAGTTCTTCCGGTGTGTAATGCTCCACTTTAAGCGGATTCAATGCGTCGCCGGCGCGGGTCCGTCCGTTGTAATACCAGATATTTTCCGAAAAGGTTCCGCGGGTTCCAACAATACGGAAGATTTCCGATTCCAGCGGACTGAGCCGTCCTGCAAGCTCACGCATCTCCGCGACACGCATCGAAGCGCCGTTCGCAAGCTGAAAAAGCGCCGCGACATTGCTGAAGCCGTAATGCCCGAAAAACGGATCGGAGTTGCGGTTCCGGTATCCGTATGCCGAAACTTTCAGGGCACGCGTCCTCATAGAAAAAACCGGGCCGCTGACGGAATGCGTCGGGTAGTCCATCGGAGATGCGAGTTTCCCGCGTCGCGTGTATTCCTTCTCACGCGCCGGCCACTCGGAACCGGCCCGGCCGGCAGTGCGGTTCTCATGAACCTTGCGAAGACTGCATCCGCTGTCAACGTCGTGGCAGTATTCCCCCTCCGCATAGACAAAATCGCCGAACTCGCCCGCCAGCGCCTTTTTCCGGCAGAACATCGCCTGCGGACGGAAGCAGGTGGTTTCGCCAAGCATATAATGCTTTCCGGTCTTCAGGGACGCCCGGATGATTTTATCACACCATTCCAGCGTCTCCTCCCCGTCCGGCAGACAGATCAGGGGAACCGCGCTGTAAACATCCTTTCCCGACTCCATCACCTGAATGCACTGCGGAGCATGAAGCCATGGCTGCGTGATAATGACGATCGCGTCAAGATCGCTTCGGCAGATCTCATCCAGCGAGGAATACACATCCTTCGGGTTGAATTTGTCCGCAAAGAACGGATCGTCCGCAAATTTCCTGATCCGCTCCGGTTCGCAGTCGCAGAACGCGATACGGTCCACGAGAGGATGCGCCTTGAACAGTCCGGCAAATGCTCCGCCGAATGCTCCGAGTCCCACCATTCCGATACTGATACCCATACTTTTTCTCCTCCTGTTTGTTGATATTTATCATCAGCCTGTCCCGTTTTCATGCCGATGTCATTATTTCCATCCCCAAGCAATACAGGGAATATGCAGAGTTTCTTCCACTTTTTTCCAACGCCCCGGCATACTCTGGTCAATCATAAGGGGACGCCATCCGCTTTGCAGATAAATACGCAGAGCGGCAAGCCGGCAGTCATCCGTAAGCAAATAGACATGTGTATATTTCAGCTCCCGGTAATGGTTCAGGACAGCCCGGCATACCAGTTTGCCCAGCCCGTGTCCTCTGTATAATTGATTCACCGCCACCCAACCGAGTTCACCGCCGTCCCCAAACCGGGCGGGAGCCCAGCGGTTTGCCATCGCAGTGGCTGCAAATGCACCAGTCTTTTTATCTGTTATGAAAAAGATTCCTTCCGGCAATGCGGATTCCAGCACGGCTTTTACATTGTCCCCTGTCCACTCGAATCCAGCATTCCGCATTATCTCCAGATAACGATCTTCATCTCCTGGCTGAAACGTACGCAGTTCAAAACATTCTGGGATATTTGGTTTATTCTGTTCTTTCAAAGACTCCGGCGGAAAGATCATTGTCAATTGCGCCATGATATCTGCTCCTTCTGGAAAATAGTTCTGTCAGACACTAACTCTTTCTTAATGAGAGTGTTTGAGATTGTTTTGTCGTTATCCGGGCGGGAATTGACCGCGCCGAATCGTTTTTTCTCCTGCTTGCCCAACGGGTTACGCCTGCACTGCGGCTCCCCCCGTATTCGGATAAATACGCAGGTAAATAACCATTTCCGCTTATTCTTCATTTGAATCTGCCTCCGTTATACCACCATCATATCGAATCTGACACGACCTTTTTCATCTGCTATAATGCAAGGCAGGCCATGCCCGCAATGCAAAGGGCAAGCCCTGCCCAGCCGCCTGCGGAAAGACGCTCTTTCCTGAAATTCATGCAGTAAATGAAAAACAGCATGATACACGTTCCACATGCCGCCGGATAAGCCGTGCCGGAACTGTTCGCTTCATAAAGACTGTCAATAGCACAATAAATGCAAATTTGTCCGAGGCAGACAAATCCCCCGTAGACCAGCGCCGGTTTCCATACCGGACGCATTGGCGGACATCCTTTCGCGAACAGAAAAAACAGCCATATTACGCCGGTCAGGGAATACAGAGGAACACGCCATGTCAGCGCCGCGCCGGATAAGCCGGACATTTTCGACGGAAACATGGACAGAGTCTGCTGGATTCCGACAAGAACAAATGCAAGCGATATCCAGCGGATGAATTTTCCCATGCCGCCGCCCGCCGCATCTTCTCTCTGC
The DNA here is from genome assembly GCA_003526375.1 of Lentisphaeria bacterium. GTDB lineage: Bacteria > Verrucomicrobiota > Lentisphaeria > Victivallales > UBA1829 > UBA11452. Next base: position 6,635 of record DPDG01000116.1, read on the forward strand.
CGCGCGGCGCCGAGCAGGATCAGGCTTGCGGCGAGCAGAACCATGCCGCCGGTCCGCCACAGGGTAACACGGTCTCCGAACCACAGCATCCCCGCAAGAAACGGGCAGAGCATCGCGGACTGCACAATGCACCAGCCGATCCCGTGGTATCCGTATTCCATCGCTTTTTTCATGGAGAGAAATCCGAACAGCCCCGCAAAACCGGAAGGCAGCATCACTCCCGCCACCGCAAGAATCTCACTCCGCGGAGCCGCCTCCGGCGGTGCACTGATCCAGACAAAACCGGCGACAGCCAGACTGCTCAGAAACATGAACGGATAAAAAGACTCCCCTTTCTCCGTTCCTTTGCTGTAACAGATGCCGACCGCCCCCCAGCATATCCCCGCCAGCAGAGTGAAAAACAATCCCCGGTAAAGAAAATCCTGCACTTGCACGCTCCTGTAAAAATTATATTGCCTGATTTTACTATACGGGGAAGTTATAAATTTGCAATTTCATCTTCAAACAGTATTTTATAGATAAAACTAAAAAATTATAAAAAAGCATTCTCATGAATCTTTCCATGCTCCATATCGGACTCTATCAGCGCCCGGAGACCAATCTCCAGACGACGCACTCCGTTTTCCTGGGACTTTATCTCTCCGGTTTGAACTATGAGAGATTCCGCGGCACTTCCGGCGGTCAACTGATTTCAGAAGTGGAGGATGTCAAGGTCCCGGCGCTCACATTGATTCCCCCGAATGTCAGAATTGAGTTTCAATGCGGGCAGAAACGGGAAAACTGGGTCATCCAATGTTCCCTGCCGGAGCTCCATTACGAGGCGGGAAATTCCTTCACGGTGCTTCATGACCACGGACACTCGTTCCGGCTCCCGTTCCGGACGCCGCTCACAGTGGAAAAGGCGCACAGACTGCGGGAAAAATTCAAGATGATTCAGGAGAACTACCAGACGGGGCTGCCGGAAAACATCTTCTGCGCGGAAACCGTCGCCTCCACCCTGTTAGCCGACATCATACTGGCACAGGAAAAGGAAAAAATCGTGACGGCTGCGGAAAAATTTAAAAATATGATTGACCGGGACTCCTGTTTCAGAAAAACACTTGCGGAGCTAAGCCGTGAAGCGCAATGCAGCGCCGGACACATTCGCAAACTGTTTGTGAAACAATACCTGATCGAACCGGGAGAATACCGCGCGCGCCTGCGTCTGCGCCGGATCATGCACTATATCGAACAGACCGACCTGAGCCTCAAGGAAATCGCGGATCAGGTCGGCATGAAACATGTGACGCATCTGCACCTGTTCCTCAGGGAACGCTGCGGCACGACTCCGCGAATGCTGTTGAAACAGTATCGCGGAGAATAAATCCGCTTACGAATCGAATTCATTCAGGACATCGGCATAAATCCGCAGTTCCTCGTCGCCGCAGCTCCGGAAATATTCGCCGTCCATATAAACGGCAAAGGTTGTGAACCGGCTGATACCGAGGCTCATATATGCTTCGATATCGCGTCTCAGGACATCGCGGAACAGTACCGGCTTTACTGCCGGTTTTTTATAATGACTGTAAAAAGAAACATCCAGCCAGTATTCCAGAATATGAGTTTTTTCCGGTGCAAACAGATTCAGATGACGTTTGAGCGAATTCCAGTAAACGCGGTTGACGGCACAGTCCGGGTCATTGATCGCGTGGCGGGGACAGCGGGTTATCGGAGCGAATTCCAGAAACACACCCTCCGCCGGCTCGACTTTCTCCGGCATTTCATAGTGGTTCAGATAAGCGAGATACGCCAGTTCCGCCTGCGGGTCCGCCTCGCGGAGAGCCTTCGCCATCGCATTCACGGAAGCCAGATTCTGATCCGACACGGTCATGCCGGAACATGCGGGGCAATGACACCAGCCGCCATGAAAATCACAGCTCCAGAAATAATGCCGGTGTGTGGACGGCACCAGCTTTTCCGCCAGATTCACCGCGTTCGAGGCAAGCAGTTCCGCGACATCGGGATTGGAAATGCACCAGTTCCCTTTCTCACGGCGCTCGCCTGAAATACAGTGCATCGGGAAATATTCCGGATGCGTTTTGAAAAGGGAACGGTCCAGCAGTGAATCCGCGGCATGGTCTTCATATTCCAGGTCGAGCCCGGCATCAGCCACCCGTTTCCGGAACTCCTCCTTTGCATAGTCGCCAAGCACCGCCGTCACGTCATGGCTCGCACCGCCGCCGGAATGAAGTCCGAGCGTATTCAGACCGAGTTCTTTCATTTTTGCGATCCAGTCAACTCCGTTGAAGTCTTCCGGTGTAATCACAAGGCCTTTTTTCATCGTTGTTTTCTCCTTTCAGCGTTTGAAATTCCACACCGGACATTATACAATAAAAAAGAGGTTCCGGAAATAGGGAAAATATAAAAAAGATGAGTATTATACGCAAATTCGATCAATTTAATGAAGAATGTGTCGTGGCATTCTCCTCCGAAGGGGATGAACGGCTCCATATGCCGTTGTGCGGAATCACGCGCTGCCTTCCGGGATACCGGATCCGCAGAAACATTTCACGGGAGTATGTCTTCGAGTATATCATCCGCGGGAAAGGAGTCTACCGGACGGGAGAACAGGTGTTTTATCCGGAGGCGGACGACATTTATATCGCTCACGCCGGAAGCACGCATGAATACCATACGGACAATTCGGACTGCTGGGAGAAAATATGGTTCAATGTGCAGGGTTCCCTCGCTGCGGAACTGATGCATTCCTATCGTCTTGACGATGTGTATTATCTGCATGAAAGCGGGCTGCATGATCTTTTTGCGGAAAGCCTTGCCTGCATGCGGAAAAATCTGGAAAACGCACACGAAGCGGCAACCATGACGGTGCACCGGCTGATTTACCACATCAGCCGTCAGTATCACGGCGCCGGAACGGGAAAGAATCCTCTGGCTTTGGAAATGAAACGGTGGATGGACCAGAAAATCTGCGCTCCGGTCAGCCTCGAAGAAATGAGCCGGCGCTTCGGGTTCTCCGTCTCGCAGACGATCCGTATCTTTCAGCAGGAGTATGATGAAACACCCTACCGTTATTTTCTGAAAAAGAAACTGGAACTCGCCATGCTGATGCTTCGCAATACACGGAAGACAATCAAGGAAATCGCTTTCGAGCTGAACTTCTCCGATCCCTACTACTTTTCCAATCTTTTCAAGCGCAAATACGGCATTTCCCCGCGCAAAGCAAGGGAAGACGGTCCTTGACCGCCACAAAAGGGCGCAGAGGCAAGAATCATCACTTTTGTTAAAGAAAAGGTTCTTTCTGTTGTTTTTTAATCTATAATTCCGCATATAATAACAGGAGGTCGGAACGATAAACTTTCCGCATAAATGCAGGAGACGAAAAATGAAACTGAAAGAATGTTTCTGGCTCTGGGGCCAGGACACCATGTCGCATCAGAGGGCACTGGGAAATGCAAAATGGAAACTGCCGGACGGCAATCAGCTTGATCCGGCGGCAGGAGCGGAATATCTCGGAATCCCGAATGTCTGCCGGGTCGTGATGTGCGGCAGTCCGCAGCCGCCGTTCGATGACGAAAGCAGAAAGCTCGCCGCCATGCACAAGGTGGTCTGGTCGGCAATCGGAGACTCCGGCTCCACCAGAAACGACAAGGAAACCGATCTGGAGGAAGTTCTCCGCCAGGCAAAACTCTTTCCGAATGTGAAAGGCGCGGTCTTCGATGATTTCTTCGGGCACTTTCTCCAGCCGGAGGAACACTGGGCACGTTATTCCGTCGGGGACGTTCTCAAAATCAGAGAGAAACTTCACAATGCGCAGAACGGTCCGCTGGACCTGTGGGTCGTCTGGTATAAACGGGGGCTGGAATATCCGATCGACGATTATCTGAAAGCATTCGACGTCATCACCTACTGGAACATGGAGACGCCCGCGGAGCACGCGGAACTTCAGGATGATCTGGCAAGAATGGTCGAGCGCACTCCGGGCAAACGCCGCCTGACCGGCTGTTATATCTGGAACTATGGGGCGGGCAGGCCGCTTACCGTTCCGGAAATCCGGTTTGAATGCGAATCTTTCCATGACATGATCAAAAAGGGAAAGTCGGAAGGAATCATCTTCTGTTCCAACTGCTGCGCCGACATCGGCGGCCCCGCGGTGGAATGGCTGCGAGGCTGGATCAGGGAAGCCGGAGAAGAGGAAATCTGAACACCGCAACCGGGTTCAAAACGTTTTTTCCAAGCGCCTGCCGTTACTGTCCACCCTGAATTTCTGTCTGATGCAGCGTCATAAAAAAACGGCGCATCCGGAAGTGTGGAGGTTCTTCCGGATACGCCGCACGGGGTGGCAAGTATTTTAACGGTCTTCCGCTCTCCTCCGGTATTTGCCGATCAGAAAGGCAGCCGTAACCAGAACGACCAGCGAAATCAGCAGAATCACTGCATTGCGCCTGCTGAGCTTCGACTCCGTCTTTTCCTGCTGAATGACCTGCTCCTTGAGCTTCATTCCCTCCACCTGCTCACTCTTTTTATCCTGAGCGGAGGCAGGCGCGGCGGACGGAGTTCTCACTTTTCTGATTTCATCATTGTAAGACTGTTTCGCCCGGACATCGGAAAGCTTTGCGTCGATGAACTCCTTGAGTTTGGCATTGTTACAGACAAATCCGCTGCATGCCGCGCCGTGGTTCTTCACAAGCTCGGCGTGAAGTTCCGCAAGCTGCCTGAGCGTCGCCGCATCCGTCTTCCAGAGCCCTTTGCGCGCAGTTTCCATCATTACGGCGGTGATCTCCTGAAGCGCGTACGGATTCTTGGATTCGAAATATTTCTTCATGTCCAGATTGTATTTGTCATCCACGAAAACGGCTTTGTATTCATCGAAAAGATGATCCTTGAGCATATCCGGCTTCATCACTTTCCAGCCGTAACTGTTGCGCAGGACTTCCGCAAAAGTCCCGGCTCCTCCGGGACCTTCCTTCATCATCTCTTTGAGGTATTTCGGATTCAGCACCGTGCTTCTCGCCTCGACCATCGCCGCTTCGCCCGCCTCCTGAATCCTGGCGCGCCCGGGCGTGCGCAGATCATTGAAATAAGTATCCGGTTCCTTTCCGGTCACATTTTTTACCGCCAGATTCATGCCGCCCATGAATTCATAGACATGGTCAAGAGAAAGTGGTCCCCACGAATTCGAGGAACGCGGCTGAACCACGGTATCCGTGTTCTGCATCGCCGCCTTGAACACGCCGGGAATGGATTCTCCCCAGTGATCCTCGGTGTAAAGCGCTCCCATATTGTTCAGATACAGGTCAGCAATCACTTTGGAATCCTCCCATTTGTCGCCGGACTGCACCATACCGGTCACGCCGGTTCCGAAATTGCCGTTGACTCCGCCGAAAATACGGGCGTCGGCAAGGCTTTTCGCCTGTTCGGGGGACATGCCTCCTGCAATCAGCTCGCGTATGACGGTCTCGGAACCTTTCCGCACAAAGTTGTCATACTGCCCTTTCGGCGCCGTGCCCGCCAGCTTGACCGCTTTGTCGATCAGACGCATCCGGCTGGTGGCGGCGCCGCGGAACTGTCCCGACGTCTGCACAAGCACGTCAATGCGCGGACGCCTGAGCACCTCATCGGGAATCAGTCTGACATCCTGCACCCTGCCTCTGGAATCCCAGACCGGTTCCACTCCGAGCAGGAAGAAAATCTCTCCGATATTCGTTCCCTTGCTCCGGATGAACTCACCGCCCCAGAGCGTGAACGCGACCTTTTCCGGATATTTGCCGGTGCTCTTGAGCTTCGCCGCAATCAATGCCTCGCCCAGTTTCTTTCCGACGGCATAACTCTCTTTCGTCGGCGTCCGCTCAGGATCTATGCCGTAAAGATTGCGTCCCGTCGGAACCGTATCCGGATTGCCGACCGGATCGCCGCCGGGGGACGGGGCAAGATATCCGCCGGAAAAAGCATTCACAATCGAATCCAGCTCATACTGTGTCGAAGCGATCAGCTCCCTGCGCACGCGCAGCGCGGACTGTATGGGATCGAACTTCGGTTTTTCCGGCATTCTTCCCATTCTCATCCCGCGGGAACGGCCGCCGCGCCCCATTCCCGCAGGGCGCATCCCGGAAGCGAACATCTTCATTGCGGCGCTCCGTTCCTCAGGCGTCATCTGTTCAAATGCGGCTCTCATCGCAGGCGGCATGCTTTCCAGCGCCTTTATCATCGCTTCCGGCGACATCGGGGCGCCGAATGCCGTTTTCTTCCCCGGAACTTCAGGCTTCTTCGCCGTTTCCTTCGGAGGATTTCTGAAAGCCTCCTCAATCATCTTCCGTGCGGGCCTGATATAGTTGGCATCATAGAAAAGCGGCTTGTCACGCTGTTCTTCCTTCACCCTGCCCCGTTTCACATCCTCTTTGAAAAGCTGGTCCGCGACATGGTCGACGGACATCAGAAGCGCGGTCTCATCCGCCTGTTCCTTCGAGTAGGGACGACCGATCACGTAAAGTCCGCGGTTGACTTTCGCGCCGCCGATTTCATGCAGATGCTCATGCAGCCGTTCCAGATCCCCGTCCGTCAGTTTTCCTTTCGCGAACTCCGGGCTGAATTTGATGTCCTGATCAATCTTCTCCTTTTTCACCGAAGCGATAATCGACTTGCGGTATTCCTCCCTGAGCATCTCCGACTCAGCAGTTTCATACTCATCGATTTTCTTTTCCAGCTCGGCAAGCGGACCGTAGGAACCGGAATTCATGAAAGGCGCGGTCAAATGGCTCACCATCGTGGCATAACTGCGACGCTTGGCGATCAGAGCCTCGCCGGGATTGTTGATGACATACAAGTAATAATGCGGCATTTCACCAATCAGCACGTCGGGCCAGTCGTAACTGGACAGCGCAACCTGTTTCCACGGAGTGAATTCCAGACTGCCGTGCGTGCCGAAGTGCATCAGAACGTCCGCATTGAACTTATGCCGCAGCCAGAGATAAGTCGCCAGATAACTCAGCGGCGGAGCCTGTTTCACGCCGTGAATCAGCTTATTGGTGTCCTCGCCGTAGGCAGGCAGTCCCTGCGGCATCAGCACGATGTTGCCGAACTGAAGCTTGCCGAGCACGAGATACGGCTTTCCGTCACGCTCGACGCTCAGATATTTTCCCGGAAACTTGCCATACTGTTTCTCGACGCTTTCGAACAAATCAGCCGGAAGGCTTTTCCTGACCCAGGAAAGGTATTCCTCCTCTGAAATGAGTTCCGGATTGCCCTTTTTGATGAATTCCGACACCGCGCCTTCGGCATAAGTCCCGAAGACCGCCGCCTGTTCCTGCACCATACGGTTGAGTTCCGCGGGAGTCTCCGGCAGCGCTCCTGTCGTGAAACCGGCTTTCTGCAGATGCTTCAGGGTATTCAGCAGGGAATCCCCGACCTCGATTCCGCCGGCATTCATTGCATTTTTGCCGGGTCCCTTGTAATAGATGATGACGATCTTCTTTTCGGAATTCGGTTTCCGTTTCAGATCCAGCGTCTTGCGCACCATCGTGCAGAAACGCTCCAGACGGTCCGGAATGATCCGGAACTCCTGAAGCCCGCGCGCATTCGGATAAAGCGCCGAAAGCACAAACGGCACCGCGCCGCCGTCCAGCTCAGGCATCGTCACGCTCTGACTCAACATGCCTCCGGTCATCCCCCGCTGGTCTTTCAGATACTCATGATACGGCTGGCTGACCTTGATCGGGCAGAACAGCGGAATATTATATTTTTTCAGAGCCGCGACCGCCGCATCGGGATCGTTCATCGAGAGCCTTCCGTGAGGCTGGTAAATAATCAAATCCGGCTTGATCTCCTCCAGCATGGAAAGGCGGCGCATCATGCCGGAGACGCCGACCACGTTGATATTGCGCTTTTCCAAAGCCGCAACCAGTGCCTTGAGATCTCCTCCGCCGTTGCCGGAGAGAATGCAGACCGTCGGGTTTTCCCCGTTATATCTGCCGGATTCCTTATAGAATTTCAGGTATTCGGCATAGGTCGTGAAGACCGCATTCTCATCGGTATGGAAAAATGCGGAGGACGGAATATGTTTCGGCGGAAGCGGTTTTTCCGCGAACAGACGCCTGCCGTGAATCGCATAGCGCGTATAATTCATCAACTGCCGGAAATTCTCCTTGCCGCCGTTCCCCATATAGGCGGCTACATTCTTCGTCTGCGCCTCCGTCAGAGTATTGAGACGCGTCTCGGCACGCGTTGACGCCGTCACATAAACAGGCACGCCCCGCTTGATGAGTGCGTCAAGCTGTTCCTGCTGCTTCCCGGAAAACTGAAGCCCCATGCCGAAGAAATAGAGCACGTCATATTTGCGCAGCTCGTCGGGACTCGTCTTATCGCTCCACTTGACCGGAGTGATACGCACCATCGGATTGATTTTCTGGTCCATGTTTTCCGCGAGCATGTATTCCGGGTAATTGATCATGCCCACATGCGTCGGGGAACCGAAACGGTAAAGACCGAATGCAGCCGCCGCAGCCGCGATCACAAGAACGGCATAAAATACAATTTTTTTCCTTTTGTCGCTGAAACTCATTTTTCATTTCCTTCCGGGACATAGATCACTTCCCCGCTTTCCAGGCGGTATGCGATGCCGACCCTCTGTCCCTTGCCCGAACCGGTCGTCTTTTCCGACTTGAAACGGGAAATCTTATTGTCCTTTTTAACGATGATCTCCATATCCGGCTTACCGGCATTTTTGACATAAGTCACATCCTGCGAGGTAAGGAACTCTGTCATGCGGCTCTGAATCACGAATGCCACCATCAGAGCGACCGCAAATACCATGGCGGCGTCGAAAAGATTGATGAGCCCGGTCAACGGATCACAGTCTTCATCGTTGTCGAATGCTTTATAACGCGGCGCTCTTGCCATGCTCCGGCTCCTTTCTCAAATGAATGTCCAGCGCATAACGCAGACTTGCGATCTCGTCCGCAAACCAGTGTTTCTTCACGGAGTAAAGAAGCAGCCCGACGCCCGCGACGAAGATGCCGACGACCGTCGTCCCGAACGCGATCTGCATATTGTAAGCCATGGAGGCGACATCTCCCGAGGCAAGTCCGGCGAGCGCGGGTCCCATCGGGATCAGCGTCCCCATCAGTCCGAGCATCGGCCCGATCTTCATCATGAACTTGGCACGTTCGAGTTCATGCTCATAGTTCTGCGAAAAGTCAAAAATCAGCTTCTCGCAATGGATTTCGTCCCAATTCATCGCGGCGAGCTCCTGCAGATGGCGTGCAAACACCCCCTGTCCCAGCATACCAGGTTCGATTCGCTGGTCCCTGCGCAAAAGTTCCATGATCGCCTCACGCTTTCTCCTGTGCCGGAGCAGTGTCAGCCATGTGGAGCAGAACCCGCCCAGTTCAATCAGTGCGAAGACCATTGCCGCAAGCAGCAATACAATATCGGGAAGCATGAAACTGCCCGACACCCAGTTCAGAATTTCCGTCACATAACGCATTTTTTCTTTCTATCCTTTTTTTCTTTCTGTTTTCTGTAACAATGAATCACGCACCCCGCGACAGCCACACATGCGGCAAGCACCCCAAGGATGCAGAAATCCCTGATCGGATCCCACTGCGCTCCGTGCTCCGCCTGTGCGGAAAATTGTCCGTCCGCGGCAGCCGGCAGAAATACCGCCAGCAGGACAAGGATCCAGGTGGCATTCAGCGCCGAGGAGATTTTTTCCATGAGTCCCCTGCCGGTAATGAACGGAAGAAGCTCACAGAAAAGCGCACTTACGCAAACCAGTCCCAGCGCCGTCACCCACATGATCGTGTTGAAATCATAACGGATCAGGGTATTGAATGCAACCGCCTCCACATACATCGCCCCGGCGGGAAGCAGAAGCGACGGCAGAAGAGCGGCATATTTCCAGAATTTGTTCCGCCGCCCCAGTTCACGGTTCTTCAACAGGGAAAAACCGAGAAGCAGCGCAAGAAGCTCCTGGATTACAATCAGGGCGCAGAAATCCTTCAAGTTCGTGCTGTCGGCAAGAAAAGCGCCGAGCGACTGGAAACTGCACGCAGCCAGCCGGTCTTTGAAGAAAAAAACCGGAAGAACCGCCAGAATCAGGATGCCCCACCGGAACAGACGCGGCACCAGAGTCAGCTTCAACATGCTCTGAAGCCACGCCGCAAATAAAATCATCAGGATAAATAGATCCAATTTCGTCTCCCTGTCACCTTAAAACAAATGCCAATTCAATTAGACATAACTAACTCAAAAATCAATGATCAACGATATCGCTTCATCTTTTGAAAACTCCTTCCGGGCAGTTCCCGCTGAATGCGGAAACAGAATTAATTTTGCATTGTCCGAATAAATTTGCAGAAAATATACTTTCATCCATTTAAAAATCAAGCAATAAAATTAGAAAAGGCTAATATTTTTCTTTCCTTGTACAATATACAATCGCATCAGTCTCTCCACAGACATCCGGAACAAGACAGACAGCATCCGACAGGAAAGCGCAGGATGAATGAACCAGACTCTTTCTCTTTCCTATTTCGATTCCTATTTCGATTCCGATTCCGGATTTCCGGCAGTATCGCCCAAACATGCGAATTCCCTTTGCAATACAAGCCGGAAGTCCTTTTATTTGCAGGAATCCGTTTGACTTTTCAAAAAGCAGTATTATCTTAACTGGTAATGACAACATAACCACTGAAAAGAATATCACAATATGCCTTTGAACAGAGAAACACCGGTACCGCTTTACTTTCAACTGATCGGGGAACTGCGCGAAAAGCTCCTGAAAAAGCTCGATCCGGGCGCAATGATCCCGTCGGAACGGGAACTCTGCGAACGGTTCCGGGTCAGCCGGATTACAGTCAGGAAAGCAATTGAGGAACTGACCGTCAATGGAGAACTCTACAAACTTCACGGCAAAGGCACGTTCAAGACAAGGAACACGGCAAGTTCAATCCGCGAACTGACCTACGTCATTTATGATATCGGCATGGCGGCTTATCCGGGACGGGAACGCTCCATTCAGGCGATGGCGGAAGTCGCGGAAAAACGAGGCTATCATTTCGTGATCCGCGGCTTCAACACCTCCGCAGGAAAGACAGGATTCCGCGATTTCGCATTCAGGGACGTCAACGGCGGTTATATCATCAGTGTTCAGGAACTGACACCGGAAGACATTGCGGAAATCAGGCGGAAACGCATTCCGTGCGTCTTCATGAACCAGTCGGAAAGGTACTCCGTCCGCGCCTCGCTTGCCGATGCGGGAGTTCTTGCGGCAAAATGGGTCAACAGGCAGAAAATCCGGCGGATCGCCCTGCTGGTTCCTCCGCTCGCCCTGCCCGACAACCGGGATTTTCTCGACGGATTTCAAAAGACACTTGCCGGAAGACATCAGACAGAAATCCGCGAAGTTCCCTATGACCGGCGGAAATCATCCGCCGCCCTGCAACAACTGCTGAATGACGGTTTCATACCGGAAGCGGTGGTCTGCGCGGACGATCTGATTGCGGCTGGCGCGGCAGATGTTCTTGACCGGAAAAAACTGCGGGGAAAAGTGTCTCTGTGCGGACTCAACAATACGTATCTGGCGGCGGAACTCAACTTTTCCAGCGTCGATCTGCATACGGATCAACGTTCCCGCACCGCTGCGGAACTTCTCGCTGACATTCTGGAGGGCAAAGCGCCCCCGCCTCCGTATTCGATCTTCATCAAACCTGAATTCATAGAAAGGAAACAGAAATGAAAGTCGGTCTCTTTTATCAGTCGGAGCAGTATGATTCGCTGGAACACAGCGGAAATTACGGCAAACTCGCGGTCAAGGTCCCCGGTCACAGCGGCATCATGCAGATGCGCTTTTCCGTGCCGATCCTCGACATGCACGGATACTGGGTGCCGGAAAGCCGTACGCCGTCCACAAAAATCGTATGGGTGATCGAAAGCAAAAGCGCCGGGCAGCGTGCCTTCCCGTTCATCGCGTTCTTCAATTCCAGACAGATCAACCGTCTCTCCGCCGGTCTGACGAATCTCACGGACGATGCAAGGATTCTTGCAAAGATGAATCAGGAAAAATGCACCTACGACATCACGATTGAAGTGGCGCTCGGCAAAGACTCGCAGGATTTCGAGCTCATCATCGACCAGCGCCCGCAGGTCTGGACCGACTCTCTGGCGGACTGGCGCAAAGCTCTTGCCCTGCCTCTGCCGGAATTTCCGGAGGGCGCGTGGGAACCGGTTTTCTGCACATGGTATGCGGTTCATGCGGCAGTCACACAGGACTGGGTGGAGAAAAATGCGGAAATCGCTTCCAGGCTCGGCTTCCGCACGCTGATCATCGACGACGGTTGGTGTTTCGACGTCATGAAACGCGTCTCGCCGGAGACGATCTCCACATGGTATGAGATGATCGGCGACTGGTTCCTTTCGGAAAAGAAATTCCCCGATTTCGAAAACCACAGAAAACGCGTTCAGGCGATGGGCATGAAATACCTGCTCTGGGTGGCGCCGTTCCTCATCGGGGCGAAAAGCGAACTTTACAAACAGCTTGCCGACATTGTCAAGCCGGAATATCATGAGGGTTGCTACACGTTCGACAGCAGCCGCAAAGAGGCGGCGAAGCTCCTGCTCGGCAAAATGAAACATGTCATTCAGGATTATGGGCTGGACGGCCTGAAGGTCGATTTCCTCGATTATATTTTCCCGAACATGGAGGAGCCGCGCGGCGAAGACACCACGCACTTCATTCAGGAGCTCGCCAGAACCATCCGCGAAGTGAAGAAAGACGCCCTGATCGAGTTCCGCCAGGCGTATGCAACCCCCGGAATGCTCGCATACGGAACCCAGTTCCGCGCCGGAGACGTTCCGTTCGATTTCATCGACAACTTCCATCGTCTCGCACAGATCCGCATCAGTGTCGGAGACGGCGTTCCGGTGCATGCGGACCCCGCCTACTGGCATCCGCAGGAATCGCCGGAAAACATCTCGCGCCACATGATCGCCTCCCTTGCAGGCGTCCCGATGCTCTCAATGGACCTGCTTGCAATCTCCGAAACAGAACAGAAGATCATCCGTCACTGGCTCGGTTTTTATCAGGCGCACCGCGAAACTTTCAATTACGGGAAATGGGATGTCACCTATCATCAGAGCGGCACAGCTTATGCAATGGTCTCGAATGAAAGGGAGAGCATCATCATTCTCCATGACAGCGCACGAATCGGGGAAGCGCTCGCGAAAGCTGCGAAACATGTCTTCGTCCTGAATCTTTCTCCCGACGAGCTTCCGCTTGCAGGGGCAAAAACTGCGGATTATGAGGGTAAAGCATCCGCTGACGGCATCATTCCTCTCGGCGGACTCGGTGAAAAAGAATAAACTCTCCCGATGCGGAAACGCCGGAAAGCCGGGTTTCCGTGCAATGCACAACCAGCATACCGGACTGCGACAAGGGCAAATCCCCAAATCGCATGGTACAGCCGAATCCAACTGCATAAGTGAGGCGCCACAGGCAAAATCCTCATTCCGGTGATTCCACCCGCTCAAGACAGGAAGCGAAGCTTCGAGAGCCGCCGGCAACGCTTGACATCAGGGAAGCGCCCGGAACTCTCGTGCTTCGCACAACCTGCGGTTCGCCGCCGGATCGCGACAAGGGCAGAAACCTTGGCTCAAAAGGAATGCTCGCGCATTCTTCCGTTTCAAAACCGGTCAAAAAGTCGGAGGATAAAACACAACGGAATAAAAAAATCAAATTTTTTCTTCTCCGCCCCTTGTTTTATCAACCGATTGATATATAATTAAAAGAAGACGGAAAGCGGAGAACTATGGAATATCATACGAAAAGACTGACAATGCAGAATATCGCAGACATGGCGGGAGTTGACAAGGCGGTTGTATCCAAAGTGGTAAACAATGCCAGAATGATTCCCGCCAGCAGCGAGAAGGTGGAGCGTGTCCGTGAAATCATCCGCAAGTATCACTATACCCCGCTCAGCGCGGCACAGTCACTTGCCACAAGGCGCACCCGCCAGATTGCTTTTCTGCTGTCGGAGGCGAGCGAAGCGCTTTTTGCGAATCCGGCATTCTCCCTGATGCTGACCGGCGCCGTCCGGGCATGTCAGGAGTTCCACTATCAATGCCAGGCGGACATCTGCGACTTCATGAATATTCATGATTTCATCGTTCCGGAAAATCTGCGGAACCGCAGTATCGACGGCTGTATTCTTGCAGGTGCGATGTATGACGACGCATTGGCGAAGATCGCGGAAATCCGGATGCCGGTCGTTGTCCTCGGGGGCAAACACATCCGTCAGCAGGTGCCGATCATCAGCCGCGACAGCCTGAAGGAATTCGGTATTTTCCTTGACTATGCGGAAGAACGGGGACATACGAAAATATGGGTTGCGGAAGATTCCTACAATGCGAGGCATGATTTCGGCATTTTATTGAAGAACCGCCCTCAGTTCGAGCTCCGCCTGCTGGACGGCCCGCACACGGATGAGATCGTTTACGCTTACCACTGGGCAAAACGTTTTCTCGCGCTGCCTCAATCGGAGCGTCCTACCCTGATCTTCGGCGCCGATCAATTCTGCTGTGTCATGGCGCGTGAACTGGCACGGAACGGAGTGCCCTGCCCGGAACAGATCAGTTTCATGTGTTTCAGCGATACGGAGATGGCGGCGTGCTACAATCCGGCGCTGACCGTCTACGCATGCCAGCACTTCAACGAGGGATATCAGGGAGCGAAACTACTGATTGAAACTCTGGAAAAAAATCTTTCTCCGGAAGAATCAATCCGCCTCGCAAACAGCATCACCATGACCAGTGTATTCATAGAACGCGAATCCGTCAGAAACCTGAAAAAAAAGAAAAGGGAGAAAATAAGATGAGGCGCATCAAAAGATCATTTCACGGGAAAACAAGCAGATTCACATTAATAGAATTGCTGATCGTCATATCAATTATTGCGGTTCTGGCGGCAATGCTTCTGCCGGCATTGAACAAAGCCAGAGAAAGCGCACGGAAAATCACCTGTCTCTCGCAGGAAAAGCAGCTCGGCCTTGCATCGCAGATGTATTCAGATGCCAACAATGAGTATTTTGTCATGGGGCAAAAGGAGCCGTGGTGGCAGAAACTGCTTTATGAAGGCAAATTCCTGCCGGGGCCGGAAGGCGAAAACATCTGGTATGATATCGGCAAGGCAAAATCCGCCCTGCTCTGCCCGAATGCAACCAAAGAAAATACGGCGGCATGGAAAAAAAGGAACGTCCCATACCCCTGCTGGCTCTCCACATCCTACGCGGCGAATAAAGCCGCGTCCTATTATCTGATGTCCGATGGAAGCACCAGACGGTATTTCAAACGCAGCAGCCTGAAAAATGTTTCAACGGTCATCCAGTTTATAGAACTCTATGATTCCTACGTCACATGCTATGCCTACTCGGAAAACGGCGCAGGCGACTCCTACGGTGCATCATCCGGTCAGATGGCACGCCCTCCGTTCCACAACGGTTCCCGGAATATTCTTTTTACGGACGGACATGCCGGTTCGGTGAAAAACTCCGAAATCCCATTCGGCTACTCCATGGGCAATGCAAAAGCCAGGCAATGGTGGGCTCCCGACGGAATGAGCTCATTCTGATTTTCACATAATCAACAAATGAAAGGAATGGAAATCATGTATCAGTATTGTTTTTCCCTGCTTGCCGCCGCATGTGTGCTCGGACTCTCCGCACAGGAGAAGAATGTTCCGGAGAAAACGTTTGAGACGCCTCTCTATCAGGCAAAGCTGTCAGAACCCTATTACTGGAAAACCAGCGGAGTCTTCGATCTGAGATTCAATGGAAAAAAACTCGGCGGAGGATACCTGATCCTTGCGGATGGAATCAAAGACGGAAAAAACCATATCCGCATCGCCACCCTGCCGAATCTGGAATACACGACAACGCGAAAGGATGATGAACTGGTTTTGAAAAACAGGCGGCAAATGGCACCCAAAGACAGAAAAGACGAAATATGGGCTGTAATGGAGGAAACCATTACGCTGAAACCACAAGCCATTCAGTTCGCTGTCACTGTCACCGCGGACCGTGACATTCAGTTCAACCGTTTCCGCAATATTCTTTTCGAGGTACACAATGCCGTTCCGGTAAAAGACATCGAGAACGCCACCATGGAAGGAAGCAAGGCAGACGGCACATCCGACATGGCGATGGTCGAACCGAAAGAAAAATTCGATAAAACAAAATGGCCGGTCAAAGGCAATTATCAATCCGTCAGAATTGCCGGGGGAAAAGACATCATCACATTCCGCGCAGGAAAAAATGCAGTAATCCGCGTCGTTCATTACGGCGGCAGCGGCATTGAAATTTACGGTGCGTATCACCGTGCAAATCCGGACAGACGTTCGTTCATTCTGAAAAAAGGCGAAAAACTCGAATGGGATTATTCCATTGAGTTTGAAAAACTCTGAGGAGACTCCACACATGAAAACAGCATATCTTCTGTTGCTGATGTTCTGCGGAACGGCATATTCCGGCAATCCTCTTGCCGTTTACAACGAGGACAATCTGATCCGCTCCGATTATTTCCGGCCGCTGGTGTCGTTTTACAATGCAAAGACCCTCTGGCAGCCTCACAAAAAACAGAAATTCGAGATCCTTGACCATACCCTCGTCATGAAAGCCGGGGAAAAAAGCAATTCAGCCGGGCTTCCGGTTCCGATTGCTTATTCGACGGCGGAAGCATTCGATGTCTCCTTTGCTTACAAGGCGGACGGCAGATGCTCCTTCGCCATGACATTCGGGCACATGGAAAAATATACACCGAAAAGCGTCAGCCGCAGCTTGCCGCCGTCATCGAAATGGAAGGACTTCAAAATACGGATTCCCAAAAGCCCCCGTGCCATGAGCGCCGCCCTGACATTCTACTGCAGCGGGGAAAATGCGGCATTCTCACTGAAAGACCTGGTTGTCAGAGAGGTGGAGCCGGTTTCAGAATCGGGCAGGAAACTGTATCTGAACGGCAAAGAATGCGAGGCGATCTACTGGGCGCCGGGCGATACGGCAAACAGCTATTATGACCGGAAAGCGGCTCAAATGCTCCGGTTCGCCCTGTTCCGGACTGGCGGAAAACTCATCCCCGTAAAGAAAGCCGTAACGGAATCGGATTACAGAACAAATGCTGTCTTCATCGGAACTGCGGCTGAGAAGTGCGGACTTCTGGCAAAAAAAGAAATTTCTTCCGTCAAAGAGGGCGGCTATGTCATGAAATTGACCGGAAATAAACTCGCAATAGCGGGAAAACGTCCCGGCGGAGTCTTTCTCGGAGTGGTCGATCTGCTGGAACGCATGGGCATTTCCTATCTGGCAACCGACCTTTTCACAAAGCCTCACGGAAACACTCTTGCGTTAAAGGAATTTGTACAGTCCAGAAATCCGGCGGTGCCGATGCGTCTTCAGGACACTCTGCGCTATCTGCGCCCGGAACTGCGCGGATATTCTCCCCATGAGGAATTCGCAAATTATCGTATCATCAACTCTTTTGAAGGAGCATGCCACAGCGTGACCAGCCTGCTTTCCATTGCGGAATTCGGAAAAACAAAACCGGAATTTTTCGCACTTCAGGCGGACGGCAAACGCATGCCGCCCGATACGAATGCCGCAGTCGTCCAATACTGCATGAGCAATACGGAACTGACCAGCCTGCTGGCGGAACGTCTGATCGAAGTCATGAAAGCAGACCCTTACTCGACTTATTACCCGTTTCAGCCGGGCGACGGCGCTGGAAGATTCTGTCGCTGCCAAGAGTGCGAAAAAATGGGAAGCGCCACGGATCGGCTGCTGGCATGGACAAACCGCGTAGCGGAGAAAACCTCCAGAGTCTTTCCTGAAAAGAAACTGCTGACATTCTCCTATGTTGACACTTACGAGCCGCCGGTCAAGGTACTGCCGCATAAAAACGTCTATGTGGAATACTGCCCCTACCATCCGGAAGTCTGGGGCAGCCAGATCTATTACGGTCATGAATACAATAAAACCGGAAAAGAATATATGAGCGCATGGGAAAAACGGATTCCGGATCAGATGGCGGCATTCACTTATCCGGTCAACTATGCGGAAATCCAGAATGTCTGGCCCGCATTCCATGCAAATTGCGAATTCAGCAAGCGTTATGCGCGCAATCGTTACCGGGTCGTGGAACACTGTTTCTTTGTCCCGACTTTCGGCAACGGTACCGTCCTCGGAAGCCACAGTTTCGCCGATCTGAGCATTTACGTGCAGGCACGTCTGCTGATTGACCCGGAAACGGATATCGACTCAATGGTGCACCGCTTCATGAAACACTATTACGGTCCCGCCGCACCGGCGATGCGCAAGTATTTCGACCTGATTAATGCGGAACCGGAAAAACGGAAATGGAGTCAGAACTGCGAGATGGCACGCAGAGGTTTCGTTACACCGGAACTTGCGGCAGAATGTCTGAAATACCTTCATGAAGCAGAGGCAGAAGCCGGACAGACCATGTACCGGAGATATGTCCTGAAAGAGAAACTGCCGTTGCTCTGGAGCGATCTTACGGACAACTGCCGCGGTACGGGAAAAATTGCAATCCATAACTTCAAAACCTACGCCGCGCGGCTCGCGGAATACTGCAAGACATCCAGAGAACTGGGTGTCACCTATGTCAAACCGCAAATTGAACAATGGTTCTGGAACACTGCCGTCTACAAGATCGGTAAGACGAAACCGTGGTATGATGATCCCGCAGTCGTCCGCCTGATGGAAAATCCGGAAAAAGCGCTCGGTGCAATGATTCCGAACTGCCAGGAGGCAATTTCCGGCGGATGCCGCATTCCGGTCAAGGGGCTCCTCGGAGGACAGGAACAACGCTCCAACTGGTTCCGACAGGAAGTCGCACTGTCGAAATGCCTGCGCCGCCCGACCTCCGGTTTCGGTACCGTACAGGCGGTTCTGAGACTTGAAAAATCTCCCGGAGACAAAGTCCTGCTGCGCATCAGGGGCATCGACAACGAGAAAAAAGAAAAGGCGCTGATGGAGCTTCTGGTAAACGGTAAAAATATTTACCGCGGCATTGTCCCGTGGGGAAAACGAGCATGGACCGCGGAGGAATTCACTATTCCCGCAGGGCTGCTCAGAAAAGGGGAAAACGACATCGTGATCCGCAATATCACGCAGGATACGGAAGTTGACGGACTCGGAGGCGTCAACTTCGCGGCAAAACGGAATTATTTCTGGGGATGGTTCATGATTGACCGGCTCGATTTCATCATCCGGTAGAATCTATCTGACAGCCGTTCCGTTCGCATGGACAGCCGCGGCAAGCTGTTCATGCGCCTTGTGGAGTTTGATCACGGCATCGGCAAGCGCCATATTGCTGTGGACAAGATTCGTCTGCGCCTCATTGAGACGCGTCACTTCAATCTCGCCGGCAAGATATTCTTTCATGACAAGCTCGCGCTGTTCCGCCATGAGTTTCTGATTTTCGCGGCAGATTTCCATGATTCTCCGGCTGTATTCGCAATTCGCATAGGCGCTGCGGACATCGTTCACGACTTTCAGCCAGAGTTCGGCTCCGGCGAGTTCGGAAGCGGTCAGCTCCGAACGTGCCTCACGGATACGGTTATAGCGGATGCCGCCGTTGAACAGGGTCAGAGACGCCGCGAGCCCATAGTTGAACGAATTGCCCTCCACATAAAAGTTGCCGAATCCGGTCGGGTTGTTCCCCGCATTCTGAGTTGAATTCGAGCTGTAGCTGTAATTGGTGAAGAGCGATATCACCGGAAGAAAACTGCCGTAGGCACGGTAGAGCTCATACTCGGAAATCTTCAGTTTCTCCCGATACGCCTTCAGGTCCGGACGGTTCGTAAGGGCAAGATCAAGATAAAGATCGACCGACAGCATCTCCTGTTTCACCGCTTCGGGAATCTCCGGGAATGTAATATCCGCCGGCAACTCCCCTCTGACATATCCCATCAGGAGCGCAAGAGTATATCTGGCAAGCTCATAATGGTATTTTGCGGATTCCCTGTTTTCACGCGCATTGTTCGCCCTGCCCCGAAAGTTCAGGACCTCGCTGCGAGGAGTCGTCCCCGCACGATATTTGAGTTCCGCCTCGCGCGCCATTTTCGTCTGAAACGTGAAATCGGCGTCGGCAATCCGGATCTGGTCGCGGGCAAGCAGAATATCGTTGTAGGCGTAGGCGACCGCGCGGACCAGCAGGCGCCGCGCATTTTCATCCAGTTCCTGCTGAATCCTGTGCCCGCGCTTTGCGGAAAGCATGTTGAACTCACGGTTCAGGCCGTCGAACAGAATCCAGTTTGCCTGTACGGTCGTATAAGTATAGAACACCTGATCCCTGACCGGCACCGTGGAACCGCCGGAACCGTCATAGAGCTGATCGCCGAGGGCAAAAGACGCACTGATCACCGGAGAATACGCACCGAGCGCCTGATAATAACGCATTTTCGCGCTGATCACCGCCTGGTGCGCTTCACGGTAACCCGGATTGTTCGCAAGCGCGATCCTGACGGAATCCCGAAGCGTAAGTTCTCTGATCTCTTTCAGAAGCCGGGCATCCGGGTCACGTTCCGCCATATTGAAAGAAGTCTCATTGACAAGCGGATGATCCGATACGCAGGACGACAGAGCCGTCACAAAAAGAAACAATGCTGCTGCAATAAATTTATTCATAAAACTGCAATCCCCCCGATTTGCTGTTTTCTCTTTTTAGAATACCACGCCGCAAAACCTTTGTCAAGAGACGATATGAAAAAAATTCCGGAACCCGACCGGTCCGTCGGAATCATCCAACATCGTCCGATTTTTTTCAAAACTTCTCTGGACAAATCGATTTCCGCGAGTTATAGTGAAAGAAACAATCAAAAAGCTGAAATCCGTTTTCGGGGGGGAATGGAATATGCGCACCATCACACTGTTTCTTTTATTGTGCCTGCTCACAGCCTGTGAAAAAAAGCCGGAAGCATCGAATCTGTCCGACCTGACTCTGCCGGTGAAAACCGCATCCGTCACAGAAGGAATTTACTATCCTTCCAGCCAGATGATCGCACAGGCGAAACCGTTGAAAAGCGTCAATCTGGTGGCGCGGGTCAGCGGCTTTCTGGAACAGCGCAACTTCATCGAAGGGTCTTATGTCAAACAGGGAACCCTGCTCTACCTGATCGAACAGAAACCCTATGAAATCGCCTTGAAAAAAAGCCGGTCCAGTCTCGGCATCGCACAGGCGCGGGCGGAAAATGCACGCCTCAATTTCATGCGTGTCTCCGAACTTTACCGTGAAAAAGTCGCGCCGCCGCAGAAATTCGACAGCGCACGCGCCTCGAAGCAGGAAGGCGACGCAGAACTTCTGGGCGGAGAGGCGCAGCTTGCCCAGGCGGAACTGAATTTGAGCTACACAAAGATCACCGCCCCGTTCAACGGCTGGATCGGGCTCAGCGCCTATGACGTCGGGAATTATATCAGCGCTCCGAGCAGGCCGCTTGCACAGCTCATGTATATTGACTCCATGAGAATCGAATTCAATGTCAGCGACAGTTATCTGACGCCGGAAATGCGCAGCCGGCTTCAGGACGGCAAGGCTCCCGGCCTCAGGGTCACGCTTCTGGAGGAGGACGGCTCCGTCTACCCGCACGAAGGAAAGATCACGTTCTGGAACAACACGATCAACCGCCAGACCGCCACACTCCAGGTGCAGGCGCTCTTTCCGAACAGGGAACACCGTCTCATGCCCGGACAGTTCGTCCGGGTACGCCTCACCCGGAAAAAGCCGGTCAAGGTCATCCTGGCGGACAAACTTTCCATCCGCCAGGATCAGACCGGGCATTTTGTTTATGTCGTCGGGAAAGACGGCAGGGCGGAACTCAAACGCATCAGGACCGGCGCAGACGCCAATGAAAAACAGACGATCGTCACGGAAGGGCTCGCCGCGGGAGAAAAGACCATCATTTCGGGCAGTCCGCTGTTGAGACAGGGAACCAGAGTGGAGGCGATCCCATGAACGGAAATTTCTTCATAGAACATCCCTACCTTTCCATGGTGATCGCAATCGTAATCACACTCTGCGGCGCGATTGCGATCTTCATGCTTCCCGTCTCCCAGTATCCGAATGTGACGCCTCCGCAGGTTTCGATCACGGCAAGCTACCCCGGAGCCGACGCACAGACACTTCTGCAAACGGTGATCGAGCCGATCGAGGAACAGGTCAACGGCGTGGAAGACATGATCTATATGAGCTCCAATGCGAGCAACTCCGGTTCGGCGAACATCACGGTCACATTCGCAGTCGGAACGGACGGTCAGAAGAACACCCAGAACACACAGAGCCGCGTCAACTGGGCGCTTTCACAGCTTCCCGAAGCGGTTCAGCGCGAAGGCGTCATCGTGCAGGAGCAGTCCGGCAATATCCTGCTGGCAATCACGCTTGATTCGCCGGACGGCAGTTACGATTCGCTGTTTCTGAGCAATTACGCCGCAATCAATATCGTCAACGAACTCAAACGCATTCCCGGCACTTCGGAGGTCAAGCTGTTCGGCGGCAGCAATTACGCGATGCGTTTCTGGCTGAACAATGAGAAACTCGCCTCTCTGAATCTCTCGGTCGCGGATGTGATCGACGCAGTCAAAAGCCAGAATATGCAGGTTTCGGCGGGAGCGCTCGGTGCGGCTCCCGTGCCGAGAAGCGAAAAGTTCCATTATACGGTTCAGACACTCGGCAGGCTCACGTCGCCGGAGGAATTCGGCAATATCATGATCCGGGTCACGGAGGACGGCGCGCAGGTCAGGCTCAAGGATGTGGCAAAGATTGAAATGGGGGCGGAAACTTATGATGTCAGCAGCACGCTGAACAACCGCCCGTCCATCATGATCCTCGTCTATCAGCGGAGCAGCGCAAACGGAATCGAAATATCCAAAGCCTGCCGCGCCACGCTCGACAGGCTTGCCAGACAATTTCCACCGGGCATGGCGTGTGAAGTCAAATACGATTCCACGAACTTCATCCGGATGAGTATCCGGGACGTCGTGCAGACGCTGGTCATTGCGATTCTGCTGGTTGCCGGAGTCGTCTATCTTTTCCTTCAGTCATGGCGCATGGCGCTGGTGCCGGTCCTTGCGATTCCGGTCAGTATCGTAGGCACATTCGCAGCCATGAAACTGCTCGGATTCTCCATCAATCTCGTGACATTGTTCGGGCTCATTCTGGCAATCGGGATTGTGGTGGACGATGCAATCATCGTAATCGAAAACGTAAGCCGCCTCATGAAAGAGGAAAAACTCTCGCCGCGGGAGGCGGCGGAAAAGTCCATGCGCCAGATTTCCGGCGCGATCATGGCGACAACCGCCGTCCTGCTCGCCATGTTCGTCCCGATCTGTTTTCTCGGCGGAATCACGGGAGAACTTTACCGCCAGTTCGGTGTCACGATCAGCGTTGCGGTCCTTCTTTCCGCAATCAATGCGCTGACGCTCAGCCCTTCGCTTGCGGCAATCCTGCTCAAGCCCGATGAAACAGCCGGGAACTTCTTCCTTTTCCGCCGGTTCAACAGCGGCTTTGCGAAATTCGGAAATTTCTACAACGCAACCATCGCAAAAGCCGTCCGTTTTCCGGCAGTCATCCTGACGGCCTATGCGTTCTTGTCGCTTCTGTTCATCGGACTCTACCTCATCATGCCGGCAGGCTTCATTCCGCCGGAGGACCAGGGGGTGTTCTTCGCCAATGTGCAGCTACCGTCCAACACCTCCCACGCCCTGACCGACCAGGTTGCCGGAAAAGCAACGGATATCCTGAACGGAATCCCCGGCGTGAAGACAGTGATGTATGCCTCCGGATTCAATGTCCTGAACATGAATCCCGCCGCCAACAACGCATTCATGCTCGTGGTGCTCGACGACTGGAGTTCACGTTTGAAAAAAGGTCTTCCGATAGAAAAGATAACGGAGAATGCCCGGCGCAGGCTGATGGTTCTCCCCGAAGCGTTTTTCATGCTTTTCGAACCGCCGCCCATTCCCGGAATCGGCATGGCGGGCGGCTTCAATTTCGTCCTTGAAGATCTGAGCGGAACCAATGTGGAAGAACTCCGACGGTACACGGATATCATGGTCGGGGCGGGATTCATGAATCCGCTGCTCCGGAATGTATTCTGCTCCTGGAATGCGGCGACTTCAAGCGTCTACCTCGAAATCGACCGTGAAAAGGCGCTTCAGCTCGGAGTGAACCTGAACGGCCTTTACACGATGCTGGAAGGTTCGCTCGGATTCCTTTACATCAACGATTTCAACCGTTTCGGGCAAGTCTACAAAACGGAAGTGCAATCCGCGGAACAGGCGCGCGACACCGTCGAAAAGATCAAGCGCCTTTATGTGGCGAACCGTCAGGGGGAAATGGTCCCGCTGCCCTCTCTCGTCAAAATACGCAGCAGGGTCGGGCCTGAGACTCTCGGACGCTACAACATGCGTCTTGCCGCGCAGATTCAGGGTGCACCGGCACCGGGGCTCAGCTCAAAACAGGCAATGGAGGTCATGGAGGCAATCGCCGCAAAGGTACTCCCGCCGACCATGCAGTATGAGTGGAGCGAAATGTCCTATCAGGAACAGCAGGCGGGCAATCAGGCGCCAGTCGTTTTCGGGCTCGCGATCCTGTTCATCTTCCTGTTTCTCACGGCGCTTTACGGAAGCTGGCTTCTGCCGCTCTCGGTCATCATGGTAATCCCGCTGGTCATGCCGGGGGCGCTCGGGCTCCTGCATCTGGCAGGCATCAGCAACAACATTTACACCCAGATCGGGC
This sequence comes from Lentisphaeria bacterium, assembly GCA_003526375.1. Lineage (GTDB taxonomy): Bacteria > Verrucomicrobiota > Lentisphaeria > Victivallales > UBA1829 > UBA11452. The sequence goes on from DPDG01000116.1 coordinate 31,427, forward strand.
TGATCCTGCTTTTTGCGATGGCATGCAAGACCGCAATCCTCATCGTAGACTTCGCCAAACAGCAGCACAGCGAAAACAGAAATGCGGAAGATGCCGCACTGAGTGCCGCAAAGCTCCGTTTCCGCGCCATTCTGATGACTTCGCTGGCATTCATATTCGGCACACTCCCTCTCGCCTGCGCGACAGGCCCCGGCGCGGGAAGCCAGCGTTCGATCGGCTGTTCCGTGGTCGGCGGCATGAGCATCGCCGTCATCACGATTCTTTTCCTGAGCCCGATCTTCTACATGGTCTGCCAGAAACTTCTGGACAAAAGAAAAAAGCCGAGAAACTAATTTTGTTCCGGAATAAATTCTTCTACTGCGGTTTCTTCCCCGTCCTTCGCAGAAAAACATTCAAAACAGACAGATAGAAAGCCGAGAAGAATTAATCCTGACAACAGAATGAAAACAGCACTAAGAACCGCAAAATCCCAGCGTCGTTTCTCATAGCCGGGATATTTTCTTTCAAGCATCCATTTATGGAAAATGAATTCTCCGAAAGTCCAGGCAAGAAATAACAGCAAAGAGTTCAGACTCAGGAATGCCTCGAAAAGAAAAAGTATAGAATAAACATAAAAAAATGCCATCAGGCATAAGCAAAAGAGGCTGAAATAACGACGCTTCAGTCCGAGTGCCACATAGTTACGGTAAATGCACCATTCTCCGAAAAGCGGGGACAGCAGCAAGGACCATAGCCATATTCCTTTCGGAGAAAAAAGTTTTTGCCGGATTTCGATATTGTCCGCCTCACTCATCTCCGAGGAACCTGCCCTGCGAGATATAATTCCTGATATAGTCGGCAACCGTGTCTTCCAGCGGCGTGACGATATCCGTATAACCTGCATTGCGGATTTTCGCAATGTCCGCGCAGGTGTAATACTGATATTTTCCGCGCAGATGCTCCGGCATTTCAATGTATTCGATATTCACAGGCTTGTCCAGCGCCTTGAAGACCGCCGCCGCAAGCGAGTTCCATGTCTCGGCGCGGCCGCTGCCGATGTTGTAGATGCCGTGGCAACGGTTTTCAAGGAGGAACATCACCATTTTCACCGCGTCTTTCACATAGATGAAATCGCGTTTCTGTTCGCCGTCGGCATATTCGCTCCGGTATGACTTGAAAAGTCCGACCTTTCCGGTATCGCGAATCTGCTCGTAGGCACGGCAGACCACACTGCGCATTTCCGCCTTGTGGAGCTCGTTCGGGCCGAACACATTCGTATATTTCACGCCCGTAATCTTGGAAAGAAGCCCCTGACGCCTCGCCCACAGGTCGAACATCTGTTTGGAATAACCGTACATATTCATCGGGCGCAGTTCCTCGATATGCTCCTCATCATCCACATAACCGTGTTCGCCGTCGCCGTAAGTCGCCGCGCTCGAAGCATAAAGGAAGCGCACGTTATGCGAAACGGAGTACAGAGCCAGCGTCTTGGTGTATTCAAAGTTATTGCCGATCAGATAAGTCGCATCTTTTTCCGTGGTGGAGGAACAGGCTCCCATGTGCAGAATACACTCCACATCACGCGGCAGGGCTCCCGCCAGAAGACGTTCGTAAAAGACATCCTTCTCCATATAGTCGGCATAGCTGAGGGCACGGAGATTCTTCCATTTTTCGGAGGTTCCGAGATGATCCACCGCCAGAATGTCGTCAATGCCCATCCGGTTCAGTTTCCAGATCAGAGCGCTTCCGATCAATCCCGCCGCACCAGTCACAATATACTTCATATTTCCGCCTTTCCCTTAAAATTACCAGTCATAATAAACGGGGCCGCCGTCGTTGCTCCGCATACTGTCGTGCAATGTCTCGCTGCGCCGCGTATCGCTGCCGCGCCACGGAAAAACCCGTCCCTCCTTGCTGTCTTCATTCAACGGGCGCGACACATCGCGGAGTTTCGCCTTGCGCTTTGCCCGTTCACTGCCGCTGAAATCAAGCTGATCCAGCAGGGAACCGCCTTTTTTCTGCTTCTCCTCTTTCGGACGGTCCTTTTTCGCCGTCGAGATATCCGCGAACGGATCGTCGTCCGATTTGCACGAGGCAAACAGGAGCAGAGCCACGGCACACGCCGATACAATGCAAAGTTTCTTTTTCACTGGTTCCTCCTTAATCAAATATGTCGGATAATGACCATCGTCTGGTCATCCTCCTGCCCTTCCCCGTTCGGCGTCTCGGCAAAAGTGTCAACCGTATTGATCACATTGTAAATCAGGTCTTCGGGAGAATCCCCGCGAAGACACGATTCCTTGTAAAGGTCGGTCAGGCGCTTCACGCCGAAATACTCGTTGGTCCTCGGCGACGTCGCCTCATTGATCCCGTCCGTAAACATCAGTACCGACATCGTGGGCGTAAATTCCATGTTGAAGCAGTCGAAATCGGAAAGCTCGCTCGGCAGAATCCCCAGTGCGGAGCCGTCCGGATAAATCACACGGATATGCTCCCGCACGTAAACCAGCAGCTCCGTATGCCCCCCCCGCGCATATTCCAGCGTCATGTCGCGTTTGTTCAGAAGACAGCACCCCAGAGTGATGTAGCGTTCATCGCCGGTATCGCGGTAAAGATTGTCATTCAGCTCCAGCAGGAGATCTTTCAGGGACGTGAAGCGGTCGATGTTGGAACGGATGAAACTGCGCGTCATGAACATGATCATACAGGCGGGAATCCCCTTGCCGCAGGCGTCTCCGATCACGACCAGGAGCCGATCGTCGTCGATCTGGACGAAATCATAAAAATCGCCGCTGACCTCTTTCGACGCCCGCGTAAACGCCTGCACGGAAAAACTGCCCCATACGGGAAAGCTTTCAGGCAGAAGCGAACGCTGCATATTGCGCGCGAACTCCAGCTCCTGATTGATGCGCTGCTGTTCGCTCAGATTCGCATAGGCGGCAAGGATATTCTGCGCCAGAACAACCTGCGTCGCGATGAATTTGAACTGCGACAACTGTTCCGAAGTAAACGAAGTGCTCCCGTGCTCCCCGCTGTTGACGGCGCACATGACGCCGGTCACCACCCCTTCATTGGAGAGAGGCACCGCCATCAGACAGTCAATCGGGACAATCGGATCGATCATGCCCACCCGTTCGTCGTTCATCGCATCCTCGATCACGATTTCCTGATTCGTCTGCGCCACGCCTCCCAGAATGCCGTCGCCGATCCTGAGCCGTTCGCGCCGGAGCTGTTCCAGAATATACTTCGGTTTCGTCATGACATAATTGGAAGTCTTGTGCAGCAGGGGAAAGGGTCCCGACACCCCTGCGGCGCGCAGGAGATCCCCGTCGCGCCCGAAAATGCAGACGCTCTGCGCATCCACAAGTTCCGCCACATAACGTGCGGTCACGTTCATCCAGTTGTCGAATTCCGCCTTGGTTTTCAGGTTGCGGGAAAACAGCGCCAGGAAATTGCTGATCTCAACGCTGTTGTGCATCGCGGTCTTGAGACGGCGGCGCAGGAGGTAGATTCTGGCTCTCTGGCAGATGCAGACGGCAATCAGAATCAAAGCCGCAAAACCCAGAAGCACCAAAATAATCACAGGAATTTTCATGAAACTGATCTTGCTCCGTTTGAAATTATTACAATTACGCTTAACTTTATTGCATTTCGTGAATTTTTCAATCTGTTTTAAGCATTATAATGAGGAAAATACGAGAGTTTTTATGAAAAAAAAGCGTGCAGACGAACTTTTATACGAACACGGTCACTGCGAAAGCCGCCAGGATGCCGCACTGCTGATTATGGCGGGCAAGGTCAGGAGCGGCAAAGACGCGCTTGTCATGAAACCCTCGCAGGAATTCCCCGCGGACACCGTCCTGACCGTCGACAGCGGCAATGAATTCGTCAGCCGCGGCGCCCGCAAGCTCAAGGATGCGCTTGAAAAATTCGCGCCCGATCTTGCAGGAAAAACAGCGGCGGACATCGGGGCGTCCACCGGCGGCTTCACGGATCTGATGCTTTCGCACGGCGCGGAAAAAGTTTACGCGGTCGATGTCGGCAGAGGGCTCCTCCACTGGAAACTGCGTTCCGATCCGCGCGTGATCTGCCTGGAGGGCGTCAACGCGCGCACCCTTTCACCGGCGGAAATTCCGGAACCCGTGGATATCCTCAGCATGGACGTTTCGTTCATCTCCGCGACGAAAATCCTGTGCGCGGCGGACAGCGTCATGAAGCCGGGCGCCACGGCTTTCATTCTGGTAAAACCGCAGTTCGAGGCACCGAAGCATGACGTTCCTCCCGGCGGCGTCATCACCGATCCCGCGGTCCGGCAGGCGGCGCTGGATAAAGTTTGTACATTCGTAAAAGAGAATCTGCAATGGACGCTCCGCGACGTATCCGACTCCCCGCTGAAAGGTCCGAAGGGAAATCTCGAATACGTCGCGGTGTTCATCAAGAACGGGTGACAGCCGCCCTTATTTCGCAGGAGTCAGCGAAAACCAGTAAGTGGAACCGGCCTCGGCATCCACCGGAATCTCCGTGACTCCGGAATATTTCCTGCCGTTGAACAGATTGACCACATCCGCCTTGTACGGCATGGCGAAAACGGTTCTGCCGCCGCGCATGCAGTGCACCGACATGAAATTGCCGTTGGTTTCGCACTGGAAACCGCTGTCCGCCAGGCGGTAGGCTCCCGCTTCCCGGACAATCCTGTTGAAGTATTCCGGCGTCAGCCCGCCTGCTTCCCCGATGTAAACCGCTTTCCATCCCGGATTCCGGCGTTCCAGCACCGCGGGCTGTCCGTTGACGGCAAACCGTGCAAGAATCCGGTCTCCCGGTTCAGGCAGAGCGTAGACGACTGGCATGTAGTCATACCATTGCGGTTTGCCGTTCAGCGACACGCTCTTGCGGATCATCCAATAGGAAAGCATGTTCTCTTTCACTCCATTTTCCGCTTTGACGAAATGATTGTCCCGCCGTTTTTCCGCCTTGACGCGGATTCCGCTTCCCCTGTCGGCACCGCCCAGCCGTCCCGTGCCGGACAGGAATACCAGCGTCCTGCCGCCGTTTTTGAGGGACTCCAGCAGTTTCAGGCGCGGTTCGTCGATATGGAACATTCCGGCAAACACGATCACTTTGAAAGACTGCGCCAGTTCGGGATCTTCCAGCAGGTCATTGAGCGTGTAATAGGCATACGGCACGCCGGACAGCCCCAGCAGATTGATCTGATAACCGATAAGCGCGGAGACATCGAACATCCATTTCGGAGAGGGAACGTTGCGCAGAAACATCCCGTCGCCGTCCACGACAAATGCGGTGTCCGGCTTCCAGTGCGAAGGCTTCCGGTTCACCAGCAGGTTTCCGGCTGCCGTCGCCTCTCTGATGTCCGCCATGATGCCGGGATGATCGAACCATCCCGGCGCCATATCCAGATACCAGTGCCCCATGTCATGGGCGAACATGGAGCCCGCCAGCTTCCGGTTGGACGCCTGCCACATGGGCAGGTCAAGGATCAGTCCCCATGTAATGCTCATGATCTCCTTTTCCCAGGAAGGCGCGGCATTCCATGTGCGGATATCAAATTCATTGACATAAAGCTTGCCGTGTCTGTGGAAGGAGTCGATCGGAATGCGCGGGCTGCACGCCGAAGCCGGAGGACGGCGATTGTAAGCTGCCTGGGCAACCAGTGCATCGAATTTCTGCACCCGCAGGAAATCGTCGAAATCCAGCGTGGAAGCCATGGAACCGTCATAGGGCCCCATGCACCAGCGCATGGTGAAGACCTCCTTGCCGAAAAGCTTTTTCGTGTAATCGGCAATTTCACCGGCGGCACGCCATGCGGCAAACTTGCTGAACCGGTAGAAATCGATGCAGTCCCGTTCCGTTTCAGGATTCAGGCAATCATGACTGCTGTTGAATTTCGGCGCCTGGGCGGTCTCAAACGTGACCTTGTCATTCCGCCATGCCGCACGCAGCGCTTCAACGGTCCGGTACTGTTCCTTGAGGTATTTCCGGAAAGCCCTCAATGCAGGCATGCTGTAATCCAGATGGGTCACGGTCATCTGATTGTCGTGCCCGCCGCCGATGTGAATCCCCACCACGGCTTTGGAAAGGCCGGTGCGTTTCAGTTCCGCAACGATTTTCCCGATCTGCTCCTTATAGAGACCGTTCAAAATCTCCGACTGGTAGGAGGGCCAGACATACTGCGTATCCTTCGTCGGCTTCGGTTTGGGACTCTCGACAAGATGAACGCCGGAGCCGTAGACGGGATATCCGTTTTCTCCGATCCACGCCTCCTCCGGGAACTCCTTCGTAAACTGCCAGTAGGGATGCAGCATGATCGAAAGAATGATTTTCGCATCCGGATTCAGGCGGAGGTTACGGCGAATCGTGTCCACGGCGCCGGAGACATCCAGTTGATCTCTGCCGGTCCAGCAGCCGGGATAAGTCTGTTCCGGCTTGCCCTGCCCCAGCCGGAGCGCCACCTTGGTCAGGTGAATGCCCGCCGCGCCGAAATCGCGCGCATTGGAATAGGTCTTGCCGACCACATACTTCCCATAAGGTCCGTTGATGACCGGAACTGTGACCTTGCCGTCGATCAGCAGACGGCTTTTACCGTCGATCCGGACCACTTTCCCTGTATGCTCGATATCGGAAGCGAGTTTCCGGTTCAGCTCCTCCTCAGAAATCATATCGCCGCTGCGGTCAGCCGGAGGGCGCCTGTTAAGGCTCAGATCCCAATTCTGCGCGGAAATATTGTCGTCCTCGACATAGAAATCATCCCAGATGATTTCGGATGCGGCGCCGGCAAGCACCAGCACCGGCTCGAAAACCGTCATTCCCTCCTGCGCCTGCCGCTGGGAGAACTTGCGCTCCCAGGTTCCCGGCGGAGTGTTGACCACCTCCTGCAGGCGTTCCCCGCCGTTGATCCCCGGATAAAAGCTGTAAAGTTTGAAATCTTTCTGTCCGGGAAGTTGCAGACGGAGCATCGCCAGCGAGTATTGCGGCAGACTCCGCTTTCCCTGATAGAAAGCATTCAGTTGAAGACGGTCTCCCTTTTTCACGGGAATGCTCTTTTTGAAGCGGATGACAATGTAGCCCTCATCGTTGCTTTTCACGGTTCGCAGAGCCCTGCCGCCGGAACGTCCTCCGTCGGTCAGCTCCACTTTACCCTTTGCGCCGTCACGGTATTCCACGGCAAAGGGCAGTTCCGTTCCGGAAAAATTTTCATGCCAGAGCGCCTTGTCAAACGTATTTCCGGCAAAACGTTCCGGATTGGCGCTGCTCCATGCGTCCCCTGCGGCAGACACATCCACAGCGGCGGCAAAAACCAAAGAACACAACAGATATTTCAACATCACAGCAACTCCTTATTTCCGGTTGGCAAAATGAGTCAGGAGAATCCTGCTCATCAGGGTATGTCCCGTTTCACTCAGATGAATTCCGTCGACATAATTCTCTCCGGCATATCCCTCCTTCATCGGCGTATGGAGATCGACGAACTCCGCGCCGTTCTTTGCGGCGAACTCCTTTACCGCCGTATTGAACGGAACGACAAACTGTTCCATGCCGAAGCGGGCGAAAAAGTATTTGCCCAGCGCACGTTCCCCGTTGCGCGTCATCAGCGGCACATCCGGATAAGTGGCGGAGGTGACGATGAGTTTCGCGGATGAGTGTTTACGGATCAGTTTCAGCAACCGTTCATAAGCGGGAACGACCTTTTCGGTCGCCACCACCGGAGAAGCAAACCTGTTGTTGGTCGTGGCGGCACAGTCATTGTTGCCGAGCTGAATGACAATAAAATCGTATGGCTTGTTCCAGAGATTGTCATAAGCGGCGGGAGCAAAACATTTTCTGCCGAGCATCCGTTCTTCGACGCGCAGGATGTAATCGCCGCGGACGGCACGGTTTTCGATATGGAATTTGCCGGGATTGTACTTGTTGAGCCAGAAAGAAAGTTTGTCCACGGCATTGAACGAGCGGTCGAAATCGCAAAGAGAATCACCCAGCCAAAGAATGTTCACCTTGTCCGCCGTTTTGATCTTCCGCGCAAGCTCGTCAAAAGCGGCAAATTCGGCAGGGGGAAGCACGCTGACAGGAATGTCGCACGTCGCCCCGTTCATCGCGGCAGTCACATGATTGAGCCCGGCGCCGATGTTCGCTCCCTGCCAGACAATATTCCCCGAAGCATCGCTTTTCACCGGATAACGCACCATTTTCCGGCTGCGATTGAAAACCATGACCGATGCCTCCGTATCCGGCTTCGCAGTATTGAAACAAATCGGGGGAACAGAGTCTTTTTCGCTGATTACCAGGTGAGGCGTGGCAGGGCGCATCCCGACGGAGGAATCGGCAAGATCGAACAGGCGCACTTCATCGATCAGAGCCTCCCCCTCTCCTTTCAGTTCAAAGATCATGGAAAGCGTGACGGGCGCAATCTCGCTGAAATCAAAAACAGCCTCGCCTTTCCGCCATTCCGGGGTCAATGCCAGCGGCGTTTCGGACAACATGAGTTTATAATCGTTCTTCCCGCGGGAATTGACGGTGGCGGCAAGCATTCCGGCAAACAATTCGCCTTTCCCTCCGGCATAAAAAGTGATTTTGAATTTCCTGCCTGCGAGAGCAAGCTTTGTCAGATTCTGAGACACCATCCGCCCGTAAGTCTGATCTTTTTTCGGCGCCGCAGTCAGTTTTGCGGAACCGCCCCCCGATTTCGCCTCCCTGCTGTGAGTCAGTTTTCCGCTCCAGTAAGGCGGCGCATACCACGCTTCCGTATTGCGGTCGAAGTCGAATTTCCTGACAAGCGACTCCCCCATAACCGAGAGGGTTCCGGCACAGAACAGCAACAGTAACTTGATTTTCATGATTTATTCTCCTGAAATTGATTTCACTCTGTCACGTTATTTTATCAAACGGGCTCCCCACCATTCGTTATTGAAAGTAGCGGGAAAAGTCGCACTGTGAGAAGCGGCGTGCCCATCCATGAACATGGCATTTGCCTTATTGGAGTGGCGGAGCGAAAAACCCGCATTCTCATAGTCGAGTTTGTTCGAATATGATGTACTGTACCAGTAATTGAAATACGGAGTGCGCGCCCCTGCCGAACTCTTATTGCAGTCCAGAAGCCCGATTACCCTGCTCGGGGATTTGAGATGGGAGATCTTCAGTGTTTCGTATGTTGCGCCCGCCGTCATCATGCCGAAAATAGTGGAACCGCTGTATTGCCCGTTCCTGCTGGTTGCATTAGCCCAATAAGAATAATAGTATCCCCAGTAATGCCTGCTTTGAGAAAGATTCTGCGAAGGACATTGCCAAAGTTTGACACTCCACTTGTCCGTTCTGCCGTCATCCCGCGGCACGTTCTTCATTCCACAGTAAGGCGCCAGCAAAGTAAACCAACTCGCATAATATTTATTCCTTTCGTAATGAGCATAACAGTTATAGTCATTATAATCGACCTGATATCCCATAAGAGCCGTGCCAAACTGCTTCAGATTGCTGCTGCAACTGGCGCTCTGCGCCATTGCCTTCGCCTTGCTCAAAGCCGGCATCAGCATTGCCGCCAGAATCGCGATGATTGCAATCACGACGAGGAGCTCTATCAGGGTAAAATCCCTTTTTCCCTCTCTCGCGGAAAGAAAGACAGAGACCGGCGGATCATCAACCGCTCCCCCATTTTCACTTCCGCGCCGCGCCGACCATAACCAATACTTTTTCATTTCATTCCGCTCCTTTGATTGTAATGTATTTTGAAGGAATCCGCTTCTGCATTCCGCCGCTCCCCGCACATTCCCGGAAAAGAATGGAGGAAATCGTCTCCATATCGATCTCCCACGTGGAGAGCGGGAAAACATGGTTCCGCACGGCATGGATATGATTATGACCGCAAAGCACGATGTCCTTTCCGATGGCATAATGGTTCCGGTGCAGATAGCGGATGCCGCCCAGCATGAAATAGTCCGAAAGATACATCAGGGCGGAAACCGACGGATCGGCGGTCATGATCTCGCGCGTCTTCTCATATCCCATCGCGGTCAGCTCGTCAATGCTGTCCACTTCTCCGTTGAAATTCAGAAAAACAATATACCGCCGCAGTACTTCCTCATAGGACAGGCCGGGAAAAAGAGCACAGACGACCTGAACCCGTTCCACCTGATTCGGAGTGCCCAGCAGCAGCCTGAAGTTGGAACGCCCCTCCTGCAGAAACTTACGCAATGTGACATCAATCGAGTAAAGACTGTCATTCTGGAGGTTCCGTTGAAAACCTGAAGCAAAACCGATGACGCTGCGCCCGTTCGATACAATCTCCTCCTCAATAGCCCTGAAACCGCTCGGGTTCCCGATCCAGACAAAATGATCGGTTCCGCGCAGGATCAGCTCCCGGACCATTTTCAGATTTTCTTCCTCATTCCCGGCAATCGTCTGAAGATATGTCACATATCCGGCTCTCTCGAATTTGTCCAGAAGCAGCAGGACAAGACGCTGGTTCTGTTCCTCCAGGATCAGGCGCTGCATGGAAAGGACAATCGCCACGGTCTTTGTCTTTTCTCCGCGCAGAAGCTTATGTCCGAACTTCTGCTTGTATCCAAGTTCACGGGCAATCGAGAACACACGTTCCTTCGTCTCCTCCGAGCTGTAATCGTTGGGGCGCCGGTTCAGAATCTGCGACACCGCAGCCTGTGAAACTCCTGCCCGTTCCGATATGATTTTCAGCATTCCCGCCATCGTTTTTCCATATATGATTTTTTAATATTAAATTTTCATATACTTAATTATAAGGAAAAATCTTGATTTGTCAATACCCTGAACGGAAGATTCCGATAAAAAATCCAAAAATAATAGTACGTTTTCCGATCATAACGCCTTGCGGATCACCTGACAGCCCGATTTTCCATCGTGGACTTCAGTATCAGGAGCCGATTCGGGATTTTCACGGTGATCGGCGGAAAGGCGGGATTTTCACGCTGTTCTTTCAGCAGTCTCACGATCTCGTTTCCGACCAGCGAATAATCAATATCGAAGCAGGTGATGGAGGGCACGAAAAGACGGTTCAGCATATTCGAACCGATCGCGATCAGGGAAAGATCCTCCGGAATCCTGATTCCGTGATTCAGAAGGAAACTCGCGCCGGAAATCGCAATCGAACTTGACGCGGCGACAAGCGCCGTCGGACGGCATTCCGAGGCAAGAAGCTTTTCCGCAAGATGTGCGCCGGACAAGGAGTCATGAAAATCCCCGCCGGACGGAGCCCAGCCGGCAGCAATATCCAACCCGCGCTTTTTCATAAAGTCAAGATAACACCGGTAACGGCATTCATACTTTCCATTCCAGGGAGAAGTCACGCCCAGAAAACCGATCCGGCGATGCCCCAGCTCATAAAGATACTCCAGCGCCTTCCCCATCTGACTCTCGAAGTCGATATAAACCTGTCCGTGCCAGTTTTCGCGGTTGAATGTCACAATCGGGAATCCCTGCGGCAGACGGCGGTCCAGAGCCTCCCGCAGTTCATCACTGCACATCGTAATGAACAAGGCATCGACCTTTGCCGGATCAATCATATAATGAAACAGATGTTCATCCTTCAAAAGGACATCGCTCGTCAGGCAGAAGGTCTGGATCATGCCGCCCCGGATAAACGCCTCCGTCAACTGGAGACGCTCACGTTCGAAATGCCAGTAATCCTTTCCGAGCGGGGGAACAATATGGCCGAGCCGCATCATGCCGTTGCCAAGCTTCATTCTCCCGCCGGAACGCAGAATCCGCGCGGACTCCGACGGAGTATAACCGAGCAGCCGGATTGCCTCAAGCACTTTCCTCCGCGCTTTCCCGCTCACATGCGGCTGATTGTTAATTACTCTCGAAACGGTCTGCGCAGACACTCCTGCGGCAAGCGCGACCTCCTGTAATGTGGCACTCAACGGCGACTCCTTCTGTTCTCACTGACCTGATACCGAAAGATACAGCATTTCCGCGAAAATGCAATGATTTCTGCAAGAAATTGAAATCGCATGGAAAACCGCTTGATTTTTTTACATTTCATGTTAACTTACCAGTAGTTGTCCGGTTTGATAACCGACAAACCGGACAACTACGGCTATGATTTTTCAAAACGGGCTCACACCGGCGCTTGCTGCGGAAAAATATTTGTTGCAGGACGTTCGATTCTCCGGAAGCGGGGACAGGCAACTCATTCCCCTTCCAGAACCACCGTTGCAACGGCATGAAGCTTTTCGTGACTGATCGAAAGATGAATCCGTTTTACGCCGAGGGCGTCCGCTGTCCGCTTCGCACTGCCGGAAAGGGTCATGACGGGACGCCCGCTTTCTTTGTCGCGCAAAACCTGAATCTCCTCAAATGCGCACTTTGAACCGATTCCCGTTCCGAGAGCTTTGGAAAGCGCCTCTTTCGCGCACCATCGCCCCGCGAGATAGGATATGCCGTCAAATTCGGCGGCTTCCCGTTCCGTCAGAATGCGGCGCAGGAAATAATCCCCGTGACGCTGAATCATCTTTTCAATGCGCGTGCAGTCCGTAATATCCGTTCCGAGTCCGAGAATCATGAATGGCTCCTACCGCAAAAGACGGTGTTCTTTGAAACTGAATGCTTCGTTCCGCGAAACGACCAGATGGTCCAGCAGGTGAATATCCAGAAGTTTCAACGCTTCAAAAACGGCGCGCGTAAACTCGCGGTCCGCCATGGACGGCTGGGTTACTCCGCTCGGATGATTGTGGACGATGATCACTCCCGCCGCTTTCTTGCGCAGAGCGTCCGCCGCAATCGTGCGAGGATAAATCACCGCCGCGTCGATCGTTCCCCGGGAAACGATTTCCGCATCAATCACATGATTTTTCGTGTTCAGGCAGATGACCATGATGACTTCATCGGAATAACCGGACAGCTTCATTCTTGCATAATTGATCAATTTCTCAGGGGAGGAAATCACATCAATGTCACGCACCTTGTTTTCCAGGTAACGGACACAGATATCACGCATGATCCTGAACAGCAGAGCGGAATTGTCGCCCATGCCGCCGATCTCGCAGATTTCCTTCGGGTCGGCATCCATGATTCCGGCGACATCTTTGAAACGTCGCAGAAGCTCCCTTGCAACCGGCTTGACGTCACGGCGCGGAATGGCATAAGTCAGGACCAGCTCAATGATGTCATAATCGGTAAATCCGTCGCCGCCTGCCTTGAGATAACGCGAACGGAGCCGCCCGCGATGTCCGTCCCTCTCCATTTCCATTTCCGCCTCACTCCTGTATTGCCTTTGGAACCATTCCGCCATAATATAACTTATGAAACATATTTTAGCAATGTCACAGTTTCAAAATGTGCGGTGGAAGGGAACATATCAATCAAACCGGACTCAAGGACACGGTATCCGGCGGCATTCAGAAACTTCAGGTCGCGCGCCAGTGTGTCGGGGGAACAGGAGACATACACCAGATATGCGGCGCCGCTCCGGCAGACCGATTCCAATGTCCGGCGCTCGATTCCCGTGCGCGGCGGATCCGCCAGAAGCAGGCTGTCCTGCGGCAAACGCCCGGAAAAAAGACGGTTCATCCCCTTCCCCGCATCCCCCGCAATGAAACGGCACTGCCGGGAAACGCCGTGAAGCGCCGCATTCCGTTTCGCGGTTTCAATCGCCTGCGGGTCAATTTCGACCGCACTGCATTTCAAACCGGCAAACCGTTCCGCGGCAATGATCGAAAAGCACCCGCTCCCGCAATAGAGTTCCACCAGATGTGATATCCGGCACGACTCAAGCAGGGAAACCACCCGTTCCGCAAGCCGTCCGGACATTCCGGAGTTGATCTGGAAAAAGGAGGTTTCGGGAACGCTGAAATCGCCGTATCCGCCGATTGTCTCCGTCAGCAGGCGCGATTTGCTGCCGCTGCGCTCCGTAAACCACCGGACGCCGTCCGCCGCAGTAAAGCGGAACGTGACGGAGCTGTCCGCCGCTGTCACATCCTTCTTCCACTCTCCCCGCCGGAACGCCTCACCGATCTCCTCCACGGCAAGAGGGCAATCCTCAATTTCAATCAAAGACACATTGTCCTCCCCACGGTATCCGGCATGGATTCCCCCCTGAGCGTCATGCTCCAGCGACAACTTGAGCTTATTCCGCCAGCGGGTCCGGCGGTCCGCCCCCAGCGGCTTCCGGATTCTGCCCGGCTCGACCAGTTTTCCCCTCACCAGAAAGGATTCCATCTGTCTCTGCTTCCATTCCAGTTCCGTTTCATAAGAGACATGCGCATAGGAACACCCCGGGCACGGATTCGGACAGCCGGCGGCAACCCGCAGCGGAGATTCATTCAAAACACTCTCCAGACACCCTTCGGAATATGATTTCTTATCGGCGGTGATCTTCACCCTGACCGTTTCTCCGGGAACTGCTCCACGCACAAAACAGACCTTCCCGTTTTCCCGTCTGCCGACGGCACGCCCGCCGAATGCAAATCCATAAACATCCACTTGTTCAATACACATGATCCTGTCTTCCGTTTTCGTTTTCAGAACCGGTACAGATACTCGTGTTTTACCGGTTTTTCAATGCGGGAAATGAAAAAGGCATAAAATCAAATGCCGTGAGCCAGACAATGCAGTCTCCGTTTCCGTTTTATGCACAATTTCCTTTATAAAGGATGTGAACTTCACCGTCCTCACCGATTCCATATACCGTAATTCCGGTAAAATAATCGGCACAATGCAACCTTATATCAGGCTCATCCGTCAGCAGGCCGTCTTCAAAGGCATACTCCAGTCCCACGACAAAGCGATATGCACATTCCACAGTGAAATTCCCGCAAACGCTCCCCGGAACCGGTTCAAACTGCGAGTTGTAACCATCTATATTCTCATCGAACAACGGAATCTCCCTGCCGCACTTCACACAGAGCAAGGACAAGGGAGGCGTTACAGGATACACGGCATCAGCGCCGGAAGACACCCCACGGCACAGGAAACGTTCACATCCGCACGGACAGCGCAACTGACGGTAAACAGTCCGCGCATCCAGCCCGATTCCGCTTAACACGCTTTTCCCGTCCTCCAGTTCAAAACCGGAAAGACACGCCGGAGTACCGTTTTCCGCCAATGCAGGAACCTGTTCCTCCACGGATTCCGGCGGCGTTCCGCCGGAACAATCAATCAGTTCAAGAAAAGACGGCAATGCGGTCTGAAATACGCTTGGCATCAGGTTTTCAGCCGACCCGAGCGCGGAAATATCCAGCTCCGTCATACGGATGCAAAGACGGTTCTCCTCGTCCGTCGTGAACAGATTGATGGTCAATGTCCCCTTTTTCGGCATACCGGCTTTCACTCCGATCGGGCTCAGGAAAAAATGATACTGCATCAGTTCTTCGCACAGCTTCCGCCACGCATACAGCAGAGCGCCATCCGGCAGGAGAACCTTGCACGTTCCGTCCGGCAGAATCCGCGTGATCCGGTCCGACCCCTCCACAAAAACAGCCTCCAGTCCGTCTTCACGCCCGAACAGGAGCAATGCTCCGGCACACATCGCATCAGGTTCCATGCGGGAAAACATTCTTCTGAGGTGCGAAGTCTTCATGAAAGCCTTGAAAAACGTCCGGAAGGCATGGGATTCTTTCCAGACGCGGGGACGCAGCTTTTCCTGCCAGACAGGGTCCGCCTCCTCATTTTTATGACAATCGTACAAACCTTTGTAAATTCCATACAGAACGCTTCCCGAGAAAATCGTCAGCCAGACTGCACGCATGGCGGAGAGCCACTGCGCCGTCATGAAAGAATATTCCCGCCATCTGAAGTATTTCATGCACAGCCAGTCCATTCCCCAGACAACCAGTGCGCCGATTCCAAGCCCGGCAGCCAGGGAAAGCAGATTCACCGTCCGCGTCATCGGCAGTTTCGATTCCAGATGATCCGAAAACGGCAGGAAAAAACGCTTGCCGGAAGCAGTCATGCAGCGGTCATAGAGGGAGTTCAACGCATACGCGAAGTTCAAGTCCTCGAAACGGCCCGATGCCTTGCGCAGTTCTTCGCAAATCCTGTCATAATCGGTGATCCAGCCCTGCGATACAGCATATTCAAGCTTGTTGACCGCCAGCGCCCGGATGAACGGAGACGGATCGCCGAGCATCGGAAACAGGTTGTAAAAATCAAACACGGAGACCACTCCGTAATACCGGACAGACTCAAATTTTGAAATCAGCATTTCAGGCGTGAGTCCTTCCTCGCGGGCGCGTGAATCCATATGCAGGTGAATGATCCGCAGCATCACGTCATAAATCCCGTTCAGCAGTCCATAGCCGAGCGAAGAAGCGGCAAGCGTGTACAAACGGTAATCCTCATGAAACAACAGATAAGAACCGTAATAGAGATATTCCCGCTTCTGTTCAGAAGTCAGCTCCGTTTCAGGCGGCATAGGCTGGTGCACTTTGAAATACGCATCCGCCTCCACCAGAGTCGGAAGTGCGAGCTCCCGTGCGGCGACGGAGGCGGCACGGAGACGTTCCGACAACTCGTCCAGGTCTTTCAACCATTCATCAAGACAACCGCCCTCCTCCAGAATTTTACGGATTTCCGACCGCTCCCGGATTCCCGCAATCCCCTCCAGCGCCAGTTCGGGGATCGGATGAGGGCAATGCAGGGAACGGATGCGCCGGCGCAGACCGGACGGAATATTTCTGTAATCACGGAGATTCGCGGCGGCGGCAATCTCCGCGGCGGCCCAGATGACAGCCTCAAGCGGAGCCTCGCGCTCCTCGTCTTCCTTTGCCTCCATGAGCGTCAGCATCAACGGATAAGGCGTATCGAAATCCGTCATTGCTATCCAGTCGGCAATGGGCTCGTTTACGGAGAACAGCTCATAAATGCGGTGGTAAGTATGCTTTTCAACTGTCATAACGGCATTCTCCGTTCTTCCTGAAGCCGCCGGGAATT
This sequence comes from Lentisphaeria bacterium, assembly GCA_003526375.1. Classification (GTDB taxonomy): domain Bacteria; phylum Verrucomicrobiota; class Lentisphaeria; order Victivallales; family UBA1829; genus UBA11452. The sequence goes on from DPDG01000116.1 coordinate 48,314, forward strand.
CAATTTCTTCTGGCTTTCTCCGCCGCTTTGCGCCAACGGACGGATTCCACATTGTCTTTCGGGACGCCGATCCCCTCCTTGTACATGATCGAAAGGAACTGCATCGCCACGATATTGCCTTTGTCCGCCGACATCCTGAACCAGCGCAGAGCCTCCGCATAATCGGGGCTGACGCCGTTGCCGTTGTAATACATGTTCCCGACATCGTACATGGCGGCGGCATTGCCGTCCGCCGCCGCTGCTTTATACCACGTCATCGCACGGGCATAATCCTGCGTTATGCCATCGCCGCGATAGTGCATACGCCCGATCTGATGCATGGCGGCGGCATTTTTCTTCTCAGCCGCCTGCACGAACCAGTCGTAAGCTTTCGAGAAATCCTGTTTCACTCCACTGCCGCGGTAGGCGATCATCCCCAGACGGTACATATCCGCGGGGTCTTTGCTCTTTTTCACGGCGGATTCCAGATATTTTTCCGCTTTCGCATAATCCCGCGCATCATACAACATCCGCCCGACCTTCTCCACAGCATAGGGTTCTCCTTGTTCGGCAGGCTCCAGCAGGTATTTCATTGCCTCCGCCGCGGACTTCTCCACACCGTCGCCCTCATAATACATTCTGCCGAGAAGCGTCATCGCGGCAAGATCCTTCTTTTCCGCTGCGGATTTCGCCAGCTCCAGAGCCTTGCGGGAATCCTTCCTCACCTCTTTGCCGTCCGCATAGAGAAGCGCCAGATACGCTTTCGCCGCAGTATTGCCTTTCGCCGCGGATTTCTCATACCAGCCAAGCGCCTCTTTCGGCTCTTTCGAGAGCCTGCCGAGCGCCAGCATCGCGTCGCCGTCGCCTTTCTCCGCAAGCAGTTTCAGATACTTTTCCGGCGTCTCCGCCTGATTCCGGACAATCCCCTGTTCATTCAGCCCCAGATAGATTTTCGCCGCCTTGACATTGCCTCTGTCCGCCGCGATCTTATAATACTTCGCCGCCTGTGCCTTATCTTTTTCGAGCTCACCGCACTTGAAAGAAGCTTCGACGTCGCCTTTCTCCGAAGCCTGCCGGAAATATTTCAACGCCTGTTCCATATCTTTGGAAGTTCCTTTTCCCTCCAGATACATCATTCCGCATTCGTACATCGCCTTGACGTCCCCTTTGGAGGCAAGCGTTCGGAAATAACGCAGCGCCGCCGCATCATCGCGCACAAGACTTTTGCCGCTGACATAGATATTCGCAAGCAGTTTACTGGAAGGCAGGTCCCCCCGGTCTGCGGCAGGCTTGAGCCAGCGCACCGCCATTTCATAGTCCTTCGGCGTCCCCTTGCCCTCGAAATACATGGTTCCGAGCATCGCCATCGCCGGGACATAACCGAGATCCGCCGACTGATTCAGATACTCCAGCGCCTTTTTCTGGTCCGCCTTCACGCCGAGCCCTTCATGGTACATCTCACCGAGCAGGAACAGGCTCTCCGAATCATTCCCGCCGGAGCCAAGATACTTGACCGCTTCGGCATAATCCTGTTTCACGCCACGCCCGTAATAATACATTTTTCCTCGGATTGCGGACACATCGACGCCCGGGTACCAGATGGAGCTGAGCATGGCGCGAGTCAGGTATTCATTTGCCTTTGCATAGTCCTGCTTCACGCCGTCGCCCTCATAATACATCTTGCCGAGATAGGCGGAAACATGATTATTCCCGAGTTCAGCGGCTTTGCTGAAAAGCCGGAAAGCGCGTTCGGCGTCACGCACCACGCCTTTGCCCTCATAATAGAGCTGTCCGAGGCGGACAATGGAATCCATATCCTGTTTGTCCACGCCTTTCAGCAGCCAACGCACTGCAACGTCATAATTGCGCGGGACAGATTTTCCCTCGCTGTAAAGCAGGCTCAGACGGTACATCGCTCTCACATTGCCGTCCTTCGCGGCAAGGCGAATCCATTTCAATCCTTCCGACCCTTTGCCGGAAGCCAGATACAACTCCCCGACTTTCAGCATCACTTCCGCATTGCCGTCTTTCGCAGACGGCAGGAGCAGTTTCAGAGCCTCCGCCCGTTCCTCCCCCGTCAGCGACGCTGAACGGTCTGCATATACTTTTCCGAGACGCAGAGCCGCATCCTTGAGTCCGCCATCCGCCGCGATCCTGAAATATTTCATCGCCTTTTTCGAATCATGCCCCTTGTAATCCGGCGTGTCATAGATCATTCCGATGTAATAAGCGGCGCCGGGATGATCCGGGACAGCTTTCTCCAGAGCCTGAAAATATTTCATTGCCTCATCGTGCTTTTTCTGTTTGAACGCCATCTCGCCGAGAAAGAAGTTGGACATGGGAACAGTTCCAACGGCTTTTTTAAAACAGTCCTCCGCATTGGAAAAATCGCCGTTTTTATAATACAGAGACGCCAGATGGAACGCGGCATTCTGATTCAAGGGCTTGTTCTTCATACATTTCTTGAAACACTCCATCGCCTTTGCATCATCCCGCGGCACCCCCTTCGCGGTCATATACATCTCGCCAAGCATTGCAAACGCTTCCGTATTCTCCTTTGACGCACGCTCAAACCAGCGGAACGCCTCCGGATAATTGACCGCCGTCCCTCTGCCCTGATAGTACATCTGCCCAAGCGTCATAAATGCGGGACGCCAATTGTTCTCCGCCGCTTTCCGGTACCAGTGCAACGCCTGAATCTCATCTTTCCCTGTTCCGCTCCCCTCATCATAAGCCCTGCCGGTAAGATACATGCTCGCGGCATCACCGTTTTCCGCCGCTTTCCGGTACCACATGAGCGCGGCGCTTTTATCCATCGGGACCAGCCGTCCTCTGGAATAGAGATTGCCGAGAACAGACATGGCTTCCACACACCCCTGCGAGGCGGCGGACTTGACCAGTTGCAGTCCTTCCGCCGGCTTCCGGACAACGCCATTCCCACCTTCCAGATAAATCAGCCCCACGAGCATAGTCGCACTCGGAATTCCACTTTGAGCGGCGCGCTGCGCCCATTCAAGTGCAACTGCCGGATCTCTTTTCGGGTTCTCCAGATTCATGTAATGCAGTCCAAGCGCAAGCTGTGCGACGGAATCTCCATTTTCCGCCTCTTTTTCGCATTGCCTGATATCTTTCAGATACTGCCAGATCTGCTCTTTGGAAACGGCAGCTCCGGAAGTCTGCACTGTCTGAGCAGGCTGGAATTCTGCGATGAACTTCTTCAAACGGGCAATCTTTTCCTCCCGTGTCTCCTTGCTTTCCAGAATCTCATCCAGCTCCGCGGACTTGATCTTATAGGCGCGCGTTCCCTTTTCATAACGGCGGTTCATCAGCTTTTCCGCCTGATCCATCAATTCCGGATAGGACTCGGCGGCAAACACTCCGAATGAAAGCAGTACACTAAAAAACACCAGATAATTTTTCATAGACAAATCTCCCTTCAAAAAAGGAATTTACTACAAAAAGAAGGTTTTTCAAATTAAGATAAGGCGTTCAGCGGGAAAATATCTTGAAAGGCTTGATTTTCAGCATTGAACAGAAATAATCGGAAAGATTCTTCGTGCAGCGTGTCACGGAATCCGCTTCTTCGCACAACATCCAGCGTTTCACGAAATCATTCGCATTCACCAGCGTGATGATCAGCGGCAGGTCTTTCCGCCCGCAGCATTCCTGCGTCGTTCGGCAGACACAGTCCGCAGCTTCGGCACACGCCATCAGGCGCGGCGCAAGCAGAAGCTCCGTCACCGGCGCGGCAAGTTCAAAATCCTTCATCAGAGGATTGAAATCAATATCCAGGCGGATTGATTTGAAAAGCGAGCTCACTCCGTGAAGCGTCAACACCTTGTTCTCCACATAACGACGGCACTCCTCCGGCAACTGCACCAGGATCTCCTCCGGCGCGGACGGAGAAAGCGTATTCATCCGCGGCGGCGCACTGACCGGCAGATGATCCGCGGCAGCTTCACGGAAATGGCGCGCCAGCTCCATCACCAGGCGCGTGGAACATTTTTCCGCCTTGATCGCATGCATCGCGCCGGTCACTTTCACGGCAAGCGCCTTGACCTCCTGCGGGCTGATCTTCAATTTCGCGCTCAGAAAATCCAGCACATCCGACTGCGAGACTTTCCCGAAATCCCCCGGACCGCGCCCCGTCGCAAGAAATTTCTCCGCGACCTCCGCATATCCGGTATCCTCCAGCACGCTGACCACGCAGGAGTCGATCTCGGAAGCGTGCACGCTCTTTTCGCCGGAGTTCAGGAGCTGGGTCTGGAGCGCAAACTCCACAGACAATGCGATATCTTCCGCGATCCAGGAATCGGGCATCCCGGCGGAAATACAGCTTTTCGCGATCCGGCTGCTCAGTTCGGCGGCGTCGAAAACCGCCGAAGTCCCGTCCGGATACAGAATGCTTACAGAATTGGAACTGACTTCTATCATATCGTTTCCTCTTGCTTCAAGGATAGCATAATTATATCATAGTGCAATTAAATTTCAAAAGAGTTTTGCAAAAATATCATTTCAAATGTAAATTACCTGATCAATTTTTCAGGAAAGGCTGACTTACATGTTTGCGAAAAGAATCATACCGTGTCTTGACGTCAAAGACGGCAGAGTCGTCAAAGGCGTCAACTTTGTGAACCTGATCGACGCGGGAGATCCCGTCGAAGCCGCAAAGGAATACAACCGGCAGGGCGCCGACGAACTTGTCTTCCTTGATATCACGGCGACCAGCGACAACCGGGCAAGCATGTACGACATGATCCGGAGAACGGCGGAACAGGTTTTCATTCCCCTGACCGTCGGCGGCGGCATACGCACCGTCGAAGACATCCGCAGAATGCTCAACTCCGGCGCGGACAAAGTCTCCCTGAACTCGGCGGCGGTCCGCGAACCTGAACTCATCCGCGCAGGTTCGGAACGCTTCGGCGCCCAGTGCATTGTCCTTGCGATCGACGCACGCCGCGTGCCCGGGCAATCCGGCAGGTGGGAGGTCTACACCCACGGAGGGCGGCGCGGGACGGGAATCGATGTCATCGAATGGGCGGAACGCGGCGTCAAACTCGGAGCCGGAGAGATTCTCCTCACCAGCATGGACGCCGACGGCACACAGAACGGTTATGACTGCGAACTGACGCGGGCGGTCGTCGAAACGGTCGGCGTTCCGGTAATCGCCAGCGGCGGCGCGGGCAATCTGGAGCATCTCGCACAGGTTTTCACGGAAGGCAAAGCGGACGCCGTCCTTGCCGCCAGTATCTTCCACTTCGGCACCTATACGGTTCCGCAGGCGAAAGAGTTCCTGAAAGAGCGCGGCATTTCCGTAAGAATTTAAATTCAACATTACAATACACATGGAGAAATCAGAATGAGCGACAACAAACAGAGCCTTGCAGAAAAAGCGCTGGAGTACCACAGCAGCCCCGTCCCCGGGAAATTGAAAATCGTCCCGACGAAACCCTGCGTCACGCAGCAGGACCTCTCTCTCGCCTACACCCCCGGCGTCGCAGTCCCCTGCCTTGAGATCAAGAAGAACAAAGCCGACGTATGGAAATACACGAACCGTTCCAACACGGTCGCGGTCGTCAGCGACGGCACTGCGGTGCTCGGGCTCGGCAACATCGGACCCGAAGCCGGAATGCCCGTCATGGAGGGCAAAGCCGTTCTTTTCAAGACCTTCGCAGATATCGACGCAATCCCGCTCTGCCTCGGCAGTGTTCACGGCGCGGACGGCAGAACCGATGCGGACAAACTCATCGAAGCGGTCAAACCGCTCGAACCCTCTTTCGGCGGAATCAATCTGGAAGACATCGGCGCGCCAGCCTGTTTCAAGGTGGAGCAGACCCTCAAAAAGGCAATGGGCATTCCCGTATTTCATGACGATCAGCACGGCACCGCGATCATTTCCCTTGCCGGAATCCTCAATGCGCTCAAGCTCGTGGGCAAGAAAATCGAAGAATGCCGTTTCGTCATGAACGGAGCCGGAGCAGCGGGCATCGCCTGTGCGGAATACTACATCTCCGCAGGCGCAAAGCGGGAAAACTTCCTCCTCTGCGACTCCAAAGGCGTCATCAGCAAATCACGCACCGACCTCAACCCGGAAAAAGCGCGTTTCGCTCAGGAAACCGACTGCCGGACGCTTGCCGACGCAATCAAAGGCGCGGACGTCTTCATGGGCGTATCCGTCGCGAAGGCGCTGACCCGCGAAATGGTCGCGAGCATGGCTCCCGGCGCAGTCGTCTTCGCCATGGCGAACCCGGAACCGGAAATCTTCCCGGATGAGGCTCTCGCGGCAGGCGCGGCAGTCGTCGGCACCGGACGTTCCGACTTCCCGAACCAGGTCAACAACGTGCTCGGTTTCCCCGGAATTTTCCGCGGCGCGCTCGACGTCCGGGCAACCGACATCAACGAAGCGATGAAACTCGCCGCCTCCCACGCTCTCGCGGAAATCGTCTGCGAGCCGATGCCGGAATCCATCCGCGGAATCCTCTGCGAAGCTTACCCGGAAGATGCGAAAAACGGCATGTTCGACGGGGAAATCCCGCTCAAAAATACGCTCGTGATTCCGAAACCGTTCGACTTCCGCGTCGTTCCCCGCGTTGCAAAATACGTTGCGAAAACCGCCATGGAAAGCGGTGTTGCGCAAATCACAATCGACGACCTCGATGCCTATGAAAAGAGTGTCGCCGCAAGAATAGGAAAAGAGTTCTGAGTTAAAATGCAGGTAATCAAAACAATCAGGGAAATGCAGAAATGGTCCATGGACCGGAAAAAAGCGGGAAAGACCGTCGCGGTCGTCCCGACCATGGGCTTTCTCCACGAAGGGCATCTCTCGCTCATTGACGCCGCCCGCGCCAACGGAGCCGATGCGGTCGTCGTAACGATCTTCGTCAATCCGATTCAGTTCGCGCCGAACGAGGATTTCGACAGTTATCCGCGCGATTTCGAGCACGATGCCGCGCTCCTCCGCGAAAAAAACGTCGATGCGGTGTTTGCGCCGGCAGTCAGTGAGATGTATCCCGCTCCCGTAACATGCATGGTCATCGAAAACAAGCTTTCCAAAGGGCTCTGCGCCAAAACGCGCCCGACCCACTTCAACGGAGTCACGACGGTTGTCGCCAAGCTGTTCAATGCGACCCTGCCCGATATCGCGGTCTTCGGGCAGAAGGACGCACAGCAGGCGCGCGTTCTGAAACGCATGGTGCGCGACCTCAACTTCCCGATCCGCATGGTCGTCGCCCCGATCGTGCGGGAAGCGGACGGACTCGCCAAAAGTTCCCGCAACAAATATCTGAGTGAGGACGAACGGGCGCGCGCTCTTGTTCTCTCCCGCTCGCTTCTCGCCGCAAAGGAAATGGCGGAAAAGGGGGAGAAGGACCTGGCGAAGCTTACGGATTTCATCAGAAAAGAGATCGAAGCCCAGGGCGGGAAAGTCGATTATGTCGAAGCCATCGACTCCGAGGAGCTGGAACCGGTTACAGTCAGAGACGGCAAACCCGTCATGATCGCCCTTGCCGCTTACTTCGGAACGACACGGCTCATTGACAACATCGTCTTCTGAAAAAAGAAGCTTTGTTGGTAACAAAAAAAGCGGACAGGGACTCACGGGACAAGTTCCTGTCCGCTTTTTCTACAAAATAAACTTTTTTTCGTATCCGTTTCTTGAAAGGCTGAAAGGGCAGGTTATCTTTTATAATATGCCAACTCTGTTTCCCTGCGTTTCAGAGCAATCATGCAATATTTCAAATGAGACAACCCGAAGGAGGATCACAATGGACCAGACGGTATTTGCAGTAGAGACATCGGCAGCATATAATTCATGGCCGATGTGCCAGTTTGTCGCTTCCGGATTGATTTGCGCTTACAGTCGGGGTAGAGGCCACAATATTACGGAGCCGCTTCGAGCCGTCTATGCACGGGTCAGCTTTGACAAAGGGAAAAGCTGGGAAGCGGAAAGGTTGGTTTGCAATACTCCGGACCGTGGAGATGTTCCTATTGGAAAAGGAGTGGATCGTCATGGAAACATGCTTCTCTGGGTGCGCAGTGCCGGCGCGGATTACAGGCATGCGCTCTATCGAACAAATGACGGTAAGGGATTTGAGTGTATCTCCACTCCGGAATTTCCCGGAGATCTGATCCAGGTGACAGATATTCTTCATATCCCGGAAATCGGCATGGTCTCTTTCTTTTTCGGCGGTTCCTACGGGGCAAATGCACGCAACTACTGGGGAAAACTTGTCAGTACGGATGATGGTCTCACTTGGGAAATGAGTATTATTGAAGATGGACTTGCAATCGCCGATTGGCCAACAGAACCTTCAGCCGTCTATCTTGGCAATGGCAGGATTCTGATCATCGCCCGCACGGAATATTGTGAAAGTTCCGATCTGCATGCACAATTTCAGATCATATCCACGGACTATGGTAAAACGTGGAAAAAATCCAGTACCAATATCAGAGATATCTTCTGCTCCACTCCGAGCTTGATTTATGATCCGGAAAGCAAATTGATCTACAATTATTACTATTGGCGGGGAAAAGGTCTCCTGAACCGACGGATTGCTGATGTTGCTTATATCTTTGACAACCCGCAGGAATGGCCGGAACCGGCGATTGTAGCGACTGGCAGCTCCTCTCTCTGGGACGCAGGCAATGTCAACTCGACTGTGATCGGGTCAGAGCATTTTCTCAGTTACTATTCAGGCAAAGCAGCGGAAACAGCCATATTTGTTGCCATGATTCCCCAAACGGGACTGTAAAAAATAACTGCTGCAACGAAGCAAGATGTTCAGGAACTTGCAGGACGAGTTCCTGTCTTTTCCTTTCCACTCCTTCACCTCCCTCCCCTGTGGACGGGCAATATATCTGCGGGGAGAGATTTTTTTCAAAAAAATTTCAAAAGGGTATTGACAAAACAGGCAAAATGGTTATAATATTATAACAAACAGACAACACAGAGAAATGATTTTGAGTAAGCCATAATGGGAAGACAACTGAAATATGATCAGGCAAAGCTTGCCGTGTTAAGTTTAATCGCGTCGGAAAAATTGCAGCCCGGCGATAAGATCATGACGGAACAGCAGTTGCTTTCTCATGTTCCGTGCAGCAGAATCACACTGCGCAAAGCATTGGAGTCTCTGGAACATGACGGCATGATAGAACGCCATGTGGGGCGCGGGACTTTCCTGAAACAATGTGTTGCGAACAAAAACAAAAGCGGCAAGATATTGTTCATCAATGTGAATCGCCCCGGCGAGCTCAGTTATCCGCCGCCGCGGGCGCGGGAATACATGCAGTTTTATTTCGATGAGCGCAATCTGGAATTTCAATACCTTCAGGTCAACAGTTTTTCCAACGAAATTGTGAGAGAGGCGAAAGGCGTGCTCGGCATCCTGCTTTACGGATGGCTCTCCGATGATTTCATGAAAAGCATCGCGAGCCTGAAAATACCGATGATCATTGTCGGGAACAGCCGGCGTTTTCCCGGTATTCCACAGGTCGAACTGGATGTGAAAGCATGTGCGGGCCTTGTCACGGAGGAGCTGATCCGCGGAGGCGCCCGCCGGATTGTATTGTTCAATGCCCCGAAGGATTATTATCTGGCATGCGACATCGAAACCGGCTTCCGTGAAACAATGAAAAAGCATGGACTCGAAATCTCCCCGAAAACACTGATCACAATGCCTGATGACGGGCAGGACCTGCTGCTGGATCGGCTGATTCCGGAATATGAAAATTATGATGCCCTGATTTTTGAGCTTGGAATTTATTACGGTTTTCTTTCCGCCAACCGCATCAACCACTGGAACCTGCGAAAAAAGATTGCGGTCCTTCCTCTCGGAAGCGACCTGGTGGAGCATTGGAACCGTTATGTGGTCCGTGCATCCGCAGATACATTTTTCGGGCGTTTTTACCAATCCACCTTTGAAACCGCAAGCGAAATGCTCCTGGAGCATATTCTGAAAAATACGGAAATGAAAAGTATTAAAATAAAACCTGAAATTGACAACGGAACAAGGAGGACTGTATGACGGAGTTTCAAAGGAACAAGAGCAAAATGTTGAATTTCACATTGATAGAACTTCTGATTGTGATAGCAATCATTGCGATTCTTGCCGGAATGCTTCTTCCGGTACTGGGAAAGGCGCGTGAACAGGCGCGATACACGGCATGTTCCGGTCAGATCAGGCAGATTGGAACGGCAATCGCAATGTACACCAATGACTATGAAGGATATATGCCGTCAAATGAGAACCCCGGATCAAGCGCAGCATTATGCTATGTGGCATGTGTCAAAAACTACCTGAAAGAGCCGCGGGCTTCCGCAAAAGACCGTGTCTACAATAAAATATTCTGGTGTCCGTCACACAAGATTGAAAAAGCCTGGTTCTCCTACGCCGCCGAAGTGTCCTATGGCTACAATCTGACTTTCTGGGATGCCTATGGCTGGTGGGGAGGGACGGTAAAAAAGACCCATGTCAAAGCAGATACGCTGAAAAACCCGTCCAGCCTGTTACTGCTCGGAGAATTCTCAAGCGCAGGTTATCCTGATACCCTACATGGTGGATTCTGGGGACATTACGGTTATATGAGAGGCTACCATAACAATCCCGGTTATCTTAGAAAAAAGGGCACAAGCCCCGTCGTATTCGTCACAGGGCATCTTGAAAAAATATCCGTCCCGAAATTTACGGCGGTCAACCGTGATCTCATGCCCTGGGATTTCAATCTGGACGGCAAATAACCCTCATAAGGAAACATCATCATGAAAAAACTTCTTTCTCTCCTGCTTGCCGCAGAACTCGGCACCGCGTTTGCCGCAGGCGAACTGTTTTCAAACGGAAAATCCGATTGGCAGATCGTTATTCCGGAACACGCAGGAACAACAGTCCAATATGCTTCGGAAGAATTGCAAAAAGCCTTGAAAAAAGTTTCCGGAACCGAATTGCCGATTATAAAAAATAAGTCTCCCGGCATTTCCAACAGGATCGTAATCGGAGACCTTTCCAGTAATCTCATCAAAGAAAAAGCCTCCGCCCTGAAACTTGCATTCTCCCCCATTGAAGAAATCGCGGTCCATACGCTCGACGGTAATCTCTATCTCGCAGGGAACACACCGCGCGCCGCACTGTATGCCGTTTATACTTTTCTTCAAGATCAGCTTGACATCCGCTGGCTCCGCCCCGGTCCGGAGGGCGAGTATATGCCGCAATTGAAAAGTTACACTCTGCCGGAACTCTCGGTAAACAAAAAGCCGTCGTTCCGTTACCGCGGACTGCATCTCTGTTACCGGCATGTCGATCCGGAATTTGAAACATGGATGGCGCGTAATTTCATCAATATCATGCGAAGCGATGCCGGACAGCGGAAAACGCATCAGCAGCGCAAAATGAAAGGATATCACATCATGATATCCAACCATAATGCACACCTGCCCGCCTCTCTTTTCAAAACCGATCCGGAATGTTTCGCGGAATTGAACGGAAAACGCCACAACCGCCAAATCTGCATGACCAATCCCAAAACGGAAAAACTGGTCGCGGAACAAATGAAGAAATGGGTCAGGAACAATCCCGAATTGGAAATCCTGAGCGTTTTTCCGGCGGATAACATGGATTACTGCATGTGCAAAGGCTGTACCGCACAGGACCGCTCCACGACATGGTTCAATTTTTTCCGGAAAATTTGTCTTGACGTAAGGGAGGAATTCCCGAAGCTGAAATTCTCCACGATCGCCTATCAGGGATATTTGAAAGCGCCGAAGACCGATCTCTCTTTCGCGGAAATCATCGAATACTGCAATCACAACCGCTGTTACACGCATCAATTGGATTCAGCATGTCCGCTGAATCAGCGCGACCTCAAAGATTTTGCAGAATGGAGCACACTCAAAGTGCCGATGGGAATTTACGGATACGAATTCGACATCTTCGCTGCGGAAAATACTGTATCCATTCCTTTTTACAATGTAATCCGCGAAGGAATCCGCAAGTTCCATTCTCTCGGAGTGCAGTCGGTCATCACGGAATACTGGCTCGGATTTCCGGCAAAGAATCCGCAGGAACGACGTTTGAGCGTGCAAAATGCCCTCGGAGTCTGGCTCTATACGCGTCTGCTCTGGAATGTGAACGACGATATGGATAAGCTGATTGCGGAATGGAACTCGAAAATGTACGGAGGCGCCGCACGTGAGGCGGCAGAAATCACACGGATTCTTTCTGAAAATTGGGATCAGCTCAAGGGACATATCAGCAATTATCACAATGCACCGTTCGGAACTGCCGCCGCAATGTTCACCCCCGAAAGGTTCACGAAATTGAAGAAACTGCTGAAAAACGGATTTGAGAAGAAACTTTCTCCGCAGGAACGCACAAACTTCGAACTGCTCCAGAGTTTCGTCCTGCAATGGGAACAGGTTTACTTTGAAGGTACGCAGAGCAACCGGCAGATCAATATTCCGAAAACACCGAATGCCCCTTACGCCCTGCCTGCGTTCCAGACGAACAATCAGGGAAAAGCGCCGAGGACAGATGCCTTTTTCTCGTGGGATGACAAATATCTGAACATAACCGTGCACTGCTATGATTCCGACATGGAAAAACTGCGGGCGGAAGCGCTCAAACGCGATGAACAGGTCTGGATGGACGACTGCATTGAAATATTCCTCTCCAATCCTGCCAACACGGAAGGCATCTATAAACATATTGCCGTCAATCCGAGAGGCACACTTTACGATGCCGCCGCTTACGGACCCGGCGGCGCCGACATTCACTGGAACCCGGAAATCAAGGTCAAAACGGAACTTCTGCCCGATCACTGGAAAGTGGATCTGAAGATACCATTCGCGTCGAATCCACCCGTACCGAAAGCCGGAGACGTCTGGCGCTTCAACATCAACCGTTCCATCGGCAACGGCCGCAAAGGAATGGCGAACAGCGGTTATCCGGAAGCCTCGTATCACAATCCGAACGGATTTGCGGCGCTCTCATTCAGTGAAAAGGCGCGCGTGGAAAAACAGGTTCTTTTCCTTGTGCCGGAAAAATTCATGAAAAATACGAAAAATATAGGAAATGCTCTGTTCCGCGACGGCTGGAACTTCCAGTTCTGCTCCTGCCAGAAAGAACTGCCGCAGAATCTGGACTCCTACCGGATTCTGGTGGTCCGCCTGCCGCAGTTCGGCTTGCAGGGAAAGGTCGATTTCAAAAAACTGGCAAGGGAATTTCTGAATCAGGGCAAGACCGTGATCTTCTCATCCTATGAATGGCTTCCGTTGGAAAATTATCTCGGCGATCCGAAGCTGAAACTTCAAGGTTCCGGCTGGAAAATCAATAAACTCCGCAGAAATCTTGATATCAGCACAGGAAAATGGGGAACAACACCGGAAAATCTCCAGCAGCCCATCAAAGAACTGCTTTCGCCAAGTTATGGCTACAACCCGCAGACCCCGGAAGGCTGGAAATCGCTGATTTCGCTGGAACGGGAGGACGGGAAGAAATTCTCCACGATGCTGGTGCGGAAACAATTCAACGGACTGTTGATCGTGACCGGCGGGGAGATGGGACTGGGAGGCGGTCATGTCCTGTTCGGCAATACCGTCAACACCGTTACAATGCTTCTGAACAATCTGCTGGCAAACCGGAAAGAACTGATGGAATAACCTCCGTTCCCACGGCGGCAACCTGCCTGTTCCGTGAAATCGGCGCAGATACGGCGCACAGATGCGGGACAAATGTATTCCGCAGTCTTTGAAAACTTCGGCAAATCATAAAAAATCCGGATTTTTTATGATTTGCCTATTGTTTTTTCCGGAAAACTGCATATAATATAAAAAAGAATGATATCACGTGATATCAAAAGAATCAAAAAACAGATAAAACCAATAAATTGCAACAGGATATCGCGCGATATCAGAAGTGACAGCCGCGACATGGAAAAACTGAAAGAAAAAATAAGACTCTCCGATGTGGCGCGACTTGCCGGAGTCTCCCGTTCCGCGGCAGGCAAGGTCCTGAACGGATGCAGCGGGGATATCCGTGTGGGAGCCGATACGCGCAAACGGATCGAAGACGCGGCGCGCAGGCTCAACTACCGGACCAATATGGCGGCGGCGATGCTTGCAGGGCGCGAGTCCAACCTGATCGGCGTAATCGCAGATACACAGACGTATTTCCGCAACCGACAGCTACTACAGGAAATTGAACAAGTCGCACACAAATACCATTATCGTATGATTGTCAGCTTTATGCATGACAACATTCCCGATATCCAAATCAGCTGCAATGCCATGCAACGCTATGGCGTCTGCGGTATCATCTGCCTTGCACATGACTATCCGCAGTTCCGAAAGGAGGTGGAGAAGGTCTTCCGCGATACAGAAAATATCATTTTTTTGGAAAAACCCCATTTCAATACTTCAGCGTGGGTCGGCACCTCTATTCTAAAGGCATTGACAAAACTCTTCGGTAAACTGAAACAGTCCGGACGCAAAAAGATCGCGCTAGTCCATGGCAGCACGCTTTATTCAAGCGAATCAACTTTGGTTGAGGAATACAGAAAAGCGCTTGTTGCGAACGATTATGAGTTCTATCCCGAGTTGCTTGGATGCTTTCCGCAAGGTTGTACTGACTGCGAAGCATGTGAATTTGTGATTGAAAATATGATCAAAAAGGAAAAGCCCGATGCGCTGTATGTGGATGATGCCACCTTTGCGCTCTGCATCCAGTCACGCCTTCAGTATGAATCATGGCGCATCCCGGAAGCTCTGCTCCTTGCAGGAGGGAACGGCGACCCGCTCTTTTCCCATGCCATGCCGCCAATCATTTCACTTAATCCGCATTACGAACTCCTTGCGGAAGCACTGGTTCAGGCAATCGTGCAGAAGAAATTCGACACTCCGCAGATCATTGAGTCCACATTTGATTTTGAGGAAGAATGGAGTTCCGGCACATGAAAAATTTGAGAAATACCAACCCATACGCCGAAGTCAACTGGTCAAATACACCGCGTGTGACGACCTCCACACACATGCACTGCCTCAACCAGGAAACGCTCAATTCATTTATATCGCAGGGACTGGAGCTGGCTGCAATCTCTAACTACTATCCTTCTATGCCATATTATCCACTATCCTCAATGCGGGAAAACACCGTGCGTGTCCGCCAGCCTGGGTATGTCAAGGATGGTATCTGGCACACAGATGTATTAAACTATAATGAAGCGATTGCACCGTGGTGCAGTGAATTACCCAAAGCAAGTAGAACACAACTCCCTTTCAGGGAGGGGAAACGCCTTTTTCCAAATGTGCCGGAAGGTCTGCTGGAAATTCCAAATGCAGAGCATCATTATTTTTCCGATGCCTCAATTTATTTACATGTAACTGCGCCGGGAGCTACACTTTCCAGCAGCATGTTTGATCTGAAAAAAGAATTTGCGCTGGCAGAGCACGGGTATGATTTCGGGGTTCGTCTGCCATGGCGTGAATCTTTCCAGAAATTGTATGATTCCCTGTTGACCCCTGACGGTGGTGGCATTGTGATCGCTCATCCGTCTTGGTCACATCACCCGATTTCGTATCTGGAAATGTTGTTGGACAGCGATCCACGAATACTGGGAATTGAAGTATTCAACAATTGTTCACGAATTGACTACAGCGATGTCAGTGAGGATCTCTGGGATGCGATCCTATCCTCCGGTCGCCAATGTTTCGGCTTCTTTGTGGTGGATCATCCGCGTCCAAACCGAAATTGGCTGGGGCGGATCGTATTGCTACCGGAAGAACGAACTGCGGAATCATGTCTTCGCGCAATGCGCCGTGGACGTTTCTACGGCGCAATATCAGGGAATGGACTACGCTTTGAATACATTCATTTTGATGGGCATATGCTGACTGCTGCCTGTAACAGGCCGGTGGAATTCCAGCTGATTTCCAAGATTGGCGTGATCAACGATATTACGTTCGGGACGAAGTTCCATTTTGAGTTCCCCGAAGCAGACCGTGAAAAACATACTTTCCTGCGTCTAACCGCCAAGGAGGGCAATGAAATAGAAAAGCTGTATGCACAGCCGTTTATTCTGACAGACTGAAAGCTATTTCAGAAATGATACCGTGCCATATAATCACTTATATAAATAAAGGAGAATGACAAGCATGAAAAACAATCACTTTGATTCAAAAAGAGATTGCAATATGCCAATTACACAGCGGGATCACAATGCATGTTTCACACTTATAGAACTTCTCATCGTGATTGCAATCATCTCTATTCTTGCAGGGATGTTGTTGCCAGCCTTGAACCTTGCAAAACAGAAAGCGCATAAGACGACATGTATGAACCAATTCAAGCAGGTTGGCACCATGCATGGCATGTATTTAAATGATTTTAACGGCTACTATGTACCAGTCAGTAACAATTACCTCTATGATGGTTATGAGAATATGAATCCATGGGCCGCTGTTTTCTATAAATTGGGATATGCAGCATCAGTAAAGGTCTTTTTCTGTCCATCCTATAAAGGGAAAAACGGAAGTGCTACGTATCCACATCCATCAAGTTGCTATTACCTCTTCCCACCAACACCTAATTCATTCGGTAGTATAACATTCGGATACAATGAATCCTTTGGAGGACAGGACTGGGCTGGATACGGTAAACGTCCATTAACAAAGAAAGTAAAAAATCCGGGACAAAAACCGCTTGTATGTGATTCAACGGGAGTATCGTATTTTGCAAGAAAGTCAACAGGGAGTAGTAACACTTGGCAGTATATGGCAAGCCCGCATGATTCATCAAATCCATTCAGTCTGTTAACGGGTTCTACGAATATTCTGTATGCAGACCTGCATGTAGAAAATATCAAAAATGCCAATAAAGCAAGTGGCGGTCCGTTCACACAGAACGGTTTATCTCCGGAGGGGTAATCCATAGACAAAAGAAAAACAAATTAATGAAAAATAATTAAAGAAAAGGAAAGGAAACAAATCATGAAAGAACTTTTCACATTTCTGCTTCTCAGCACAATGTTTCTGTGTTTTGCACTGGAAACATATAAGGTGGGGGGCGGTTATGAAGAAACATCAATTCTGCCCGGTGAAACCTTGACTATCGAAGCCGATGTGCCGTCCCCTCCCCCAAACGAAAAGAACACGCTATTCTTTGTGGCACGCCTGAAAGGCGAACTCTCTGTCCGCGACTTTCATGTTATGCGCATTACAGCGAACGGCAGAATCCTCAATGAAACAATCAATGACATCCCGCGAATCGTCAACCGAACCAGCAAAACGTTCCACGGCACCCAGCACCCGTACACCACCCAAGACAACTGGAATGTGGCGGCCAATCAGGATGAAGATTACATTGAAATCATCCATGTGCCGGAAGACTATTCGGCAGTTTATTGTTACGAATTAGATATCAGCGACCTGAAACCGGGTAAACACAAGTTCACTTGGACAAATTTA
Source organism: Lentisphaeria bacterium (assembly GCA_003526375.1). Lineage (GTDB taxonomy): Bacteria > Verrucomicrobiota > Lentisphaeria > Victivallales > UBA1829 > UBA11452. Next base: position 65,742 of record DPDG01000116.1, read on the forward strand.
GATAAGGTTCGTCCGTTACTCATCAAAATGCCACAGATACAAAGCCGCAGAATCACCAAGTGTCCTTATGCCCCACTCCGCAGTTTCATACCGACTGCTACCATGCCCGCGAATACTGTAATTGATGCTGATAACGGCAAGGCAAAATGGAAATTCGATCTTCCGGAAATCCGTGGTTCCCGACAGGTTCTCCGTCTTCGCGCCCGTCTGAATATCGGTAGCGGCTGGGGTTATAACGGCAATCTGAATGTGATTCTCAATGAAAAAAAGATCGGTCACACCATGAAGAATGCAAATAAGCGTCTCTTCAACCGTACCAATGACACCTTCATGGGCGATGCGATTCATCCGGCAATCAACTGGAAAGGCGACTTCTGTATCTTCCATCACTACAACGACAATATATCCGAACGCCTGAAAAAGTTCCCGACCGTAGATGGATTGCAGCATTTCTGGTTCTATTTAGATATTTCCGACATCGTTGATTCCAACAATGAAAACACTCTGACATTTATCAATAATGCCGACAGCAAGGCTTTCGGGCAGAGTACCGGAAATCCGAAACTGATCCTCGAATGTTGCGAAGTCGGATATGTGATCGAAGAAGCCATGGAAATGCTTCCAACCGAAGCCAGACGCACCACAGCAACCGGACCGACTGTGAAAAAAAACAGTTATGAATTAACGGTGCAGAACAAGACCTTCGGTATTCAGCTCCGCAGAGGTAAAGACCTATTTTATATCGATACTTTTCTTTCCTATCCAAACGGCGGCAAAAATATGCTGTCTACAGCCGGAGCTCCGATCCTAAAGAAAAAAGAACCGGAATGGAAACCGCAAGTCAAAATTGATGGCGACACGATCACTGTAACGGCACAGGGAAAGTATTACTCTCTGGTCCGCAAACTGATTTGTAAAGAAAATGTTGTACACGTCCGCGACACCATCAAATCCCTTTCTAATGATATTCTTGGTATTATTTATAACAATTATCTTGTAACCGGGACGATCCCCAAGGCCATCTACAAACACGGCGCATTCGAGCCGATCACTCCGTGGAAGGGCAATCACGATTACCCTGCAACAAACTCCACAATGTTCGTTCAGCTTGCCCAAGGTGGACTCGGACTTTTCGTGGAGGACAATATCTTCAAACTTCAGTGCGAATACTCGGTCAAAGGCAATCTGCTAAACTACACAACCGAGCATCTCGGCTTTGCTCCGCATTCAGAATATACCCTTGAGTGGAATCTCTACCCGCTTCAGGAAGGCGACTACTTTGATTTCATCAACCAAGTGCGTGACTATCTCGGTGTAAACAACCACACAATCCCCGGTGCAGTCAGCTGGCCAATCAACATCAAGGACAATGCGGTCAAAAAGCAATATATGGCAAACTTGGGATTCAAGATACCCGCGATCTACTGGTTCGACTATGACTCTTTCGATCCGCAGGACGCTACCACAGAACAGCGTCTGGCTCCTTGCTTCCGCGAATATCAGAAGCACAAGGCATTCGATCCCGCGATGAAGCCCGTTTTTATGTGGCAGAACAATTATACCAGATGCAACTACAAGGATATGAAAGAACCGTTTTTCCCTGATTCCTGCGTGATTGAGCCGGACGGCACACGTGCAATCAAAAGTCTCGGCTGGCGCAGTGGTCAAAACGGCTATTTCACAGAACGTTATTTTCATATAGACAATACCTATTACAAGTATGCAATGGAAGTGCTCCCCAAAATGCTTGAAAAGGATATCACTGCAATCTACTTCGACACGCCAAACCATATCCAAAAAGCCTACAGCCGCTTTACCTACGACCGATGGGATAACCATACGGTCGATATTGATCCAGTAAAGTACACGGTCACACGTAAATATGCAGACCTCTGCCTGATCTCCGGTCCAGCGCGTATCAACATAGCCAAACTCATCACCGCCAGCGGGAAATACATGTATTATAATAATCCGCCGCTACTTAAAGAAATGATGAAGGTCCCGAATTGCGTCTATATGATTGAAGGAGATACTGTCCTTCAACTCGGTACACTCCATCTAACAGTTCCACTAGCATTCGGAGAACATTCCGAATACAACTCACCCTACAAACCACTCTACGGACGCAGAAAGACTTGGCTGGGTGCCGAGGACTTCATGGATGATATCTGTTGGAAAATCCGCAACGGAGTACTCTACAATGCCTACCGCCCACCTTTCGGTCAGAAAGGCGAAAAGGTCTCATCCGCCGTATTGGATCATGAATATCCGCTAGCTTACATGTATCCAATCACTGTAACCGACATTCATGCAGGGTGGATCCGTGGCAAGGAACGCATCATCACGATTGATTCCGGCACATTCGGCTGGAAGAATACCGAAAAGACCAACATTGAGTTGCGCCTGTTTGACAAAACCGGACGCAACATCTACACGGAAAACCTTTCCTCTGGAAACGGTATGTTCAAAATCAATGTACCCAAAAAGGGAATGGCAATCTTAATCAGAAAATAAACTTGTTTGCTTTTTTCTTCTGAGCTGGTCCTGTCCGACCAGCTTTTTTGAAATCCGTATTCTCTCATCATTCTGGAGTTTTTTACAAATGGTTAAACTGAATATAATTGATGCAGTACTGTCAGCCCCCGTATCGGTTGGAAAACGTAATGCGCCTCATTGCTTTCTGCCTTGAAAAGTTACTTTACCGGCACAAACCATCCCATACAAAAGAAAAGGGAACCGGAGATTCTATCAGCTCAATATGGTCCCCGCCTGACATCGCAATGGACAGAATTCAAAGGAACGGTTCAGGGGATTTCGGAAGGCATCACCACAACGCACTGGCGTCCGGGAACGGCGAAAACTGGAATCGTTTTCTTCTGTCAGCAGCCGGATGCGGAAATCCATCTGAAAGACATCCGGCTGGAAGAGGAGGAATGACCGGAACCGCCGCAAAAAATGCAGAAGAATCCGGAAAGATGCCGTGGAAACGTCTTTCCGGATTTGCATTGTACATGATGTGTTCTATATTATTTTCAGGGAGGAAACTGAAATGAAGGAACATACCGGAAAACAAGGATTTGCGGCATTATGCATGTCGCTGTTTTTCATATTCCTGTTTTCCGGTTCCGCTCTGTTCACCGCACAGCTGGCGCAGAACATACAGGAGGTTTCTCTGCGTTCCAGATTCTGTGACGACACAAGCCTTGCCTGCGGACTCCTGAATCCTCCGGAACAATTCCACTTGCAGCGGGGAAATCCCACCTCAAAGACCGGTCTCCGGACACAGCCGTTTTACGGCGCCGCAGGAGGAAACTCTGCTGCGCTGCAGGATCTGATTCTGTCTCTTGCAGTTTCTGCGGCATTCCTCCGCAATCCGGATTCCCGCCCCTCCATCCGTTTCTTTACGAAACACTGTCCCGTCAGGGCAGGCCCCGTATTCTGAAAAAACAGAAAGAACATTCCGCAATACCGGTGTACAAATACCGCATTGCAGAAACAGCTTTACATCAATTCAGAATACCCTGAAACAGAATATTGTTTCAGGAAAGAAAGGAATCATCAATCATGGATGCATGGTTCATGCAAATCATTCAGTTCGTGGGATTCGGCCTGCTCGGACTCTTTGCTTTACTGGTCGTTTTTCTGATCATCAACGAACAACGCAACAAGGCGCGCAGTAAAAGAGGCTCGCGCAGACGGTAATTTCAGATGAGAATACGGCGGGGCTTGCGAAAACGAGTCGCCGCCTTGTCTTTTATAATGCAAGGATCAGAAACAGCAGCACAACTGTAATCACAAAAAGTTTCTTCTGGAGACCGGAATAACGGTAATCTTCCATCTTTTTCATGCCGGGAGGAGTATTCTGCAACAGATACTCCCGGCTCAATAAAAAATTATCGCCGCACCACCGGCATTGCACCACAACATCGAAAGCCTCATCAGGAAATTCATTCTCTCTGCGGCAGTAGGAACAGACAACATGAATCATTGATACCTCCTCTTACGCCTCCGCATAAAAGAGAGGCGCATCAGTTATGCCACCTGAAAGGTCTACCAAACCCGCACGAAAACACAGCTGAATACGCCTCAAGGCATATCAGCTTTTTTCGTGGCTAAAAAATTGGTAGTTTTTCAGGTGAAAGCCAAAATTGTTATAACAGGGATTTTATTTACTCTGTTTCGTAAGCATTCCTTATACGGTTGTCGTTTCTGAGAATATAATTTCTTTTTCCGGAGTTTCAAGTGCGGTATTAAAAGAAAGGGTCGCAGGAAGAAACCTGCGAATGCACCAGATGAAAAACAGTATGGTGCAGGTGCGTCGCATC
>DPDG01000116.1:70216-70456 GCA_003526375.1 Lentisphaeria bacterium
TGCAGGTGCGTCGCATCTGCCGCGATCCAACTGCGTAAGTTGGGCATGCGTAGCACGAAATCCCCCGCCGGAGCAGTCCAATCCGCTCAATGGCAAGAACTTGATTTATCAAGTTCGAAAGCTCCGGCGGAATTCCCTGCGGTCATGCGCTGTGCCCGTCGGCTCTCGAAGCTTCGCTTCTCGTCCGTCAGCGGTTGGAACCGCCGACGGGGAAAAGAACATGAGGGCTGCGCGCCCTCA
>DPDG01000040.1 GCA_003526375.1 Lentisphaeria bacterium
CACAAATTCCCGTGAAGACCCAAATTTTCATTTTTATCTTCGAAGGAAGAACATTTGAACAGGGAACACGGAAGGAAGAAGTGGAAAAACAATGGAACAATTGAACAAGGGAATATTTGAACAATTGAAAGAAGAAAGGAAAAATAAGGCAGAGCGCGAATTGACGCCTGGGGAAATGAAATATCTTTTTGCAAGTTTTCTTCATGAATTTACACCCTGTTTTAAGAATTCATCTTCAGTTCATCTTTTCATATTATTAATTATAACACATTTTTATTTTTATGGAATGGAAAATGACATCAAAAAGATGTATAATAGTAATAAAATAAAAAATAATCAAGTAGAATATACAATGGATAATCTTTATTCATCACTTCAGGAGCAAAGAAAAATCGGCAGAGACTCCCTCATGAAGATTTACGGGCAAAAATCTCTGGGGGATGAATATCTTGAAAATCTGGCTCAGCCGCTCGTTCTCCTGAATGCAAATGAGATTCCTCCGAAAGATTCTTTTCTTTTGTACGAACGTAAAAATTTTCCGTTCTGGGTGTTTGAACTTGTAATCAAAGGAAAAGGACATGTCGAAATTGAGGCTGAACAGTTTTCCGTTTCTCCGAACGACATCTATATTCTGCCGCAGAACCGGAATCACATGATTTTCAGTCAACCAGACGCGCCGTGGATTAAACGCTATTTTCTGGTCATCGGCACTCTGCCGGAATATCTGCTCAGAAGTTATCATCTGGAAAATAAATTTTACTTCCCGCAGTGCAAAGGGGAATATTTCCGCCATCTGTTTGATGAAATGATCGAACTGTTTCAGTTGAAAAGCCACGACATGAACGACCGTGCCGCAGGGGTGCTTCTGCAACTGATTCAGTATCTTGCCAAGCATGCCGCCGGAGAAAAACCGCTCTCCGCGCAGGCGTTGAAAATCCGGCATTATCTTGACCGGATGCTTTATAAAAAACTTGATCTGCACCGGATGAGCCGCGAAATTGCCATTCCGCGCAACAGAATCATCAAGGTCTGCAAAGAGGAGCTCAGGCAAACGCCGTATGATTATTTCCTGATGCGCAAGATCGACATCAGCAAGACAATGCTTGCGGGAAAGGGAGTTCTTATTTCGGAAGTCGCCGCAAAACTGAATTTTACGGATCAATATCATTTCTCCCGTATCTTCAAGGAAAAAACCGGGAGGTCTCCCTCGGAATTCCGCATGGAAGCGCAAAGACGCCAGGAGACGGAATAGGGACTACGGCGCTGCGACGGGGCGCAGGGTAAAGCCGTTTTTCAGCAACTGTTCACGAAGATTCATATAACCGTTCCGGATCACCAGATAATCCGCACTTCCGACAAAGAAACGGAATCCCTGCTCCATAAACTCCGGTATCTTATCGAACGCACATGACAGTCCCGCGGTTTTGCCATATTTCCGGCAGGCATTGCAGACACGTTCATAGACTTCCATCATTTTCGGATGGCAGAACTGCCCGGCAATTCCCAGATTCAATGACAGATCGGCAGGCCCGACAAACAGAACATCCACACCGTCAACTGCGGCGATTTCCTCAATATGTTCCACCGCTTCGGGGTCCTCGATCTGCACAATCAGAAAATTCTCCCGATTCGCCCTGACCAGATACTCCTGAAACGGGATAAGCCCGAATCCGGCTTCCGCATTGACGCCGTCCACTCCCCGCCTCCCCTCCGGATAAAACTTGATGTTGCGCACCAGTTCCCGCACCTCGTCCGCATCCTGAACCCGCGGACACATGATCCCTTTCGCCCCGAATTCCAACGGATGCAGAAGCGCCTGGTAATTCGCAGGCTTGACCCGAACCACGGCATCCATGCCGGAAATGCGGCATGCGCGAATCAGCGACTCCATTCTGGAGGGGTCAATCCCGATGTGCTCGTTGCAAATCCAGACGCAGTCGAAGCCGAGCATGCCGACCAGTTCAAAAAGAGCCGGGTCCTGATAAAGCAGTTTCACCATGAAAACAGGTTCGCCGGAGCATAATTTCTCTTTCGTATTCATTCTGTTTCTTTCCTGTTTTTTCTTAACGTCCGAGGTCAACGGCTTCATAAAAGTAACGTCCCATATCGGTATTGGTTCTATAAAATTGAAATGTCTTGCAGGAATAAGTCTGCACGTGGAGATCGCCGTAAAGAATATTATACCGCTTGCCGTTGCCGTGTCCCGGCGCACGGGCATTGGCATAGAAGCACCCGAAATCATGTGCCAGAGCCCTGTTGACGCCTTTTGAAACAATGCCGGCAAATGTCTGTGCGGACGCCATTTTATCATCCGCAGGATTCGTCGTGCTTTTGAATGCATTCAGGGAACGGAACAGATACCCCCCGGCAACATTGCTTTTGACCGTTTCCGGTTTGCCGCCGTTGTTCAGGAAGTTGATCCAGCTCCACGCACCGGCATTGCCGTAATAATCGCCCATGACATTCTTTCCATCGTTCAGCGGACAGTAAAAGACGCGCCCTGTCTTTACATATCCTGCAGGATAGAATTTCCCGTAAGAGACCCATTCAGGCACTGTTGAAATACTGATGATCTCGCGCGTGTAAAAAGAGAATGTGGCATTCTCCGGAACCTGCGGCAGATAATCTTTGTAGTCGCCGCCGTACATCCCATACATCACCCCCATCTGTTTCAGGTTTGAGGTACATGCAATCTCTTTTGCTTTCTGCCTGGCACTATTCAATGCAGGAAGAAGCATCGCCGCAAGAATGGACGGCGGGAAAAGCAAAGGTCGAACAAAGCGTTATAAATCAGCTGTAATATTTCAAGTATTAATATAAATTTTGATAAAAATATAAATTTTAAAATGTATATTTATTGATTTATACATTTTATGTTGTATATTTCATAAAACTAAAATAAGAGGTATAGTGATGATTACCGAGGCTGGCGAAAAATCAAAACATGCATTCATACATGCAGCAGGAAAACTATTTGCGGAACACGGCATCGAACGAGTTCGTCTCAGTGAGATTGCAACGCTGGCAGGCGTGGATGCTTGCATGATCAATTACTATTTCGGCGGCAGGGACGGTTTGGTCCAAGCAGTTATTGAAGATGCTCTTTCCAAATGGCACAGGAACGATATCCAGAAATACTGTGAGGAAAACAGTGCGCTTCTGGAAACTCGTGATGGTCAATGCATTTTCATCACCGGTCTCGTGGAATGCGTATTCAGCACCTTGTCCAATAACGGGAATGAAGATCCTGCGACAAGCATGCTGCTGCAGCTGCTTCAGCATCCACATCCGCTCCGTCAGAAAATCGTTGAACGCCATATCAGACCAGGCATGAGGTTTTTCAGCGATATTTTCCGGAGGATCAGTGGCAATGATGATTTTGAGACAGCATTCTGCTGGTATCTGTTCCTGATCTGTCCCAAATATCTGTGTTCCGCATGTCCGGGAATGATTGATCTGTTTCATCCGCAAGGAGCTGTATCGGAGTCATTTGACCGCAGACTGCAACACTTCACAACAAAACTGCTGTTGTCCGGTTTAGGACTGGCGTGAGGAGACTGAAATGAGCAGAACAAGGAACATTATAGTAGTCGGTGCAATTCTCATTGCAGGAATCGTCACTGCCGGGTGGCTGTATTTGGGGCAGAAAAAGAGAGTGGACAATTCTGCGGATTCTTCCCGACGGGTTGTAAAACTGGTCAGAGTCACGGCAGAGGAAAAGAGAAAAAGAATCACTTACCCCGGGCGCGTTCGCCCGGTGAAACACGCGGAACTGTTCTTTCGAGTCTCCGGTCCGGTCATTGAGCGGAATCTGAAATATGGTCAGACGGTAGAAGCCGGAACCGTGTTGATGCGGATAGATCCGCGCGACTACCAACGGGAAGTGGATCGTCTTACTCAGGAACTTGAGGTTCAGAAGGTTCAGAATTCTCTGGCCAATATTGAATACAACCGGAACAGGAAACTGATTGAATCGAAAGCAGTCAGCCAGGCAGTTTACGATGCGGCCGCGACAAAGAAGCAGGCATCCGATGCTCAACTGAAGATGCTGGAAGTCGCTCTGCGGATTGCGAAGGACAAATTGTCGGATACAGTTTTAATCGCGCCGTTCCACGGAACCGTCTCCGACCTGAAAATCGAGCAGTATGAAATTGCAGCCGCCAATGTTCCAGTGGTAACCCTTGACGATTTGCGGGAAGTTGAGATCAGGATCAGTGTTCCTGCCGGAAATCTTCCGAATTCCAGCATTTATGACGGCAAACGTTATCTTGGAATGAAATTCGATGTAACATTTCCCGGACGTGGAGACAAAGTGCTTCAGGCGGCGATTTACGAGTTCAAACCGGTTGCATTCGAAGAAAGTGAAACTTACGAAGTCACCTTGCGGACGAAAGTTCCGGATGATTTTCTTGTGTTGCCCGGTATGAGTGCCGAAGTCCATGGAGTCCCACAGTTCAGCAAAGACAGCAAAGGACGTTTGAAACTCCCGTTTTCAGCAGTCTTCAAACGGGATGGCAAGGCTTCCGTCTGGATTTACCGGCAGGAAAACAAAAACTTGGAAATGCGGCAGATCCGTCTTGGTGAACCCGCCGACGGAGATATGATTTTCATTGAGGACGGGGTAAAGCCGGGGGACTATGTTGTCGCCGCCGGGGGGGACTGGCTGACAGACGGGACATCCGTTCGAATTCTGAATCCGGAGGTGTTCCATGAAAATCATTGATTATGTTCTGACGCATAAAAGTTTTTTCTGGTTGCTGATGACAGCTGTCGCAATCAGTGGTGTTTTTTCTTATTTTCACCTCGGACGGCTGGAGTATCCGACATTCAAGATTAAAAAAGCCACAGTGGTGACGCTTTATCCCGGAGCGACCGCACGCGAGGTGGAAAACGAAGTGACCGACAAGATTGAGGAAGAAATTCAGAAGATGTCGCAGATCGATAATATCACCTCGGTCAGCAGAAGCGGTTTTTCATTAATTTATGTTGAAATTCTCGGCAAATATTCTACCGGGGAAATACCGCAGATATGGGATGAACTGCGTCGGAAGGTCAATGATATTAAACCTTATCTGCCTTCCGGTGTTTCCGGAGTGAAAGTCGGAGATGATTTCGGGGATGTCTACGGCATTTTCCTGTCGCTTTCCGGTCGTGGTTACACGATCGATGAACTGAAGGACTACGCGGATCTGCTCAAAAAAGAGTTGCTGCGGGTTCCGGATGTGGCAAAAATCGCACTGTGGGGCGTACCGGAAAAAACGGTTTATGTGGAATTCAACCGGGCAAAATTATCCAATCTGAGAATTTCGCAGGAAAAACTTTTCCAGACCCTGAGCAGCAGCAATCTGGTCGAGGATGCGGGGGCAGTGAAGATCGGTGATGAGTATACTCGATTCCGCGTGACTGGCGGAATCAATGGCATCGAAGCAATCCGCAATCTTTACGTGTCCGATTCGGAGGGACGCCTGTTCCGCATCGGCGACATTGCAGAAGTAAAACGCGGTCACGCGGAACCGGATGAACAACTTATGCGGTTCAATGGGCAACCGGCTGTCGGTATCGGTATTTCGACCGTTGACGGCGGAAACGTTGTTCGCATGGGCGAGGCGATCAAGGAGCGACTTGCTCAGCTTGAAAACAGCCGACCGGCGGGGATGGAGATCAATTTTGTCAATTACCAGTCGGAAAATGTTCAGGAGTCTTTGAATAATTTTATCGTCAACCTGATTGAATCGGTTCTGATCGTAATCGGCATTCTTCTGCTGACGATGGGTTGGCGTTCCGGGCTGGTAATCGGCATCACCCTGCTGTTGATTATCTTCGGAACATTCATCGGCATGGATCTGGCTAAAATCGACATGCAGCTGGTATCGCTCGGCGCATTGATTATCGCGCTTGGAATGCTGGTGGACAACGCCATTGTAATCGTTGACGGATACCTGGTAAAAACTTCGCGCGGAACGGAGAAACCGCAGGCTCTGAAAGAGATTGTCACGGAAACTCAATGGCCTCTGCTTGGTGCGACTGTCGTAGCGATCCTCGCATTTCTCGCCGTTGGTTTCAATGAGGGAAATATCGGTGAATTCTGCCGTTCCTTGTTTGATGTGATTGCCATCTCTCTGATATTGAGCTGGATCATGGCACTGACTTTTACTCCGCTGTTGTGTCTGCTGTTGATCAAAGTCCGTCCGGTGGCAACGGAGTCCGGAGATGTTTATGACGGCAGGATTTATTCCGCCTACCGGAAACTTCTGCAATTCTGCCTTCGCCGCCGGACAGCGGTTCTGCTGTTGATTCTGCTCGGGCTGGGACTGGCCGGCTGGGGATACGGGAAACTTCCGAAAGTATTTTTCCCAGATTCCACGCGCAAGCAGTTTTATGTGGATTACTGGCGCAATCAGGCGAGCCACATCGACGAAACGGAAAAGGATGTGGAAGCGATCGCCGACTACATCCGGACGCTTCCGGGTGTAAAATCCACCACAACCTTCGTTGGAGAAGGTGCCTTGCGCTTTATTTTAAGCTACGACTACAACAGTCCATCTCCCGACTATGGGCAGATTGTCGTTGATGTGGATGATTTCAGGAAAATTGATGAACTGAGTCAAGAAATCAATAAGTATCTGCGTAATAATTATCCGAGTGCTGATGCTATGTTCATGCGCTTTTCCGACGGGATTTCGATTCCGTTCAAGGTGGAAGCGAGATTCCGGGGACCTGATGCCGAAGTATTGCGGCAACTGGCAGCGCAGGCGAAAGAGATCATGCGGGAAAACGGCAATACCCAGTATATCCGGGATGACTGGCGCGATCCGGTCAAAACAATCCAGTTAAACTATTCCGAAATCAAGGCTCGCCGGACCGGGATATCCCGCAAAGACCTGGCGCAGGCGCTGCAATGGAATTTCAACGGTGTAACTTGCGGCATTTTGAGGGAAAACAATACATTGATCCCGATCATTTCACGTCCGGTGGAAAAAGAGAGAAAAAATATTTCCGAGTTGGATAACGTGCGTGTCTGGAGCAATGCCGCAGGCAAGAGTTATTCGCTGGCACAGGCATGTGACGGAGTAGAAACCGTATGGGAAGCTCCGCAGATCCGGCATCGTGACCGGGTGCCAACCGTTACGGTACAATGTTCGCCGGTTTCCGGAACGGCGGCGGAACTCCAAAAAAAACTGCAAAAACGAATTGAGGCGATCGAATTGCCGCCGCTCTATTCTTTGGAATGGGGTGGAGAACTGGAACAGAGCAGGATTGCCGAAGCGAAACTGAAAACGCTTTTTCCGGTAAGTCTGATATTGATGTTTCTGATTGTTGCAATGCTGTTTCGGACTTTGCGTGAGACAATAACGGCCTTTGCCGTACTTCCGTTTGCTTTGATCGGCGTAGTCGGCGGTCTTTTCCTGCTGAACCTTCCATTCGGCTTCATGGCAATTCTCGGTTTTCTCGGACTTTCAGGCATGCTCTTGAAAAATGCCATTGTTCTGTTGGATCAGATCAATCTGGAACTGCAAAAAGGAACGCCGCATTATTCGGCGCTTCTGAATGCGTCCGTCAGCCGTCTGCGTCCAGTGACGATGGCGGCGGGAACAACCGTACTGGGAGTGGCACCGTTGCTTTTTGATACTTTCTTTGCTTCAATGGCGGCGACGATTATGTTCGGTTTACTCGGAGCCACAATTTTGACGTTGTTCGTGCTTCCCGTGACTTATTCACTCTTATTCCGGGTAAGATCATAAATACAGATAAAAAGTCACGCTGTTTTCAGATTACATTACCTGTATTCAAAAGCACTTTTATATTAGGCTTTTCATTTTTCATTATGTTCTTTTACTGCTGTCGTGGCAACAACCGGAACGGGTGGCGATACGCTGGATGATGGAGAAAAAAGTCTCTCCGAAGTTGATCAAATCTCTTGAAAGAAATTGCGAAGACTACCGCCGGAGCGAACGGATCCGCGATCTGTACCTGCTGGATATGGAGTTTCACAGCGCCATCATCAAGAACAGCGGAAGTGTCCAGCTTCACGACATTCTGGAAAAACGCCTGATTCTCCTGAACTCATTTTACCTGACGACGGCGGTCGTGGTCATCCCTACGATTGAAAGTATCGAACGCAGTTATCAGGAACATGCCGCCATACTTCAGGCAATCAGGAAAAATGAACTGAATACGGCTGTAAAATGCCTGCGCTTCCATCTGGAAAATGCAGGGGAGGAACTCCTGAAAAACATGAAAAAACGCGACAGAAAGCTCTCCTGAAAGCGGGCTTCGCCTCAATGCCGCTCTTTTTCATGTTTCCGCCGCAGCTCATCACAGCGGGAAACACCTGCGGCGGCAAGAAAATCAAGCTCCTCATCCTTCAATTCCTGCAACGGACTCTCCTCTTTGGAGATTGAAGCAAAATCCGGCATCTCCGGCGCAGGCAGAGAAAATGCACGCTCCATCAGTTCATCCACAAAATCCGCTGTTTTCCGTTGATCCATTTTCAGTCCTCCATTTCTGTTTTTCTGCCCTGAAAACGCAGGAGCAAAGAAAAGGTTACAGCTTTTTTCTATTTTTTTAACTTTTTTACCGCCCGGCAGAATCCGGCAGTCAATCTGCAAGATACTCAACTCTTTTTTGAAGTATCGGCAAACGGGTCAACAACAATCTCCGGCGCCGTTTCCGGATCGTTCAGACGCTGTTTCCGAATCTCCCGGAGGGATTCCACAAGCTTCTGAGGAGCATATCCGCCGTCTTTCTTCAACGCTTTCGCAATGGCAAAAATACTTTCAGCGCCAAGAACCGTATGGTAGCTCGGCTCCTTCCCGAAACGCCGCTTCCATTCCTTCACGAACGGCGTATCCTGCTTCCTGATCACGGCGCGCGGCAGAAACAGAGTAAACGGCAGAGCCATATTCCGTGTCTGGGGAATGTAAAGGTCATCGGAACCATACACGGGAAGCGTCATTTTCAGCTCTTTCATCAAAGCGGCGAATTCCGGGAAATCGGAGAACGTCCCGCCGAAAAAGACGACATTGGAAAACTGTTCTCCGCTGTAATTCCGGACGGCGCGCAGCAGATCGCGCCGCCGGAGAGGAAGCTGGTAATTCAGGCGGTAGACCCGGTTGAATGCCGGACGCTGATGGCTCATCCGTTCCAGAGCCGTGCAGAAAATGTCACCGTAGGTCCCCGTCTCCGGACTGATGATCAGCAGGTTCCTGTATCCTTTTTTCTCCATATCGCCGAGGATCGCCTCAATCCAAAGCTCCAGCGGAGGGAAAAAGGTCACGAAATTATCCGGGTCCAGCGGAGGCAGTTTCTCGGAACTGACCGTCAGGGGAGAGATCAGCGGAAGCCCCTGAAACTGGGTCAGGGCACGCCCGGCGGGAATATAGCCTGAACTGAACGGACCGATCACAGCCGCAATCAACGGGTCGTCGCAGAATTCCTGCACTGCGGCACTGTATTGCGGGAGAGTCGTCACGCCGTCACGCTTGACGAGTTCCAGCTTTCTGCCAAGAACCCCGCCTTCGCGGTTCAGCATTTCCATGGCAAGTTCCACTCCCTGTATGGCTTCCGCCGCCGGCTGATCCGTCCTGTCATATGCTGTTCCCAGTTTCAGCGCCGGCGACTTCCTTACGGCTTTTTCCCGCATGTTTTCATACCATGTCCGGTGATTGCGGTCGATGATCGAGCCGAACTGGAACACCCCCAGCGCATTCAGAAGAAAAAAGATACAGATGAGAGCAAGCAGAATGATGATTCCGTTTTTCATAAGGTCAGTTCCTTTCCGTTAACTGGCGTTCCGCAAGACGTTTGAAAAGCCCTTCTTTCGCAGAGAGTTCCGCATAGGTTCCCTGCTGAACGACCTCTCCCTTGTCCAATACATAAATCCGGTCCGCCCGGATGATCGTCGAAAGACGGTGCGCAATGACGATACGCGTCGTATGAAGCTTCTCCATATTCTCCTTCACAATTTTCTGTGAAAGATTGTCCAATGCGCTTGTGGACTCATCCATCACGACCACAGACGGCGCCCCCACAAGCGCACGCGCAATCAGAATCCGCTGCTGCTGTCCGCCGGAGATGGTCTCAGGCGTCACAAGCGTATGAATTCCCATCGGCATATTTTCCACATCCTGATCGAAAGCGGCGAGCTCCAGCGCGCGCCACGCATCCTGCGTCGTGTATTCCGTCCCGGTGATGATATTCTCCAGAATGGAACCCGGCAGGATTTTGCTGTTCTGCAGAATCACCCCCATCTGGCGGCGGACGGAACGGAGTTCCAGATTGGCAAGATCTTTCCCCGAATAATAAACGGCGCCCGCCTCCGGCTGTTCAAATCCGAGAAGAAGACGGACCAGCGAACTTTTCCCCGCGCCGGACGGTCCTACGATCGCAATGAACTCTCCGGGTTCCGCATGGAACGAGACGTCTTTCAGAACCGGCGGAGCATCCGGCGAGTAGCGGAAATTCAGATGCGAAACCTCCACTTTCCCATCCAGTTTCCCCGGATTGCGGCGTTCTCCGCCGTCCTCCGGTTCCGCGTCCAGAATCGGCATGATGCGGTCCAGTTCCGGCTTGATCGCAAGAAGCGACCAGCATCCGCCGGCAAACCCCATCAGACCGCCTTGAAAACTCTGGAACGCCGCCATGAAGGCAAGAAAAACGGGCAGAGACAGGTTCTTGTCGAGGAAACCGCCCGCCAAAGCATAAAACAGAACCGAAATCAGCATTGGGAAAATGGTCGAGAACACGCTTTGGTACGCCCCGTTTCGCGAAATAATGTAATTCTGGCGGACCATCTCCGAAAAATCGTCCGTGAAACGGGAGAGAATCTGCTGCTCGGCTCCGGCAGCCCGGATTTTCGCCATGCCGTCGAAGAACTGCTTCATCAGTCCGCTCATGCGCCCCGCGGCGGCAGCCTGAACCGCAAGCGGGTGCAGGTTGATGCGCGAAAGCAGGAAAAATACCGATGCATAGATCAACACCATCACCAGTCCCATCGCCCCCAGCAGAGGACTGTAATAAAACATCATCGCGAGACTGACCAGCGAAAAAAGCGAGCTGAGAAACTGCTGTGAGATGATTCCGAAGACGGCAGCCTGAATCTGCGAGGCGCCGAGAATGCGCTGCGTCATATCTCCGGAATCGCACATCCGGAATGTCTTCACCGGAATCCGCAGGACATGATCATACATCGCCGCCTGAAACCGTTCATACTGCTGGGCGCTGAACAGCATCATCACCAGGGACGGCACCACATTCAACCCGATTTCGCAGGCGGTCAGCACAATCAGCAGAAACATAAGCTGCCAGAGTTCAGGAAGATTCGCGGTTGGGATGATCTCCCCTGTAATGTACCGGGTCGCGACCGGCATCACCAGCCCGATCAGGGAGGAAATCAGCCCCGCAGCCACAATCAGCGCCAGAACAGGTTTCGCAGTCGCGAACACAAATTTCAACAACGTTTTTTTCGTCTTTTTGCCCGGCGGGAACGGTTCGTAGAAACAATAAGCCTCCTCCGCAAAAAGCGGGGCGGATTTCCGGTCAAGCGGATACTTTCGGTTTCCGCGCGCCGGATCGCGGTAACTGCTTCCGTTGGCACTGAGATACAGAATCACGGGAGAATCATCCTCACGGCGGAACGCCAGCACCGGACGCGCCGACTGTTTGTAACAGTCCTGCGTCAGTTCAATTCTGCGGATGCGCCATCCGGCGGAGGCGGCAAACTCCTTCAGACGCTCCTGCACAGGAAGTTCTCTGTTCCGCAGCAATTCCGGCTCCTTCTCAAACGGCAGGCGGTAACACTGCGCGATCTCCCGGAGGGCGGCGGCAAGAAAATCCGACTCATCCTCACGGTTCCGGCAGGTGGAACGGATCCCCGCAAGACGGCCGAGTCCATCCAGTTTCCGCCCCAGCGCATCGGATGTCAGTTCCCGGTTTTCCCGGTTCAGTTGAAGCCGTTTTTCTTTCTGCACGTTCAATATTCCGATCAGAGCGGACAGGAGTCCCGGCACATTTTCCGCCTCGATCCGTGTTCCCGCGACTTCACTGACCGCCGTCTGCAAACGGTTGCGCCACTCGCCGCGGGACACTTCCGACGGAACCGAGGAAACATCTCCCGAAGGCACTGCGGCAAGTTCATAACGAATTCCGCCAACACAAATGGAAGTCTCCGGGCAGAACGCATCACCGGCTCTCAAAACCGCAAGAAATGCACGGTCTCCGGCAGACCCGTCCGCTTCGAACCGAATCAGAAACAGATTCAGTTCCCCGCTCAGGACTTTCATGCCGGAAGCAAGAGAACTCAGATAAAACGTCCTGCCGGAGGGATGCAACACACTGTCCACACGATGCTCCATCGCTCACCCTCCCTGTTCCAGTTTCATCATGGCGGCATATTTGCCTCCGGCTGCCATGAGCACCTCATGAGTCCCGCGCTCCGCAACAATCCCGTGATCCAGCATGATGATCTCATCACAATCCCTGATCGTGCTCAGTCGGTGCGCCACCACGATACAGGCACAGCCGCGGCGACGGATCGCCTTGTCGATTTCGACCTCCGTGACAGGGTCCAGCGCGCTGGTCGCCTCATCAAGAATCAGAAGCGGCGTGCGGTAAGTCAGTGCGCGGGCGATCTCCAGACGCTGGCGCTGTCCGCCGGAGAAGTTGTTTCCGCCTTCCTCCACATTCAATTCCAGCATGGGACCGCGGGCGGTCAACTCCTGTTCGATGGCGGCGTCGCGGACCGCCTGCTGCAAATCCCGCGCCTCATACGACGGGGCAAAAAGCGTCAGATTCTGCCCGACCGTTCCGGAAAAAAGCATGATGCTCTGATCGACGGTGCCCACCGTGGCGTAATATTCCGAACGGGTATATTCATTCATGGGTTTCCCATTCAGGAGAATCTCGCCCGACCACGGAAGCAGTGTCCCGTTGGCGAGCTTGGCGACCGTCGTCTTGCCGGAACCCGAAGCGCCGACCAGAGCGACACGTTTTCCGGGTGTCACTTTCAGCGAGAAATCCTCCAGCACCGGCGGCTCCTGACGGCTGTAACCGAATGTGACATTTTTCATTTCAAACACGGCATGATCCGGCGGAACGCGCTCCGAACCGTCATCGGCGCGGAAACTTTTCTCCGGTTCATATTTATAAACGTCGTTGATGCGCTCCACATCGGCTTTCATAGTCTGAAGCTCCGCTCCCGACATCATCAATGCCGTAAACGGGGCGGTGAAACTCGCGGTCAGTGTCTGGAACGCAAACATGCCGCCCAGAGTCAGATCGCCGTTCATGATCAGCCAGGCGCCGACACACAGAATCAGCACATTGCCCACCGCATTCAAAAAGGAAGGCAGCAGATTGAAATAGGTAACGGAAACCTGAAATTCCAACTGCTTCCGGTTCAGGTCCGCAAGCTGCCCGGTCCATTGCAGGAAAACGGAATCCTCCCGCCCGGCGGCACGCAGGTTCTCCATCATGGACACTCCCGACATCACGGAACTGAGCATTCTGGTCTGAACCATCATCAGACTCTGATTCAGAATCTGGCGGCGTTTGTTGACGATCCACAGGAAAAGAAGATCCAGCAGGAGAAAACCGAGCGAAACAAAAGAAAGCAGCGGGCTGAACTGAAACATCAGAATCAGGAAAAACAGCGCCGTAAAAAACTTGACGATGTTATCCGCGAATTTTCCGAATGCGGCATTCGCAACGGAAGAATTCAAGCCGACCCGTGTCTGGACATCGCCGCTGGAGCGCTGGAGGAAAAAGCCCATCGGCAGACGGAACAGGAAGTTCATCATCTCCATAGTTTTGTTGACCGCCAACTGAAGCTCCCCGCGCCGCAGAGCCAGAGACACCAGCCAACTGAGCACCGTCTGAAGCAGAATCGTCAGAATGAACAGCAACAGGACCGGCACCAGCCACTCGCTTTTTCCCGGAAGAATCCGGTCTACGAAAATCTGCATCAGCGCCGGAACCGTAATCCCCGGAATCACAAGGAGAAGTCCGCCCCAGACCACTGCCGCCATCACGCTCTTCATACCCGAAATCATCGGGATCATTGCCCGGAATACACTTAACGGTCTTCCACCCTTGCGGAATTCCGGCGTTTTCCTGAACTCCAGAGCCACACCGGTATAGGACTTCTCAAAGAGTTCCCGGTCCACGACGCGGGGGCCTGTGGCGGGGTCGTTCAGATAAAAATACTTCCCGTTGCGCGAGTGTCCCTCGTAAACCACGAAGTGCTCGAAGTTCCAGAACAGAATCAACGGTCCTTCCAGCTCGTCCAGATGTTCCGTCAGAACGCGGTAGCCTTTAGCGTCAAGGTGATACCCGCGGGCGGCTTTCAGAATCAGGGACGCTTTGCTTCCGTTCCGCGAGACGCCGCATTCCGCACGGAGTTTTTCAAGAGGCTCATACCGTCCGTAATAGGCAAGAATCATCCCCAGCGACGCAGCGCCGCACTCCGTCGCCTCCATTTGAAGCATGGTCGGAGTTTTCTTTCTTGCCGGACGCAGAAAAGAGGGAATCATTCGGGATAAATTCATTCGTCAGACGGTTTCTTTTTGACTTGTTTCCGGTTCATGAGCTCCCGGAGGGCGGGAATTACATAAGACGCCGGAGCGCGGTAGGAGGTATTGATGATAACCTCCCCCAGCATTCCGTTGACGATCTTGCGGGGATATCCCTTCCGGCTGGTCCAGCGGTAGCCGCTCGGCGATTTCGGATCGGGGAGAATCTCAAGGACAACCCTGATGACGGCGGACTGCCCCGCGATCATCTGCGTCAGGGAGGCATTCATCAGTTCCGCCTGAACCGTTTCCGCATTGACCGGAACTTTGCTGACCTCGCGCACCACGCATTTCAGATAACCATACTCGGCGGCGGGAGCGGCGGCGGGAGAAAAGAACGCACTCATCCCATTACGGATTTTCTTGCCTTTATCCGGCGGGACGAATGCCGCCAGATACATTCCCTCGTCGAGGCTGGACGCCACCAGCGCAATCTTTTCCCCGTTCTGCACGAACGCCCCTTCTTCTTTGAAGACTTCAAGCACCTGCCCGTCGAAATCCGGAGTGATCCAGTATGCCTCGCGATAGAGTTTCTGCGCAAGATCCAGATCCTGTTTTTTCTGTTCCAACTGCTGTTTCAGCTCCAGAAGCTTCTGCTCCTGCTGCCAGATCCGGTCCTGCTGGGAGATGTCGGTCTCCATGGACTGGAACAATGTCGAAAGAAAAGAACTCTCCGTCTGCACCATCTGATCCAGAGTCTGGTAGTAAGAAACTTTGGAAGCGGCGCCCACATTGGTCAGGCGGGAATAAATGTCCACGATATCTGCGGCTCTTTTCCGGCTTTTCTCCTGCTGGGCGGTCAGACGCTCCAGATGCTTTTTCTTTTCCCGGTCCATCTCCAGCTTCTGAGCAGTGAGACGTTCCGTCCCCTGTTTCAGGAATTCAACTTCCGAGCGTAGCAGATTGTATTCCGATTCCAGTTTTCTGACGTTGAACAACATCTCCGGATTGTAGATCTGCCCGATGATCTGTTCGGAAGTAACCTCTGCCCCTGCCTGAATGTTCAAATGGGAGAGCTTCCCGTTTCCTCCGGCGATGATCGGATGGACTCCGCCGCTCAGAAGGGTAATCCCGACTCCGGTGACACTCTCCACCATACTGCCGTAAAATCCCCAGAAGATCATTGCGCCGAAAAACAGGGAAATGGAACCGAGCAGAAACCACGTCCAGCGAGCTTTCACACTCGTCAGCGCATGACTCTGCGTCCCCCGGTTCATCTGTTCGATGGCTTTCTCCGAAAAAGCAATCTTTCCTGCCATGACGTTCTCCATTCAAAAAATTCTTCTGGAAATACCGGAAGGTACCGGCATCTGTCCGCATAATATAATTCCGTTTCAGTGTTTTTACAACAGGCGGCATTCCGGAACGCATCGTTGTCCGGAATGCCGTCTGGATTCGGAAACTGTTCAGGCAATTCAGCCTTTCAGAAGAGTTCCCAACTGATCTCTTGTGAAAGAAATCCACTCCCCTTTGTTGTTCTGAATTTCAAGAGACTTCAGATTCGGGTTGCCGACAAGGGACTGAAGTCTTTTTTCGGAACACGGTCCCTGTGAACTCATGCCGCTGAAACCGCCGGTGGAACTTTGGAAGCAGACGGATTTGACGATCAGTCCCTGGGCACCGCTTTTCCCCGTCAGAGTCTTCAGGTTATACTGTGCGATGAAATTCTGGTTGAAAGCCCCGCCGACGATGTTGTCGAGTTCATTGTCATCCAGATTGACGAGATTTCTGTTTTCCTTGTTCATGGTGCCGTCTCCTTGTTTTTGAGATTGATGTTTCAGGCTGTTTCTGCCCTGAAAACGGAGAGAACGGAAAAAGGTTACAGGAAAAATCAGATTTCTCCGCTTTTTCTTAAATCTTCAAGCAGCTCCTGAAGTTTTCCTTTGGCGCGGTGAATCCGTACTTTGACAAGAGACTCCGAAGCACCGGTCAGCTCCGCGATCTCCCTGATGGAACGTCTGGCAATCTGAAACAGAGTATAGGCGGTTCGCATGTCCTCCGGAAGCTGCGCGATTGCATCCTGAAGACGTTTCCGCAGATAGACAAGGTCGGCGGATGTATTTTTTGCGGCAGGATCGGACATGCCCGCATCCTCATCCGCGATTTCATCCTGATAAATCATGAATTTGCTGCGACGGTAATAGTCTGTCCGCAGATTTCTTGCAACGGCGAAGACAAAACCGGAAATCGAGTCTGTCGCCGAAAGTTCTCCGCTCTTTTTCCAAAGCCGGATAAAAGTTTCCTGAACGATATCACATGCGACAGTATATTCGAGTCCGTTCGCGACCAGATAATTCGTCAGCTTCGGGGCAAGCTCGCAGTATGCAGCCTTGACCTCCTGTTCATTCAACATGCGGTTTCTCCTCATTGAAGCCGAAAATATATCATGCCTCTTTTCAATTGCAAATCCGGAACCGTGCTGTTTCCGGAACGGTGAAAATACCCGCCGCCGGAAAACAGCCCCGGTTCTTATCTGCCGAACAGCCCGATGATGTCGTTGACCGACTTGAAGCCTTTGCGGTCGAGATAATCGTTGATGCCTTTGATCACCTTGACCGGCGCCATCGGATCGGCAAATATCGCGGTGCCGACGGCAACCGCTTTCGCTCCGGCAAGGAAAAATTCAACCGCATCCTCGCCCGTCGTGATGCCGCCCATGCCGATGACCGGAATCCTGACCGCGTGCGCCGCCTCATAGACCATTCTCACGGCAATCGGCTTGATCGCCGGACCGGAAAATCCGCCTGTGACGTTGGCAATTTTCGGACGGAACGTTTCAATGTCGATCGCCATCGCGGGAATCGTATTGATCAGGGAAATCATATCGCTCCCCGCGTCCTCGGCGGCTTTCGCAAAATCCGCGATCTTCGTCACGTTCGGGCTCAATTTCGTGATCAGCGGCAGTCCGGTCGCCTTTCTGACCGCGGAAACGACCTTGCCCATCATTTCCGTATCGGTTCCGAATGCGATGCCGCCTACCTTGACATTCGGGCAGGAAACATTGATTTCCAGTGCGGCGATCCCTTCGGAATCTTCGTCAAGGCGGCGCGCGACTTCGCAGTAGTCCTCAATCTTTTTTCCCCAGATATTGACAATCGTCGTCGCGCCGGACTTGCGGAGAAACGGCATATAGTGTTCATCGTGCAGGAACCTGTCGATGCCGGGTCCCTGAAGCCCGATCGCATTCAGCATACCGGATGTAACCTCCGCCACGCGGGGAGTCGGATTGCCGTGGGACTGCCACGGGGCAACGCCTTTCACGACGACCGCCCCCAGCTCCGACACCGGGAAAAACTCCTCATACTCCGCGCCGTAACCGAACGTGCCGGAAGCGGTCATGACGGGATTCTTCAACTGTATTCTGCCCAGATCGACTCTCAAATCAGCCATAGTAAACCTCTTCTGCGTTGTAAACGGGTCCTTCCTTGCAGCTTCTCGAATAACGCCAGCCGTCCGGCGACGCGGCGTCTCTGACTTTTACGACGCAAGCAAAACATGCGCCGACGCCGCAGCACATATGCTGATCAAGGCTCAATTCCGCGCCGACGCCGAGCGACAGCGCCTTTTTCCCCAGCGCCAGAAGCATGGGCTCAGGCCCGCAGCCATATACGAAACATGCTTTCCTGTCGGCGGCAAGCGCATCCTCCAGAAGCTCCGTCACGAATCCCCTGTGCCCGACCGTTCCGTCATTGGTGGCGATCCGCACCTCAAAACCGAGCTTCTCATAATCGTCGATGAGAATCAGATCGGCGTCCGAGCGCGCGCCGAGAAGCAAGACGCCCTTTTCCGGACACCGTTTCGCCAGCAGATAAGTCGCCGCCGAACCGTAGCCCCCGGCAACGAGAATGGGCCTGATCCCTTTCCGCGGTGCGGAGTAAGGCCTGCCCAGAGGCCCGAGAATCAGACAGCGCTCGCCGGGACGCATGCGGCTGAGCTCCTCCGTTCCGTGCCCGACGATCTTATAAACCAGCGTCAGCGTCCCCGCCTCGGGATCGGCATCGCTGATGCTGAACGGGCGGCGCAGGATGCGGTCCCGCATCGCCGTGATTCTGACGTGGACAAACTGTCCCGCCTGCGCCTGTTTTGCGATATCGGGCGCGGAGAAGACGATTCTCCGGTAGAGCCCCTTCAGGCATTCGTTTTTCAAAATTATGCAGTCTGAATCCATATTTTCTCCGGGAAACTGTCAGATTGATTGTTTTTCGGTCTTGTCTCTTTCATTTATGCATGTATGCTTTATATTATAGCTCCTGAACAGTGATTACTCAAATGAAAGAAAGACGGTTTTCAGCAGAATTATGGAAGATTTGCCCAATATCGCCCGCGTGCTCCTGAACCTTTCGCTCAACCGGAGCTTCGATTACCGGATACCGGAGCATCTCCGCGGACAGGTCAAAGCCGGGATGCGCGTCAACGTTCCTTTCGGGCGCGGCGACGGCGAACGGCAGGCTTACGTCGTGGCGGTCGGTTCCGCCTCGGACCGCGACGATCTCAAGGAGGTGCTTTCGATCTGCACGGAGCATCCGGCGCTGACCGAATCCCTGCTGAAAATCGGGGAATGGATGGCGGATTACTACTGCTGTGCGCGGGAACTGGCGGTCCGGACTCTGCTTCCGGGAGCAGTCAGGAGCGGCAAGATCAAGGCAAAGACGAAGGTCTATTACTTTCTGAACGATATGCAGAAAGCCGCGGATTATATCAATAAGAATACACGGGCAAAGGGAAAATGCGCCATTCTGAAAGCCCTGATGCTCCATCCGGGAATCGAAGCGGAAACCCTTGCCGCAGAATCCGGCGCCTCGAAAACCGTCCTGAACGAACTGGTAAAGCTGGAGCTGGTCTCAATCGAAGACCGCGCCGTGGAACGCAATCCGTTTGCCGGTACGGAACTGCTCCGCACAAAGCCGCTCACGCCCACCGGAGAACAGGCGGAGGCGCTGAACCTGATTTACAAACGCATGGAACACCCGGACTCTGCAGACCCGCATGTGATTCTGCTCCACGGCGTAACCGGAAGCGGAAAAACCGAAGTTTACCTTCAGGCGATTGCGCGCGCGGTCGAGAACGGAAAAGAGGCAATCGTGCTTGTCCCGGAAATCTCGCTGACTCCGCAGACCGTCGAACGGTTCCGCGCACGGTTCGGGGACATGGTCAGCGTGCTTCACAGCGGGCTCACCGACGGCGAACGGTATGACGAATGGATGAAAGTGCACCGCGGCAAGGTCAGAATCGCGGTCGGCGCGCGGTCGGCGCTGTTCGCGCCGTTCCGCAACCTCGCGCTGATCATCGTGGACGAGGAGCATGACTCCTCCTACAAACAGTCCGAAGCTCCACGCTACAACGCGCGCGATGTGGCGGTCATGCGCGGAAAACTCGAAAACGCCCTCGTGATCCTCGGTTCCGCAACGCCGTCCATGGAGTCGTATTACAACGCAAAAACCGGGAAATACACGCTCTGCAAACTTACCAGACGGAGCGATCCCTCCATCCTGATGCCGGAAGTGAAGATCATCGACATGCGTCTGGAAGGCACGGAGGAAGGCAAGTTGCCGTTTCTCTCCAAATTTCTGGTGCAGGCGGTGCGGGAACGCATCGCGCGCGGGGAACAGAGCATCATCTTCCTGAACCGCCGGGGTTACGCAAGGCAGATGGCGTGCGACCTCTGCGGATATGTCGCAATGTGCCCGGACTGTTCCGTGGCTTACACCTACCACCGCAAAACGCAGATGCTGACCTGCCACCTGTGCGCCTCCTCCGTGGAGGCTCCGTCCGTCTGCCCGAACTGCGGATCGGAGCACATCCGTTACTCCGGCGCGGGAACGGAACGGATTGAAAACATCTCCCTGGAGGTGTTCAAAAACGCCCGGATCGCCCGCATGGATTCCGACAGCATGACGCGCCCGAGCCTCTATGCGAAGGTATTGTCACAGTTCCGGCGCGGCGAACTGGACATCCTGATCGGCACCCAGATGATCGCCAAGGGGCTGCATTTCCCGAATGTGACGCTGGTCGGGATCGTAAATGCGGACATGGGGCTGTTCATGCCGGATTTCCGCGCGGCGGAACGTTCGTTCCAGCTCCTCACGCAGGTTGCCGGGCGCGCCGGACGCGGAGAAGTCAAGGGAGAAGTTCTCGTGCAGACCTGTTCCCCGTTCAATCCTCCGATCATGTTCGCCGCGGAGCATGATTACGAAGGTTTTTACCAGGAGGAGATCGCCGTCCGCGAGGAACTGAAATATCCGCCGTTCGGACACATGATGATCGTCCATTTCCGGGGGGAAGACCCGGCGGAGATCATGGCGGCGGCAACCGCTCTGATGGAAAAGATCCAGCCCTGTATCGACCCGGAAACCATAGTTTCCGAACCCGCACCCGCGCCAATCGAACGTGTCAAGGGCAAATACCGCTACATGGCGACTTTCCGCTACGGCAGACTGGCTCCGCTCCGCCGCGTCCTGCGTCGCGAAATCTACTCCGTCCGTCATCCGACAGTCGAAATCTACGTGGATGTGGACGCCATTTCCATGCTGTAGATTCCTGTTTCAATCTTTTCCGGCAGAACATATGGCGCCGGAATTCAGTTTCCTGCGAAAAATTCCTGATTTCAGATTGACTTTCCGTCATTGCGGAGTAACTTTATAGTATTCAACAACACAAAGGAGTTATTGTCATGGAGAATCAGGTTCCTCCCGAAGTCAATCAGAGAAAGATACTTGCCGGAGTCATCGGAATCATTCTGGGCGCTTTCGGCATTCACAAGTTCATACTCGGCTATACAACCGAAGGGATCATCATGCTTCTTGTAACCCTCCTGACATGCGGTTTCGCAGGCACAGTCATGGGAATTATCGGACTGATCGAGGGCATCATTTACCTTACGACGCCTGATGACAAGTTTTATGAAACCTATATGCTGAACAAGAAAGGCTGGTTCTGACCGGAACAATGGGAACGGAAATCGAACGCAAGTTTCTGCTGAAAGACGATTCATGGCGCAGCCGGGTCCTGGTCCGCACGCTCTGCCGGCAGGCTTACATTCATTTCCGGGAACAGGAAAACGGAGTGCTCCGCGTCCGGATCGCCGGAGAAAAGGGCTATCTGACGCTCAAGGGGCCTGTTCAGGGATGCACCCGCAGCGAATACGAGTATGAGATTCCGTTTGACGACGCCAACGCGCTGATCCATGATTTCTGCGAGGGGCCCGTCGTGGAAAAGTACCGGAACATCGTCATGAACGGCGCCGACCGCTGGGAGATCGACGAATTTCTCGGAGACAATCAGGGACTCGTTCTTGCGGAACTGGAGCTGGCATCCGAAGACAGCGTATTTGAACATCCAGCGTGGCTGGGAGAGGAAGTGACCGGGCAGCCGGGATATTACAACTCCTTTCTGGCGCGCAATCCATATAAAACATGGAAACAAACAACAGAAACAAAATCCAAGGGGGATAAGACAGAATGAAGACGTCAATGAAAACAATGCTTGCGGCACTCGCAGTGCTGCTGTCCGCCGGGCTCATGGCTGCGGAAGGCTGGGGCACCAACTTCAAAAAGGCAAAAGAGGAGGGGCGTGCAAAAAAGCTGCCGGTCCTGATGGTTTTCTCCGGTTCCGACTGGTGCCAGCCGTGCATCAGCCTTGACCGGGATATCCTCAAGAAGAAAAGCTTTATTGAGGAAGCCTCGAAAAAATACATTCTCTTCAATGCGGATTATCCGATCAATACCAGGCTCGGACAGGAACTTCAGGCGCAGAATAAATCGCTTGCGGCGAAATACAGCATTTACAGCTTTCCGACCGTCGTCGTGATTGATCCCAACAGTGAGCGTATTCTGGCGAAAGAGAGCGGCTTTGCCCCGGGGACAACAGCCAAGACGTTCCTCGAACATTTCGACGCCAAAGTGAAATCCTCAAAATAATCTTCTGAAATCAGTGAAAACACCCTCTTTCGGATATCCTCCGGAGCAGGGTGTTTTTTCGACAGCACCAGATTTACTCGCTGTCACGGGCAAAGGAGATGACCGTGTGCTTTTTGTCGTCCAGTACGAGATTGTGGTCGCCGTCGAACAGGAAATCCGCGTTGTAGTCGCACCGGGGGCCGATCCAGTGAATCACCTCGATGTTGTGCCACGGGATAATTCTCACGCAGACCGCTCCCACCATGATATGCTGCCGCCGGGTATTCGCATCCAGTTTATTGAAATGGAACGCCTTGCCCTTGATCACCACATACGCTTCATTCTCGTCAAGGACCTCCCCGATGATCACATGACAGTGCGCTTCGGCATAGTTCTTTTTGCATCTCACCCGGACCAGTTTCTTCTCCAGGAACTTTTTCATTCGGATACTTCCTTTCATGATAATTTAACGAAGTATCCGTACTATAGGAGAAAACCTCCGCGCTTCAATGAGGAACATCAATTCCTCATTGAAAGCTGACACCGTTCTAACATTCCGGAGCAGATCATTTCGATTTCAGGACCGCGCTTCCGCACGGGGGCAGAGTAATTGCGTCCACGGAGGAGATTCCGTTCCAGAGATCCTCCATTTCATACGGCAGGCGGACAGTCTGCGGCTCGTCACTCATATTCTGCACAAAATAATAAGCGGCGCCCTCTTTCTCCCGCCGCGCGGCTTTGACAGCGGAAGGCAGACCGGACAAAACCGGCTCAATTCCGTTCTGTTCAAGCAGTTTTCCGTAAAACAATTCCAGAAAATCAGGATTCGTGTCCGCTCCGATGTAATACGCCTTACCCCTGCCGCGGCGGTTCATCGTAAGAGCCGGAGAACCGGCGTAGAAATCGTTGCCGTAGACGCCGAGCACCTCCGCGCCTTCCGCATGGAGATACTCGCAGCGGCGGACCACCGGAAACTCGTTTCTTCCACTCAACTGCCATCCGTCAAGCCGCAGAGTCTGTTCCGTTTCCGGCTCGAAAAGGTCGATGTCCTCGTTCCAGATACCGAAAAGACGGCGCAGTTCCCCGCCTCCGGGATTGCCGCCGGAAAAACAGAGATTGTTCTCGTCGACGTATGCCGAAAGAAACGTCATGACCAGAATTCCGCCATCCTCCACAAAACGGCTCAGGCGCTCCATGACTCCCGGCTTCATCATGAACAGCATCGGCGCGACCAGTATTTTATATCTGGAAAAGTCGCATGTGCTTTCGATGACAGCCAGCGGGACACTGTGCGTCCAGAGAGACTGGTAATGCTTGAACACCGTTTCAATCATCTGCTGCTCCTGCACATCACCGCCCCGTTCGCCAAATCCTTTCGTATTGTGCAGCGCCCAGACGGACTCCCAGTCGTGAATCACCGCGACTTCGGGACGGATCATGCTGTCCGCAATTTCGCCGATCCGCTCCAGGCGTGCCCCGTAGTCGGCGACGCGCTGAAACATCAGGGTTTTGTCCGTGCCGTCATGCCCGACCACGGCGCCATGGATTTTTTCGCAGTTGCCGCGCCCCTTCCGCCATTGAAAATACATGGTTCCGTCGGCGCCGTGGGCAAGCGCAAGGAGCATTTCACGCTCGAACTCCCGCGGACGGCGCATTTTGCAGTAAGGCTTGTAATTCGGGATGCCGGGACAGGACTCCATCATCAGGAACGGCTTGCCCTTCATCGAATAGTGCATGTCGTGAATCATGGAATACCGTGCGGCGGTCCGTTCCGTTTCCCCTTTGTACCACGTGGGATAACAGTCGTCCGCGATAAAATCGCAGACATCCGCGATGCGCCAGTAGTCCAGTCCTTCATATACCCCCATCATATTGGTGGTGACGGGCGCATCGGAAAAGTCCCGCAGCGCCTCCACCTCAAAACGCATGAAGTCCACAACCTGCTGTGTGTTGAACCGCAGAAAATCGACACGCGCCAGATCCATGGAACGATCATTCGGGTCCACCTGTTCCCACGCGGAGTAGCGGTGTCCCCAGAAAGCGGACCAGTAGACTTCATTCAATCTTTCGAGAGATCCGTAACGCTGTTTCAGGAAATCGACAAACTCCTTCCGGCAGAGTCCGCAGTAACACGCCCCGTTGTATTCATTGCTGACATGCCACCCGCCGAGCGCCGGATGAGAAGCATAGCGCTCCGCAAGTCTGCGTATGATCACCGCCAGTTTTTCGCGCATGACCGGCGAGGTCCAGCAGTGGTTCTCCCGTCCGCCCCACGGCATCCGTTCGCCTTTTTCATTGACGCGGTTCGTTTCCGGATATTTATGTCCGAGCCATGCGGGGCGGGCGCCGGACGGAGTTGCCAGAAAAACTTTCTTCCCGTGGACACGGCAGCGCTCCATAATATCGTCGAGCCATGTAAAATCGAATCTCCCCTCTTCCGGTTCATATTGCGACCAGGAAAAAATGCCGATGGAAAAGGCGTTGCAGTGCGCCTCGTCCATCAGCCTGAAATCGTCGTCGATAATGCCGGGAGTCTTCAGCCACTGATCGGGGTTGTAGTCACCGCCGTGAAGAAGATGCGGAAAATCCTTTATGATGCTCATAATCAAATCCTTTCCGGTTGTTTCTGAAAAATCTATCCGGCAGAAATGCCAAATCAAGCCCGATACCAGAAAGCATATGAAAAAATACCAGAAATAACAGCGGCAGGGATTCAGAAAACACTTGCTGCGGCGCCGGTTCCCTCCCGGTTTCCGGGTATTTTCCGTTCTTCAGCCTCCTGTTTTCCGAAAAAAATTCGATTTTTTCTGTTTTCCCCCCTTGACAATTGAGGATACC
>DPDG01000064.1 GCA_003526375.1 Lentisphaeria bacterium
ATCAAAAGCTCTATCAATGTAAAAATATTTGTTCCTTTCTGTCTGCCAATGCTTTGTCTTTGCAAAAATTCTTCTCCGATCCGAATTCTTCTGTTTTGCCAAATGTACATTTCCCTGCCTCCACTTGTTTTTTATATTGTGACAGTCTTTCATAGGACATTAATTTTTTCACTGCTCTGCTCTTTTATCTTGAAGTTTCCTCCCTATAACAAAAATTTGCAGCCGTTTATGACTAAAGAAGTTTCAAAAACCAGATGAATGGGAAGACTTGTCCTGTCCCTGTTTTTCCGGATAAGATACTCTGCCGCAAGACGACCCATTTTTTCCAGCGGCATTTTGATGAAGGACAGCGGAATCCCCATCCGGTCGCTGAGAAACTCCATGTCATCAAAACAGAAAATCGAGATATCTTCCGGAACTCGCAGACCCGCTGCCACAACCGCCTGCATCGCCTGAAAAAATTCATCCCCCTGGGAAACGAACAGGACATCTGTTCCGCCTGATTTCAACTGCCGCAGAAACCGTTCCCCATCTTCCGGTGAATCATCATCAAACACGAGTAATTCCGGTACAGCCAGGCCATTTTCACGATAAGCCTGCCGCCACCCCTCAATACGCGAAACGAACTGGGGTTCCTTGCAGGAAAACGGCGCATAAAGCAGGACATTGCGCGCTCCGTTTTTCAAAAGACAGCTTACTGCACGGAACATCTCTTTCCGGTAATCCACCGAGATATAAGACAGTTCGGGATTCACGGGAAAACGGTTGATCAGCACAACGGGAGTTCCCTGTCCGGCGAGCTTTGCAAATTCA
Source organism: Lentisphaeria bacterium (assembly GCA_003526375.1). Lineage (GTDB taxonomy): Bacteria > Verrucomicrobiota > Lentisphaeria > Victivallales > UBA1829 > UBA11452. The sequence continues at coordinate 814 of DPDG01000064.1, forward strand.
TTGAATTTTTCCTGATCGTTTCTGATATGGGATAAAATAAAACCATCCACCCCCTCTGCGGCGGCAGCAAGATCACTTTCCAGCGATATGATCTGAAGTTTATGCTTTCCCGATTCCGCAACCGAGGAGATTCCTTTTATGATCTTCTGATAATAGTGATACGAAGAAGACTGCAATTCCAGGTCAAGGCCAAAAATCAGAGGCTTTTCCTGCTTCTTTTCCGCCACGACGGAACCAATTCCCTGTTTTCTGACAATCAGCGACTGTTCGGAAAGCATCTTTATGGCTTTGCGGACAGTCGGCCGGCTGGTCGAATATTGCTGGGCAAGAGTATTCTCCGACGGCAGCGGCATTCCCGGAAGCAGTGTCCCGTCTGAAATCGCACCGTGGAGATCACTGAATATTTGCATGAATGTCGTCTGTCGCATCTCTTTTTCTTTCCATGTTAACTTTCTATGTTAATATTATAAACAGATTTCTCTTTTTGTCAAGATATGATCTCAATAAAAATTCAGAAAAAAATCAGAAAAGGATAAGACGATGTTCATTTTTCATGTCTGAAAATAAATTTGCACATATTAATGGGCAGCGTATACTGTTCTTGTATAGTGAGACACTTCACGCACATAAATCATATGCCCGATTATAAAAAAGAGTCCGCATTGAGTACATGCGCAGGCGGCAATTACGATAAATCTGAAACAGAACGTGAAAGCCTCCTGCCTTGCTTCCGGTTTCATCCCAGATTTGATCCCAGCAATGAAAAATAATGCTGCGGGACATAGAATGGGGCATTGCCTTTTTTCATGCGGACAAGCTCCATGAGCAAAGTCATGGAACGCGATTCCAGAAATGAGATGAGTTCCGCATGACAGGCGGGAATGTCGACGATGATTCCGTGATTTTCGTCCGCCATGACGGATTTCAGGAACAGAGTCTTTGCCGCAACTGTACCGTCCGCGATCAACGGGCAGATTTCACGGCAGATGCCGCTCCGGCTCCCAAGGCAGAAACCCGTGATTTTCGATTCATTGACAACTTTGAATGCAAGTTCGGGAGCCGCGTCAAAATACTTTCTCAAAATGCGCGAGCGGTCCATCCGGCTGACTTGAAAATCAAGAGCTGAAATTTCCTGCAAATCCGTTTTCTCAAGAGGGATCGCAAGTTCCGCCTTATCTTCCGGGCATAATTGAAAATCAAAGGTCCGGAGCTTCCGGATGCGCGGGAATTCCATTTCAGAGAATCCGAGCTTCCGATACAGTTCTATCCCGTACGGCGAGGAATCCAGCAGAAAAGAGGTTCCACGGGGATAAGATGCCATGACCCGCTGCATCAGGTTCATGGCGATTCCACGTCTGCGGCAGGACTTTTCGACGATTACCTTGCTGATGACGGCATGTTTTCCATCATAACAGCAGGAAACCGCAGAGCCCGCCAACTTTCCGTCTGCAATGGCGACGAAACAATGTTCCGGGAACGGTTCCAGAGTCAGGAGCCAGTTTTCCGGAATCATTTTCCATTCGATGGCAGCTCCCAGCGCGATCAAATCATCAATGTCGGAAAGCTCCATCCTCCGTATTGTAAAATCCGTATTCATGGGGATAAGATACAGCATGGATACGGATTTTGCAATTAACAATATCATTTTTCAACCAATACAACCCGATCCATCCAGACATTATTTTTCTTCGCTTTGCTTTTTTTATTGTAATCCGGTCCCTCAAATTTAAGAGAAACATACAATTCCCATTTTTTATCCGGAAAACCAGGAGTATGGAAACTTTCCAATGCAACATGTGCGCTCCATGAACCAGTGAGCCATAAGCGGCAGTTCTGTGAAATCGTGACCGTTCCAAGATGATAGAGATGAAACCGGTCAATTTTCAGCTCCTCTTTTTTCAAGGATTTCCGGATTACCATTTTCTTATTATAAAAATCATATAGTCCAAACGTAAACGGAAGTTCCAGCGGCTTGTTCGGTTCACGCATTGCAACACCGTAGGCTGCATCCGCCATTTCCGTTACTTCAGCATATGGAGTATTAACCGGAATTGTCTGCCGGACCTTTGAGTTTGGAATCTGGTCCAGTGGAGCCGGAAGAGGCTTTGGTGTGAAAGACGCCATCATATAAGATTTATCTGTTTTGTCGACAATTCCCTTCCGCCAGATTTTCCGGGCGTTCTCATTGTCAGGATATCTGCGTTTTAAGGAAGTGTCAAGAGTTCTCAATATCCGTTCTTTAAGGACAGCGGGTGAACCAGGCGGGGTCAAATCTGCAAAATCATGCCAGCGAGAGAGCATCAGTAAATCAAGAGGCATTCTTGCTTCTCTTACATGATTCAATGTCGTGAGATCACTACCGCATTCCAGCTCCATTCGATCAAAAAGTTTTTCCCATTTCAGAAGCTGTTCCGGCGTATAATGGAGAGTCAAATCAAAGTCCCATCTGATGAAATCCCTGCATTCTGTACGCAATTCCTGAAGTTCATACAGATAATCCAGCATCAGGTGCGATGCTTTTCCATACCATGTATCGGAAAATTCCCTGACAAGCACCCGCCAGTCCACATCAGGTTTCTGGTAAAGTTTCAAAAGTAACCACGTCATCATATCGGAAAAACCCATCCCCTGGAAAACCTCAATGTCATGTTCATAATATACCCCGTTACATCCTGCTTCCGCAAGCAGTTTCGTATCCTGTGCGGTCCGTTCAAAATCAGCCGACGGACTGCCTCCGAAACAGGGATAATACCAGACCCATACGTTCGAAGCAAGCTGATTCCATTTCTGTATATTGCGATAAGTGCCGGCATTATTTTTATGCTCATAGTCCTTGGAACAATCATCGTCAATCGGAGCAACGCCGATGATCAGATTATCGGGCAGTTTTCCATTTATGTCGGGCGGAATTTCCGACTGTGTTTTGCGGTAGGCTGCTGTCAGGATCATGACCTCCGGATATTTCTTTTCCAGCATATTACAAAGTTCAATCAGATAATCCAGCATCGGTCCGGCAGTACAGTTGTACTGCTTTTCCAGTTTCCGGCATTCCGGACAGCAACAGAAAATTCCTGGCCAATCCATTGCACTGATCGTATAAATATTTTTTCCGGTTCTCTCAATCCGCTCTGAAATCCGTTTTGTAAACTCTGCGCGCAGTGCCGGATTACTAAAGCAAAGTTGCAGATGATCCACCCGTTTTCCGTCTTGATCCATGCTGAAAAATTCAGGATTGCTCTTAAAATACTCTTTATCCTCATTCCATTTCCATTGATAGGGATTTCTTCCCCTATGAGGTGGAATATAATAAAAAAGCGTGTGGCACATGGGGGTATCCACCGTTTTCCGGACTTGCAGTCCCGCATTGCCGTAATCTCCCCAAATCATATTCATACGGTTACGGAAAAAAAACATCTTTGCCGCGGGATGCTTGTGATATTCCGCGCAAAGCAGCATACGGTAGGCAAAATGCGGTTTCTCTCCATAATTTAAAGACGAAATGGAAAATCTCTCATATTTCGGTATTTTTTCATCTCCTGTGATGGAATACCAACGGCATCCAAGCTGATTCTCAAGAAATGCATAAACCGCATAAATGGTGCCGAAGCGACCGCCGCCGAAAAGAAAAAGATCATTGTTTCCTGTCACGATCATAGATTCATCTTTACTCAATGAATCTATCTTTTCCGGGCCAAGCAGTTCCCGCACCACAGGAAGGTTCCCGATGAAAATCCGTTTCGGATATTTTTTCCAATCGGTACTTTCAGCAGGTATCACTTCCGGTCTTGCTCCGGTCGATTCCTCAAAGAAAGCGGAAAATTCTTTTACAGCAAGACGATTCAGCTTCGTACCGGCTGATGCGGCGACAATCACATAGTCGGTTTTCCCCTGGTCAGCGAGAATGAGTTCCGTCCCGGAAACCGTAAAGGCGGCAAACAGCAGAACCAATATTTCAACAGTAAAATTTTTGATGCTCATATCAGTCTTTCAGCTCCGGTTTTCCGAGAAGCCCTTTTTCATTTCCGACCAGTTCCTGATTCCTGACAGACCGGCAGCTTCCATCCAAATATCCTGCCGAAGTTTTTTTATTATGTACGAAATTAACCTGATAATTCGGGGGCATGTCCCACAGTTGCCACCGCCAATGCAGTGAAGTATTCGCGGCTTTTATCCGGGAAACCTTGAGCTCAACAAGTCTGCCTACCGCGGATGGAGTTCGGAAGAAAGAAAGCTTTTTTGCCTTCCAGCGCGTCGTTCCGGAGTAGGTGAACGCCTGAAGAACATCACCGAGAATCCAGGAATAACCGTAGGAAGATGTTACAACCGGAGCCCAGGAATGAGTTACAGAATTCTCATCCGAAGGACATTGGAAGAACTTATTGACCTGCAAATAGTTTTCCACAACATTTTTCGGCATATACAGATCACGAATTTTGAAATACCATGCATCTGTTGCTCCAATCCGGTCCGCGGCACATGGCAGAATCATATCATTGTAATCATTACTGTAGAGAATGGAATATATGTTGATCTGTTTGATTTTATTGATGCAGCTGATTCCACGTGCCATCTCTCTCGCTTTCCCCAATGCAGGAAGAAGCATCGCCGACAGAATCGCGATGATCGCAATTACAATAAGTAATTCTATCAATGTGAATTTTTCCCTATTCCTTCTTTTCATCTCCGATCTCCTTGTTGTTTTTATGTTCAACTGTATATTTCCGCCTGATTTTCATGTTTGGACTTGACCGCTTTATCAAGTTTCATTTTCAAATAGAGTTTGGAAAGGTTCAATGAATTCTGCAACGCCTCATGGATGCCCTTTCCGAACAGAATACAGTCCCAAAGCTCAATGTTGATGATGTTCATGCCGATATACTGCTCCTCCTGCGAATGAAAGAAAAACGAAGCGTCCTGAACCGTATCGAAAAGTTCGCGTCCATGCGTGAAAGGAAGCGAAGCGAAGTCCTGCTTTCTCAGCGGCAGCAGCCCTCTTTCCGCAAAACGGCGCTGTACCGGAGAGCTTTGCAGATGCTTCAGGAAACGCATGGCTTCCACAGGATACTCGGTATGTGTGGAAAGGAGGAGACTCGAAGCATGAGTCTCAAGCCGGTTCTCAACATCCAGCATAGGGTAACATTCGAAGTCGATACGCTGCTTTGCCCGCCCGTAATAGAAACTGTCTCCGAAAAAGAACGGGGTTTTGCCGTCAATAAAATTAGCGAGATTTTTTTCCGCCTGCTTCGGATGGCTGATTGCAAACTTCTTCCAGAACGCCGTAACCTTGCGGAAAGAGTCTTCATGTTTTTCAATGAACTGCTCCATCCGGAAAAAATGACTGCGGCGGATGTCCGCAAAGATTTTATAGAAGTAGTGGTCGAGCCTCATCAACGGCTGCTGAATCGTTCCCGGTATGACAAAATCCATATGCTTTCCTGTTTCCGTGATTACGGCATCCAGATAGTCCAGCTGCTCATCAAATGTCCGCCAGGAAGGTGCCGGAAACCCCAGCTTATCCAGAAGTCCGGGATTGTAAAGCAGAAGGTCTGCCGAATTCATGAACTGAATCACTTTCGGAGAAAGCAGCGCAATCGAATCGTCCTGAAAGCCGGAAAAGTCAAAAGCATCCATATCTTCATACTGGTATTTGTGAAACGGGGAGGAACACTCCCAGATATCCGGCGGACTCATAACATCGGGCGCATTGCCGAAATCAATCGAAACGGATGCGAACGGAACCCGCTCCCGAAACGTTTCCGCGACAAAATTCCAGCACCCGGCAAGAAACGGATTGAAAGCGGTCAGGAAATGAACGGTATTTTCCGAAATTTCCGGAACGAATCCCGCGGTATCCGGCGCGCCCCTCTGTTCCGGATCTGAGAACACTGCGGCAGGCTGTTCCGAAATAAATACGCCGACCTTGGGAACGGAATGGACCACCTGATCTTTTTTGAGACGCGAAAGAGCCTTGCGCACATTATAAATACTGCCATTGCAAATGCGTGCAAGTTCCGCTTCCCCCTGAAGTTTGTCGCCGGGCTTCAGAATCCCCGAACGGATGGCTTCGCAAATATCATTCGCGATCCGTTCTCCGGCTTCCTGCTTCACCAAAGTGTATTCCATATCCGCTCTCTCTGCATCTTCTTACGTTGATTCTGCAATTTTCTATTAACATTATACAATATTTTTCGTAATCGTCAAGGGGGGGGGGAAAAGAAAAAAATACAGAAATTTTTTATGAAAAAAGCACTGCATCGGCGGAATGGGAAAAGTGTTTGTTAAAATTTCGTAAAATGAATTGAATTTTATGCTGCCGGATTCTATATTATAAGCATTTGTTTTCACCGACAGTCAGGAAGACTTTTAAATGTGGGAGGAACCACCCGGGAATGAACGTTCATAAAGACGCTTTCGAACATTGGACAGCCCGCGATTCCGCGGATCTTTACGGAATCAAGGACTGGGGCGCCGGATACTTTGACATCAATGACAAGGGAGAACTCGTTGTGACGGCTTTCGGTCCGAAGGGACCGGCGGTCAGTCTCATGGAAATTGTGAACGGCATTCAGGAACGCGGCATGGATATGCCGGTTCTTCTCCGTCTCCGAAATATTCTGGATACGCAGATACGGCTTCTGCACGCCAGTTTCCGTAAAGCGATCCAGCAGACGAATTATACCGGACAGTACCGCGGGGTCTACCCGATCAAGGTCAATCAGCAGCAGCAGGTGATCGAGGAAGTTGCCCGCTTCGGACGCGAATTCCATCACGGATTCGAGGCGGGAAGCAAAGCCGAACTCATCGCCGCAATCGGAAATATGACGGACCCGGACGCGTGTCTCGTCTGCAACGGCTACAAGGATGAAGAGTTCATTGACCTGGGGCTCTACGCCACGAAGCTCGGGATCAAATGCATTCTGGTCGTGGAAATGCCCGGCGAAGTGCCGGTCATTGTAGAACGCAGCAAGGCGCTGGGAATCAGGCCGAATATCGGGCTGCGCATGAAGCTTTCCACGCGCGCAGGCGGACAATGGACCGATTCCGGAGGCGACCGCAGCGTATTCGGGCTCAATACGGCGGAGCTGATCACGATCGTCGATCAGATCCGCGACGCCGGTATGCTGGACTGCCTGAAGCTTCTGCATTATCATATCGGGTCGCAGATTCCGAATATCCGTGATATCCGCGCGGGCGTCATCGAAGCCTGCCGCGTGTATTGCGGGCTCGTGGAAGAAGGCGCGCCGATGGGCTATCTCGATCTCGGCGGCGGGCTCGCCGTGGATTATGACGGTTCCCATACGAATTATCATGCGAGCAAAAACTATACGCTGGACGAATATTGTGTCGATATCATCGAAGCGGTCGCGGAAACGCTGAATGTAAAAAACATCCCGCATCCGAACATCATAACGGAATCCGGCCGGGCGACCGTGGCATATTATTCCGTGCTGCTGTTCAACATTCTGGATGTGACCTGTTTCGAGCCGCCGAAGATTTCGCCGAAGGTGCCGGAGGACGCAAATGAAATGACCAAGGACCTGATGAACATCCTCGGGACGATTACAACGAAAAATCTTCAGGAGTGTTATCACGACGCGATCTACTACCGTGACGAGATCCGCATCCTCTTCAAGAACGGGCGTATTTCACTCCGCGAGCGCGCTCTTGCGGAAAATGCGTTCTGGCACATCATGGTTTCCGTGAACAAAGAGGTGAAGCGGCTGAAATACATACCCGACGAGTTCGAGGGGCTGGACGCGGCGCTTGCCGATATTTACTACGCGAATTTCAGTGTCTTCCAGTCGCTGCCCGACTCCTGGGCGATCAAGCAGGTATTCCCGATCATGCCGATTCACCGCCTGACGGAATGCCCGACGCGCAACGGAATCATTTCCGACATCACCTGTGACTGCGACGGCAAAATCGACAAGTTCGTGGACCTCCACGATGAGCGGCGCACCCTGCCTCTGCACCGGGTCAACGATGTGGACGAATACTATCTCGGCGCGTTTCTTGTCGGAGCTTATCAGGAGACATTGGGCGACCTCCACAACCTGCTCGGCGATACGAACGTCGTCAATATCAACATCAGCCGGGAGACGGGGCATTTCGAGATCGTGAAGGAGCTGGAAGGCGATACCGTTGCCGATGTTCTGAGTTATGTGGAATACAGTCCGAAGGACCTGATCAACAGTTTCCGCAGCATTGCCGAACGGGCGATCGAGGAAAAGAAGATCACGCCCGCGGAGCGCCGCACGATCGTCAACGCATATGAAAACGGTCTGCGCGGATATACCTACTTTGAGCGCTGAATTTCAGCATGAATCCGGAAAAGAAAACAATCATCAATCAGGAGAAATAAAAATGGCAGGAATTCTGATCATCGGCGCCGGCGGCGTCAGCGGAGTGGCGGTACACAAATGTGCACAGGCGGCGGATGTCTTCACGGACATCTGCCTTGCCAGCAGAACGAAGTCCAAGTGCGATGCGCTTGCGGCTCAGGTCAAAGAAAAATACAACCGCACGATTTCCACGGCTCAGGTGGATGCGGACAATGTGCCGCAGCTGGTCGAACTGATTAAAAAAGTCCGGCCCGACGTGGTGCTGAACCTTGCGCTTCCCTATCAGGATCTGCATATCATGGACGCCTGCCTCGAAGCCGGTGTGAACTATGTCGACACCGCGAACTATGAACCGCTTGACGAGGCGCATTTTGAATACAAATGGCAGTGGGCGTATCAGGACCGCTTCAAAGAGAAAGGGCTCATGGCGCTGCTCGGAAGCGGGTTCGATCCCGGCGTGACGAATGTCTATACCGCATGGGCGATGAAGAACCATTTCGACACCATTGAGACTCTTGACATCATCGACGCGAATGCGGGCGACCACGGACAGCCTTTCGCAACGAATTTCAATCCGGAAATCAATATCCGCGAGGTCACTTCCAAAGGCAGATACTGGGAAAACGGCAAATGGATCGAGACGGAACCGCTGTCCGTCAAGGAGACAATGGATTTTCCGGACGGAATCGGCCCGAAGAACATTTACCTGATGTTCCACGAGGAACTGGAATCCCTGACGAAAAATCTTGCACCGAAAGGTCTCAAGCGCGCCCGCTTCTGGATGACATTCTCCGATAATTACCTCAAACACCTTGAGGTGCTTGAGAATGTCGGCATGACCCGCATTGATCCTGTAATGTATCAGGGACATGAGATCGTCCCGCTTCAGTTCCTGAAAGCCCTGCTTCCCGATCCCGCCTCTCTGGGTCCGCTGACCAAAGGCAAGACCTGCATCGGATGCAGAATCAAAGGCACAAAAGACGGCAGGGAACGCGAATATTACATCTACAACGTCTGCAATCATGAGGACTGCTATAAGGAGGTCAATTCCCAGGCGATCTCTTATACGACGGGTGTTCCCGCGATGATCGGCGCGATGATGGTTGCGACCGGCACATGGAAAGGCAAAGGAGTCTTCAATATGGAAGAGTTCGATCCCGCGCCGTTCATGGAAAAACTGACGCAGTACGGTCTTCCCTGGACCGAAGTCTTCCTGAAGTAAGACAGATATAGAAATGGTTGAAAGGACTTGAAAGACCGGAGACGTATTTGTCTTTTGCGTCTTTCCGGTCCTTTCGATTTTCTCAGCGAAACCGCCGGAATCAAGGAACATGCTATGAACAGAAACCGCACCCTGCCTTTGCCTGAAATAAAAACACCCTGTTTTGTGGTGGACCTCGCATTACTCCGGAAAAATCTTGCAATACTGGATCGTGTAAGACGCGAAACGGGCGTGAAAATTCTGCTGGCGCAGAAAGCGTTCTCCATGTTTTCCGTCTACGGCGTCATCAATGGGATTCTCGACGGAACATGCGCCAGCTCTCCTCACGAGGCAAGGCTCGGACGGGAAGAATTCGGCAAGGAGGTCACGGCATTTGCCGCCGCTTATTCGGAACAGGATCTGAAAGAGCTCCTGACAACCTGCAACCGCATTATCTTCAACTCGTTTTCACAGTGGAAAAGATTCCGTGAAATCATCCGGAACAGCAAAGACGTAAAATTCGGCATCCGCTGCAATCCGGAACATTCCGAGGGAGATGTCGAAATCTATGATCCCTGCGCCCCGAAATCGCGTCTGGGAATCCGCCGCGCGGACTTTGACGGAGAATCTCTTGAGGGAATCACGGGACTTCACATGCACAATCTGTGCGAGAAAAATTCGGATGCCTTTGCGCGCACGCTTGCGGTCTTCGAGGAGAAATTCGCGGACATCATTCCGCAAATGCAATGGATCAATCTCGGAGGCGGGCACCATATTACACGGCAGGATTATGACATCGAACTGCTTTGCCGTCTTTTGAAGGAATTCAAGGCAAGATGGGGCACGCCGGAAATTTTTCTTGAACCCGGTGAAGCGGTCGCCCTGAATACGGGATATCTGGTTTCGAGCGTCCTGGACGTGGTTCACAACGAAACCGACATTGCGATTCTCGATACTTCCGCAGAGGCGCATATGCCCGATGTGCTTGAAATGCCGTACCGCCCGAACATCATCGGCGCGGGGCTGCCGGATGAAAAAAAATACACTTACCGTCTTGCCGGGCACTCCTGTCTTGCGGGCGACGTGATCGGCGATTACTCTTTCGATGAACAGCTCGAATACGGTTCCAGACTTGTATTTCTCGATATGGCGCATTATACTATGGTCAAGACGAATACGTTCAACGGGCTTCAGCTTCCGTCCATCGCGACATGGGACTCTGAAACCGGGGAACTGAACATGATCCGTGAATTTGGCTATACCGATTTCAAATCACGGCTTTCATAGCAATACTCTATCAATCAGAATAAGGATGTGATAAAAAATGGCTTGTAACGGACAATGCTCGTCATGCGGCGAAAAAGGCAAATGCGAAGACGAAAAACTGAATCTTTTGCTTGAGAAGATCAAACATAAAATCATGGTGCTTTCAGGCAAGGGCGGAGTCGGCAAAAGCTCCGTTGCGGCGTCTCTCGCCGTATCTCTTGCAAAAAAGGGATACAAGGTCGGACTCCTTGACCTTGATTTTCACGGTCCCTCCCAGCCGACTTTGTTCGGAGTCCAGCACCTCCGCATGGACGGCAGTGAAGAGGGACTGCTTCCGATGGAAGTTGCGGGAGGCGTGAAACTGGTTTCCGTCGGACTCCTGCTTGAAGACGAGGATCAGGCGGTCATCTGGCGCGGCCCGGCGAAGATCGGTGTGCTGAAACAGCTCCTTGAGGAGGTTGTCTGGGGAGAGTTGGATTACCTCGTGCTCGACTTCCCGCCGGGAACCGGCGATGAGGTCCTTTCCGCCTGTCAGATGATCACCGGAGACAAACAGGCGGTCATTGTCACAACCCCGCAGGAACTTTCCATGGCGGACTGCCGCAAATGCCTGGATTTCTGCAAGAAAGTCGAGGTGCGTGTCGGAGGTATCATCGAAAATATGAGTGGCTTCACCTGTCCTGACTGCGGACATACGCATCCGTTGTTTTCCAACGGCGGCGGCGAGCGTCTTGCAAAGGCGTATTCGATTCCGCTGATCGCTCAGCTTCCGCTCGACCCGAAGTTCATGGCGAAGTGTGATGAAGGCTCCATTGCCGCCGCTCTGGAAAATTCTCCCGCGATCGGTTCCGCCATGGATATCGCCGCTGAAATTCTTTCCCGCTGACAAGGGCGCAGTACACCCTTGACCCCGAAAAAATTGCTCCCGCCTTTTCCGTCATTTACTGAAAAGGCGGGAATCCGGTTTTCAAGTCCGAAAACTCCGGGGGCAAGGGCATATGCCTCTGCTCCCCGGGAAAATATATTCTCCGTCAGTATTCTTCGCCGGTCTGCGGATCGACCAGTTTGAACTGCTCTATGTGAATCGTCGGATCGGCACGGAAAGAAAGCGCCTGCCCATACTGATTTTCCAACTCTTTCAAAAGGTCCGCATCATCATTTTTCAGGCGGGCAAGAACCGCGGGATTCATGATGACACGAATCTGGAGCCCTTTTTCACGCTGTTTCCGCTTCAGAATCTCTTTGAGTCTGCGCTGAATTTCCACGCTCATGCTGATTGCGGACTTGACGCGCCCGGAACCGTGGCAGTAGGGACAGCAGTCATAGACTACATCCTGAATGCTCTCATGTTCGCGCTGACGGGTCATTTCCATCAGCCCGAATTTACTCAGAGGCAGAATCTTGGTCTTGGCACGGTCGTCACTGACGAATTTCCGCATCGCCTTGTTGATTGTCTCGCGGTCCTGGGCGCTGCGCATGTCGATGAAGTCGATCACGAGCTGCCCGCCGATATTGCGCAGGCGCATCTGCCGCGCGATCTCCTCCGCGGCTTCCAGATTGGTCTTGAGAATCGCGGCATTCTGATCTTTCGCGCGGCTTTTGCCTGAATTGATGTCGATTGCGACAAGGGCCTCGGTTTCGTCGATGCAGATATAGCCGCCGCTGGGAAGCTGGACCACACGCTGGAAAATCGTCGCCGCCTGTTCCATGACTTTATAACGCTTGAAGATCGGTTCCGCCCGGTTGTGAAGCACGACTTTTGTATCGAAGTCGGAACCGACGAACTGATGGAATGCATCTTTGAAATAGTTGAACGCCTCCTTGCTGTCGATCACGATTTCATCAATGTCATCGGTCAGGAGATCGCGGACGGTGCGCTCAAGAAGCGTCGGTTCTTTGTAAACGACCTGCGGCGCGTGCGGCGTCTCCAGCGCCGTTTCGACCTTATGCCAGAGGGCAAGAAGCATATCGAGATCGCGCTTGAAAAACAGCGCTTTGCGTCCTTCTCCGACAGTCCGGCAGATAACCCCCATTCCATCGGGAATATCAAGTCCCCGCAGGATTTTTTTCAGGCGGTCGCGCTCCTTGTTCTCGTCGATTTTGGAGGAGAGCCCGATGTGGTCGGAATAGGGAAGCAACACAAGATAACGTCCGGGAATCGTCAGATTGGTTGTAACGCGCGCCCCTTTCGTACCGATCGGCCCCTTGGTGACCTGCACCAGCAGTTCGGAACCGCAGGGAAACATTTTCGGAATATCCTTGACCGTGATCTTGCCTTTATGAATTGCAAGCTCAAGGTCATGAAGACGGCGCGATTTATCACCGCTGCCGAGAAAGTTGCGTATTTTTTCGGAAAAACCGCTGAGGAATTTCTTCTTTTTGCCTTTTCCGGAAGCCCCCTCCTGAGCAACCTTCTCCGCCGCATCGATCTTTTTGATATTGTCCACAATATCATATGTGGCGGGCAGCATGTCCCGGTAATGGAGAAATGCGTTTTTTTCCGCGCCGATATCGACGAACGCCGCCTCCAGCGCCGGTTCCAGACGGGTGATCTTCCCGAGATAAATCGAACCGGGCAGAATGTCATCAGTGCTCCGTTCGATTTCATATTCCTCCAGACGCCCGTTCTTGAGCATTGCGAAGCGTGTTTCGAGTTGTTCGCAATTGATAATGATTTGTTTTTTGTCTTTTGCCATTCATCGTTCCTTATTTAGATTTTGGTGAAAATACCGGGCCGTCGGCAAACACATCTTCCGGTGTCAGCCTGAAGCCGCGCGCGAAGTCTGCGGCAGACATCTCTTTTTTTCCTTCGGGGATCACTTTTTCGATCAGGAGCGCACCGATGCCGCATGCCACGGTGATTCCTTCTTTGTCGATCTTGAGGATTCTGCCCGGTTCCGCGACACACGGTGTCTGAATGGAACGTCCGGCAGTAATCTTCACATTGGCGCAGCGATCCTGAACAGGCAGGCAGAAGCAGACCGAAGGCCACGGATGAAAGGCCCGGATTTTACGCTCAATGACGACGGCGGACTCTCCCCATTTCATCGCGCCGTCGCTTTTCCTGATCTTTTTAGACAGCGTCGCAGCAGTATGGTTCTGCGGAATCGCCGCCAGATGGTGTTCCGTGATATTCGTGATGCACGAAACGATTTTCTGCGCCGCCAGACTGGAAAGCAGGGTCTCCAGCGCATCGGTCCGGATTTCCGGCGGCAGGGTGAGTTTGTGCGATTCAAACACAGCTCCGGTGTCGAGTCCCTTGTCCATATGCATGAAACAGACGCCGCTTTCGAGGTCTCCGTTCAGGACAACCGCCGTAATCGGAGACGCCCCTCTGTATTTCGGCAGAAGCGACGCATGGACATTCAGGCAGCAGAATTTCGGCAGGTTGAGAATCGGCTCTTTCAGAATCTGGCCGAAGGAAACCACCACGATGATGTCCGGGGATTCCGCCTTGAGCAATTCGAAGAACTCCGGTTCATTGACCGACCTGATCCGTCTGCATTCGATCTCATGGGCGTCACACCATTTACCGACGGGAGTCGGAGTCAGGGCCATCTTGCGCCCTGCCGGCTTATCCGGCTGCGTGATGATTCCGCACATCTGTATTTTCGGGTTCAGGCAGAGCGCCTCCAGCACGGGAACTGCAAATGCGCCCGATCCGAAAAAGAAAATTTTCACCTTTTTGTTTTCCATCATTCCTGCTGACACCATTTGTTACCTTATCAGAGTCGGCTGCCCCTGTTCATCCGTGAAACGCAGACAGAATTTCCGCTCTTTCGCATAATCCCCGCCGTTGTCCATGTATTTCACGACAATGCGGTTCAACCCTTTCCGGAGGGTGATCCCTCCGATGCTGTCCGAATCCGGCTTGAAGTCCCTGCGGTTCTTCTCGTAGGAATAAACAAGGGCTCCGTTGATCCAGATTTTGACCTTTCCGCAACTGCCGGCATTGAGAACAAGATTCCGCAGTTCGGAATCCGTTTCCAGTGTCGCGCAGGCATAGAAAATACTCTTTCCGCCGGTTTTTCCCGTAATCCGCCCCGTGAAATCAACGGTTCCGGGAATGTCGTCCTCGCCATCGTTGCCGAACCGGATCACATGCCAGCGCGCGCCTCTCGGAGCCCTGCGCGAACCGTTCAGATTCTTTTCATCGGGAACGGATTCCGCATGAAAGGAAGCGGGATCCGCCGCCTTTACTGGACCGAGGATATTCCAGGACATCAGGAAATTGCGGTCATCCAGAAATGTCCCGTTGCGTTTATCCCTCGCCGGCGCCATGCTGAAGCTGGAAATCTCGAATTCCGGCGCGATATCCTTTTCTTCCTCCGTATCAGTCGATGCGCAGGAGGAAAAGAAAACGGCTCCGGCGATTCCCAGCAGCAGACAGAGTATTCTGTATTTCATCATTCGTGTTCCTTTCTGTAACGTCATCAGAAGGGCAGAACAGAAATCCTCATTGATTCTTCTGCCCTCCCCCGGCGGCGGCATCTCCCACCGCTTCCAAAATTTTACTATTAAATTTACATTCAGGTATTGACTTATGCCAGTCAATATGTTATTTTATTAGCTCTTTTTATTGAGATAAGCCCGCATGGCCCCTGTTATCGCTTGACACCATGCGGGAAAAACACAAACCTTCAAAGAAAGGAACGGGAATGAAACAAGCTCAAGCCAAACACAAACTTTGCAGACGCCTCGGCTACTGCATCTGGAACATGGCCAAGTGCCCCAGCGTGAAACGCCCCTATCCGGCAGGTCAGCAGGGTAAAAACGGCAAGAAGAAAAAACTCTCCACCTACGGCGAAATGTTGCAGGAAAAGCAGAAAATCAAAGCCCACTATGCGCTTACTGAGCGTCAGCTCAGAAACATCTTCCTTGCCGCAAAACGCATCGAAGGCCGAACAGACGAAACATTGATGCGCAGAATCGAACTCCGTCTTCAGTCTGCTGTTTACCACGGCGGTTTTGCTCCGACGATCTTTGCGGCAAAACAGCTTGTTGTCCATCGCCATGTCAAAGTCGACGGAAAAATCGTCGACCGCGCTTCCTATCTTCTGAAACCGGGTCAGGTCGTTACGATCGACGCGGAAAAGTCTCCGGCGATTGCGGAAGCCGCAAGAAACGTAAACTCCACTGTTCCGGCTTATTTCGAGTCCAACAAGGAACAGCTCAAACTCACAATCGCGCGTGAACCGATGATCGAAGAGATTCCGGTTCAGGTCGAAGCTCTGCGAGTCGTCGAGTATTACGCCCGTTAATTTCTGTTCCCGGAAATTGCAAAGTCCTGTCTTCTTCAGCGAAGGCAGGGCTTTTTTATGTACGGCCTTTCGCTGCTGACGAAGAATGTCATCCCGAGGTCCCTCAAGACGCACTTTTTTCCTGATTTTTTCCAAAAAAATTCCGTTTCCCTATTGACAAAAATTAATTTCTGTTTATAATTAAGAAATGAACATATACTGTACATAACGATTTTTTGCAGAGAGAAACCAATGAAACGCGACCAGATATTCAATGAGCTGAAACAGCGTATTGCCACAGGGGAATATGCGGCGGGGGAAAAACTGCCGACAGAATTCGAGCTGTCCGCGCAATATGCCGTTGCCCGCGGTACGGTCCGTCAGTCTTTGAAGCGCCTGGAGGAGGAAGGTTATCTTGAACGCATCAAATCCAAAGGGACTTTCATCCGCCGCCCCCCCGGAAAATCCAATGCGGACAAGGTCATCTCTTTCCTGATTCCGTATCCGGGTTACATCCGCCCGAACAATGAGCCGGTGTTCATCACTTTTTCACAGGCTTTCTACGGTGCGATCCGTGCCGCATCGGAAGCCGGATGGCGCGTTGAAACGGTTCCGTTTTCCAGAACCAACAATAATTCCGACATCGACTGGAAGGCATTGGAACATATCGGGGAGGATTCCAGAGTCATGATATTCAATCACTGGTATTATCCTGCATTCGATGCATTGCTGAAGCGCAGAGCAAAGGTCGGGATCATCCGGTATTTCAGCCATGTAAAGAGTCCGTGGGACCACTGTTTCGAAAATTGGATCGACGCCGTGGTCGATACGAAAAAAGTTGCTTCGGACGCGGTGCATTTTCTTTATACTCTGGGATGCCGGAAAATTCTGAACGCAAATTGGTATTATAATGACGCATATAACGAGAAACCGCTCGGCTACCGTGAAGCAGCGGATTGCCTGGGGCTGGAACGGCTTGAACTGGATTACGATATATTCTACGGGAAACCGCACTATGGCAGAAATGTCGCGAATGCAATCCGGAACATCTGGGAGAAGACGCATTTCGACGCCTTGTTTGCGGATAACCCGGAGCATTATTTCACGGAAAAGGGGAACATCTATCAGACTCTCGGAATTCCGGAAAACGTGAAGATTCTGTTGAACAATGATGAGCCTCAATATTATTTACGGACATCCCCGCAGGTCAGCGCGTTTTCGATTGACATGGACCGGATCGGTTATCTCACCGCCAAACGCCTTACGGAGGACCGTTATACACCCTGCCGGCTTGTTTTCGAGCGGACACTTTGCAACAGGGAATCCACCGGAGGAGCTTACATTCCGCCGCAGGAGACAAAAGAAAAGGAGGAAAAATGGATGGCAATGATATAACCAGAAGGAGATTGGAAAGTATGAAATTCAAATGGGATCGATTCACCTTGATCGAGCTTCTGATCGTAATTTCGATCATCGCAATTCTTGCCGCAATGCTTTTGCCGGCTTTGAACAAGGCGCGGGAAAAAGCCAGAGCAATTCAATGTACGGGAAACCTGAAACAGATCGGAACTGCTTTCAGCGTATATACCGGCGATTATCATGACTGTTACCCTACCACAATAGCTTTGTCCGGCACTTATTCATGGGATATTCCGAAAACAACATGGATCGGCGCGGTAGGGCAGTATATGGGAAACAGCGTCAAGAACGGGATCAACGCTTCAGGATGGCCGGGGTTGAAGCGGCCGGGACCGTTTGCATGTCCCACGCTTTCCGCATACCAGAACGGGGGAACTTTCTCCGCAGATGTTGTTCACTACGGATATAACAGCGATCTTTTCGGAAAAACGAATTATGAAGTCGACAGTTCTTACTGGGGCGTGGAGCGCACGGTTGCCGCACCGGTAAAAACCGGAAAACTGAGAGCGGCATCCGGAACGATCATGCTTGCCGATTCCAGATTCTCAAAAACGAACAATCTGAGCGGTCATTATTCGTTTGCACAAGCCACGTTCGACCATTTGGCATTACGGCATTCCCGGAAAGCAAATATTACTTATGTTGATGGTCATGTCGGACAGGACGGGATTCATGCCGCTGTTGCTCATCCTCCGAGACTGCCGTGGAATGTAGTCGGCAAAGCGATGTCCTGGTATCCGATTTATGGCAACACTTATGATTACGGTCCGTTTTAATTTCCAGTAAATAACCGAAAGGAATAAGACCATATGAAAAAAATCTTGTGCGCGGCGCTCGGAGCACTGTTGTTGAACATGTCGGCTTACGATGTCAGGAATCCGGCACTGAACCCGGTGGAATTTCAGACGCCGCTTCAACATCAAAATCTGGAACTGGTGAAAGACGGCAGGCTCAATTTTGCAATCGTTTTCGATAAAAATGCCGAAAAACATCTGCGTTATCCGAATCAGAAAGGAATCCGGTCCGCAGTGGATACCCTGATCCGGGAAATTGAAAAATCCACCGGACAGAAACCTGAAGTGTTCGATATCTCCGAACTCGAAAAGGCGAAAAAATATCCGTATCGCCTTCTGATCGGGGAAAGCGCATTGACAAAACAGCTCGGAATTGATGTCTCGAAGCTGCCGCGGGAAGGATTTCTCATCAAAACCTTTCCGGAGGGGGTTGCAATCGCCGGAAACGACTCATCCCTCGACAGGGAATTCAACAAAAGCCCGCTTGACCGGGCGGGAGCACAGCGGGGCACGCTCTGGGGCGCATATGATTTTCTGGAACGGTTCTTCGGATGCCGTTACTACTATCCGGGCAAGTACGGCTCACTTCATCCGCAGGTGAGAAATCTGGATATCGCGCCGGTTGCCTATACGGATTATCCGCGTTTCCGGAACCGGTCAGAACAGTGGTTCATCTGGAGTCTTTACGGATGGGGAGGAGAAAAGAAGATCAAAAAAGAATGGATTGAACTTCTGGGTCCGTTGACCGACGGGGATCTTCAGTTCACAGAGGCATGGCGGCTTGCGCGGACCTCTCCCTTCTGGGCGGGGCATAATCCGCGCCCGGAAAAATTCCTGGCGGCATACCCGGAAAAAAAGGAGACCATTTTTTATCGCGCCCCGAACGGAAATCAGTATTATAACGAGAAACAGCACATCGGCAACTATTTTGATGTGACGAAACTCGAATTCGCGGATCTTCTTGTGGATTCACTCAAAAAATATTATGCCTCGAACGGAAAAGAAAACGATGGCTGGAGCAATGTCAACAATACATATATTCCGTTCGGACAGTGCGATTCCGAGGTGCCGCTTCCGGATATGATCAACAATCCGGTTGTGAAGAAGGAAAATCTGATCACGCAGGAAAACATCAGGCGCGGATTTTCCTACAGCGATATTTACGGGCGTTTCTATCAATATCTCGGAAACCGGCTCAAAAAGGAACTTCCCGGAAAGAAACTGGTTCTTCTTCCCTACTCCAACTATACCCGCGCTCCGTTGAATCCGAAATGGACTCTGCCGGACAACGTCGAGCTCCGGGTCTGCATTTTCGATTTTCCCGCATGGACGCGCAACAGGGAAATTGCCGCAAAGTGGCAGGAAAACATGAACGAATGGTACAACGCACTCGGCAGACGTCCGGTCGTTTCACTCTGGCTCTATAATGTGCCGGGCAATCCGTTTGCCCGCGCGATCGCCCCGCAGCTGATCGCGGATGTCCCGAAGGTGCTGGGAAAAACTCTCGGCAATACAGAACTCTTTTTCGATCAGTACGGCGGATTGGAATTTTATTACTATTACGCCAATTACGCAGGCGTCCGCGGCATGTGGAACCCCGGTTTCAATGTTGACGCCGCCATCGCGGAACATTGGGAACCCTTCTACGGAAAAGAAGCCGGAGCGTATCTGAAACAGTTCCATAAGGTGCTGTTTGACAGTTACATGAAATATTTTGTCCCGCAGAAGGAGCGTAATCCGCTTTATCCTGTAACGGTGATCAATGAACTGGAATCTCTTTTGAAGAAAGCGGAGAGCTCTATCCCGCCGGATTCAATCGAAATGAAACGCTTCAGAGTATTCGCCTTTCCGTGGAAAAAGGCATTTGAGTCCCAACGGAACCGTCATGCCTATGCCCGCCCGCTTTACGGTGCACATCAATTGCTTTCCACCGAAAAAATCACTGTGGACGGCAAACCGGACGAAGTCTGGAACAGAGTGAAATCCATGCCGACGCTTGACCCGCGCGGGAGCAGCGAAAAACCGGAATATCCGTCCGATATCAAGCTTGCATGGGATAAAAAAGGCATCTACGGACTGGTCGTTTCCCCTGATCCGCCGCTTGCCGATGAGAACAAGTCCATCTGGAACAATTCCAATGTCGAAATTTTTGTTTCTCCCGGAACGAAGAAAGAGGACTATTTCCATTACGCGGTCGATCCGTTCAACAAACGGCATTCCGGCACGAAACAGCTTGTTCCCGTGGACAAGCCATACAACGGATACTGGAAGAGCCCCGGTTTCCAATCGGCGGTCGACACAACGGAAAAAGGCTGGACACTGGAGTTCTTCATTCCATACGAAGACCTGAAAGTCAAATCGCCACGAGCCTATGACACATGGATGGTCAATATCGTAACCAATAAAAATTCCGAACCGAAGGAATACAGTTCAACAGCCATGACGCTCGGCAACAATCATAATCTGCCGATGTACGGACTGCTTAAATTTCTCGGCAAGGGAGAATAAAACGGCAGAACGATTGAACAAGGGAACATTCGAAGCAGGAAGGATCGGAAGATATTTTTTCAGATCCTTCATGTTTTGCAAATCTTTTTTAAAATTAAAAACAGCAGGGAGATGAAAAAATGAAAAAGAAATTGAGCATTCTGGCAGCAGGAGTCCTCGCGGGAACACTTTGTGCGCAAAACGCGGTTACAGTCAAGCAGAAACAATACAGCGGTTGGAAAGCAAGGGATTTTGCCTGTAATCAGCAGGCGGAAATTGTGAACGACAAGAATTTCTACCAGTTCAATCTCCTTCAGTATCAGCCGGATAAAAACGGAAAGATGCAAACGTTCATGAACATTTCCGCACCGCGCCAGGAGTGGGGGTTCGGACGGGCGCCGATCAACTTTCTTTCGATAACGGTGAACGGAATCAGGGAGAGAGACC
Source organism: Lentisphaeria bacterium (assembly GCA_003526375.1). Lineage (GTDB taxonomy): Bacteria > Verrucomicrobiota > Lentisphaeria > Victivallales > UBA1829 > UBA11452. The sequence continues at coordinate 22,010 of DPDG01000064.1, forward strand.
TCCAGCCGAATGAGGAAAGCTTCAGAACATGGGCCAAACCGGATTCCGCCGGAGCCACGGTGACGCTGAACTTCGACGGAGCCAAAGTCATTTTCGATGTCTATATGAAGAAAGGTTCACCGGTTCTCTGGTTCTCATTCCGTCAACCGGAAAAACAGCTTGAACCGGTCAGGAGCATCAGAATCAGGGCGGATCTGGTAATTTCGCGCCTGCTTACGAAGAACGGCGTCACCGTCTGGAATGATGTCTACAACCGCCAGGCGCAGACTGCCACGCGAAAACTTGAACAGCAGAACTCCCCTTACGCGCTGAATGCGGATGATCAGTACATCATTTTCAGCGACAAAGTCCTGGACGGTTCTGACAAAGATAAAGGATTCGGGCCGTCGTTTCTGGCATTCGACATGGGCGGCGTTAAAGATGCAAATCTGTATCTCGGCAATTCATGGGCGAATAACGTTACTTTTACCTTGAATCCGGATTTCAAGGAATTCAAATTCGGAATCTGGCAGCAGAAGAATGCAATTGCCAATCAGGATTTCATGAAACTTTTTGAAAAGGAAAAAAATTCCTTTCTCCTCCGGTAAAGTCCGCATCCACAAAAAACGCCTTGGATTTCACTCTGAAGACAAGGCGTTTTTTATGTTTTTACTGAAAAAATGAACAGCATTTTTCCCGTGTCCAGTCAATATCGTGGGGCAGCAGAATTTAACGGTATGAAATAAATTAAAAAAATCTGCTTCAGGCTCTTGACAAAACCCGAATTTTATTTATAATATATAATCAGTTACACGTGTAAGTAAATATATTTCAAACAGGGAAACCGGTGAAAATGGCAACAATCAAAGATATTTCGCAAAAACTTGGAATCAGCCATGCCACCGTTTCCTATGTCCTGAACGGACGTGCGGAACAGTTCAAAATCCGTCAGGATGTATGCAGGAAGGTTCTGGAAACGGCAAAAGAACTCGGTTATGTGCGGAATTCGCTTGCACGCTCCATGGTGACAGGGCGCAGCAATACCATTGGTTTCGTAATCAATTCCGGTATGGGAACGGAATTTGTGCAGCGAATCACAGGGGGAATTCTTCAGGCCGTGGATCAATATGATTTTTCACTGAAACTTTTCGATGCCGAAACCTTGAACAAAGCCACCGTAATCCGCCGTTTGCGGGAACAGCAGATCACAGGCGTAATTCTGCACCATCCGGATATTCATGTCCTGATTCCCTGGCTGAAGGAGCTGAAAGGGCTGGACGTTCCATGCGGCATCGTCAACATGAGAAATGACACCGGCATCGGGCATGGAGTAATCTCCGACGATATCAGAGGGACAAAGGATGCCGTACATTACCTGGTCTCACTGGGGCACACAAAGATTGCTCATCTGACGGCAGATGTTTTATGGGATTATGTCCGGGAACGTGAAACCGGCTATCGGCAAGGTATGGAGGAAATCCCTGCTTGCCGGCCTCATATTATACGAATAGGGCTATATGGATTCGGAAGCAACCTGAAATTGCTGAAGCGGTTTCTGTCCGGAAAAAAAGACCGTCCCACGGCAGTCGTCTGCGATTCCGATTATCATGCACTGGAACTGTTTCAGGCTGCATACCAATTGAATATCAAGGTGCCCGATGAACTTTCCATTATCGGGTTCGGCGGTCTGAGTCCCGCAAAATACAGTGCAGTCCCTCTGACTACGGTGGAACAGCCGTTTGAGCAAATCGGCTTTGAAGCGGCACGAATGCTTCTGGAACATATTACAACACAAAAAGTAATCGACGGTCGGAATATCATTCTGCAAAACAGTCTGGCACTTGCCGATTCCTGCGCAATGCCGTCTGCCATGCAGCATCATAAGAAAAACAACAGGAAGGGGAAGGAGTTTTCATGAAAACAACGGTTACATGCAGATTTACCTTGATAGAGTTGCTGATCGTTATAGCGATCATTGCAATTCTTGCAGGCATGCTTCTGCCTGCATTAAACAAGGCAAAAGACACGGCACAGGGCATCTCATGCCTCAGCAATCTGAAACAGATCGGACTGGCGCAGGCAGCCTACTCTCAGGATTACAGTGAATGGATTGTTCCTGCAAGAATAGATGCAGACAATGCCGTTTACAGTTATTACAGCCGCATATGGTTCGGATTGCTTTCCGGATATGCCGGGCACAATACCTCCGGCGTCATGGGAGACAGGATAACGCCCAGCTACGGAGCCAGTTACAACGGGCCGAACATTACGAAAGGTTCCTTTGTCTGCCCCGGTGCGCAGAAACCATTCAGCGAAAATACGGAAAAAGGATTTTCCTATACGCATTATTCAATCAACATCTGGCTTTCCGGGCAAGGAAATACACGAACATCGTTCGATACTTTCCAGCGGCGGCTTAATGCTTTGACCAAACCCTCCCGCGCCATATTTGCAGGGGATACACTGCGTGCTCAGGCATACCGGCTTGTAACTCCCTATGATCCCTCTTTCCGGCATGGTTCCAAAGATCCGCGTCCTGTCGTTCCGGACAGCGGTCCGGCGCTGAATGCGGCATATACAAAAGGCAAAGCCCAGTTCACTTTCATGGACGGACATGCGGAAGGAGTCTTTTATAAGGATTTTGTGAAATGGGCGCCAGATAACTCCAGCTCCATAGACTGGGGAAAGACTCCTTACTCGATTTACAAGGACAGGAAAATGTATGCAACCGGATACGATATTGCCAAGTAAAATCAAGAAAGGAACAGTATGAAAAAACATCTATTGACGTTATTGGCCGTTCTTTCCCTGGGCATCGGGACAGCACAGGAATCTTATGAAGCGGGATTCAATGAAGGAAACGCAGAAGATCTGCCGAAAGAATGGGTGCAGAACCGTTATGAAAATTTCAAGCCTTACGGCACGGTACGCATCGTCGACGCTCCCTTTGCAGAAACAAAATACAAAAAAGCGGCGGAAGTATGCGGCAGTGAATCCAAGGCGGTTGATCTTATTCTTCAAAGGCAGATTCCGGTTTCAGCCGGAGATATCATCGCGATTGAGGCTGCTTTTAAAACAAATGCCGGTTCGGAAGCAAGATTCGGCTTTTACGGCAGCTCAAAAAAGGGATTTAATGAATACGACGCCAGAAACTTCAAAGCAATTTCCAACGACTGGGACAAACGTGTTGCGATTCTGGAAATCAAAAAGCCGGAAACGGAAACTGTCAAGATCTTCGTCAGTGCAAAACCCGGGACAAAAGTTCTCTATTCCCATGTAAAGATCACCAGACTCGACAAAAAACAATCCTTCTATTATTCAACCGTACAATCAAAAAAACTGTTTCAGGAACTTGCTAAAGGAAACAATCTTGCCCGCGGGAAAAAAGTCACTTTCCAGCCGGAACCGCGTTACCCGCTGACCGCAGCAGGCGGAACGGATGCAACAGATCTGACAGACGGGCGTTTTGCGTCTTCCAATCTGATCTGGTTTGAAAAAGAGGCTGTAGGCTTCGAAGGAGCACATAACGGTGCATCCATTACAGTTGACCTCGGCAAAGTACAAAGCGTAAAAAAAGGCATCATCCGTCTGCAGGGCGGACGCATGCAGGATTATGCCACGGCATTTCCGGATGTCCTTGAGGTATGGGTCAGCAAGGACGGAGTGCATTCCTATCTTGCCGCGAAACTGACAAAACTCAAAGCTATGGAAATGGAATTCTCCAACTGGAAAGACCTTTACTATCTGCCGGAAAGCGAGGATAATACAGGCGTGCCATATGTTTATCCATTTTCGCTGGATATCAAAGCGGATGCACGTTTCATTACATTCCGGTCTCCCGTTTACCGTCTGCGCTCCATGTTCAGCGATGAACTGGCTGTTATCGAAGCCAGTTCCAGCGACAGAGCACAACCGGATTACAACAGTGTTTACAAAACTGAACCACGCTTCATCAACCACGGCAGTATCATGATCTATCCTAAGATGGATACCTTTTACATCGCGGAAAATGTCTATCTGCCGAATTACCTTTATGCGGATTCCCTGCTGAAGGAAAACACAGGAAAGTTTTCCTATGCCATTGATCTGCCGCAGGAGGTGACATTTCAGCCTAGCAAGGCATGGCCCGCCGACACCCGCAGACTCGGCAGGACGGAAACAAAAAACGGACGGACCATTCTGTATTTTGAACCGAAGGATTCCCTGAAAAATTTTCTTGCCGTTCAACAATATGGATTCGGTCCGTTTTACTTTTCCGTGGATCATGCCGAAAAAATTCCGGCGCAGGAAAAATATGTCATATTCACGACATATTACAACGGCAGGAAAGCGCTGGAAGTCCGCCGCGGCATTGAGTTCCTGAAGATGCCGGAAGTACCGCAATTGAAGCAGCTTGATATTTCGCTCTGGCTTGAGGAACGTTTCAAGGACGCGCCCGATTACCATAAAACCAGTAAAAAAACCGGGTTCACAACTGAAATGTTCTTCCCGCGTTCCGTCGAAGACGCACGGAAATTTCTTCCTTTAGTTCTGGAGGCTAAAAAACAGGGAAAAAAGATTCGTCTTGAACTTGAACCGACGCAACGCCTGTGGGTCCGCTGGAAAGACAGAAACACCTATCGCTGCATCGGCTCGGAAAATGATCTTCGCTCTGTCTGTCTCGCTTACCGGGGAGAGGAATATCTCAAAACAGTTGAGGAAATCCGCGACATCGTGAAAATTCTGCCCACCGATACGATCACGTTCGATATTGAGAACTGGGAACCGAACCGGATGAATGCTTCGATCAATCAATGCCCCCGCTGCAAAGAAGCAAAGGAAAAAGCAGGAATTTCCACATGGGTAGAATATTTTGAGAAGTTTCAGGCAGATTATGTAAAGAAATATGCTGAGGCAGCACGGGAAGGCGCAAAACAGGCTGGACGCCCCATCCCGCGCATTGGATATTACGCCCTTGCGCCGGATACAGCTTACCGTTGCCTGGAGGGACCTGTTTCTCTCCTCGGATACCGGTATCTTTATCCGGATTACAGCAATGAAATACAGAAATCTTATTATGGGCGCTCCAGCGCGGGAGCACATCACATGATGCGCCGCATATCTAAGGAAATCGGCAATCCCTTCATTCTGGTTCCATGGCTGAGCGGAGGGACAGGAGCCATCTGCACCGTTCCTTATTCCTACCGCACGGAACAGCATGTTCTGGAAACACTCATGAACGGCGCAGGCGGAATCCAGTTTTACTCACGGAAAAGTTTTGAATCACCGCTTGATTATTATTACCTCGCACGTGCCCTCTCAATGCTTGCCCCTTACGAAAATATCCTGATGAAAGGTTCCTTGGATGAGTCGCTTACAGGTTCCGATCCGAACATGCTTTATACGGCAAGAAAACTGGGAAGAAAAATTCTGTTCCTGGCTGGCAACTATGAAAGACGGAAAAAGGCGGATGCCGTTCTTTCGCTGAACAATATTAAATCAGTTCAGACTCTCTCCCCTTCTCCGAAAGCAACACTGAACGACGGAAAAGTCAGAATTCTGGTAGAGCCGGACTCTTTCGGGCTTTATCTCATAGAAATATAAACAGCAGAAAACGGTCTTTACAGATTCCGGCGGAAGATTTTTCACATGGAAAGTCTTCCGCCGGATTTTTTGGCGCCGGGAAATAAAAATAAGAGATTTTTATGATTTTTTTCTTTCGCTTTCACGAAAACCGGGTATATATTACTGTTTTATGAAAATCATAGACTGAACTGAAAAGCAGAGAATACAAATCTCTGCCCGGATAAAGAAATGGAAATGAAAATGATGAAATACCCGATCCCGGAAAAGATTCCGCTCAGAAAACGTGAATGGCTTGACCGCGAACTCACAAAAGCGCCAATCTGGTGCTCGGTCGATTTGCGCGACGGCAATCAGGCGCTTCCGATGCCGATGAACCCGGAGAAAAAACTGGAATATTTCAAACTGCTCTGTGCCATCGGATTCAAAGAAATTGAAGTCTCGTTTCCGTCCGCTTCACAGGACGATTTCGACTTTGTCCGCAATCTCATCGAAAAAAAGGAAATTCCGTCCGATGTGCGCATTTCCGTGCTGACTCAGGCGCGCGAACCACTTATCAGGCGTACCGTGGAATCACTCGTCGGCGTGGAAAAAGCGATTCTTCATCTTTATGTCGCGACTTCCGACCTGCATGAACAGATCGTATTCGGAAAAACGCATGAAGAAACTATGAAAATGGCGGTGGAAGGAACGAAGCTGGTTCGCCGCTGTCTGAAAGAATACGGACTGGAAGGCAAAGTCGCTTATGAATTCTCTCCGGAGGAGTTCACGGACAGCGATCCGGATTATGTGATCGAGGTCTGCAAAGCCGTCAAAGAAGCGTGGGGACCCTCCGCCAAAAATGATTTCATCGCGAATCTCCCGCAGACCGTTGAGCGGCGCCCGCCTCACCATTACGCGGATATGATCGCCTATTTCATTGAAAAATATCCGTATATGGATGAAACGACCGTCAGCGTTCATTCCCACAACGACCAGGGGTGTGCGGTCGCGTCTTCCGAATTTACGATTATGGCAGGTGCGGAACGTGTCGAAGGCACGCTTTTCGGACACGGGGAGCGCACCGGCAATGTGGATCTCTGCACGCTGGCGCTGAATCTGGCATCCCGGAATATTCCCACGGGGCTGGATTTTTCCGATCTTCCGCATATTGTCAAGGTCGTGGAAAATGCAACAGGAATTGATGTCCACGAACGCCATCCCTATGCGGGACAGCTCGCTTTTACGGCATTTTCAGGTTCCCATCAGGATGCGATCCGCAAGGGAATCGACCGTCTGGCGCAGGCGCAGGAACTGTTCCATGTCCAGTGGAAAGTGCCTTACCTGCATATCGACCCTGCGGATGTCGGGCGCAAATACGAAAAGCTGATCCGTATCAACAGCCAGTCGGGAAAGGGCGGCGTCGCATACGTTCTGGAGCATGATTTTGAAATCTACCCGCCCAAGGGAATGCACCCGGAAATCGGCGCTTCCGTACAGAAATATGCCGATGCAAAAGGCGATGAACTGGATGCCGCCGAACTGCTCAAGGTGTTCAACGATACGTTCGTCAATGTGAAAGGACCGTTTGAACTGCTCAAGTTCTCCCGCATTTCCAAAGGCGACGAGCACGACGAATCCAAGGAGGGGGCGCTGGTTGAAGTCAGCCTGAATCTGAAATTTGACGGTCAGGCAAAGGAAATCCGCGGCATTGGAAACGGTCCGATTTCGGCAACGGTCCACGCCATCCGCAATGAGGCAAAACTGTATGACTTCATTCTGGAGGATTTCTCGGAAAAGACACTCGGCACCAATGCGGATGCAAAAGCGATTGCATTCGTCGGAGTCCGCCGGAAAAGCGACAATCGTCTCTTTTATGGCGTCGGCGAGCATCAGAATATCGACCTCGCCGCGATTTTTGCCCTGTTCTCCGCTTTGAACCGGGCGATTCTCAATGAACGGGGATAAGTTATGAAATTCAAATATATTCTGCTGATTGTGCTGGTCATCATTGCACTTCACCTCGTGGTCGTGTGGTTTTTCATGAGAGGCGGGAATGTTCCTGCGGCGGGAGCAGAAGCCACAGCCGGCGGAACGGAGCAGAGTATTGCGGAAGCCATCGCCGCAGCCAAAGCCAAAGCAGGTTTGAAAAAAACTCAGAACCTGACGGAAAAGGATATGGCGTTCCAGGACCGCTCCAAACCGGTACTTTCCACCACGCCGCGGATTCATACTCCCTACCGTTACGAATATGCGGTCCGCGGCAACATTCCGGGAATTCCGTCCAGCGCCAATGCAACATCGGGCATTCTGCTGGATGCCGACACACGGATTGTGCTCTGGGCTAAAAATCCGGAACGTGCGTTTCCCATTGCGTCCATGACCAAGCTTATGACCCTTTTCCTGGCATATGAAGATATCGTGGCGGGAAAAGTTGCGCTGGATACGCAGATACAGGTAACAAGGGCTGCCGCAAAGATCGGCGGGAGCCAGGTCTGGCTGGATCCGCGGGAAACCTTTTCGCTTCAGGACCTGCTGATGGCAGTCTCGCTGAAAAGCGCAAATGACGCCGCATACCTTGTCGGCGAATATCTCGGCGGCGGCGATGTCGCTGCATTCATTGCGCGAATGAACCGGCGCGCCGCGGAGCTCGGCATGAAAAATACGCATTATTACAATCCGCACGGACTTCCCGGCACATCCAGCCGCACGGACAATGTGAGTTCTCCCGCAGATATGGCGACGCTTGCCGAATATATTCTGGAGCATCCGCTTCTGATGAAATGGTCCTCCACACTCTACGCGGATTTCCGGACGCCGGGGACGAAAGGTCATCTCCGGATGAAGAATCATAATAACCTTCTGCCCGGAGGAAGATATGCCAGCCCCGGAGTGGACGGACTCAAAACCGGTTTCATCGCCCGTTCCGGCTACTGTGTAACCGTAACGTGTCTGCGCAACGGGAAACGCATGATCGCGATGGTGACGGGTTATCCGACGGCACGCGAACGCGACCAGTTCCTCAGGCAGCTCCTGAGCTGGGGTTATTCCCGCGCGGATGATCCTGCGGCGGCGCTTGCGGAAACGCGGAAGCAGGCTTCCCAAGTCCGGACCACGACAAAAACCGCTGCAAAAAAGAAAACTGCGGTCAAACGTACTGCGACAAAGAAGAAAAGTAGAAATAATTGACAGTCCCTTTTTAAGATTATTTCTCATTTTTGAGAAAATTTCTTAATAAAAAAACTTGACAAAAGCAGATTCCGCTTTAAGTTAAGTATGGGGGATCAGAGATAATCCCTCTTGTTATCAACCAAATTTACAGGAGGACTGAAATGTTAGTTACCAGAGAAGCACCCGATTTCACCGCAAACGCCGTTTATCCCGACTTCAGCATTGCACCGCTTACGCTTTCCGAGTACAGAGGCAAGTATGTCGTGCTGTTCTTCTATCCGATGGACTTCACATTCGTGTGCCCGTCGGAAATCATTGCATTCAACAAAAAACTTGATGAATTCAAAAAGAGAAACTGCGAAGTGATTTCCGTTTCCATCGACTCGGAATATTCCCATTTTGCATGGAAATCCACGGAACCGAAAAAAGGCGGCATCGGCAATGTCCAGTTCCCGATGGTCGCGGATATCACAAAATCCATTTCGCGCAACTATGAAGTCCTCTATGACAACGCTGTTGCCCTGCGCGGACTTTTCATCATCGACAAACTCGGCATTGTGCGCCATGCCACGATCAACGACCTTCCGCTCGGAAGAAATGTTGACGAAGTTCTCCGCACACTGGATGCCCTCCAGTTCACAGAAAAATACGGTGACGTCTGCCCTGCGAACTGGCATCTCGGCGAAGAAGGCATGAAGCCTACAGCCGATGGCGTGGCGGATTATCTCGGTAAACACGAATAAACTGCCGCGGGAGGAAGAAAATACATTTCATGTTCTTTTCTTCCTCTCTGATTACCCGTCAACTCTTAACTCTTAACTCTTAACTCTTAACTCTTAACTCTTAACTATAAAGCGGGGGATGTTGCAATGGATTTTTCCGGTCAGTACAGATGGCGCGGCGGATTCTGTATGGAGGTCAGCCCGATTCCTGATACGGTTGTCATATTCGGAGCGCTCGGCGACCTTGCGAACAGAAAACTGATTCCATCATTGTTCAATTTGCACAGACGCGGTCTGTTTCATGAAAAATCCGCGATTGTTGCCTGCGGGCGCGCCCCCATGGAACAGGATGCCTACCGGGAAACGGTCCGGAAGCTGCTTTCGGAGAAAAATCCGCCGGATCGCCAGGAGCTGATCGAAACTTTCCTGAAAAAACTGTTCTATCATGCCGGCGATTACGGAGAGGACGATACTTATACGCGCCTTGATACGCAGCTCAAAGAGATCGAACACTCCTTTTCCAATGACAATGCCTGCCGCATTTACTATCTCTCCACAGCGCCGACCGTTTACCTGACGGTGGTGAATCATCTCTGTCAGGCGGGTTTGCTGGCGGAGGACCCCGTGACCAATATGCCGTGGCGGCATGTGGTCATCGAAAAGCCGTTCGGACGCGATCTTGAAAGCGCAAAGGAACTGGACCGCAATCTGCGTAAATGCCTGAATGAACGCCAGATTTACCGCATCGACCACTATCTCGGCAAGGAAACGGTTCAAAACATCCTGATGTTCCGGTTTGCAAATCTGATTTTTGAACCTGTCTGGAACCGGGATTACATTGACTCCGTCCAGATCACGGTTGCGGAAACCGTCGGCGTGGAGCACAGGGCAAAGTATTTCGAAACTGCCGGACTTCTGCGGGACATGTTCCAGAACCACATGTTTGAAATGCTTTCGCTGGTTGCCATGGAGGTTCCCGCCTCATTTGAAGCCTCCAGTGTCCGTGATGAAAAAGCAAAGCTCCTGCGTTCCATCCGCCCGTTCAATCTGGAAAAACTGAATGAGCAGATGATCCGCGCGCAATATGCGGAAGGAAACGGCATGGCAGCCTACCGCGACGAACCCGGAGTCGCGCCGGAATCACAGACCGAAACTTACGTTGCCGCGAAGCTCCTGATAGACAACTGGCGCTGGAAGGGGGTTCCCTTTTATTTGAGAAGCGGGAAACGGCTTGCGGCAAAACGCAGTGAGATCGTCATCACATTCAAGCACATTCCGCATTCCATTTTCCTGCCGGTCCATTCCGAAGATCTTGTGCAGAACCGCCTGACGCTCACAGTCCAGCCGCAGGAAGGATTGTCCCTGAGTTTTCTCGCCAAGAAACCGGGACCGAAGCTCTGTATGGGCGACCTGACAATGGACTTCAAATATGCCAGCATTCTGGAAAAAGGCGAAAGCATGCCGGAAGCCTACGAACGGCTTCTGCTGGACTGTATGCTCGGCGACCAGACTCTGTTCATCCGCAGCGACACCGTGGAGCTCGCATGGGGATTGCTCACGCCCGTTCTTGAACACTGGAAGAAACATCCGGAGTCCTGTCCCCTTGCTTTTTATCCTGCCGGAAGCAGCGGCCCGAAAGAAGCGGATCACCTGATCCAGAACGACAATCATTTCTGGACAGAATTCTCCGTTTGAATGTGACGGTTCAATATAACACGGCAGGGAAAACAGGAAATCATCCTGTTTTCCCCTGTTTCCATAATTCTTTTCCCGTCTACTTGTCAAAAGAGAAAAGACGTGCTATATTATACGCCATTATTTTTCAGAACTTAGAAATGTTTAATTTTTACTGCATGTTCTCTTTTTGCAATAAAACAATCCGGAGAAAAGCCCTATGTTTGAGAAGAAAATTCAGATTCAGAACAAGGCGGGCATTCACTGCCGCCCATCCAGCATGATCATGGGAGCCGTTGAACTCTATCCCGGTCATGAGTTCTGCGTCGAATCGGAGCGCGGAACATCCAATCTCCAGAGCATTCTTGATCTTCTCGCTCTCGGACTTCAGTTCAGGGACAATGTGACGCTCAAAGTGACAGGCCCGAAGGAACAGGAAGCCGGAGAGAAAATAGCGGAACTTTTTGAGCACGTTTACGATTTCCATTCCTGAAACAGGGAGATTTTTATGAGAATCATCATAGCCGGCGCAGGTGAACTCGGCAGGCTTTTAGCCTCAACTCTCAGCAATGCGGCTCATGATGTGACGATCATTGATTCCGATGCGGATATGCTGGAGCATATCAATGACAATCTGGATATCAAAGTTGTGGAAGGAAGCTGCATCAGCATCAACACCCTGAAAGACGCCGGAATCAAAACCGCCGACGCCCTGCTTGCAGTCAGCGGCGATGAAGCGGCAAATATTCTCTGCTGCCAGCTTGCCTCAAAAATGGGGGTGCTGAAAACCGTCTGCCGTTTGAGTTCGCCGGATCGTTTTTCGGAAGACGACGGAGTGACTCCCGACAAATTCGGAATCTGGAAATGTGTCTCCCCTTCCGAGGAATGCGTCGGCAAGATACGGAGTGTCCTGCGGAACCGTATGCTTGTGGAAAAGATCCGGTTTTCAAACCCCGATGCAGTCATGGAAGTATTCCGTGTCAGCCCCTCCTCCCTGCTCGCGGGAACCCGTGTGAAAGATATCCCGACGGATTCCGGGCTTCTGAACTCGGTCCGTTTTGCGGCAATCGTACGGCAGAAACAGTTCCTGATTCCCCACGGCGACACGATTTTCGTTCCCGGTGACAAGGTGTATATTGCAGGCGGCAACAAGGATGTCGGCAATTTCATCTCGTGGATCTCGGAGGAGACATCTTCCGTCAAAACATCGCGGATCGTCATTGCCGGCGCCACCATTACGGGGCGTCTCCTTGCTTCGGCGCTTTGCGCGGACGGTTATGATGTCCGCTTTATCGAAAAAAACCAGCAGAAAGGTGAAAAACTGCTTGACACGCTTCCTCCCGGAATTCTGGTCATCAACGGCGACCCGACCGACGAAGAAGTGCTGGAAGAGGCGGGAATCCGTGACTGTGAAGGTTTCGTCAGCGCCGCTTCGGATGATGAGGACAATATTCTGAGCTGCATCATGGCAAAACGCATGGGCGCCAGAAAAACCGTGACAGTCACCTCGAAGCCCGAATATATCCGCATCGTTCCGACCATGGATATGATCGACTGCGGATTCAGCACCACATTGACGGCGGTCAATTCGATCCTGCGCATGCTGGAAAGCGGCACGATGCGGATCGACGCTTTCCTCCAGATGTTCCATGCGCGCCTGACGGAATTCCGCGTATCCAATTCATCTCCGCTTTGCGGAAAGGAACTTGCGACATGCAATCTGCCGTCCTCCACACTGTTCGCTCTGGCATTCCGTAAAGATGAGATCATCGCGCCGTCCGGCAATACGATTCTCCAGCCGGGCGACACCGTCGTGGCGATCGTGACGCCGGAAGTCGAAAAAGAACTTGAACCGCTTTTCCCGGAAAAGTAAAGATCATGAATCTGAAAATCGTCGGACATCTGATATCTGTACTGATTGTAATGGAGGGAGTCGCAATCGCCACCTGCGCCGGCGTTTCCCTGATGATGGGAGATGAGCTTCATGAAATTCTTCTGATGCTTCTCTGCGCGGGCATTACCTCTTTCTGCGGAGCGCTTGGAGCTTTTTTCCTGCGCCCGCGCTCCGGAAATATCCAGATGGGCATCCGTGAGGGATTCGCCACCGTCGCGGGAGGCTGGCTCGTCGCATCCATATTCGGCGCTCTGCCGTTCATCATGATTACAGGACTGCAGGTTCATGATGCTTTTTTTGAAACGGTATCCGGCTTTACCACCACAGGCGCCTCACTTATCGACAGCACGGTGAAGCTGCGGGACGGATCAACGCTTCCGAACGGAATCGAAAGCCTCTCCTGCGGCATTCTTTTCTGGCGCGCGCTGACCCACTGGATCGGCGGTATGGGAATCGTTGTCCTTTCGCTTGCAATTCTGCCGATGCTGGGCGTGGGCGGGCAGTCTCTCTTCAACGCGGAAGTTCCCGGAGTCAAGACGCATGACGATCAACTGACTCCGAGGATCGCAAGCACAGCCAAGATTCTTTTCATGGTTTATTTCGCGCTGACCCTCATGGAAACGATTCTCCTCTGGCTCGGCGGCATGCATTTCTTCGATGCGGTCTGCCACTCTTTCAGCACGATCGCCACCGGCGGATTTTCGACAAAAAACAACAGCATCGCCTATTACAACAGTTCTTACATTCAGGTCGTGATTACCGTTTTCATGTTTCTCTCCGGCTGCAACTTCATTCTCCATTACCGTGCGCTGAAAGGCCTGCCGCTGAAACAGTATCTTTCCGAGGAATACCGCTTCTTCGCCGGCATTCTCATTACCGTGACTTTGATCATTACCGTAACACTTCTGTTTTCGCATGTTACGGACCCGATGAGCGGAGAGAAATATCATATGTCGCCGTGGCTTTCGCTGCGTGCGGCGGCATTTCAGGTCGTGGCGCTTTCCACGACCACAGGGTTCAGCACCGCCGATTATACCGTCTGGCCGGGAGCATGCGGTATGCTGCTTCTCGGTCTGATCTTCATGGGAGCGTGCGGCGGTTCCACCGCCGGCGGCATGAAATGCGTAAGACTGCTGCTGTTCTGGAAATACAGTTTTTCCGAGCTCCGGCGCTGTATCTTCCCCCGTTCGCTCCAGGACATCAGGCTTGACGGGAAACGGATGGAGACACCGGTACTGAATAAAGCGCTCGGCTTTCTCGCAATCTATGTCCTGACGGTTTTCCTCTTCGCAACGCTTCTTCCGATGGTCTGCGAGATGGATATGATCACTTCAATTTCCGCCTCGGCAACCTGCATCAGCAATGCGGGGCCCGGTTTCGGGCGCATTTCCCCCATGAATACATTTTCATGGATGAATCCTCCGGCGAAACTGCTGCTTGCGCTGGAAATGCTGATCGGGCGTCTGGAACTGTATACCATCCTGATCATTTTCCTGCCGTCCTTCTGGAAGAAATGATTACAGCATAATCTCCCTTGATTATTCAATGAGCCTTTATCTCTGCTTCCGGCAGGCCTCCGCAAACAGAAGATCCTCCGGATAGGTGATTTTTATGTTCGGAACGCGGTTTTCCACGAGCTTGACCCTTGCCGAAGTGAAATTCTCGATCAGCGACGCATCGTCCGTAAACAGCCCGCCCTGCTTTTCCGCTTCTTCATAAGCCTTGAGGAGCAGATCAAGCTGAAAAACCTGCGGAGTCTGCACCGCCCATAATCCTTCCCGCGGAACAGTTCTCGTGACAATCCCGTTTTCATCTGTTTCCTTGACCGTATCCGATACACGGTGTGCGGAAACCGCCCCACCGTATTTGCGGCACTCCCCGACACATGCAATCAGAGCTTCGGCAGTAATCAGCGGACGTGCGGCATCATGCACCGCAACGATCCTGACATCCTCCGGCAGAGCCGCAAGTGCGTTCTTCACGGACTCCGTCCTCGTTTTTCCGCCGTTTACAAGTTTCATATGAGAAAGCGCTTCCGGAAAATATTCTGCAAGCTGCTCTGCGAATTCCTCCCTCCACACCTCCGGAACAGACATGACTGCATATCCGGGGCGAACCGCCGGAAGCAGCCGCTGAAGACAGTGTATGAATACCGGATATCCGTTTAACTTGCAGAACAGTTTGTTGCCATGCCCGAAACGGGTTGAGGAACCGCCTGCCGCGATTACGAGCCCGAGATCGGGAATCCGGATGATTCTCCGGCGCAAAGGTGCAATGATTTCCTTGATGTCTCCCGCGCCGATCACCGCGGCAAGGTCGTTTTCCTTCAACGATGCAGAAACCTGCTCCGCCATGCTTTCCCATGTGCCGCAGATGAAATGCGCCCTGTCGCCGACTGCCCGGGCAAGATCTGGCGAGTCGAGGGTATCGGACTGCGTCCATGCGGCAAATACAGGTGTCACGAAGACCTCGTCGGCTTTTGCCAGCTCCCTGGCGAATTCATGAAAATACTGTTTCAGGCGCGCATAACGATGCGGCTGAAAGATCACGACAAGTCTTCTGCCCGGATACAGCTCACGCATTGTTTTCAAAGAAGCGGCAAGCTCTGTCGGATGATGTGCGTAGTCCTCGATCAGCAGTTGTTTTTCTCCCACGGCGCGCAGACACATCCGCCGTTCGACGCCGGGAAAGGAACACAATGCCTCAAGAGCGGTTTCACGGTCCAGCAGACCGTCGCGCGTAACCGCTTCAACCGCGGTCACGGCGTTGATCCTGCGGTAATAGCCGAAAGAGGCAAATCGCGGATCTTCCATCAAGGCATCCCGCGGGATCTTCACCGCATCCGGATGACCGTTAAACAATCCGGTTGACTTTTCTCCGTCCACATAAATCAGTTTTCCGCCTTGAAACGCGAATCTGCGGAAATTTTCCATCAGTACCTCCGGCGAGGCAAAGTTCCAGGAATGATCGTCCTCCACATTGGTTACGACGGATACGGAGGAGCGGATTGCGGTATGGGTTCCGTCGCTCTCATCCGCTTCGCATACGAAAATCCTCCCCCCGCCGGCACTGCCGCTGTCTTCCCAGGAAACGATGTCGGCGCCGATCAGATAACCGGGATTCAACCCCGCTTTTTTCAGGATATGCGCGATCATTGCCGAAACACTGGTTTTTCCGTGGGATCCGCTGACCGCGATTACGTGAGGAAACATCTGCGCCAGAAGCCCAAGCGCCTCTCCGCGCCGGATGCAGCGTGCTCCGATCCGGCGCGCTTCCGCAAGTTCGGGATTATCCTCCGTGACTGCCGAACTGTAGATCAGCAGCAGTTTCGTTCCGTCCGAAGTCGGCAGGTGCCTTGCATCATGCCCGGCAAAAACGGGAACACCGATTCCGCGGAGACGTCCCAGCGATTCCGATTCCGCCATGTCCGATCCTGAAACACGGAAACCGAGTTCATGAAAAATTTTCATCAGCGGACGCGTCCCCGCTCCTCCGCAACCGATGAAATGAAGAAAACCATTTGTCTTATATTCTGAAAGTTCCATCTTGCCCGTACTGTTTGTAATATTATCCGCATGTCGCAGACAGCGTTCCGAAGTTCCTGCCCCGTAAGGTTCCTTTCGGTAAACTGCCGATATACTAATATCCCATCTTTTTCGCAAAATTCAAAAAAAGTTCACATTGAATTCAGAAATAATCCGTGCTATTGTAAAGCAAGGAGGGATTTTTACCAGAATGCAAAATGCGGATGAAATCATAAAGGCGCTCGAAATGCAGCGTCATTCAAGAGAAGGCGGCTATTTCCGTGAAACATTCCGTTCCATTGTAAAGACGGAAGCAACGAAACAGCGACGCGCGGGAACTTCGATCCTCTACCTTTTGAAAGGCATGGAGGTTTCGCGCTGGCATCAGGTGCGTTCGGATGAAATCTGGATGTATCATGCCGGAAGCACGGCACGGCAGATTCTTCTTTTCCCGGACGGAAGCTGGACGGAGCGTATCATCGGGCCGGATATTCTGAGCGGCGAGATGCCCCAGAGCCTGATTCCCGCATGGACATGGCAGGCAACGGCGCTCACCGACCGGAGCGGGGACTCATGGGGACTGTTCGGTGCGGTCGTCGTCCCCGGATTTGAGTATGAGGATTTCAAGGAGGGAGCTGCCGGAGATTTAATCCTCAAGTATCCCGATGCGGAGGAAAGTATCCGTGACGCAGGATTGTTTATCTGAAAAATTTCATTGAAAGATAAGGAGTTACAACAATGAAAAAACTGAAAACATTCGTATTTCTGCTGGGGGCGGTATCACTGCTGTTCTTTTTGCAGGCATGTGCAACAGCAACGCAGGCTGACAGCCATCTGCCTAAATATGTGTTCCTGATGATCGGCGACGGCATGGGTCAGAATCCCGTCAAACTGGCACGCGTACATGCAAAATTGAACATGGATGCCATGCCGGTCAAAGGCGAACTCCAGACCAATAATGTATTTGATAAAACAACCGATTCCGCCGCCGCGGCGACCGCTCTCGCCTGCGGAGTCAAAACCTATAACGGCGCATTGGGGCTGGACAAGGATAAAAAGCCGGTCGAATCCTCCGCCGCACTTGCAAAAAAAGCCGGTTACAAGGTCGGTCTTCTGACCACCGTCACATTCAATCATGCAACACCCGCAGGTTTCTACGCTCATGTGGAGAAACGTTCCGAATATGCGAAAATCGCTTCACAGGCATACGCTTCAAATTATGATCTCATCATGGGCTACGGCGTATCCGGCTTGAAAGAAGCCGTTGCCGCTGAAGATGCGGAAAAAGCGGGACTTCAGGTTTTCAATAAAAACCAGGATGCGTTTTTTGCCTTGAATGCGATTCTGAAACCGACTCTTGTATTCAAACATTTCGGTTATGAGATGAACCGTCCGAAAACGGACGATACCTCCAGAGCCCTGAACGAATATGCTACGGAAGCAGTCGAACTTCTCGCTGTGGAAAAACCGACCGTCATCACCAGAAATCCCGGCTACGGAACTCCCGTCCGCGATGCGGTCAGACCGTTGAATGAATATACAGCAAAAGCGATTGAACTGCTCTACAAGGATAATCCGAAAGGGTTCTTCCTGATGGTCGAAGGCGGGAAAATCGATCTGGGCGGTCATTCCAACGACACTTATGCAATGATGACGGAACTGCTTGAATTCGATCAGGCTGTCGCACGGGCTCTTGAGTTTTACAAAAAGCATCCGGAGGACACCCTGATCGTCGTTACAGCGGACCACAATACCGGCGGACTGACTCTCCCGGAAAAACTTTCCGCCGATCTTCCCGCTGAAATCGCGGAAAACAACACAAACTTCAACGGCAGAAAATTCAGTTTCAAGAAAGACGAAACGATTCAGTCCATTGAAGAAAAACTTGCAAAACTGGGAATCCGGAACCTGACGGCTGCCGAAAAGGAAAGCTTTGCCAAAATTCTCAAATCGAACAGCAAGAACAAGATTGATGCATTGAACCGCAATGCGCTTCGCATCGCCGATGCACGCATCGGAATTACATGGACCACCAAAGGACATACGCCTCATAATGTCTACATCTTTGCAATCGGCAAAGGCGCGGAACAGTTCTCCGGCGTCCAGCCCAATTCCAATGTCGGCAGGATTATGAAGAGTTTCTACGAAAAGAAATAATCCGGATTCAGGAAAGTCCCGGTTGAAATTCCGGGACTTTTTTTGTACCGGTTTCGTTTTCTTACTTGAAATCCCTCTTTGTACAGCTATCTTGAAGCATGAAAAAAATTGAAAAAGGAGAGAGCCGATGAAATTTCAGATGAGATGTCCCCACTGCAACAGTGTAATGGAAGCGGAAGAAGAATGGATCGGGCAGTCTGCACAGTGCCCTGTCTGCAACACGGAAATCGTCATACAGAAGCCTGATCCCCCTGCGCCCAGGCTTACTCCTGTTTCTGCGGGACCGGCCATAAACCCGCCTGATGTCGCCCTGCCGGTGGCGGGAATTGTTTTCCTGTATCTTTTCATGATCATACCATGCACCGGGCTTTTCACCTTTATCGTATGCGTAATCCTTTATTTCTGCTGGGCGGCTTCACAGCCGGAAAAAGCACGCATCCTCATTAAACACACTCTGATAGCGGCTCTGATCGGCATCGTTACGGCAATTGTCATACCGTTTGTATTGACATTGACGGCAGGAATGATTCTGCCCTCATTCAACGACAATCGGGAAAAAGCCAGAAGAATCGCGTGTAATTCCAACATAAAGCAGATTATGCTGGCAATAAAGATGTACAGCGAAGACCATTCCGAGAAATTCCCGGACAAAAGCGGCGCCGCCGGATTCGAGATGCTGAGAAAACTGGATTATCTGACCGACCCCAGAGTATATGTCTGCCTGTCGTCAAATATCAACCCTGCGGAAAATGGACAGCCGCTCACGGAACAGAATGTTTCTTATATTTATCTCGGCGGCTTTAATGAAGACGGCGATCCCGATCAGGGCATCGTTTTCTGCCCGTACCACAAGAATTGCGCCGTTGTCGGCTATCTTGACGGTTCTACCCGGATCAATATCGGCAAGGAATACAATACGGTCCACGGAATTCTGGAGAAAGAAGGCATATTGAAGCATCTGGATAAATTCCCGCAGGAAACGCGGGAGTATATCAGGAAAAAGCTGGGAGAATGATTTCAGTTTGCGTTTTTTGCGTTTCTGACAAATGCAGTGCAGAGATTGAGGTCGAGAGAGCCGTCAAATCCCTTGAGGGCGCTGTTGGCATCCACCGCAAACGGGCGAACATGACGGATTGCCCCGGCGACATTATCGGGCGTGAGTCCGCCGGCAAGTGTCAACGGAACCGGAGACGCTGCCGCTGCCGCCGCGCTGACATCCCAGTTGTGTGTCATGCCTGTTCCCCCGACTTTCCCCGTTTCACGGTCCATTGAGTCCAGAAGAACAGCATCCACCAGATCATAATACGGTTCCAGCGCGGGAGTAACCTGCATACCGAGAACGTGTGCCGCATAAATCAGTTTTCCGGCAGGTCCCAGATTGTCGCGCAGGGCTGCAACTTCCTCCGCTGTGCTTCCGCCGTGAAGCTGAATCGTGAGAATGGAAGTCTGTTCCACAATATCAAGAATTGCATCGGGCGCCGTCAGATGAGTTACGATTACGGGAACCACATAGGGTGGCAGAAACTTGACAAGACGTGCCGCTGTGCTTGCCAGAATGAAATCATGTGACGTATGAACCTGCCCGACAAGAAATCCGACGGCATCGACACCCGCTTTGACGGCTGTTTCAAGGTCACGTTCCGTTTTGATCCCGCATGCTTTGACGCGCATCAGTGATTGCACTCCCAGATTTTCCGGATCCCGCGTAATGTAAAATCGTCTTTCCCGTCTTCCAGAGCCAGATGTTCCATAAAGAAATGGCGGTCTCCTCCGCAGGCGACCCTGCGAAGGGTTCCTGCCGGGAAAAGCTTCTCCAGGGAAACAAGAATTTCCCTCACCGCACCCACTGCGGCAAGGTCCGTTCCGATCAGCATGGCATCCACCGTATTGCTTCCCGGCACCGCAGGAATAAGATCCGTTATGCCGATCAGGGGAAGCTGAGCCGTATAATCATTCAGGGAACGGCGCAGAAGCATTCTCCCCGGCATGATCGCGCCACCTGCAAATTCCCTGTCTTCCGTCACAACTTCAAAAGTGACGGCTGTTCCGAAATCAATGCAGACCGCCGGCAGTTTGCCATCCGTCAATTGCGCGGCATTTGCCAGGCGATCGGCTCCTACGGTCGAAAGGTCCAGTTTTCTGACGGAAAAAGGAAACGTCATTTTCGGGGAAACGACGAATACTCCCGAACTCCGGAGAATCTCTGTAACTGCGGGAACGACGGATGCTGCAATCGTCTGACGGGGGTTTTCAATCCATATTGCAGTGGTTTTCATAAAATCCGGAGTGGCAAGAACAATGCGCCGGACAATCGAACCATCCGGCAGGGAATCAAACACATGGACATGCGTATTCCCGATATTCAGGATCGTCAGATTCTTTTCAGAATGCATTGTTCCGCTTTCTCAGACAAATTTGGCAAGATCCGGCTGTCCGGCAATCAGCTTGACAAGCTCTTTGATCCGCTGTGCCGACTTCGCATTGCAAACCAGAGTCGCATCTTCCGTGGCGACGATGACAAGGTCTTTCACGTCAACAGTGGCAATCAGATGATTCGAGTTTCCGATGATGATGCAGTCGCTGGTATCCAGCCCCGCATGAAGACCGCGGACGACATTGTTGTTCTTTTCCGGCAGGATCTGGTTGCGCATGGAGGTCCAGGAACCGACGTCATCCCAATCGAAAGCGGCTTCCGCCGTCACGATGTTGTCGGACTTCTCCATGACGGCATAGTCAATCGAAATTTCCGGAGCCGTATTGTAAAGTTCCGTCAGCCTGGATTCGGGGGCATGGGATGCATAAAATGCGGAAACCGCTTCATAAAACCGGTACATATCCGGCGCAAATTCTTTCAGGGCAGTCAGCAGCGACGAAAGATTCAAGATGAAGATTCCGCTGTTCCACATGTGTTTTCCGTCGGCGACGTAGGCTTCGGAAAGCTCAAGAGAGGGCTTTTCCTTGAACCCGCAGACCTTGCGGAACACGGTCTTGGAAGTGAAATTCATTTTGTCGCCGACCTCGATATAACCATACCCTGTCATGGGTGCATTCGGTTTGATCCCGATCGTGACAATATGATGCGTGTCTTCCGCCACAGCCAGACTGTCCGCCAGAGCATCGTAAAATGACACGGTGTCATTAATGATATGGTCCGTCGGAAACAGACAGAGAACGGGGTCGGGCACTCTGGAAGTGTTTTTGATATACGCCGCGGCATTCGCAATACACGGCGCAGTATCCTTTCCTTCCGGCTCGCCAATGATATTCTCCTGCGGCAGGTAGGAGAGCAGGGAACGCATCGGAGCCACATAATTCGTATTCGTGACCACAATGATATGGGAGTAATCAAAGATGGCGGAAAGCCGCTCGATGGTCTGCTCGATCAGCGTCAGGTTTCCCAGAAGCCGCAACAACTGTTTCGGGTTGGAAAGACGGCTCTGCGGCCAGAACCGTTCTCCTTTGCCGCCCGCCATGACTACTGCATAGGCACGGGCATTCTTTTCCTTTTCCATACAAACTCCAGTCTCAATAATTTTCAGCTGCTTCCGAGTTTTTCAATGATGGAGATCATCGGCATGAACAATGCAATCACGATACCGCCGACGATCACGGCAAGACCGACCATCATGATCGGTTCGATCATGGATGTCAACGCACTCACGGCGTTATCGACTTCTTCGTCATAGGTATCGGCAATCTTGTCCAGCATTTCAGGAAGTTTACCGGTTTCTTCACCGACTTCGATCATACTGATCACCATTTCAGGAAAGATCTTTGTCGCCTGAAGCGGCGGCGCCATGCCTTCTCCCTCTTTCACCGCCTCATACACCTTGACCACGGCACGGGCAACCACTTCATTGCCCGAAGTCTCTTTCACGATGGTCAGAGAGTTCAGCACCGGCACACCGGACCCCATCAGCGTTCCGAGGGTCCGCCCGAATTTTGAAATGGCTGATTTGGACACGATCGGCCCGAACAGCGGCATATTGTACTTTGCCCAGTCAATGTAAAAACGCAGGAAAGGAATCTTGAGAATGATTTTTATCAGAATCACAAGCACGACAATGCCGACAAC
Organism: Lentisphaeria bacterium; assembly: GCA_003526375.1. Taxonomy (GTDB): domain Bacteria; phylum Verrucomicrobiota; class Lentisphaeria; order Victivallales; family UBA1829; genus UBA11452. Next base: position 44,747 of record DPDG01000064.1, read on the forward strand.
CATGATCAGCGCCTGTTCCGACATGAACTTGCCGATGCCGACAACGACCTGTGTCAGCCACGGAAGGGGTTCCCCTTCCAGCAGTTCGGTAAACATTTTCTCAAATTTCGGGACGATGAAGATCATCAAGCCGGAACAGATAATGCCTGCCACGCACAAAACGATGATCGGGTAAACCATTGCCGATTTGACTTTCCCCTGAATTTTGGCGGCTTTCTCCATGAACATTGCCAGTCGGTCCAGGATCAGTTCCAGTTTACCGGCGGCCTCGCCGGCACGGATCATGTTCAAATAGAGTTTATCAAAAGATTTCGGGTGCTGGGCAAGCGCTTCCGAAAAAGTGGCGCCGCCTTCCACGGAAGCTGCGGCCTCCTCCAGAGTCTTTTTGATTGCAGGGTTCTTGGACTGCCGGGAAAGTGTCTTCAGAGAACGGATCAACGGCAGACCGGCTTCCAGAAGAATTGCCATCTGGCGGGTCACAACCGTCAGGTCCTTGGTCTTGATGACCATCGGTCCCAGACTGATGTTCATATTGAATCCTCCGCCTTTGCCGCCCCCTCCGCCCTTGCCGCCTTTGCCACCTCCGCCTTTGGTGGCGGATTTAATGGAAGTAGGAAAGAGTCCCTGATTTTTCAGAAAAGTTGCAACTTCCTCTTCACTTCCCGCCTCTTTTTTGCCTTTCTGCTCCTTGCCGTTGGAGTCCATCGCAGTGTACTGGTATAATGGCATTTCTCATTCTCCTCAGGGGTTATGTATACCTTAAAACTTCTTCCATTGTAGTCTCACCGTTCAACACGGACTGAATTCCGTCTTCACGCATTGTAATCATTCCCAATTCACGTGCCTTGTCGCGCAGGACGACGGTCGGCGAACTTTGCAGAACCAGATCAATCAGCTGGGAATGCATGACAAACATTTCCGTGAGAGCCTTCCGTCCCTTGTAACCGGTGTTATTGCAGTTCTGGCAGCCCTTGCCGTAGTAAAACTTGTTGTCGCCCACATCCGCGCGGTCAAGGCCAAGCAGCGCCAGATCCTCGTCCGTCGGCACAAACGATGCCTTGCATCTCGGACAGATACGCCGGATCAGACGCTGCCCCACCACTCCTTGAAGTGAGCTTGTGATCAGGAACGGCTCCACTCCCATATCAATCAGACGAGTTACCGTTCCGGCAGCATCGTTGGTGTGCAGCGTACTGAATACAAAGTGCCCGGTCAGGGATGCCTCGACAGCCATTCGGGCGGATTCCAGGTCGCGGATCTCTCCAAGCATGATGATATCGGGGTCCTGACGGAGGAACGCGCGAAGCGCACGGCCGAATGTCATTCCGATCCCCTCGTTGATCGGCAACTGGATAATACCTTCCAGGTCATATTCCACAGGGTCTTCCGCGGTCAGGATTTTGTCTTCGGTTTTATTGATTTCCTTCAATGCGGAATACAGTGTCGTTGTTTTCCCGGAACCCGTCGGACCGGTCACAATGAAAATTCCGTTCGGCATCTGGATGATATCGCGGATCTTCGCAAGGTTTTCCGGACGGATACCGAGAGCATCAAGGTCAAGGTTTACAACGGAACGGTCAAGAACACGGAGCACGACCGATTCCCCGTATTGCGTCGGCAGAGTCGATACACGCAGGTCGATGGGCTTGCCGCCGATTTTAAGCTGAATACGACCGTCCTGCGGACGGCGGCGCTCGGAAATATTCAGTCCGCTCATGATCTTGACGCGGCTGATGACCGGAAGAGCAAGGTTTTTCGGAGGAGGCGCCATCTCATAGAGCGCACCGTCGATACGGCACCGGATTTTGAATTCCTTTTCAAACGGCTCGAAGTGAATGTCCGAAGCCTTGTCCCTGATCGCCTGATACATGATCGCGTCCACGAACTTGATGATCGGCGCTTCATTCGCCTGCGCCTCAAGCTGGTCGGCGCTTTGCTCGGCAACCTCGTCTTCTTTGATTTCCGCGTCAAGGCTCAACTCTGCCAGCATATCATACATGGTGGCGGTATCAATCGGATAGAACTTCTCGATTGCAGCCTCCACCTGAGCCTCGGGAACAACAATCTGATTGACATCTTTGCCGACAATGAAGCGGACCTCGTCCACCACCTGATAATTCAGGGGATTACGGGTAATGATATTCAGCGTGGTCCCGTCGAACGAAAGCGGAACGACGCCGAGTCCACGTGCCGTACCGCCGTCAATCATCTTTATGACTTCGCGGGGCGGGTCTTCTTCCACTGCCACAGAACGGACCTCAAGCCCGAGGCTGCGCCCGATCGCTTCGAGAATATCCGCCTCCGTCAGAATCCCGAAATCAATGATCACCTCTTTCAGGGATTTGCCGTTGCGCTCCTGTTCCTCCTCCACTTCTTTCATCTGTTCTTCGGTAATGAGGTTGTCACCGATCAGGATATCTTTCAGTGTCTGACTTTCGGAATCCAGCATTTTTCCATCTTCTCCATCTTCCGGCTGCGCTTATTCCGCATCGCCAATTGTAGTTGCAATCACTTCTGAAAGTGTCGTTGTGCCTGCCGCCGCTTTCCGGAGCCCGTCTTCGCGGAGTGTCATCATGCCGCCCTTTCGCGCGGCGTCCCTGATCACGTCAGCGGAACACTTCGTATAAATCAGATGCTGAATCTCCTCACCGACAAGGAAGATTTCATAGATTCCAAGGCGTCCCTTGTAACCGGTTTTGCCACATGCGGGACATCCCCGCCCTTTCAGCAGTGTCGCAGTATCCATGAACTTTTCATCAAGCCCCAGCAGACGGATTTCGTCCGGTGTCGGTTTCGCCGGTTCCGCACAGTTCTTGCAGACACGGCGCAGAAGGCGCTGCGCCATAATCGCTTTGACGGCGGATGCGACAAGGAACGGCTGCACTCCCATATCAATCAGACGCGTTACCGCACTGGGGGCGTCGTTGGTATGCAGCGTACTGAACACCAGGTGTCCCGTAAGCGATGCGTTGATTGCAATGACAGCGGTTTCCATATCACGGATCTCACCGACCATGATGATATTGGGCGCCTGACGGAGCATGGCTCGCAGGGCGTTTGCAAAAGTCATTTTCGCCAGCGGGTTCACCTGAACCTGGTTGATGCCGGCAAGCTGATATTCCACCGGGTCCTCCACGGTAATGATCTTGCGGTTCGGAGTATTGATCGTATTCAGGAACGCATAAAGGCTGGTCGTCTTTCCGGACCCGGTCGGACCAGTCACGAGGAACACGCCGTCCGGCATATTGATGATTTTGTTGATTTTCGCCTGATCGTCCGCATAGAAACCGAGCTGCGGAATCTTAAGCTGAATGCTTGACTTGTCAAGGATTCGCATAACGATACTTTCGCCGTGCGTCGTCGGAATGGTCGATACGCGCAGGTCAATGTCACAGCCTTTTACGCGAAGCTGGATACGTCCGTCCTGAGGCAGACGCTTTTCCGAGATGTCCAGCCGGGACATGATTTTGATTCGGCTGGTGATGTTTGCCTGAAGGTATTTCGGCGGACTTTCCATGACGCGAAGCGCTCCGTCAATACGGTAGCGGATACGGTAAGTCTTCTCAAGAGGTTCGAGGTGAATATCCGAGGCTTTCAGCTTGAACGCCTCGACAATGATCAGGGTCACAAGGCGGATGATAGGAGCATCGTCTTCATTTGCGCCGCCTTCTTCGGCGGCTTCCTGCGCCGCCTGCTCCACCGCCTCCATTTCGCCCATTTCCTCAATAAATGCGTTTACGGCGGCCTCCTGCGTGGAATAGTATTTTTCCATGACGGTCTTGATCTGGTCCATCGGCGAGATCACGGCATCGACATCGCACTTCATCAGGAAGCGGATGGAGTCAAGCGTCGCCATATCGGTCGGATCGCTCATCGCAATGGTAAGCACATCGTCGTGCTTCATGACGGGAACGATCTTATACTGTTGAACGATTTCACGGGGGACAGTTTCGATCACTTCCGGAGGAATCCGGTAAGTGGAAAGGTCCAGGACCTCCAGACCATATTGCTGGGCAAGCATGGAAATCATTTCAAATTCATCGACATACTTGAGCTGTTTCAGCGCATCAATGATATTGATCTGTCCGTCCTGCTCCGCGACTTTTTTCCAGCCTTCACTGACCTGCTCCTCAGTGACCATCCCGTTTTCCTGGAGCAGTTCCAAAATAAAGTCAGTGTTTTGTGCCATTACAATACCTCATATATCCATATTATTTCTACATACAACAAAAATAAGCTTCTTTTCCCGATTTTTCAAGCGGGAAATACCGTTTTGAATATGATTCATGCAAGAATCTTGAAGTTTTATAAGAAAAAACAGCCGCGAACATGTCGTTTACGGCTGTTTTCCGGAAAAAGCATCTTTCTCAGAAACCGAGTTCCGGCTGGGAAATCCCCCAGTTTTCGTCCTCGCGTTCTTCATTATTATTTACAGGCGGAGCACCGGACGGCGTTCCCTCCGTCTCCTTTTTTACCGTTTTCTTCGAGGCTTTCTTTTCGGCAGCCGTTTCCTTGGCGGCTTCGTTCTGTTCTGTCTCCGCTTCTTCAGGAGGAAGCTCCGTCATCGGTTCTTCTTCCGGCGGAACACTGAGCAGCTCGCTTTCGCCGTCGTTCTCGGAACCGTCCAGATACTGCAGGAACGTAATCTTCAGCAGTTTCCGCGGGAACAGAAGCATGCCTCCGGCGCGGGCGGAACGCAACGGCGCATCGGAAAGATTGACCGTCTGGACTTTCCTCGCTTTGATCGGTGTATCGATCCGGCATTCATAAAGAGCATTCGGGCGCGGCGTGATCAGCTCAAGGCGGCATCCGTCGGGGCAGATCCGGTACTCTTTGTCCTTGATGAATTTGTCAATCGAACAACGCTTGTAATAGACCTTGCCCGTTTTGGTATCGGAATAGACAACACCGAAAACCGTGGTTTTATCGTATTTGCGAAACTCGTAAAGACGGTCGATGAAAATCTTTTCCGGAATGTCGATGACCTTGTAGACACCCTTGCGCTCCACACAGAGGAGATGGTCGAACTCGTTGCAGACCACCACGTCGTCGCTTTTGACATTGGTTCCGATGTAGCATCCGCCTTTATCCCAGCCGACCCGGATATTGTTCAACGCAACGGCGCTCTTGTCGATCTTCTCGAAACCGTCCAGCTTAATCTCGGTGCGGCGCGGGAAGAACTTGCCGTATTTGTCGATAAGCCCCTGAAGATATCTGATCGTATAGGCCTTGATCCGTTTCAGATTCTTTTCCGCTTCATTCAGAGTTTTCTGAAGCAGCTCGATCTGTTCCCGGTTTTCGTTGATCTCGAATGCGGAAATGCGACGGATCGGGATTTCAAGCAGTTTTTCGATCTCGCTGTCCGGCACTTCACCGCGGGAAAGCTGTTCGAGACGCGCCATGAAATCCGCAGACATCGGCATGATATGCGGACCGTTTACGATGTTTTCATGAAGCTTCTCGACAATCGGGAACCACTCTTTCCGGAACTTTTCAAGTCCCGTGCGAACCTCTTTGAACATCAGTTCCCGTGTTTTGCATTTTTCGATCCGTTTATAGATGCCCTCCTCAATGAAAATCTGGGCGAGCGTTCTCGCCAGAATCTTATCAAGGCACTTTCCCGCTTCGATCTGGAGCTCGTATTTCAGATACATGACGAGCTTGTCGGTATTGCGCCGCAGGATATCGCTGATCGTCATGCGCACCGGACGGTTGTCCATGATGACCATAGGATTGCATGACACGCTCATCTGGCAGTAGGTATAGGCATACAGCGCATTCAATGCCTTTTTCGGATCATAGCCACGCAGGGGCGTCAGCTGAATGTCAATCTTTTCCGCCGTGTAATCCTTGAACGAGGCAATTTTGATTTTGTTGCGGTTGACTGCCGCCTCAATCGTATCCATCAGCTTGTTTGTATTGGTCGCTGCGGGGATTTCACGCACGACAAGAATCCTGCCGTCGATTTCGATTTTTGCCCGGATCACAAGCTTGCCCATGCCGTCCTCATATTTCGAGACATCCATGATGCCGCCCTGCGGGAAGTCAGGATAAAGCGTGAAAGGTTCATCCTTGAGAATTGCAATCTGGGCTTGGAGGAGCTCATTGAAGTTGTGCGGCATAATGCGCGTATTGGTGCCGACGGCGATGCCGTCCGCTCCCATCAGAAGCACAGTGGGGATTTTCGACGGCAGGCAGACCGGCTCACGGTTGCGCCCGTCATAGGAATCAATGAACTCCGTGATATCCTTGTTGAACAGCACATCTCTTGCAAGCGGCGTGAGACGGCACTCGATATAGCGCGGCGCCGCGGCAGGGGACCCCGTGATGATATTGCCGAAGTTGCCCTGTTTTTCAATATAGGTTTCCTTATTGGCGAGATTGACCAGAGCGTCCCCGATCGAAGCGTCGCCGTGAGGATGGTATTTCATGGTCTCGCCGATAATGTTGGCGACCTTATGAAAGGAACCATCGTCTTTTTCAAACAAAGCCCACAGAATACGGCGCTGGACGGGCTTGAGTCCATCGTCTACATCGGGAATCGCGCGGTCCTTGATGACATAGGACGCATATTCTATGAAATTCTGGTCCATCATTGCACGCAGGCGCGAATTGGAACCGGTCTGAACGGATGCAGACTCCACGCCTTCGGAATCGTCTTCGTCTTCCTGCGGAGTCTCAACGCCTTCCGCCTGAGACTCGATATGCTTCGGCGTCTCCTCTGCAATTTCCCCGTTTTCCACTTCCGGCGTGACGGGTTTCTGCACCTTTGTCTTCTTCGTATTTTTTCTGCTTTTGGGAGCCATGATGATTACACCAGATTATTGACAATGTGTTCCCAGCGTTCGGGATTATTGTCGCCCATATAGAATTTGAGCATTTCACTGATTCCCTTGGAATGCTCAATCGTGACCTTCTCCAGCTTGATGTCGTCGCCGATAAACTGCCCGAATTCCTTCGGGGAGATTTCACCAAGACCTTTGAACCGTGTTATTTCCGCTCCTTTTCCGAGCTTTTTCGCCGTTTCGTCGCGTTCCTCCTCCGAGTAGCAGTAATGCGTCTCTTTCTTGTTCCGGACACGGAAAAGAGGCGTTTCAAGAATATAGAGGTGCCCCGAAAGAACCAGCGGCTCGAAAAAGGTCAGGAAAAATGTGATCAGCAGATTCCGGATGTGAAGACCGTCCACGTCGGCGTCGGTTGCGATAATGACCTTCGCATAACGCAGATTGTCGATATCCTCCTCAATATCCAAAGTATGCACGATATAGAAAAACTCTTCGTTCGTGTAAACCGTGTCCAGTTTCAGACCGTAACAGTTCAGAGGCTTGCCGCGGAGCGCGAATACAGCCTGGTACATCGGATTGCGGCTCTGTTCCAGTGAACCGCCCGCCGAGTCGCCCTCGGTCAGGAAGATCATGGTCTGATCGGCAAATTTGGAGCGGTCGCCGAAGTGATGCTTGCAGTCTTTGAGCTTGCTGTTGCGCAGGCTCATGCGCTTGGACATCTCGCGTCCTTTCTTCTGGACAGCCGAAATCTCCTTGCGGAGTTCTTCATTGCGCTTGACCTTTTCCAGCAGGAGATTTGCATCATCCGTGTGGCGGTGCAGATAGTCCACAACCGCCTGTTTCACGGTTCCGACGATCCATCCCTTGATATCCGTATTGCCGAGTTTGTTTTTGGTCTGCGACTCGAACATGGGGTCCTGAAGCTTGATCGCGATGGACCCCACGATACCGTCGCGCAGGTCGCGCCCGTCGTAATCCTTGCCGGAATATTCGTTCACCGCACGGAGCACACCCTCCTTGAATGCGGAAAGATGAGTTCCCCCGTCCGAAGTGAACTGCCCGTTGACAAAGGAATAATACTTTTCACCGAAGTCGTTGGTATGGCACAGCGAAAATTCCAGTGTCTTGTCCTTGTAGTGAATGATCGGATACAGGCTTTCCCCGCCGACCTCGTTGTTGACGAGATCCATCAGGCCGTTTTTGGAGTAATAACGCTGATTGTTGAAGTAAAGAGAAAGCCCGCTGTTAAGGAACGCATACATCCAGAGACGGCGTTCCACATATTCCAGCTTGATGTTGTACTTCGGAAACAGCTTGCCGTCCGGGATGAACTTTACAAAAGTGCCGTTGCGCTCCCCGGTTGCGCCGTCTTCCTCGTTGACCAGCTTCCCCTGAACGAAATCGGCGCGTTTGTATTTGCCGTCACGGTAGGAAATGGCGGTGAAGGATTCGGAAAGTGCATTGACCGCTTTCGTGCCCACGCCGTTGAGCCCGACGGAGAACTGGAATACATCCGTATTATATTTCGCGCCGGTATTGATCTGGGAAACGCAGGCGACCAGTTTTCCAAGCGGGATACCGCGTCCGTAGTCGCGGACGGACAGTTCATTCCCGTTGATTGAAATATCAATACGGCGCCCGTTGCCCATGATGTATTCGTCGACGCTGTTGTCGATCACCTCTTTCAGAAGCACATAAATGCCGTCGTCGGGGTGCGAACCGTCTCCCATGCGCCCGACATACATGCCGGGGCGCAGCCGGATATGTTCCAGGGAATCAAGGGTTTTGACCTTGCTCTCATCATAAGCGCCCGCGGCGGAATTCTGAAGTAGATCCGTATCGTCTCTGTTATCCTGCATAAGCTCCAAATCCTGATATTTAACCTGATAATATAACCCGTTTTCCCGATTTTTTCAAATGGAATCCCCCGCCGCTTTTCATGACAACAGAGACACAAGCACCCGCAGACGCTTACAAAGCCGGAAATTACAGCTCGATTTCAATCTTTTCCCGCATCTCCATGACCTTGGAAAGCGCCTCGTCCGTATCCTTGCCGCGCGCAAGCAGAACGCCGAGCCTGCGGTGTCCGTTGAGTTCGCCTTTGCCGAACAGGCGGATCGAAGTGTCGGGCATTGCCAGGGCGGCATCCACGTTTCTGAACTTCACGGACCTGGAAACGCCGTCCGCGACAATCGCCTTGGACGCGCTCGGACCGTGAAACGCGATATTCGGGATCGGAAGTCCGAGAATCGCTCTTGCGTGAAGCGCGAACTCGGAAAGATCCTGCGAGATCAGCGTCACCATGCCGGTGTCATGCGGGCGCGGGCTGACTTCGCTGAAAATCACCTGATCGCCCTTGACGAACATTTCCACGCCGAAAATACCGCGTCCGCCGAGACCGTCCGTAATTTTCTTCGCAATCTCCTGCGCCTTTGCTTTCGCCGCCGGAGTCATCGCCTGCGGCTGCCACGATTCCTGATAGTCTCCATTGACCTGATGGTGCCCGATCGGCTCCAGAAAACTTGTCCCGCCGACATGACGCACCGTCAGAAGCGTGATCTCGTAATCGAAATCAACGAATCCCTCCACGATCACCTTGCCCGCGCCGGCGCGTCCGCCCTCCTGCGCGATCTTCCAGGAGTTGTCGATATCCGCTTCGGTTCTGACAACGCTCTGCCCGTGTCCGGAGGAACTCATGATCGGCTTGACGACACACGGTATGCCGACCTCTTTCACGGCATCCCTGAATTCTTCATAGGCAGCGGCGAATTTGTATCTGGAAGTCGGCAGGCCAAGTTCTTCGGCGGCAAGACGGCGGATTCCTTCCCGGTTCATGGTGAGAAATGCGGCGTTGGCGGTCGGGATCACATGATACCCCTCTTTTTCCAGTTTGAGCAGTTCAGGCGTTGCGATTGCTTCCACTTCAGGAACGATATAGTCCGGTTTTTCAAGTTCGATCACCCTGCGGAGTTCCTGCGGGTCCAGCATATTGATGACATGGCTGCGGTGCGCAACCTGCATCCCGGGCGCGTTTGCATACCGGTCTACGGCGATCACCTCCACACCGAGACGCTGCATCTCGATCACGACTTCCTTGCCGAGCTCGCCTGCGCCGAGAAATAAGACTTTAGTAGCTGAAGGGGTCAATGCTGTTCCGATTTCCGTCATTTTCATTTCCTCAAAGGTTATATCGATTAAAAAACAGGATGACAAAAAATAGCGTGAAAATCTTTTTTTTCAAATCTTTTCCTGAAAAATACTTTCCGACGGAACAGGAACCTGCAATGTGAATCCGGTTCTGCCGCGCCGGCGGTACTGCAGCGGAGAACAGCGGTGCTTCATGCGGAAACGCTGGTAGAAATAGATGCTGCTGACGAAACCGCACTGTTCCACGATCTCGCCGACGGAACATTCCGAGCGGATCAGCAGTTCTTCGGCAAGTTTCATCCGCTGTTCAAGAAGAAACCGGACGGGCGAAAGCTGATAGAGTTTTCCCCATTCACGGTAAAAAGTGCGGCGGCTGAAACCATACTCTTTCACCAGAGCAGTCAGGTTGATTTTTTCGTGCAGGTGAGATGCCAGCCAGGAAGCGATGTCATGGATTTTCAGATTGATCCTGTGCCGTTCTTCTGCCCCCGCCCTGAACTCAATCAGAAGCTCGGTAAACAGCCGGATCGCCAACTGGTCGAGACGGTCCGCCGTGCCGGGGCGGTAAAGGTGTTTCAATTCCAGCCGTATTTCTTCAATAATGTTTTCCACGGATTTCGTGATCCGGATGCCGTCCATGCTGTTCAACCCAAGATTGCGGAACGCTTCGGCGCAGGAGGCGTCATAGGTAAAGAAAATCTCGTCATGCTCTCTTGCCTGAATGGTCTGGAGCACAGTACCGGGCCAGATGATTCCCAGGTGGTCCTTGCCGGAGGAGTGGACCAGTCTGCCGTTGACCTCTGAAATTCCGCCAGCCTTGAAGTTGAATGTCAGGCAGACAAAGATCCTGTTGATCAAAGTCTGCCGGTGGATATAGACATGTTCCGGCATCCAGCCGATTTCTTTCAGGCGGAACGGAAAATTCAACAACCGTTTTAATTTTTCCAGATTGTAAGTATGCTTTTCCATTTTATTTTCTCTTTGGCACGGTCACTTAATCTTTTGACACGATTGCATCTTGCCGGAATTGCTTTTTTCACTATAATATATCACAACTGCAACAAAATGAAAAGGACATTGAAATGACAACAGAAGCTTCCCGTTCCAACCCGGCCTATTCCGCCCCGGAATTCCGCGGAGAAACTCAGATGAACGCTCTGCTTGATCCCGCCTGCTGGATTCATGTGCCGCGCATCCGGCGGTTCCGGATCAGGCAGACTGACAACTTTCTGACTGCCGGAGACATGACTGCGATGGCAGCCCATAAGGATGGCATGATCTATATCTATGCGGAATGTGACAGGGATGACGGAATCATCCCTGAAATGCGGGAACGTTATACAGGATGGACCCTGGACAACGCCCTTGAGATTTTCATCGAATCAAACGGAACCGTCCGTCAGTTTGTATTGAATGCCCGTGGCGCGCTCTGCTGTTACAACAATGAAATACTTCAGGAGGCTCCCCCCGAAGGTATCCGGATCAAGGGACGGCGGGAAACCGGAAAATGGAAACTTGTCATTGCCATTCCTCTCTCACTTTTTGAATCCCCGGATTTGAATTTCAATCTCCGTTTCATGCTGCCGGATACATTCTCGCAGTATTGCGAGATGAACAACGGCACAGAAAAATGGCCGATGGCGCCGCTGCGGACGGTTCCGGCAATGACTCATGAGGAATGCATGAAAAATGAACGGGATTTCAATTCCGTTTACCGGAACGCGCTGGACAATCCGGCATCTGATCCCGATATGGCAAATCTTTTGAAGGTTGCCGGCCGCTGCAAATGGGATATTACCGCCATACAGACTCTTTATACTTCAATCTGCGCCCGGTCTTCCACTCCTGAAAAACGGGAAAAGGAGTATGTCGCGCTCCGCAAGGAATACAGTCGCTTCCTGCGGAAGCTTCTGCCGGAAATCAATCTGAAAATGGAATTGGCGCCGGGACCGCTGACCGTTGATTTCTCCATATCGAAAGGCAGAATACGGGCGATCAACGGAACCAATCTCGGGCCGCGTCTTTCCGGGCAGACGCTGGACAATTTCAATGACCGTTTCAAAGCTCTGCGTTTTTCCTGCATGCGCACGCACGACGCCCCGCTGGACAATCCGGGAATGCGTCTCGGGGATACAAGCCTGATCTTCGCGAACTGGCACGACGATCCGTCCGATCCGCAGAATTACTATTTTGAACAGACGGACGATTACCTGCTCAATACGATCGCGCAGGGAACGGACATTGTCTACCGTCTCGGAGTCAGCATTGAACACTCAATCAAAAAGTATGCGGCGGTTGCTCCGGAAGATTACGCGAAGTTTGCGGAAATCTGCGCGGGCGTGATCCGCCATTACAACAAAGGCTGGGCGGACGGGTATCACCTGAACATCAAATACTGGGAAGTCTGGAATGAGCCGGATTGTGTCCCGAATATGTGGGAAAAGTCGATGAACGACTATTACGAGATGTATGCTGTCGTCGCAAAACGGCTGAAATCCGAGTTCCCGGAAATCAGGATCGGCGGTCTCGTGACCACACATCTGAATCAGGAATACATCATGTCGTTTCTCGGTAAATGCATTACTGAAAATGCCCCCGTGGACTTCATTTCATGGCATAAATACGGGGCTGTGGTTCGGGATTTCGTTGCAGAACCGTTCCGGGCGAGAGCGCTGCTGGATGCATTCGGCTTCCGGCAGACGGAACTGCACCTCAATGAATGGCATTATCTTCCCTGTTCATGGAGTGCGATCCGCAGCACTTCAGAAAGCAGGCGTTACTGGCTCACCGCTTCCGAAGGGATGCAGGGAATCGACTCGGGAGTCTTCAATACAACGGTCCTTACACGCTGGCAGGACACCCCCCTCGATCTCTCCAACTATTATGCGACGGGACTCCTGACGTGGGGACTGCGCGATGTTTACGGCGGGCTGAACAAGAACTATTATTCGTTCCTCGCATTCGGGAAAATGCTTTCCTGCCCTGAACGTGCCGCCGTAACAACCGGCGATGAAAATATCACTCTCCTTGCCGGCCACGACGGCAAAGGAGACGCAGCGGTTCTGATTTCCTGTTTCAAAGACGGAAAAACGGAAATTGAACTCGAAATCAAAGGTATACCATCTATTTCTGAACTCAAGGCACAGGTGCTTGACGCAAGTCGCAATCTGGAGGAAACCGGAATATCCGTCGCTGGAAACCGGATTGCACTTAAAAAGGAACCGGGCTCCGCAATATTCCTGCTGACATTCCGTCTGCAATAAGAAAAAACCGGATGGAAGAATACGGCGTGACCGGCCCTTCCGTTTTTCAATTATTGATAAAATCAATTCCGTCCATTGATTTTATCAATATGACATTTCAGTGAAAACCGCTTATATTATGCCATTCAAACAAACGGAGGTGCGGCATGGCCGACAAAGCAGGTATGATACGGTGGTTTCTTGAGGAACTGCCGGGATTGCGGGAAAGCGGGATCATTAATCCGGACACTGAGGAAAATCTGAAAGGCTACTATCTGGCGAGACTTGCCGCGGCGCCGTCTCCGCAGAAATACTTTCTGCTGGCGTTGTCGATCATCGGCGGGCTTCTCATCACCGCGGGAACGGTTCTGATTTTCAACTACAACTGGGATATCCTCGGAAAAAATCTCCAGATCGCGGTTTCCTTTCTTCCGCTTGCAGCGGCATTCTGCCTCTCGGTTTTCACGCTTGCCGGAAGACGCGGGCAGGCATGGAGGGAATGTTCCGCACTGGCTACCGCCGCAGGAGCTTCCATCGCCGTCGCCCTCCTGTCGCATATTTACCATACCGGCGGAGATTTCAGGGAATTCATGATGCTGATCCTGCTTTTCTCCGTTCCGCTGATTTACCTTTTCAACAGTATCTCCCTGACAGCCGTTTACAGTATCATGCTGTTCAGCCAGCTCTCATGGCGGACAACCGATCAGGCAATATGCCTTGCCTTGCTCGGCGCCGTCCTGCCGATGATCCTGTACCACCTGCTGAAAGAAAACAGCCCTTACCGGAAAGCCATGCGCTATATCGCCATGGACTGCGTCCTGTTCGGCCTGTTTGTGTTCTCCAAGGAAGGCCCCCTGCCGCTGTTTACGGCGACTTCGCTGTTCTTTCTCTGCGGGATTCGCGTCTATGAACGGAAAGAAAACATGTGGGGCAATCCCTGGCTGATTCTTTCTTTCGTGACCCTGACGGCTCTCCTGGGAATCGGAAGTTCCGGAGCCTGGAGCTGCATTTCCTTTCCCGCAGCAAAGATTGTCACGATATACGGTTTGTTCGAGGGACTGCTTCTCGCCGCCTTCGCCGGAGTCTTTGCATATGATGCCGTAAAAAAGCGAATCACGGCGGAACGCATTCTGCTGATTGCCGTCATACCGGCAGCTCTTTTCCCGGAAACTGCCGTATTCCAGATTATGATGAACATCCTGCTTGCGCTGTTCGGTTTTGTTCTCCTGAGAAACGGCTGGATACATCGGAAAATGCTGCCGTTCAACGGGGGATTCATCATGATCGCAACTCTGCTCGGATGCCGTTTCTTCGATTCCGGTTTAGGAGTCCTGCCGCGCGCTGCGGTTTTTATCCTGCTCGGGGTCGGATTCATTGTTTCCAATATGATTCTCTCCCGCAGAATCACAAAGGAGGTTTCCCATGTTTAAGTTGAAAAAAGACCAGTTCCGTTTGATCTGCTACCTGATCGTTTTCTGCGCCATCGCTTCTTTTCCTGTGAGGCAGATTCTTGCTTTTGAATATCCCGAAATCCCGCCGAAAGAATATTTCTTTGAAACGGAAATCTATGACCCCTACGATCCGGCGCGCGGACGTTATGTTCAACTGAATTTCAGAAACAGGCAAGTTTTTCTGACGAAGAAAAATACTGCCGTTGCCGGTTATATGGAAAACTGTTTTGCAGTGCTTGATACCGGCAAAGACGGCAATGCGGTCATTACCGACTTGTGCAAGACAAGAAAAGAGATTCCGCATGGCAAAGATTACCTGCGTGTGAAATATCGTGGCTTCTATCATGAGTGGGACTCGAAAAACAAAAAAAGAAAAAAGACCGGATACCATTCCATTGAATTTCCGTTCCAGCGTTTTTACATGAATGAAAGACTCGCTCCTGAGGCGGAAAATCTGGTGCGGGAATATACGCGCGGAAAAAACGAAGTGCGGCTCAAAGTCAAAATTTATTCCGACGGCGGATTTTCCGTGGACGATCTGTTTGTCAGGGGACGCCCGATCCGGGAACTGATCCGGACCGGGAAATGAACTTCCACGGCTGAAAAAGAGTTTCAGCGCTGTGCAAGGATCTTCCGCGCCACTTCAGCGTTGCAGATTTCAAGCCCGAACTTTTCAGCAATGGCAAAGGCATCCTCAATGTTGCCCCAGACATCTTCCGGACGGTGTGCGTCTGCCCCTGCAACGGTTTTCACTCCGTATTCCGCGGCGAGCTCCCAGAACGGAAGCCACGGATACGGCGGGCGTTTCCCCTCCGGCGTATCCACAGGCGGCTTGCGCAGACCGTAAGCGTTGATTTCAAGCGGAATCCCCAGCGACAGGGAAGCTTCACAAATATCTTTGTATGCGGCTTTCAGATCGGGCGTCCAGCGTTCGCAGTTGATCGCCGTGATATCGGGATGCGCAATGTAGACGGCAAGCCCCGTCTCCATAACCCGGAGCGTTTCTTTCACGAACCTGCGGACCGTTTCCGTCGAAAATGGTTTTTCAAAATTCAGGTAACGTGCGGGGGTGCCGTTTTCCGCGGGCAGGAAATGAACTCCGGCAATCATGTAGTCCAGATTCAGCTTTTCCAGGTATTCCTCGCGATAGAATGCGGACCCGAGTACGGGGCGGTAATCAATTTCCAGACCGGCGAGAATCGTCAGTTGCGGGAACTTCTGTTTTGCGTCTTCGATCTCTTTTCTGTAATCGGGCAGCTCGCTGAAATCCATCCGCGATGAGGCGTATTCCGCATCCGGAAACGGGGAATGGTCGGAAAAACCGAGAATTGAGATTCCCGCTTTCAAGGCGGCTTCGCAGTAATCGGAAACTTTTCCTTTTGCATGTTTGCAGCGGCAGGTGTGCGTATGAAGATTGACGCGCGGAACTTTCATTTGCGGATTCATTTTCCATGACTCTCTTTTAATTCAGCAGTTTCCTGTAATATACGCCGAGAAAGAGGTTATGTCAAAACCGGCTCCCGTTTCAAAACCTTTTTTGTGCGAAAGCGCAAAAAAGACGCAAAGATTCAGACGGTGCCATCCTGCACTTTGCGTCCCTGTTTTGTTCCGGATTCGGCTTACTTTTTCAGCTTTTCGATCATCAGGCGGGCGACTTTATGCCCGGAGAGGAGCATTCCGCCGAAAATGGGACCCATGCGGTAGCCGCCGGCAACATTGTTCGCACTCATTCCGCAGGCGAAAAGCCCCGGGAAATACTCCTGCGTGTTTTCGACGGTCTGCGCTTCGCCGTTGTCCACCCACATCGGTTTTTCGCCGAGAATGCCGCCGGTGGGAGTGGCAAGCCTGATCTGCGCCTTCTCCGCGGCAAGGTGAATGATCTCGCTCGGATGCCCCGTTCCGTCAAGAACCGCTTTGGCTATTACGGTCAGGGGATCGACATGCATTCCGAGACGCTCCACCGGAGTCCAGTTGATCACGAGCCCGTTGACTTTGCCTTCCTTGAATACGATGTCTTCCACGCTTACGGAGTTGAACAGTTTGGCGCCGGATTTCAGTGCGCCGAAGATCAGGCCGCTCGCCATCTCCACGGAATCCAGCGTATAGTAGCCGGGAGCGTCCGGAATCGGGCGGTGCGTGATATGAAATGCGTCGAGCAGATAGATTGCATCTTCCTGCACTACGACTTCATTGAAGAGCATACCGCCGCCCCAGGTTCCTCCGCCCGGCGCGAGCTTGCGTTCGAAGATTGCGACTTTGAGCCCGGCGTCGCTCAGATAGCGCGCCGCGACAAGAGCGGACGGCCCGCCTCCGACGATTGCGACGTCCAGAGTCAGATGATCCAGCAGTTTTTCGGAGAAACTTCTGATGATTGCGGACGAGATCACATTTTCGATTGACATTTCGACTTCCTTTCTTTCGATTCCGGAACCCGGCGGGAAGTCAGGAGAATCTGAACGCTTGAAAACAAGGGCGGTTCCATCGTGATTCCTACGCCGGCATGATCCGGATCAGGTTCTGCGGGTTTGATCTCAGCTCCGGTCCGAATGACCGGAGCACCCCAACGATTTTTCAGTCAATTAATATAGCCGCAAACTCCCCATTTGCAAACCTGATCCCTTTCCTGTTCCGCAGATATTCAAGCTTCTCCTTCCGTCAACGTATTTTCCCCTTGCAGAGATCAGGCACTTTTTCATCTGAGCGTAATTTCCCGGACTTCAATCCGCTCAATGAGACCGCAGATTCCAGGCATAATCCAGATGCGGCTTCCTTCGGGCAGTTCAAATTCTCCCAAATCAATTTTCCGGAACCCCGTATCGCCGGCTGTTCCCTGAACTTCAAGGCGGCAGACTTCCATCGGCGCATAAATTCCGACGTAAGCGGCATCGTCCATTCTCCCTTCCACGGGTATACTTCGCAATGTCAGAGATACATTACGCTTTCCCGCCTGTTCTTTCCGGATGACATAAGCTATTTCTCCATCGTCTTTGCTCATCCAACTGTAACCGTTTTTTTCCTGTTCCGGATAAAGCACCATGCACTCTTTCTCTTTCCTGCAGTGAGTGCCGATAAGGTCTTTGCTGGAAATAATTTCTTCCTGTCCGGGGGTGGATGCTGTGATCGGGGCGGGAGAAATATCTGCCTCGCGCAAACGTTTGATCAGATTGCCGAACCCGTCCCATTCCTTATAGGCGCCACACTTGAATTCCGTCCCCAAAGCTTCCAGTTTCCGGATCAAACTCTCACGGTCGGGAAATTTTATCTTCTTCTGCGCATAAAGATTGGAAAGTTCACGGTAGCGAAGAATGTTGACCAGAACCACTCCGGCTTCCGCTTTTCTTACGTGTTCATGGGCCGGCAGCTCTTTTTCTGTTGCTTTCAAGGCTTCTGCAAACAGGCAGTTGATTCTGAAAATATCATCCGGTTTCAGCCAGTGATCCGTCTTTTCCGTAAAACAGCTGATCCAGATTCTTTTACGGTCACGGGCTGTATGAAGCAGATCCAGATAGGCAAGCATCTGTGCTGCCGCACTGCCGTAGAAGTGTGTGAAAAACTCCTGTTTCAGTTTACCTGCATCCTGATCGGGATTCCAGAGAAGTTGCGACGTGAGCCATGTCCGATAATCAACGAAGTCTCCGAGTGAACCAAACGGCAGTTGAACGAAGCCGCCGTGAAGCCCGAATTTCCGGTAGGTTTTCATCGCATGGGGAATCATATCCGTATTAGGCGTCGGGATCAGGAAATTAGTGAAATCTGCATAATAGTCCCAGAAGAAAACATTGTCCTTTGTAAGTTCATTATAACGCCTCAGGTATACGTCGTAGCGCGCGGTTGCAGACGGCGGAATTCCGTGGTTGCGGTCGATCATGGCAAGTGTGACTCTGATATTCGGTTCGAGCTTGAGATTTTCCGGCGGTCGTTCCGTAGTCCAGTATGCCTGAAACATG
Source organism: Lentisphaeria bacterium (assembly GCA_003526375.1). GTDB lineage: Bacteria > Verrucomicrobiota > Lentisphaeria > Victivallales > UBA1829 > UBA11452. The sequence continues at coordinate 63,319 of DPDG01000064.1, forward strand.
ACCCGTGCCCTGGGATATTTCACCCTGATTGCGCGTGCGACGGCATTGGCGGCAATCCATGCGCCTGCTCCTTTTGTTTTATATTGTCTGTACAACTTTTCGCATTCTGCACATTCACAAAGATTCCCGTTATCCGAATTTCCTATTGAGATAAAATTGCGTTCCGGATCTTTTTCCATTACGTTCAGAGCTTGTTTTACAATTTCATCAATCACTTTCGGATTGCTGAGGCAGAGTTGATGATCTTCCCGCTTCCCCGATTTCCTGCGCCACGAGAAATATTCCGGATGGGTTTTGAACCATGTTTGACGGGAAAGAAATTCATTGCCCAGTGAATGTGCCATGTCCATCTGATGGAATCCCCCGAATTCCACCGGAATTTTTTCCCGGCACATTGCACTGTTCAGACGCAGTTTCGTATAATATTCATGATCCTTTAATACATGTTCGGCATGCACTTCTCTGCTGCGAAAAGGCGGAGCGTAGTGATAATAGAGATTTTCCAGAACAGGTTTCTCCCGTTGCGGGACAACTTCAAAGTCCGGTGTGAAAAATCTGACGCCGAACTCGTTTTCCAGCAGGGAATAGACTGCGTATAATGTACCGCGCGGACGGGCTCCCGCAATGGCAAGAGTCTTATCATCGACAGTATCGTACATGACTTCATCAGGTTCCAGACGATTCATATCAATGCCTTTCAAAACCTGTGACGCGGCATCATTCCCGATTAAAATCCTGTTTCCGTCACCTGCAACCGTGCTGACGATCTTCAACTTGTGGCCTGTAATTTTTTTCAGATATTTCTGAAGCATGTCTGCCGCCGTCTTTTCCGCCGGAACCGCTTTTTCTGAGAGCACAATTTGTGTATCCGGAGTGATTTCCAATGCCTCGACTCCCATACAGCCCAGTATTGCCCCTGCCAGGGCTCCTTTTAAGATTTTTGATTTCATTGTGTTTCCTTGTATTTGAGTATAAGTTAATATCCCCACAAATTTTCATTCATCTGTTTGCATGTCATTGTATCATGAGCTTCAACATGACCATCCAGTTTTATGAAATTTGTATATTTATTGTGCCGCATGAAAACCGGAGAATAAAATGTTGAACTGCCGCCATACGGATAATAATATTTTCCTACATAAAACCCACCTTCACCTTCGACTTGAGAATAACTACTCTTCGGGGCACTGTCCGCTGCAAAAAGAACTTTTGACGGTGTCAATATTTTATTTATGACTGGATTCCGGAGAACTGTTCCGAGTTTCTGCTTCGGACCTGTATTGTAACCAAGGAATCCCTGGTTGTGTCCATAGTGCATATTCCACTGGTTTCCTAAACTGAAAGCGCCTTTTTCCGTTGGACAGCGGAAAACCTTGTCTGATTTCGGGCTGATTATATCTTTCAGCCCATGTGCCCATGTTGTTCCCCTATTGTATTTTCCAGGAATCAACCAGCAGGCGATTATAACATCTTTATACATATTTGCATAACTGACCACCCCAATGCCAATCTGTTTCAAGTTGTTGGTGCATTGAACACTTCTGGCTTTTTCCTTTACTTTTCCCAAGGCTGGCAGAAGCATGCCGGCAAGAATGGCGATGATTGCTATAACGATCAGCAATTCTATCAATGTAAAAATAAACTCACTCTCGCTTTTCTTTTTTCTGACTGACTTTTCCATTGTGTTTCTCTCCTGTTTGTATATTGAGCCAATTCCAAAATAATTAGTTTTTTTCTGTTGCCGCTGTCTGTCCATCCTGTCCTCCTTA
>DPDG01000099.1 GCA_003526375.1 Lentisphaeria bacterium
CGATTCTCTACTTTCCCGGCTATCAGACAGTGGAAACCGGTAAGGAGGCAGAAGAAAATGATTGACTTGACCAAGCTGGAATGGGGACTGCGTCCGTTTCGTGAATTGGAAGCCCTGGCAGTCTACGGCGCACGAACGATCTTTCGAGACGGCAATATCGAATTTCTTCAGGAACGTCAGAGTTGTATTGGAGATGGAACTGCCTGTAAAATCCTCTGCACTTGGATTAATCACAAGGCGCTTCCGGCTTTGAAAGAACATATCCGAAAACACAACTGGACACCGATGACGCAGGAAACGTTCACACTTGAAACGTGGAGTTTTCTCTTTGAGGCATCACCGCGTGCCAGTGGATATATCTATATCACGGCCTACCTGAAAGGCCTCAGTGAATTTCCGACAGGAAAATGGTCCGGCGATTTTATCCCGAAAATCGGAGAAACGGTTTTCGCTGTAGTCAACGATATCGGCAAATGCCAGATCCTCGGCTACTACCTTGAAGACGGCTGGATTGGTGTCATTGCCAAACCAGCTCAACCGCCGGAATGGTTTATCCGTCAAAACGGCAAAAACGCCGTCTGCGGACTTTTCGGAACGGAAATCCAAAAAGCAAATCATGGAGAATGATACAATGGCAAGAGAAACATTTGATGAGGTTCTGCAACGTCGCGACGGCTATACGCAGGAAGAAGTTGACGAGACCAGGCAGGAGATTCTAGAACGAATCGCGGATGGAGAAGATGGCTTCGACATCATCGACGAATACGGTCTGGAACCGGATTATCTGGAGGATCTGATCTGCTGGTAGGAAAAAACGGATTGTTCGTCGGCTTGCGCTTTCGGAAGTTCATTCGGACTTCCGGCGCAAGCTCTTTTGTGTCCGAACAACCCCGAAAAGGAGAGAAAGAAGATGTTGCTTGAGGAATTGAGTAAAATCGCCGCGCAGAGCGGGAACTGCCGTCTTGTGATCTCTTACAATGGAGATGACAAGTATGCGCTCGGCGTCAGCGACGGCGTGACGACTCCGCTGGTCGTCAATGGCACGCTCGTGGAATTGCAGACCGCGGTTGCGGAGAAGTTGCCCGGTTATCTGGAACTTGCCGCCAAAGAGGCCGCCGAGAAGAAGGCCAAGGAGGAAGCAGCCAGGCATGAAGCGGAACTCAAAGCTGCTGAAGCCAGACTCAAACAGGAAGCCGCCGCCCGCAAAGCCGCCGAAAAGAAGGCGGTCGAAGAAAACAAAGCCCGCTCAAGGGGAATTGTCCCTTTTCTGAAAACAAACATGGAGGATTCAATCATGCCCGAAACCAATGGAAAAACCACCGAAGCACGCCCGCGCAAATTCGTTTTCAACGGAATGCAGCTTGCCGATCCCGATCCGAAGATGACGCCGCAGAAAGTCGCGGAGTTCCACTCTCTGCTTCACGCGGAACTGACCAACGTTACGATCAAGGGACCGACGAAGACTGCGGACGGATTCGATGAATACAAATTCATTCCGCAGGTCGGAACTTTCCGATGAAGAAAAAGAATTTCCACCCCGTAAGCGAGGAACGTCTGTTCCGGCATTTTCTGCCGGAGCAGATGAAAAAGAATGAACTCAATCCGGATGAATTTCCGGAGGAGAGTGAACAATGTACCAAAAAACTGATTCATGCGGTCAATCATACGCCGTCGATTCCGCTGGATGCGGCGTTCCTGCCGCCTCTTTTATAACGATTCCGCGTCTGGTTCTGCCGATGGAATTATATTCGCAGGGTAATCCGTCACGCATCCTCCCGATCCTTCACGGGATCGGGCATGATACCGACCTTGAACCGTTGCTGAAGAATGATCATTCGCCGTTGTCGGTTCTGAAGAAAGCTCTGCAACAGTGGTTCGCGGGGATGTTGCCGAAAGAAATTGAACAGGCATTGGATTTTGAGGTCGATTTCATTACGGAACCTGACAATCAGGGCTGTTCCGACTTGGAGTTCGATTCTGCTGAGGACGATTATGTGCTGCTCTTTCGTCTCGGTTCGCCTTACGCCTCGGATTTTTCCGTCGAAAAGGCCATCCTCCGTTATGAGGCGGAATTTCCGGGACTGGGACAGAAAATCCTGCGGAAAATCAGCACGGCAACGCCCTTTGACATCGGCACTCCGCAGCTTTTCCTGGATGTTGTCCGTGAGAATTGCTGGAATGGATATGAAGATGAAAAAGAATATGTCGATGAAATCTGTTCCTGTGAAGATGAGGAAACCCGCCAGATGTATCTGGATGAAATGGATATCACCCGGGCGGACTTCGATGAGAATTTTGAACCATGGATGCTTCAGCCGGACGAGACTGTTTTTCAAGGTTCGATTCCGCCGGAATTGGAAGAGCTGTTCCAGTTTCCGGACAGGAAATACAGCCATACGGAATATCCCTGCTGCAATACAAACCTGCCGGGAATACTGATCTGGCATAATAATATGATTTTCGACTGTTTTGACAATATTTACGACCAGGCGGCCAACGATGGGCGGGATATTATTCTGAGCGGACTTTACTGGACGTTTTCGAAAGATAGCGCCCACCTTGCGGAAACTCTGGAAGAAATCAGCCATGCGGTCAATTCGCTCGGCAGACTGCTGCTGATTCTCAATCGAAGCCATACGGAGGAAGAATATGGAAGTAATGATCCCCAATGAAATGAGGTTCCGGCTTAATGGCGCAATTCTGTTCTACCGCCGCTGGTCGGAATATGGATACAGCTATTCCGCGCATAATGTGGCGGCGGTTCTTCACGAAGTAAATGAAAATGGTTCGCTGGCGCCCGGACGGGCTCTCGACATGAAGGCGCTGGAGTATTTCTTCCGAAACTCCAACGGCGCCGACAAGTTGAAGTTTCAGGATTCCAGAATTCTGGCACGTTCCTATGACGGCATCGTATGGTATGAGAAAAGCCGCCTGGCTCCGATCTATTTTCAAGTTGACCGGGAAAAAGAACCCGGACGGGCGATTTTGAACAAACTGTCGGGGCGGCAGGTCATGTGGCCGCCGTTGCTTTTCATGATTGCAAACGGGACACTCCGCTGCCGTGCTTTGAAAAGCAATCGTCGTCCTACTCCCAAAACGAAGCTCTATATCGCACCTCTGACGCATATCAATGAAACCGACGGAGCAGTCTGTCTGCCGGAGGGCCTCCGGATCGACCGCCGGAACTCACTGGAAGAAAACATGAATCTGGTATCCGAGCTGTTCTATCAGGGGAAATTCGGTCATGCGACTCACTCCATGCGGCAGATCGAACATCCCGGCGGGCATGACGGATTCTGGATTGATTACTTGAAAAAGAAAAAGCACGACCGCTTTCCGGTCGAACTGCTGAAATCAGCCAATCAAACCCTTGGAGATCTTTTGAAATGAAACATACGGTAAAAAACGGATTTCATATGAACCCGGTCAAAATCAATCTGGTCGGCGTTGGCGGCGGCGGATCGCTGGTGCTTTCCGGGCTGGTCCGACTGCATCTGGCAATGAAAAGCCTCGGTCATCCTTACGGGCTGGACGTTGAAGTATGGGACCCCGACAGAGTCTCCCCGGCAAACATCGGACGGCAGCTTTTTGCCGCATCGGAAGTCGGGCTGAACAAGGCGGAAGCGCTCGTGAACCGCTACAATCTCGGCTTCGCCTTGAACTGGAAAGCACATCCGGAACGTTACCGCTTCACCCGTAATTTCGACGTTCTCATCGCCTGCGTGGATTCCCGAAAGTCACGGAAAGAAATCTTTCAGACGCTCCCGAAAAAGAACGGTCCATACGTTCTTGACGGAGGCGTCCTCGCCACCTGCGGGCAAGTCATCATCGGCAATGGAAGTAAGGAGTTGCCGTATCCCTATCAGGAACTGCCGACGCTCATTGACACAAAAATCAAGGAGCAGAATCTGCCGAGCTGTTCCCTTGCCGAATCACTTTCCATTCAGGAGCTGTTCGTAAATCAGTGGCTCGCAACCGCCGAACTCGAATTGATCTGGCGGCTGTTCCGCAAAGGCGGCCTTGACTACCGCGGATTCTACATCAATCTCGACACCGGACGCATGAATCCCGTGCCGATCGGAGAATGATCAATTTGCAGGCAGGAACACTCAGGCTGTATTATTTCTGAAGCAGAAAATCCGACAGCGAAATTACCTCTATTCCTGCAATGCCGTCACCATGAACCTGGTCCAATGAGATAATCGTTTTCGGATAATTGTCCTCAATGGCAAGCAGCGAGCGGGTTTCACGCTCCATGACTTTGGGATCATTCAGATTCATCGTGACTTGATAATAATGCGGCTTTGCGTTCTTTTCCGCAATGAAATCAACCTCCCAACGGTCGATTTCTCCGGTATAAATCCGGTCAAATCGACGGCACAGTTCCATAAAGACAAGATTCTCCATCAGATAGGAAATATCGTTGCTCCGGAAACCGACCTGAGAGTTTCTCAACCCCAGATCGGCAGCATAATATTTATGATTGATCTCAAGCTGCTTTTTCCCTTTGATGTCATAGCGGGAGGCTTTATAAAATAATTGCGATTCAATCAATCCGGTCAGATAGTTGATCACGGATTGAACATTCGTCTGAATTTTCTGGTTCTTCAAATAGGCGCTGATGCTGCTTGCTGTCAGAGGGTTGGAAATATTGTCATAGGTGAAACGGCAGATGTCGTCCAGCAATGCAGTGTTCCGGATGTTCTTCCGTTTGACAATGTCTTTCAACACAATCGTATCATGAATGCTGCGCAGGAACGGCAATGCGGTTTCATCTTTGAGCTCGTCCAGCATCCGCAATCCCGGCATTCCGCCGTATCGCAGATAGTTTTCGAAAAGCACCTGCCGCTCATCGAATTCCGGATAGAACTCCTTGAATTCCTTTAACGACAATGGAAATACGGGGAACTCAATGAAACGTCCGGTCAGTTTTGAAGCAAGCTCCCCGGAAAACATTGTGGAGTTGGACCCGGTGATTATTACATCGTAACGTTCCGGTTGGCCGGACCAGGACGCGACCGCACGTTCCCATTCGACAATATCCTGAATTTCATCCACAAAAATATGAATCTTTCCGGATACCTTGTCTGTCATTTTCATGACATATTCATGCAAATCTTTGTACGTTCGTATAAAATCAAAATCCAAAGACTCCATATCTGCATAAAGAATATTACCAGGAGCAATTCCCTGATTCCGCAGATGCTCAATAAGCTGCCGGACAAAAACGCTTTTTCCGACACGTCGGAGTCCCGTTATCGCCTTCACCACGGGCTTCCCGAGATAAGGCTGGATCTTTTCAAGATAATATTTTCTGCTTATCATAATTTCTCCTGACAATTTTTAAATCATATTTTATAATATATTGTATGATTGAATTATTTCAAACAAGATTGAATGTATTTTAAGATATAAGATCATTTCAATCTTGTTTGTGTCTTGTCGGGAATTCGATATTACGGAAAGATAGGATACGCTTTGTTCGACCCTCGCTTTTCCCGCCGTCCATTCTGACGGCGGTCGCTCTGTTTTGGTGTTCGAACAAAGTGTTTGATCTCAAAAAATAACAGAAGGAGCTTGAGAAAATGAAATGCACCGTTGGAAAAGAAGCATTGCTGACGCATCTGCAGAAGGTCTGCAATATCGTCAGCCGCCGACCGACTCTACTGATTCTCAGCAACATCTGCCTGAAAGCTGATGATAACGTTTTGAATTTGAAGACGACCGATCTGGACATCACGATCAGTACGGAACTCAAAGCTGATGTCAAGGTTTCAGGGGCGACAACTCTTCCGGCGCGAAGCCTGCTGGCTCTTGTCTCCAAGCTCAATGGCGACAAAGTTGAAATTGAATGCTGCGCTAATCATCATGCGACAATCAAATGCGGCAGTGCGGAATTTCTGCTGAAAGGTCTTGATCCGGTCGACTTCCCGGATGATCCGCTGTTTGAATCCAAACGGAAGATCCGTTTGACACAGCCGGAATTGGGCCGCATGATCGACCATGTCTCCTACGCGGTCAGCCAGGACAGTTCCCGCAAAACGCTTCAGGGCATTCTATTCTCTGTCAAGGGCAACATTCTGACGACTGTCGCCACGGATGGGAAGCGTCTTGCCTTTGTCGAAAAAGAAGTGGAGGAAAGCAGCGGCGACGGCGATATCATCCTGCCGTCAAGAGCCGCTTTGGAGCTCCGGCGGCTTCTCGGCGAGGAGGGAACGGTCGAATTGGAAATTTCCGAACGCTACATCCGCGTCCGCTTCAGCGATACTCTCCTTTACTCCAAACTCGTTGAGGGAAGCTATCCGAACTTCCGGCAGATCGTTCCGGGAAGTTTTCAAAAGATGCTGGATATTCCCCGTGAAGCCGTCATGCAGACGCTGGACCTGCTGGCGGTTCCGCTGACCGCCGACATCAGCAATCTCAAACTTACGTTCAAACGGGGAGAACTGGAGTTTTTCTCCCGCAACGATACCGTCGGTGAGGGAAAGGATCGCCTTGAAGTCCCCTATGACTATGATGATCCGTTGGAAATCACGTTCAATTACCAGTTCCTGCAAGCGCCGTTCCGGTATGTCAGAGAAGACCAGTTCCGTCTCCAGATGAACGGTGCGAGCAGCCCGGTCATGATTGCGGACGGCAAGGGATTTCACTATATTCTGATACCGTTGCGAGTCAAATAACTTGAAAAATAAAAAACACCCTGTAAATTAATTGCGGGGTGTGTGGAAAGGTTTTCATGTCCACCACAAAAGGATTTCTGCAACAGCTCGTTCGGACCGGGCAGCTTCGTTGTGTTCCCGTTTCCGAATGGAACGTATTGACCGGAAAGCAGCGAGAACTGCTCATTCGACAAGCTCGAAATACACCGCCGCTTACTTATTCGCCGGTTTCTCTGGAATGTAAGAATCTGCTGCGCTCCTATCATGCGCAGGGATTGCTTTCTGGCTTTCATCCGGAAGATCTCAAGGATTTGACCGCGCTTGAAGCGGATTTCCTCATCCGCTGCGCCGAGGACAACCGTTGGCAGACGGAGAAAAGTCTGTTCGATTATTACCGGCAGACGGACATCGACACCGCTCCCGCCGATCCGGAACAGCTTTCGCGGATCATCAAGCTCGGCAAGGATGGGCATCTGCGCCGGATTTCTTCAAAAGTTCTGCTGAAACTCTGTCATCTGTCCGCCGAACGTCTGATCTGGCACGGAGAGATGAACCGGAGGAGGACTGCCGATGTATCTGACTGAATTGGAACATGAAGCATTCCTGCGCGGCCGCGCCGCCGGACTGATTCCAGCGGATGTTCCGCTTCCGACCTGTGACAAGGAAATCGACGAAGTGATTCTCCACGTCGGCTTCCTGTTCTGCCGGGAAATCGCTTACCGCAACCGGCAGAAGAAGCTCCGGCTGATGACGCTCACGGCGTTCACGGAAGAACATCTGAACGATTTGACCGTTCGTCTGCCGGAACTCCGGCAGGAGGAAGTTTTCGCCGTTACCGGACTCCAAAGTGATGTCTATCTGAATCCGCTGGAAGGACTGTATCACTACTTCGCGTTCGGCAGAAAAATCGTCTCTGCGGACGACCTCGCCGGACGACTCGCGGTCGATAACACACCGATTCCATCTTCTCAAATCCTGCGCGGATTCGAGCTGGAATATGTTCCGGTCATGCGGACCGGACTCGCCACGTCCCGGCAGAAAGCGGCGCTGGCTGAAATGATCTGCAACGGCAGGCTTCCCACGATCACCCGTCGGCAATGGGAGAACATGACAGAGGAAGAAGCCTCTCAGCTCATTTCGTCGGCGCCGAAGCCTAAAGTGGAACTTCCGGTTTCCGTTGCGCTCGTGCTGAATGTCATCGACCGCCTGAACCCGGAGGAAAGAATGCTGCTGGACGAACTGATGAACCAACACAACACCCAGGAAAGGAAAATCGCATGAGGATCGTAAACAACAAAAAATTTGTCGCTCTGAATGAACTTGCCACCCATCTGAACTCAAAAAAACCGGAAGAGCGATTTTTTTACGGAGTTCCGGAGCTTGCCTGCGCATGGGCAGACACCCGCGCCAAATACTATCAGGCGACCGAAAAACAGGTCGAGGAAGGAGTTCATTACGTCACCGGCGACACCCCGGCGGAACACCTGCTGTCGCAGGAAGGCTGCGAACTGATCGAAAAATACGCCACTGTCGACGCCCACAACGTCCCCGTCATAACCGACGGAGCCGCTGAATTGTTCCACTAATCAAGAAAGGAACCGAGCGGGAAACGTAAAAACGTTTCCCGCCCGGATTGAAAATTATGTATATTCTTCTCTCTACACCTGCGGCTTTCATACTTCTGGTCTACAGCATTTACAAATGGATCATGCGTCAATCCGACCGTGAGAAAGAGTTCTGGATTGACCAGAAAGTATACGGACATCCCGTTTCGCTCAAACTTTATGCGCTGATAAAAGCTGTTCTGTTCCTGATCGCCATCGGCGGAATCATGCTGATTCTGGTTTCATTGGTATATGGTCAAGTTCCGACCTGGCGGGATTTCTCCAACAAAAAATTTCTCTGGGCGGTCTGCGGTGCCGGCTTTTTCATCATTGTGCAATTCGGTTCTCTGGGACTGATCTGGCTGATCAGGCATGTCGGCAAGTTCAACACAGGAAAAGTGATCCTGTTCTTTCTGCTGATCGGAGTGATCACTGCCATACTGCTTGCGAAAATCGGCTTTGCGGCGTTCTAAATTTAAAGAGAATTGATTTCATTTTCAAGAAGTTGTAGTCCATTCAGCAACTCTTCAAATGAAATATAATCTCCGTAAATCATAGCCCTCATTGCTGTATAGTCTGCTTTCAAAGCTTTTATGGAATGCTCAGCAGGCAACAGCTTCATTGTTCCCGGTTTGGCATCCTTATAATTTGCCCATCCGCAATGATAGAACTTATCCTTAAAATCGACGACTTGCTTCAATAATTCCAAATCAGAGAATGCTGACTTTTTTACAGAACTCCGCGCTATCATAACCGTATCATAATAGTGCCTGGAATACCGTCCCCGTATTTTACTATTTTCTGGACGATGCGCTTCTGCATGAAGAATGGTAACTTTCTCCCAGAAAGAACGCTCCGGAGTTGTAGCGATGATCTCTATTTCTCGCGTATCGAATAATTGTGGATATGCTTCTGAAGCATAAGGAGAAATTTTATAGGCCGCATGAGGCACCCAAGCGGCTTTCGCGCCGATTTCCAACAATATCTGTGGACGCAGGTATTCATCGGAAAAAGATTTTGGATAGGTGATTATAATATTGTCCGGTTTTTCCTCTGAAAGTTCAGCAACACAGATTCCTGCGCAAAGTTTCTGTATTTCCGGCAGTAAGATCCCTGCAATATAATGCTGGCCCCAAGTATCCAGTTCTTCATTGAACTTGGCCTGTTGTGCATTGCTGCGTTTCTCTAACGGATTACCTATCGGATTCTCTTTCCAATTCAGAATCAAATCAATATCTTCTGAAAATCGTTTAATCAGATGAAAAATTTTGGAAAGGCTGGTTCCCCCTTTAAATATAACAGTATCCCTCAATGAAGAATCGAAAAGTTGCTTTAACATCCAGCAGACCCAAAAATCTTTTTCCACTGCGGCTTCAGACAAATAAGGAAATTTTGCCGCCGTTTGAACAAAAAGTTCCTGCCGTTTTCTGGAATCCATACGAGCAATTTTGTCCATGATCAGTTTCCTTCCGAGCAGATCAATTTTATTTTATCATGAATCCAATCGGTAGTGAATTGAGTATCTTTCAAGATTTTATTCCGTTCTGATGCCGGAATAAAGTCACGTATTTTATTTATGACCTCGGTAGTAATATGTTCAGCCCCTAACTCACGGAGAGCCTGAACGATAATTTCACTTTTGATATTTGCAAATCTCGCCTCTTTAAGAGAAATATGTTTGAATTCTATTGTTCGGCCGCCAACCTCATACCGACGGTTTGGTCCATCGGAAAAATAAATCAAACGCATTGGGATCTGTGTACTCAGTCCTAAATAATTCAATGCCGCATTACCGGAAATCAAAATATTCCACTGAAACTTGCGCGCAATGGCTCTGGCGACCATTTCCATATCAGGCGTCATATCTTCTTGAAGAAGTTCACTGAATCGGGGATAATCGTAAATCCCTCGCAGAAGGGGACGGATGATTTTTTTATCCTTAAGACGATAGAGGCTCCAATCTATAGTTGCAGTCTTGGCTAAGTCCCCAAAATCGCTATTGGTCATCACCCATCCTCTTCCATGAGCTTTTATTCTTGCAAATATTTTATCTTCAATAGAAAGCATATTGATTTTTCCTTTGATTTTCAAAGGAAAAATAGCATGTTTCCCTTTGAAAATCAAATAGTGTCTGGTAAAAAAAGAAAAAATCTTTCGTTTGATTTCCCGGCTGCCGGACCGGATGACGCTGCATCCTGTTTCGGTCCGTCAGCCCTCGGGCAAAAAATCAACCGAAAGGATAAGGATGATGGAAGCAATACAGTTGGATTTGTTCGATTTTGCCGTGATGCAGGCGGCGGTTCAATCGAAGGAGCGAGAGGTTCCGGAAACGGTCGTTCTGCGGAACTTTCAGAATGACGGCAGGCATGGGATGCCGACGACTCCGGCGGCAAGGATTGAGGCGAATTTCAAGGCGATCCGTCTGCTAAAGGAACTCAAAGTCGAAAAACGTGTTCCGTCTCATGAGGAGCAGGTCACGCTTTCGCAGTTCAGCGGATGGGGCGGGCTGACCGAAGTTTTCATGGAAGGCAATCGCCATTATCAGGCGCTCAAGGAACTGCTTCCTGACGAGGAATATCAGACTGCGCAAAATTCCATTCTCGACAGCTATTACACGCACGAATATATCATTGATTTCATGTGGGACCTTGTCCGGCAGGAGCTTGGAATCAAGTCCGGCAAGGTTGCGGAACTCGGCGCCGGGACCGGAAATTTCATCGGGCTTGCGCCGTTTCAGAATGTCTATGAGTTTACAGCCGTCGAGATTGATAAAATTTCGGGGAACATCGCGAAGACACTTTATCCAGAGTCAGACATCCGGATCGCATCGCTGGAGACGGTTAAACTGCCGGAACAGTATGACCTCGTGATCGGCAATGTTCCGTTCGGCAGATTTGCTCCGTATGACCGGAATTACCGTTCTTACAATGCCTGGAATCTGCATAATTATTTCATCTCCCGCGCCTTGGATTGCCTGAAGGAAAATGGCCATGCCGTCCTTCTGACCTCCAGTTCCACAATGGACAAACCCGGTTCCATGCCGCTAGTTACGAACGGGCGTGCGGGACTTGTGAAGGCTTACCGTCTGCCGAACAATACCTTTGCCGGAACGGAGATCGTCGCCGATATTCTCATCCTGAAGAAAGAGTATCGGGAGACTCTTTCCGGCAATCTGCAATGGGTTGACACCGCCGATAAGACGGGCAGAGTTGAGGTCAACCGCTACTTCGCGCAGCATCCGGAACATGTGTTCGGAAGACTCTCGAACTCCGGCAAAATGTATGGCAAGCTGAATACACCGACCGTTCTGCCGGATGATAAAAGTCTGAAGGAACATTTCGATATCGCGCGAAAAGAGTTCATGCCCGCTCTGCCGGAAGTTCCTGAAAATACCGATCTGTTCGGCAATGCACTTCCGGAAGCGACTGCGCCCAAAGTAGAAGTCATTTCCTATGCGAATCGGACGGATATTCCGGAGGAGAAGGAACCGCCGGAAAATTGCCGGGAATACAGCATCTTTTCCACCCTCGACACCGTTTATCAGGTCATTGGCGGCATGGGACACCGTCTGAAGGACCGCAAAGGGGAAAATCTCACGCTAAAAGAGACGCAGAAAGTCCATTCCTTCGTCAAGATCAAGAATGCGCTGAATGAACTCATTGACGCTCAATTGGATTTCAATGCCCCGGATGAAGAAATTGAGGATTTGCGCATCCGGCTTCGGTGCATTTACAATGATCATGTTGCAAAATACGGCGTGCTTTCCAATAAGACCGTTCATAAATATTGCGTGGAAGATCCCGAATACCTCAAGGTCGCGGCGATTGAAAACTGTCGCAAAGCGACCGAAACCAACAAAGCCGGGATCAAGACGACGAAAAAAGTCTATGAACCCGGTGACATCCTTTTCAAGCGGACGCAATGGCCGTGGCGGGAGCCGGATCATGCGGAAAACGTTGTCGAAGCCGGACTGATCTCCCATGCTTATCGTAACTGCATCGACCTTGAATACATCGCCCGGATCACCGGCAAGTACTATGAATCAGTGAAAACGGAGCTTCTGGCGAGCAGCGAGTATTTCTACAACCCGGCAGCGCAGAGAATTGAACTCAAAAGCCGCTATCTTTCGGGGCACATCAAGATGAAGATCGAGGAGGCTCAGGCGCATGGCCTGACCGCCAATGTGGAGGCGTTGAAAACGGTTCTGCCGAAACCTTTGACCATTGAAGATATCGACTTCGCGCTTGGGTCGTTCTGGCTGCCTGCGGAACTCGTT
>DPDG01000085.1 GCA_003526375.1 Lentisphaeria bacterium
TGTCCAGCCAAGGGGCTAGGCGCACTGGTCTCAGTGCAATAACTGCTTTCCATTTATCTGCCCGAATGAATTCAAAAACTCTTCGTATAAGTGACACGCTTTCCGGTTCATCTATAATTACTAATGTTTCTGCTGATGGATTAATGGCATTTATCCAGTCATTAGAACACGTCATTGTTTCTACATTAGCCCATAGTACTTGAATAGGATTGCGCGCGGCCTTTTGCACAATTTCAATCAAAAAACGCGTTTTTCCAATACCCCCTTCGCCAATTATAGGTAGAACACGCGTTTCTTTTGATAACAAAAAATCATCAAAAAGTTTTTGCTCTTCAGAATGCCCAATATACGGTATTGACAACGTTTCTGCGAATTGTGCTTCGGTTTTCAGTGCCGCTTCAGCTTCTATAACTGATAAAAAAACTCTATTTTTACCAGAAAAGTATTCTGCTGTAATAACAGGGAACTTGTTTAATTCAGATTCAAGTTTAAGGAGATTCCAGTAATCGGCTTCTATCCCCTCGTTTTTAAATTCTGTTGATATCGAATCCCACTTTGTATTGTCATTGGGATTCACTGTAAAATTAGATACGATAATCCAACGATCAACTCCTGTCCAACAATCGCGTTCATAACCATTGTCATTTTTATACTTTTTAATATTTTCTAGTTCTTCTTTTGCTATAGTGCAAATTTTTTCAAAAGAGTTGTCTACACGAAACTTTGCTTGATATACAGTTTGCTTATTTCCAGAAAGAATATCTATTCCAGCATCCTTTCCCGGCCTATCAAACAACCTTGCTTCGGCATCTTGAAAATATATCAATTTTGCGACCAAGGATTGAAATGTAACTCCATCAGTTATCATTCCCCAATTTATATTATCACTCATATATTTTTCCTCTCTATTTATTCTTCACAAAAGAATATATTTGATCGCCTTTTTTTGTCCGTGCACTTAATCCAGCTTTCTGCCGCAAATCACTCTTGGTCATATTATGATCAATCAGCCATCTCCAATATTTTCGGTAGTCAGTTCGCGTTTTCTCATTGCCCCAAGTGGAAAAATATTCTTTGAACTAATATATTCATTTAAATCTAAAGTTCAAACGAGAAGTTTGATTTTTAAATGCGGAAATATGTAACCGAGAATGGGAATGAGAATTTTACAGGAAACGCGAGATGAAATTGTTCGATTATACTCAAAAAATGTGCCGATTAAAGAGCTGATGGAGCGTTTCGGTGTTTCTCGAAGCTCAATTTATAACTATCTACAACTTGACAGAATGCACAGAAGCACGAATGGCAACATGGCGGTAACCTTCCGCAAAATAACCAGCATGGAATCGGAGTTAGAGCGTTTACGTTTGGAAAATGAGATTTTGAAAACTTGTGGTTGCTATATTGATGCCCCACTTTCCGAGAAGCTGTCAGGGATTGATCGGTTATCAAATAAATATTCCATTCACTTGCTTTGCAGAACACTGAATGTTTTGCGTTCCACATACTATCATCATAGCTTACGAAGTCCGGAACAGCCGCTGTGGGAAAAAGAAGATGCAGAGATTCGGCCAATCGTTCAACAGATTTTCGATGAGAGCAAGGAGCGTTATGGCACAAGAAAATTAAAAGCGGAGCTCGAAAATAGAGGTTATGAAGTTTCGTTGAAAAGATTACGACGATATATGAAAGAGCTGAATATCAAAAGCAAACAGACTCAATTGAAATATTTTTCGTCTTCTAACCGTAAATATATGTACAGACGTAACAAGCTCAAACAACAATTTCTTCAAACTGCCCCCAATTTAGTTTGGGTCAGCGATGTAACCTATGTGCGAGTCGCAAAAGACTTCTATGCGATCTGTGTCGTAATTGATTTGTTTTCCAGAAAAGTCCTTGCTTATGAAATTGCCCCAAATAATACAGCTGAACTGATTATAACGACGTTCTTAAAAGCATTTGAGCTTCGGGATCGGCCTGATGGTTTGTTGTTTCATAGCGATCAAGGGACGCAATATACATCCTATAAGTTCCGTACCTTTCTGCGAGGACTGGGAGTCAAGCAATCTTTTTCCTATCCAGGAATACCTTATGACAATGCTGTTGCAGAATCCTTCTTTTCATCAATGAAGGTCGAGGAATTATCACATCACTTCTATGACGTATCAAAAGATCTGTTTCGGGATGTTGCCGAATACGTCGAATTCTTCAACTCGAAGCGACTTCACCAAAAGTTGGGGTACAAAACTCCTGATCAAATTGAAGCAATGTATCAGAACGGCGAACTTGAGCAACTGAGCTCAAAGTTGGAGGCATAAAAATAAAGCATCCCGACCAAGGGTGGTCCTGATCAGGATAACTTTTATGCTCATATGGAATTAAACTGTCTAAGACAATCATTGCAAATTCCATTCTCATATCAAATGGCGGAGAGAGTGGGATTCGAACCCACGGTAGAGTTACCCCTACACAACATTTCCAATGTTGCGTCTTCGACCACTCGGCCATCTCTCCGTTCCGGATCAGATTCCAAAATATAAAGCAGAATTCGATTTTGTCAAGCAGAATTTGAAAAAACCAGCTATTTTTTATTTCGACTGTCTGCTGTCATAATGCTGCCAGAACTCTTCAGGAGATGTTGTCACGGAAGAAGTCATGATCGTTGAAATGTTATCCGTCAATACCCGCAGAAAAGGCATCTGCCGCAACGGCTCAATATCTTTCAATCCTTTGGGAATATTCAGAAACTCCAGCGTCTCAATCAAATAGACCGGTGAAATATCCTTGAGTTTCGTGCAATTGCCCAAATCCAGCATCAGAAGAGGCATATCGCGCACCGGATCAATATCGGAAACATTTGTCGAATCAATCAGCAACGCTTCCAGCGGAAGCCCTTTCAAAGGTCCGATATCTTTCAGCGGATTTCTGCCGACATCCAGAACTTTCAACGTTTCCATGCCGAACAACGGCTGAAGTGAAAGAATCCGGTTGCCCCGAAGTTTCAGTTTCTCCACAGTCGCAGAACGCAATGCATCCAGGGACGAAATCTTATTATCCGCGGCATTCAGGGAGACCAGAAGCATGCCGCGCACCGGAGTCAGATCCTGAATCTGATTGTTTGCGCAATTCAGACTTTTCAGCATCATGCCGCGCAAAGGCGTCAGGTCGGAAATATTGTTTCCCTGACAGCTCAACACCTCCAGCGGCATTCCCTCGATTCCGTCCAGAGATGTCAGCTTGTTTCCGGAACAGTCCAGATAGACCAGAGGAAGCGAGGCAATCGGTTTCAGGGAACGCAGACCGAAACCGGAAACATCCAGGCGTTTGAGATTCTTTGTACGGGCAATCATCGACATCAGGGCATCAGCCGCATCCTGCGGCAATTCCTGGTGCGGCAACTGAAGAATCCGTGTAATCACATTGGTATTCGGGTTTAACTCGAAGACTTCGCGCATGAGCTGAAGCGCCTGCATATAGTTGCCGTCGCGCCACAGCAGAGAGGCATCCAATTCCAGAATACGGTCACGGTACTTGAACTTCGCAAATTGTGCGGCGATCCGTTTCTTGATCTCGACCAGAGTGCCGGTGCGCCGCTCCGGGTCGGCGATTTTGGATGCCGCTGTCATATATGCTTTTACCAGAGCCATTTCCGCAAGCGGCGTCCTTGCGTAGCTGTCCGCAATTTGCAGATACTTTCCGATTGCAGCGTCAAAAAGACGTGCCTCCAGCAACGTATCGCCGGCAATCAGGGGAGTCGTTTTTTCGGGGATTGCCAGGCGGTAGACGGAAAGCGACCGGATTTTCAAACCGTTGGCAAAGGCGCGGATCCCGACCCGGCAGAGACCTTCGCCTGTCGGGGGGAAGTAATCGTAGGAACTGACGGAATGGTTTTTGTCTATCGTCATGGAAAGATGGTCATCCCTGCGGATCACAGTGATCGTAACATCCTGATCCGAAGCAAGTTTCGTTTCTCCGGAACTGATATACTCCACGGAAAGCGGGTCATTGACTTTTGCAATCGCATCCTTGGTCCCGCCGAATCCGGCAATGATGAAAGAATATCCGGGCGGCACCTGCCACCAGTCCTTGAGCGGTGTAATATGGCTGTTGACAGAGATTTCCAACGCCTCCATAACCGGCGGAGCGGAAACCGTCAATACCACTTTGACATTGCCGTAAAGTCTGGAGTCCAGCCAGAGCCAGCCGCCTTTTGCCATTTCCAGCCCTTCCTGAGTCAGCTTCCATTCCGGTGCGGGCTTGCCAAGCGTGGAATCCATGAAGGAGAGTCCGTTCAACGTGGCATCCGGACGCGTAAATGTCTGCTGATAGACGGGAACCCAGTCACTCTGCCAGCGGGAAATTTCAAAGAAGGCATAAAATCCTAGCGTGACCGCCAGCAGCAAAGTGACGCAGATCGAAGTCACCATCAGGCGGTGACGCTTGATCAGGAGCAGAAACTTTTTCAACACACCGGCTTTTTCCGCTTTCGTGTCAAAACCGTCGATATAGGCAATAACCTCATCACGCAGTTCCTTGACCGAAGAATAACGGTTTGCCGGGTTTACGCTCATGGCTTTCAGAATGACAGCTTCGATGCCGTAGGGAATTTCGCGTCCGGGGACACGTTCACCGGGTCTGATAATGTTGCCGTAGATCGTATCATGGAGCATACTCTTCAGATCGCCCGGCTCAATCGGGTCTTTGTAAGTCACCATGGCGTAAAGAATTGCGCCGAGTGCATAAACGTCTGTCCGGACATCGCTCCGGCTGTTTCTGCCCGCCGCCTGTTCCGGCGCCATATACCCCGGCGTTCCATTCATGACGCCGTCCATCGTCAGCTTGAAATTGGAATACCCTTTTCCGAGGCGTGTGTTGCGCACCGGCTGTTCCTCGTTCACATTGGTATGCTTTCCGGAAATGGACCGGGCCAGTCCCCAGTCGAGAATCAATACTTCGCCGAATTCTCCGATCTGCACATTTTCAGGTTTGAGGTCCAGATGAATAATCCCTTTGGAATGGGCAAATGCCACACCGTTGCAGATACGCAGATACATACGCATCAGGGAGTCGAAACTGTAATTTTTCAGATATGCGGGGTTCCCTTCATCCATCTTTTTCAGAAGTGAAGCCAGCGACTCGCCGCTCAGCAGTTTCATCGTAAAATAAGGCGAACCGGAAGAATCGATGCCGATGTCATGAACCGGAACGATATTCGGATGTTCCAGACTTGCCGTGACGCGCGCTTCCTGAATGAAACGCAGGATTTCCGCGCGGGAACGGTGTTCGATATCCGGCATCAGAGCCATCGCGACATCGCGCATCGTATCGTTGTCGCGTACCTGAAGCACCATCTTCATGCCGCCGCGGCCAATACTCCGCCGGAATTTATATTTATCCTGCGGCTTGACCGAAAGCTTTGCCGTCACAAAATCATCGATATCCAGCGACTTCGGATCAATCTTCGCAGTCGCCTCCATGTCGGTTCTCCGCATCCGCTCCCGTGCCTTGATCTCATGGATTTCATTCTGCACGTTATTCATTGCCTGCGATCCGGCGGTCTCCGTCGCCGGCAGCCGGAGTGCATTGTCTTTCCTGTCAGCCATTCCTTCACCTTATAAAAACAGCGGGACTTTCCCCGCGCCATTTCTGTCAAGACTTCCTTCTGCAAGCACCTGGTCCAGCAACGCCGTCATCCGTTCCCTGTCCTTCGGGAAACGTCCCTCCAGTGGAAACGGCACGGAGGAATGATTCGCCCGGAAGACCGTGGAAGCCAGTTCCAGACCTGCAATCAAGTTCCGCATCTCACGCACAGATCCGTATTCCGTCAGAGGCTCATAGCCCTCATACATCTTCAAACCCGGCACTTCGATAAAACGCAGCAGGGAAAGAATCTCCGGCTGCATCTCCTTCAATACGGAAGCGGTGTCACGCACATGTCCGTCGCTGAAACGCCGCCCGCCGATTCCGGCAAGAATCATGACCGAGGTTTTGATTCCCGATGTCCGGAGTCTGCGCACCGCCTCCGTCATATGCGCCGCGGTATCATCTTTGCCTGCCAGTCGCAGCACATCCTCATTTCCGCTTTCCAGTCCCATATAGACAAGCGAAAGTTTCAATTTGTGCAGCCGCTCCAGCGCTTCCGGCGTTTTCGACAGCACGGAGGAACCGTTTGCATACATCGTAACCCGTGTCAGACGGGGAAACTTTTCATTCAGATATTCCAGAATCCGGCAGAGTGCACCAAACGGCAGAAACATCGCATCGCCGTCCGCCAGAAAAATCCGCCGGACGCTCCTCCATCCGGATTCGGAGGCGCGGTCAATGTCCCCGAAAATATCCCGCAGCGGACGTTCGCAATAGCGTACTCCTTTGTACATTCCGCAGAAACGGCAGGCATTGTGAGGACACCCCCGTGACACCTGGAAGATCAGGCTTTCCGCCTCGGCAGGCGGTCTGAACAACGGTTCCTCCAGCCAGTCCATCGCATTACCCTTCAAATTTTTCCGGCGGCATTCAGCCGTCTCACATGCTCGAAAAGAATGACGGTTGCCGCCTGTGCCACATTCAGCGACTCGGCATCGCCGGGCATCGGGATCAGAACATTCACGGAACCGGGGATTTCTCCCGCTCCCGCCCCCTCGCTGCCGAGCACAATCACACTTTTTGCAAACAGCTCAGGCTCCGTGAAAATACTGCGTCCGCCACCGGGTGCGGTCCGAAAAATATTCGAATATCCTTTGGCACGGAGAAGCTCCACAACATCATCAAGGGCCCCATATTCCCTCATGGTCAACGCAAACTGGGCGCCGGAAGCCGAACGCACCGCTTTATCGGAATACGGGTCTACAGACCCCTTTGTCATCCAGATTTCCCTGAGCCCGGCTGCACGCGCCGTCCGGATGATCGTTCCGAAATTTCCGGGGTCCCCGACACGGTCCAGAAGCAATACGAACGGATCGGCAACAGGAACCTCCCGCGGTGTCTTTTCCGGTCTGCGTGCCACAACCATGATGCCCTGCGAGTGAATGACGGTATTGGAAATGCGGTCAAATTCCACCGCAGGCAGGATCAGCGGTTCCACAGGCAGACTGTCACGCAGCACGACATCCTCTCGCAGAATCAGCAATTCCACGAGATCCGGACGTAAATTCAATATTTCGCGTGAAGAACGGAATCCGTCACAGATACAAAACTCACTCCCTTTCCGTCCATGCCGTGTGGAAAGGGAACGGATCAATGCCTCCTGACGTCTGGTAAGCTGCAATGCGGAATCCTTATTTTTTCACCACGGGTTCCGCCGCGGTTTTTACTGTGGCAGGTGCCGCCGGGATTTTCTGGAGAAGCGCATTTGAATATGTGCCCCAGACACCGGTCACAGTGCCGGAATCAGGGCGGAAACGGGAGAGATAGGTCCTTGCCCGCTCGTAATTTTTCTGTTCAAAATAGATGCGCCCTGCTGCATAGGCGGCCTCGGCTCTCAGGTCGGGAAGCGTCTGCATATTGTCGGCAATTCCGGCAAAAACTTTCAACGCATCTTCTTTCTTGCCCGTCAGTTCATCCAGATAACCAAGGGCGAGAGAGGCTTTTTCGGAAAGGAATGCATTGGATGTGTTTTTTGCGATCAATTCAAATTGTGCTCTCGCCGCGGTATAATCCTTCTTTTCAAGATAGAGGGATGCAAGCCTGAAGCGGGCAGCCGGAGCCGAAGCCGCCGAAGGAGCCTTTTCAAGAGCCGCCGTGATCTCCTCAAGCGTATTCGCCCTGGCAAACATTTCGGCGCTTTTCCGTGCATTGGAGTTGCGGATCACGATCACGGTAAAAACAATCGCCACAACAAGAACGAGGACAATGCATCCGGCAACCAGATATTTTCCGTTTTCAATTACCCAGGCTTCAAATCTGTCAAAATCCTCGCTGATCTCATCAACAAGATTGTCATTGCCTTTCGAGGTCATTTTCTTCAAGTTTTTCGCCATGATCCAACTCTGTCCTTCTTTATTTGATATCATCATACTCCATTGCCATATCCCGTAAATATAACCGCTCTCCCCTGCTAAATCAATTATGAACCCTTTCTTTTTTTGCAAATCGAGCTATATTTTCTCTGAAAAATTGAATATCGGGATAATATAAGGTAAAAAATCATGAGTGAAGTGAAAAACAAACGCATTGCAAAATTCCGTGAAGCGGATCTTTATCTGGTCATAACGAAAGAGTTTACCGCAGGACGCGGCACATTGCGTGTCCTGGAAGAAGCTGCGGATGCGGGAATCCGCCTGGTTCAACTGCGGGAAAAGAGCATTACGAAAAAAGAATTGTTCCACCTGGCGGAACAGTTCCGCAAAATCTGCGACCGCTATGATATTACAATGATTATGAACGACCATATCGACATCGCCCTCCTGACCGGCGCGGACGGCGTCCATATCGGGCAGGACGATCTTCCGCTGGAACAGGCGGTCCGACTTGCCCCTGACCTGATCATCGGCCGCTCGACCCATTCCAGAGAACAGGCATTGGAGGCGGAGGCACAGGGTGCCGCCTACTTGAATCTCGGTCCGGTCTATCCGACTCAGACGAAAAACACGCCGGTCCATCCCCTCGGACTTGAAATCATTAAGGAAACCGGTCCGCTTCTGAAGATTCCTTTTACGGTAATGGGGGGGATCAAAGAACATCATATCCCGGAACTTCTCGCCACTGGAGCCAGATATATTGCAATGGTGACGGAGATCACCCAGGCGCCGGATATCGGCAAACGTGTCAAACAGCTCCGTTCTTATTGGGGCAGAAACTGATTCCTGTCCGTATGGGTGAAAAAAGTCTGCTTTTTTGCATAACTTCCCATGATTTTGATTTGAAATCAGAAAAAAATGTATTATAGTCATTAACCTTGTCGATCATAAGACAGACGACCATGTGGAGAGATGCCTGAGTGGCCGAAAGGAACGGTTTGCTAAACCGTCGTACGGGTAACACTGTACCGGGGGTTCGAATCCCCCTCTCTCCGCCAATTTTACGAGATGTTGCCAAAAAATGAACTTTTGGCTTTTTAAATCGCAAGATGCTTATTATTAGCGACTTGCGATTTTTTGTGTTTTGGGCTCAGAATAACGTTTTTTGATTTTCATTATTTTTCCATTGAAAAATCGTGAAAAATAAGAACAAAATGGTGATTTTCGCCTTGTCCGGAACCGGGTGCATGGGAATAATGACAAGTTTATGCGTATCCGGATCTTTTTTGCAGACCATCGGCAACATGCCCGCACAGAATCTCCTTTGCCGGGAACATTCCGCAATTTTGTCGCGAATCCGTTCCGAGGTCATTTCCATTTCATATTGTGCAAAGGTCATCAGCAAATTCAGAAGCATGCGTTCGACGAAACCGGTGGTGTTAACATCCTGAGATACAATACCATTAAGTATACATATGTATCAAATAACATTCAAGGTTGTTCTGAAATGAACATGATCCTCTTCTGGAACACACTGGACAACATTGAATCATCAGCCAATATCTTCTTAATGGCTTCCTTTTTCATCAACCAGCGTCTCCCGGTTAATTCCCTGTCAGCATCACTCTTGACCTCAACAACGGCAATGCCAATTTTCTTGCACTCATCACAAGGCTGAATACCACCTTTGAGGAAAACATACATCGGCATTTGTCCATCAGAACGACCATTCTTCTTGGCCCATTTTTCACCTACAGACGGATGCTTCCTGCATACAAACTGAAATAATCCCGCGCCGCGTATTTTCTATGTTTCACAGGCAATGCCGGTTGTATTTTCAGATGAAAGAAATTATAGTATAAGCTAATTTTTTTCAATTGGAGTGACATCATGCTTTCTTTTCTTCAGAAGACCAGCCGCATTCTTGCGAATCAGACTGCGTTCTTTGTAATTCTTGTCGGATTGGCTGCGTATTTTTACCCGCCGTTATGTCAATGGGTAAAGGACGCCTCACAGACCATTGTCCTCGGAATCATCATGCTCACGATGGGAATGACGCTGACAAAGGACGATTTCCGGATTCTGGCAAAGCGTCCGCTGGACATTTTCATCGGGGCATGCGCTCAATATACACTGATGCCTCTGCTGGCATGGGGACTGGTGCATTTCTTTCATCTTCCGAAAGGAATCGCGGTCGGGCTCCTGCTCGTGGGAACGTGCCCGGGCGGAGTGTCCAGCAATATCATGAGCTATCTGGCGAAAGGGGATGTCGCGTTCAGCGTCGGCATGACGACGGCAAGTACTCTGCTGGCTCCGGTCATGACGCCCCTGCTGATGTATTGGCTGGCGGGTGAGACGATTCATGTCAATGCCTGGGGTATGTTCCAGAGCATTCTGATCGTGACCCTGATTCCGGTTGCGGCGGGTGCATTCCTGAATCTTTCCTTCGGTGCAAAGAAATCCTATCGCGAGGCGATGCAGATCATGCCGGCGGTCAGCGTGATCGGGCTCGCCTGCATCGTCGGCGGCATCATGAGCTACCACGGAGACAAGTTCTTTACATCCGGGTTGATGATTTTTCTGGTGATTGCCCTGCATAACACACTGGGCTATGCAACCGGGTATCTGGTCGGCGGAGTGACAGGCATGAATACGGCAAAGCGCCGGACAATCTCCATTGAGGTCGGCTGTCAGAACGCAGGGCTGGGAACGCATCTTGCGACGGCTCATTTCCCTGCGCTTCCCGAGGCTGCGCTTGCGGCTGCCGTTGCATGTGTTTACCACAGCATCAGCGGTACGGTGCTGGCGAATCTGTTCGCCCTGTATGACCGTTTGAAAACAAAGGGCTCCCCCCGATCCGGGGAAAAAGTCAGGACGGAGTAAGGGCTTCGATCATCAATACGGCATTCAGCCCGCCGAATCCGGAATTCATGGAAAGAATGCGTGGGATTTTCACTGCCTGCATTTTGCCTGAAATCATGCCTGCCGCGGCAGGTTCCGGTTCCAGCAGGTTCGTCTGCGGAAACAATATCCCCGTATCAAGAATATGAAACGCCATACATGCCTGAATGATTCCCGCGGCCCCAAGAGTATGCCCGCATCCGCCTTTCGCCGAAGCGAGAGGCGGCGGAGAAGCAAATACCGTGTTCAGGGCATTGATTTCCGCTTCATCGTTGTAACGGGTCCCGGTTCCGTGCCCGATCACACATCCGACTTCCTCCGGCGAAGTGCCGCCGAGCGCCTGCCGGATTGCGTTTGCAAGCATCCGCCCGTCATGGACCGGCGCCGTGATATGAAGCGCATCCGTACTCATTCCCCAGCCGCTTAAACGGGCTTTCGGCTTCAGCCGATATTTTTCCGCAGTCTGTGCCGAGGCAAGGACAATGACGCCTGCCGCTTCACCCATAATGAGACCGTCGCGATGTTTGTCATAAGGACGCGCCAGTGTCGGAGACATTGCCTCAAGCGAGGAGAAACCGGAGCAGACGAATTCACTGACAAGATCCGCCCCGACAATTACGGCAGTATCCAGCCTGCCGCTTTGTATGAGTGCCCCCGCCCGCGCCAGCGCGACGTTGGATGAGGCGCAAGCGGCGGAGACGACCCGCCCGTTTCCGACCCGGAAAACTGTTTGCGCTTTTTGAAGCAGAGAATGGAGTGTGTCCTGTTCCACAGTTTCGAGCAGGTCGATTTCCCCGACAGTGCTTGCAAGAAAAAGTTCTGTTCTGCCGTATGTTTTCGAGGCATACGGGCGCAGAAAATCAAGCATCGGTTCCAATAAGGAATGCCCACCGTGTTCCGCAGACAGACCGGGAACCGTCGCCGCAAGCCGTGAACGCATTTTCGATGCGTCGAAACGCTCAATTTCACGGAATGCGTGCCTGCCGGAAAGCAATCCCTCCCAACAGAGTCTTTCTCCAAAACCGTATCCGGTTACGAGCTCGGAGGCGACGATGACGGGGTCATGTTCCGACATGGAATTCTCCTTTGCGCCAACGCTTGCGGCACTCCTCCCAGAGCAGCGGATTCAGCCAGAGCGCTTCCCCGGTTTCAAGGCGGATGAACATCTGAACCGTATAACCGGTGCAGATGAGCCTGCCGTCCGAAACAGTGATTTCATATTCCGTATTCAGACGCGCCCCTTCGTTCCAGAAAAGCGACGCTCTGACCGTAAAAACATCGTCCAAATGCAGCGGTTCGAAATAGTCGATGTGCATTTGCGCAATGGGAGCACCGATTCCTGCCTGCTGATAAGCCGCATAAGTCAGCCCGCATTTGTGCCCGAGTTCCGTCTGCGCCTCTTCAAAAAACAGCGGATAACGCCCGTGCCATGCAATCCTGAGCGGGTCCGTGTCGCTGAAACGCAGTCTCCGCTGAATTACCGCCGTAATCGGCGGCGGATCGTCCGGCAGAGATTCAAAATAATGCTTTTTACGCCTCATTGCAATTCTCCTCCCATGACAGTTTCAATGCGCAGATTTTCTTTTCTCCGGACATGATTCTGCAGGATGCGGTATTCTGACTGATCGCGCAGGAAAGTTCCAGAACCTCATCCGCCCCGGCGGGTGCGAAAAACTTTGCGTTCCTGATTTCCGCATGATCCGCATGGATTCCGGCGCCCTGCCGGAGCAGTTCCTTCAGAATCATGATTTCACAAACTCCGGGCAGAGTCGGATTCCCCGGGAAATGCCCCTGAAATCCGGTAAAAGAGACAGGCAGGGCAATTGTGCCCGCAAGTTCCCGTGTTTCCGTGTGAGAGTTTATGTTCAGAAGATGAAGTATTTCAGACCGGATGCTCATTGCGTCTCCATGATTTTTCGTGTCCTTATGATCAGCCGGTAGGAATACCGTTCATTCTCCAGAACGATGTCCGCCGGATACCATTTGCCGTTCTGCAATATATACCGGTAATAGGAAATTTGCCAGAGCAGCGTCCCGGCGCAGAAGCGTTTTCCGAACCATGTCAGGGCAAGTTTATGGCATTTCTTCCTGACCGGCAGCGGCGGATTGCCTGCAAAAAGATACTCTGTCCGGGTGCTTTCTTTTCTGAAATCATCGACATGAATTTCCCATTTCCCGTTTTTTTCCATGACGGAGCATTGCTCCGGAGGAAGAAGATCCGTATAAATATGAAACAGATCCCGCATCATCTGCTGCGACGCCTCTTTCTCATACGCGGACCAGGGTTGATTCGGAAGCCACCAGAACGATTCCGCAATACCGTTTTTTCCCTGAAGTTCGAAAAGTTTCGCTCCGGCGGGAGTCAGCCCGGCAACGGAAATTTCATTCTTCTTCAAATCAACTTTTGCAAGGGTAAGCATGGAAAAGGCCTTGAAATAATACTCTGCGACGACTCCCGCCTCCACAAGATAACTCTGCGGCATTTCTCCGCGCAGGCGGTTCATCCTGTCCTTTGCTTCGGAGACCGGCGGGACAGGTTGAAATTCAGGGTATTGAAACGGTTCCGTCCGACATCCGGAAAACAGGAGAAGGAAAAGAAGCGGAAGAAGTTTTCCGGGACGTTTCAGATGATATAAAGCCGGAAGCAGGATCACGCTTGCCGCCCATGCCGCGGCAATTCCGGCGATCAGCGTGAATCCGGCATCCCGGAGCATGGGGTGTGTCGTGAAAACGACCGTGGCGCCGCCCGCCGCCGAAGTCGCGGCGGAAAGTGTCAGCGCATGAAATACATTGCCGTCTCTGTGCCCGCATTCCGAATGCACCATGAAAATACCGTAGTCAATGCTCAATCCTGCAAGAATAATTCCGGCGATTAAAGTGGAAAGACTTACCGGAATGCCTGTCAGGGCAAAGAATGCTCCCGTCAGAAGCAGTGCGGCGCAGACCGGAAGAAGTGCAAGAACCGTTTTTGCGGCGGAACGGAAAAAGAGAAACGCAACGGCAACCACCATGAAAATTGTCATCAGGGCAAGAGAAAGAATCCCCGTTGAAACCTCGCGGGACATCAGTTCGGGAAGGGAATCCTGAGAAATCACGGGCGCATCCGGAAACAATCCGGAAACAGCCGCAACATCCTGCGGCGTATCGGGAAACAGAATGGCACAGGTATGAAGGCCGTCTTTATCCTGAGAAATCAATCTTTCGACAATAGGACGGAACAGATTCGGAAGATTTGCAGGCGTATTGATGCCGAGACGCAGATTGTTGAAAAACGGAGCGAAGAAGTCATTTTTCATTCCGTATTCCGCTCCGGCTTCACGCATTCCGGCTTCCAGTTGTCCGAGTGTTCCGCTGTTCAAGGCAGAACGCCAGAGCGCCAGATTCTTTTCCCTTTCGGAGAGGGGCGGCAAAAGATCGGAAGGCGAGAAGATGAGAATTTTTTCCGAACGCAGAATTTCCGACGCTTCCAATGTCTTTTCCAATGCAAGCTCGCGGGAGGGCGCGCTCAGGAGAAGCATTGCGGGGCGCGGTCCGCTCTGGAACAGCGAGTCATACTGTTTTTCCATCTGCGTTATTTCCGGCAGCGTGGCGTCAAACCGGCGGATATCCATCTGAAACCCCAGTTTTCCAAGAATGAAAAAGGAAAAAAGAAAAACAAGAATCCATACGACCGTACAAATTACCGGATGGCGGACGGGAAAACGGAAAGGTTTCATGATCTCCGGGATTTTCCTGCGTCTTCCCAGAAGCGAAGGAAGCAGCAACAGCATCAGGAAAAAACTGAGAAGCAGACTTGTCCCGGCAAAGAAACCGAGCTGGCGGCAGGCGCTGATTCTCGAAAAGAGAAAGAGACCGAATGCCAGTGCCGAGGTGACGGCTCCGGCGAAGATCGCAGGGGCGAGACGCGCCAGTTTCCGGCAGGGGGAACGGGAGCTCCTGACTGCGGCGTAGGTGTGGATGCCGTAATCCACTGCGAGGCTGATCACGACTCCGCCCATACCGACGATGAAGAAAAGGCATTCCCGGAAGATCAGTGTCATTGCGCCAAGAACGATCAATGAGGCAAGTACGGGGAGAACAGGTATTGCCAGACTGCGGAAATCGCAACGGTAGAACAGCACAAAAAGCAGAGAAAAAAGAATCACGGACATGATTCCGACAGTGCCGATGTCTTTTTTCAGAATCGTTTCATTGCTGACCGCGTGAAGGTGCCCCGATATGATTTCTGCTTCCATTTCCGGGGGAAGTTTTTGAAGAACTTTGTCCAGAGAATCCAGCAGTTTCCGGCTCCCCGCGGCATCGGAAACGGGAACCGTCGTTTCCAGAAGCATCATCGCGTGTTTTTCGTCCTGCGACACAAGATACGGAAAATTCGGCAGGAATGACGCGCCGGAAACAGAGCGGAATTCGTCAAGTTTCCGGTAAAGCGGAAGATTCAGTCCGAAAGGATCGGCACGCAGAAAGCCGGTCTGCCCGGCGGCGGACGGCAGATAGAGGCGGCGGCTGATTTTCCGGACGGTATCCTGTGCATTTTGCGAAGTAAACAAAGAATCCGGCGGCGCGGAAATCTGAGGCAGAAATGCCGTAATCCCTGCCAGCTCCCCGCTCAGCGATTCCGGGAAGAAGCGGTAATCCGCACGCGTGATATAAGGATTGTCTTTGAGGCGTTCCGCCGTTTTTTCGATCTCCTGCGGAAGCCCGGAACCGGAAAAGACTCCCTGTTTCAAGTGGAAAACAACAATGACTTTGTTGAACATCGGACTGTTGGCGATCCGTTGAAAGGCAAGCGCGGAACGGGAATTGTCCGGCAGCATTTCCGCAAGATCATTGGTAAAATTTGTACGGACGATCAAAAAAATGGAAAGCCCCAGCAGGGCAAGAAAAAAAAGACGCAGAAAGAGACGGTATCTTGCCGCCATCGCAAGAACCGCAAAAATGCGCTTTGTCAACGTGGTTTCGCCTGCCATTTCGATTCCGGTAATACCTGGTTCAACTTGACATTCTGGAATGTGATTTCCGTTGTGTCGGAATTGGACTCGACAAAACGGACCTGCCGGATATGGGAAAGGTCCTCCGCCGGAACAAATGTGATGCTCCGTATGAACTGTCCGGCGATGCTTTCCCGGTGCGGCGTCAGAAGCAGTGTTTTATTTTTACCCCCGCGTATGTCGAACTCCTTTTTCATCGCCTCGAAATCGCCGGAGAAATAACCGTGCATGGATGCCGCCAACATCTTGAGTGCAGGATTCTTGTCTGTCCGCAAAGTCATGACCTGATCCGAGTCCTCGTCCCATTGCGTAAGTTTGTTTCTTTCGATAATGCAGGTGTAGCGGACCGGCGAAAACACACGCCACGCCATACGCCCCTTTTTGTCGAGGGCGACTTCTCCCCTGATGATGAGATCATGCTTCATGACGTTCAGGCGCTTGGTCTGGATGAAATCCGCGGAAAGGGTTTTCGTCTCATTCATTCTGCCCTGAATCGCGGCAGCAAGCGCCTCTGCGGATTCCTGCGGGTAAAGCGGAAACGCCGCCATGGCAAATATGAGAATCAGGATTCGAGAATACATAATTTCATAACTCCCTGTGCAAGTTTTTCACCGTTCCGGTTGAATGCCTCGAAACGGATGATGTGCCACGGCATGAACTCCGCCTCTTTTTCAAAACGGATTGTGACGGCATCGCCTTTGCGGACGGAACGCAACGACATGAAATCCGTAACGCCGGCAAGCATTCCCGGACTCACTTTTTTTTCATGCATGAAACTGTCCAGAGCCGCCGCGGACTGTGCCGCAAGTTCGATCAGCGCGGCAGAGTCAAGCACACCGTTTTCATCCAGAAAAGGATTGTCGTCATGAATCCGGGAAACGGTTTCGCCGCCGTGATCGGTGATCTTTGTAAGCGTTTCCGCCATTGCCATCGGCGGACGGTGCGGAATCAGCATCCGGGCGTCAAATGGAAGTCTGTCGATCCGGTCGAGCTGATCAAGATTGCGCCAGCAGGTCGGATCGGCGGCGAGATAATCTCCCGTCAACTGCCACGCTGTGCCGCGGCAGCCGTAACATTCCTCCGCTTTGTCGCACTCCCTGCAGGGCGATTTGATGTTCGCACGATGATCCTTGAGCTTGCGGATGATGAGACTTTCCGTCAGAATTTCTTTCAACGGCGTCTTTCGGACGTTGCCGATGACTTCCGTCAACCCCACGCATGGCGTGACATCTCCGAAGCTGTTGACCACGCAGGAGTATTTATGCCGCAGGCATTTCTGACCGACCAGCGGCGGCTGGCTTTCCCATTGGAAACCGTATTCCGCATCAATCCGCCGGATCTCCTCGAAAACCTCTCTGACCTTCATGACCTCCGGCAGAAGCGAACGGTATTCCAGCAGCCTGCCCTGCGGCGTAAGACACTCGAAATAAGGAGCGATCTTCCGTTCACGCAGATAACGCCAGAGTTCCGGCGCGGCATCAAGATTGGAGGAGGAAAGCACCGTCGTCGCGCAAAGCATGCCGGGGCGCGAATCATACCCGGCGCCGCGCAGCAGCCGAAGCGCATTCTGCGACAGTTCAAGCGAGTTGCGGTGTCCGGTAAGCCTGTCGTGCAGAACCTTGTCCAGCGTATTGAGTTTGACGACAAGGCGGCAGTTTTCGGCAAAAAAGAACTCCGCCAGCTCCCGCGTCACCAGAGAGCCGTTAGTGAAGATTTCCACTCCCATATCCAGTGAACGGATGAAACGGATCATCTCTTGCAGATACGGATAAAGCAGAGGCTCGCCGCCGAGAATTACGATCTTGCGCGCCCCCAGTTCCGCCGCCTGCGCCAGTGTCGAGCGGATTTCATCTTTTGTGAGTTCATTGGAGTAGTCGTAATCGCCCGCCGCATAACAGTAGGGACAACGATAGTTGCATCTGCGCGAAAACTCAATCTCCATTGAGAGCAGGTGCCCTTCGGGAAGCGTGCGGATCTCCTCGTCCGTAAAATCGAATTGCGCGCTGCACATTGCCGGATTCCTTAAAGATTGAGTTTTGATTTTTCGCGGCGGTCGATGAAACGGACCGGCTTGCGGGAAACTGAGAAAATCCGGCGCCGCGCCTCGTCGATCGGCACTTCCGTAACGGGAACCGTCAGGCGGCATCGCGCCTTGAGGCGCTCGGATACGGCTTCCAGACTCGAATGCGGTTCCTTGAGCGCGACGAATGCCTCAATCCGGTCGGAAAGTTCATGCCCCGTCGCAACGATATAATATTCCAGGACTTCCGGTGAAGAATCAAGCACGGAAAACAGAGCCTGCGGGTAAAGCGTCGTGCCGCGTATCTTGAGCATCTGCGCTTTGCGTCCGAGAATCGGTCCGAGACGCGGCAGGAAACGCCCGCACCGGCAGGGTTCATCCGTCATGAAACTGATGTCGCCCGTCCGGAAACGCACCAGCGGCATCCCCGTGACCTGCATCGGCGTAATGACCACCTCTCCGGTTTCACCGGGGGGAAGAACATTGCCGCTTTCATCCACGATTTCAAGGATGGCAAGGTCTGCACGGAGGTGTCCGCCGCAGCATTCGGTGCAGTCGCAGAAACTCGACACGATTTCCGAAGATGCGTAGGTGGAATGAATTCTTGCATTCCAGAGCTCCCGAAGCTGTCCGCCGAGTTCGGAAAAACCGAATTTTTCATCATGAACCGGTTCCCCGATGCAGATCAGCGCGCGGACACTGTCGACGGAAACGCCACGCTCACCGAGGTGTTTGCCGAGATGACGCAGGAAAGAGGGAACGCCGACGATCATGCTCGGACGGAGGGTCCTGATGACTTCCGCATGGCTCTCCAGCGTATTGAGACCGTTGCGGATTGCGGAGGCTCCCAAGCGGCAGACGCCCTGGTAATACGCCATGCCCGCGACAAAACAGCGGTCCAGCGTACAGGTCAGGAGCACTTTGTCGTCCGGCGTCATTCCGGCGGCGGCGAAACAGCATTGTTCGTTATAGGCGAGCCGCTCCATGTCGCCCGCCGTATAGACAATCCGGCAGGGAGTCCCGGTGGTGCCGGATGAAAAAACCACATCCATGACGTTGCGCCACGGCGACGCCTGAAAATCCTCCGGGTCTTTTGCGATGTCGCACTTCTCCGTAAGCGGAAGTTCGGGCAACCGGTCAGGTGTGAACCTGCTCCAGTCGCGATTTCCGAAAAGCCGCTTGTAATAAGGGGAATACTGCGAGCAGAACTGAAGATGTTCCCGCAGGATCAGAGTCTGCATGACGCGCAGTTCCTCCGGCGGCAGGAAATCCAGCGACGGATCGAATTTGAAACGGTAAGTCTTCATGAGCCACTCTCCGCATCCATTTTTGCGGTTTCGTCCATAAGAAGCCTGCGGACGTGATTTTTCAGTTGAAAGGGAGGCAGCTCTGCAATGACTTCCATTGGGATGGGAGACAGTTTTCTGATGCGGATTCTGCCGCACGTGATACGGTAGTCCCGCGACGGTATCCGTTCATTGCCCGTGATCGCTACCGGAATCAGCGGACAGGAGAGCTCTTTCGCAATCCGGAAAAAAGTGCCGTGAAACTGGTTCATCTCACGGCTCCCGGAACGCGTTCCTTCGGGAAAGACGAACAGCGGCACATGCTGTCCCAACAGATACGCGGCACGCTCTTTCGCCTGTTCGTAGTTCATCGAAGTAATGTCGAGATACTCCCCGATCCCTGCAAAAAAACCGAAAAACGGCAGGCGCATGGGCCAGCGGTTGACCACTTGCGCGGGAGCACGCCGCACTGCAACAGAGGATACGAGAAACGGATCAGACGCAGAACGGTGATTGCAGATGAAAATTCCGCCGTTCTGTTCAGGCGAACGGTCCTCGAATTCAACCCCGGCAAAAGGGCGCAGCGCAATGCGGACAACGGCCCTGCCATACCAGAGAATGAAAAAGCGCATGATGTTCCCGATGCGTTTCCGGCTGAATCCGCAGAACAGAATGGCGATTGCCAGGGGGAAAACCGCCAGAAGACAATAAACCACTGTAACCAGACCCATCAGCAGGTAACATGCAATTGTAATCACCACTGCGCTTCATCCTCCGGACGGCTCAGGAGTCCTGCTTTTTCTGTTCAGGCGACTTCTGTCCGCTGTGTTCCTGCTCCATTTTGACAAAGAAATCATAAATGTCCCCGAGCGTGACGATTTTCCTGATTTCCTCATTCTGGCGCAGAGAGATTCCGAATCGGCGCTGAAGCCCCGTCATCAGATCCACCATGTCGAGACTGTCGAGCCCCAGATCTTTGAAAATCGCCTTTTCCGGAGAGAGTTCCTCCGCCGGAACTTCCAATATTTCGATAAACGTCTTGTTGACGGCTTCTATAATTTCTTCCCTAGTCATTCCAGTTCCCGGATTTTTAGTTATATTTTTGAGCAAATCAAATTAGCATTGATTCTGCTAAAAGCAAAGGTCTTTTTCAAAAAAACACCGTTTTTACGCACATGCCGTCTGCAACACTTATCGGAAAGTATTGCACATGTTTCATTCCGGTATGTGCCATCCGTCACAGCTTATTCCGTCAGAAAACATACTATTACGGTAACTGCCAAATAAAAAAGTCTGATTTGGATTCCAGCTCATTTTCCATACCGTCCGGTAACTTGCTGAAAAAATCATAGCCGGTAAGTTTTTCAATATCATCAACAGTAACGACAAAACTTTGGATTCGACGTTTTGTAGTCTTGTTAGGAATGAGAAAAGCAATCATTTTCATAGGCGGTGTCATGTCAAGAATAACCTTGTAAAAGGCATAGGGAATCGGTATTTCTGTGTTGCCAAGTGTTTTTCCCTCGTCCTTAAAAAGCGGTCCGGTAATGACACTGAGACTTTTTTCTTTAAACGCCCATCGGCGAACCTGATTTTCCACACGTCTCCAAATTCCGCGATTGCATCCGGGAATCTGAGGGGAAATATTTGTCATAAAAAAAGAATATTTCATAGTCTCTACAGAATATGTCATATCCGCAGCCGGAGCAAGATGTCCACGGTCATACCCTGTTCCAGAATAATTTTGTGGTAAAACAGGATGGTATTTCACAGCCGGATCGACTTGAAATACATTAATTCGGTCAATCTGCTTTTTCTCAAGTTGTTCAGCTGTCAAAATATAGCTGACCCAAATTGCCTGCCGATATTTTTGGCTATATCCAATTGAGAAACCGGTACGGCTTAAAAGTAAATCCGTTTCCTGCGGAATACCGTAAGCAAGATGATCCAGTAAAATATTTTCGCCAGAACAGACACAGCTGGATAGAAGTATCCAAATGGACAGTATCCGGAATATCATTTCAAAATTGATTCCATTGATGGCTACCGGATGCAGGACAACCGAATGACGATGGACGTGTAGCAGTTTTTACCTGAACCCGGCATTTGCGGCATTGATAGTGTTCCCGTCCGTTTTTTCCGAGAAAACTCCACTGATGACTGCCAGATGCAGGACAGGAAATACAACTGGGTTTTCGTGATACATATGCTGTAATCCGGCATATTAAAAGCAAAAACTTTAAGAATGCTGAATTTGAAATTACGTATTCCATATTTTCTAAATTTATAATATCAGTCAAATAAATCTCCTCTTCAGCTTTCATCTTTAACCTCTATCTTGTTTTATCACTTCTTTATTTAATTTACGGAAACTCATTACTTCCTGGTGGTTTGCAATTGATACAATGCTTAATTGTCAGGTACACTCCTCCAATAATACCATATTTATGCAATGCAATAATTGCATATTGTGAGCATGATGGATAACAACAGCATTTTAACCGCGTGCTTGCTTTAGCATAACGTTGGTATACCATGATCAAAAAGAGTAGATAGTATTTGCTGGATACCCCTATAACAATAAAGAACCAAAAAAGAAATATGATAACGTAATTTTGTGGGGTATAACCGTCTATATTTACAGAAAGAAAAATGCTTGTTAAAAAGAAAATTGTTACGATAATCAGAAGACCCACTGATAATATAATGATTCCCTTCCACGGTAACAGGGGACGGTAAAGATTTGTTGCGGGGGAAAGCAACTTATTTAAGTAAGGATCGTTAATATGTTTTATATGATATTTTTTCATAATAAGAGACAACAAAGAAGCAGTTGCTTCTTTGTTGTAATTACAGAAAGCAATTAGTTGTTTTTCTTTTCTCTGAGTTTTTGTTTCATTGCCTGAACACATGTTTCGTTTTGCTCTATTCCTTTCATTGAAACCCAAAGTTTATCTCCTGGAACGATTATCTGAAAATTTGTGGTCTCAATAATTTCAGTATTCGCCAAAGATACTTTTTGCCTACCAAAGCAACCGCCCTTTTTATAGGTTAAAACAGACTTTGTTCTAGATTCTCTGAAACTCGTGGACATTGCCGTAATATCTTTATAGAAGTATTCAAATGTCTCTTCCTTTTTCTTGTCACGATCAAGCCAAAAAGTATAGATATAGAGGTAAACTTGAGTCGAAGAAAAGAAGATCCATGTTGACTGGATATAATTGCTAACATAATCACCAAATTCAGTCTTTTTTACGTAGGCATCCTCCATAACAAAATCAACAAAATTCACAGGCGGAATTTCACTGACTTCATCAATATCAAGACCAATTCTCCCAAGAGCTTTATCCTTCAACTTCAGCGCATCAAGTTTTTTTTCTACGAGCATAGCAAATTCTTGATCCGTCATCCATTTCTTGAAACAGCCATGCGGGTCTTCAGTCAGATACTCAAAAATCCGCTGTTGTTCTTTGTTGCGTTTGATAGACGCTTCTGCGATTGCACCTTTAACGCCGTCTAATAATCCCATGCTCCAATCTCCTTATGCTTATTGGGTTGTTAAAATATTAAAAATCTTGTGGTTTATCTACAGCTAAAATATCAAAAAGCAAATCTGAATCTTCTCGACTGTATCCAGCTAAATTTGCTTCTCTTAAAAGTTCAGCATAGTTCGGTTCAATTTTAAAATGCTTTCTGAAGTAATAATCATAGCGAATATATGCAAAGAAAAGATAATATATTCCTTTGGATTCTATTGCAAGCGCAGCATTAATATATTCTTCAACCTTGTCAATAGTCTCTCTATTAGCAAGAAAGGCCTTCTTGCCATTCAGCAAAGAAACTGCAACATAAAAATAGGTTTCTGAATTATCAATATTATCCGTGATTGCGACTTCAAAACTTTGCACTGCCTTTGTATAAAGTTTCAATTTTAGATAACACATTGCAATTGAATTATTCAACTCAGGACTATCAGGAGTTAAAGTGAGTTCTTTTTTATAGGCAGCAACATACTTATTCTGCGGTTCCCCCCGAAAACTGG
>DPDG01000069.1:0-617 GCA_003526375.1 Lentisphaeria bacterium
TTTTTTAAATTACCCATTTCCGGTTTTTCCTTTTCGTTGAGTTGGATT
Source organism: Lentisphaeria bacterium (assembly GCA_003526375.1). Classification (GTDB taxonomy): domain Bacteria; phylum Verrucomicrobiota; class Lentisphaeria; order Victivallales; family UBA1829; genus UBA11452. Next base: position 49 of record DPDG01000069.1, read on the forward strand.
ATAGTTGTGCGAATCCTGGTAAATATGCCTGTTCCGGAGCGCCTCGCATACGGACAGAGTCAGATGCTGTCCCACAACATCTGAGGACACTTCCCATATCCAGGCAGCGCCAGATGACTCCGCGCAAGGCAGTGAACAATCTTGTAAAAGTATGCTTCCATTCATTCTGCCATGCAATAAAGCGGAGTAAAATATATGTGAGAAGAGCCGTCCATATTTGCCAGCGCACCGCGTTCTCGTTGTAGCCAATGAAGTCTGAGAGTTGAAGAGTCTGTTTGATCTCCTTGAAGAAAACTTCAATGGCCCAGCGAGCCTTGTAGAGATCGCAAATAGAGCTTGCCGCCCAAGTGAAGTTGTCGGTGATGAAGGTCATCCGTTTGGGCTTTCCGTCGACTTCGACGATTGCTTCGATCAGACGGAGAGTTTCAGGATACCAGACGGAAGTTCGTTGTCCGGTCAGTTTGATGACAACATCTCGAAGAATATTGAGCTTGGGTGCGCTGTGCTGTCCCACAACATCATACTTCATATTGTCCTTGGCGCGGGTGATCCAGAAAACGCCGCGTTGG
>DPDG01000069.1:947-8585 GCA_003526375.1 Lentisphaeria bacterium
GCGGTGTTTTGCCCAATCCAGACAATTGGCGATCAGCTGAATCGTTGTCGAATCGACCACATGGATCATGCGCTTGAAGCGCCTCGGCAACGCACAGTATCGCCTGCCTTGAATCCGGAAATTCGGACTGATCTCATTCAAATGAGCAAGAACTTCCCAGAACAGTTTTTCCGCCATAGCTGCGTCACGATTCCGGTTCGCGTGAGACAGACCATTCCTGCTCGGGGGAACGCAATCCCGAACTTTGCTCACCAGTCCGCAATGATTTCGAAGCGTATCGCAAATGTCGTTCAAGCCGAGCGCATGCGTCAACTGTCCGAAGACCAAAGTCAGAACATGACTCGTCGGGCTGAACACCCGAGACTGCCTGTCTATTCCGAACTCATTGGCAAGTTTTGGAATCAAATTTCGCGGAATCAACTTGAATATTTGCGACAACACGGTCATTTTATGCTTTGATGGTTTCATGGATGCTCCTTGTTTTTTTTGCTGAAATATAAGTTGCATCCAGAACCATCATCTTTCAACTTTTTCTTTTCCTATGGGATGGCTGTGGTTTCATAGAAGTTCCGTTTCATGAAAAACGGAACTTCATCCATCGTATTGCGAACCAGAGTATCCCAGCAGGGCATCAGTTTCATTTCCTGCTGAATATCAAAACCGAGATCATGGCAGAATGAGTGAAGATCCATTTCATTTTTCTTTCAGATTGTTATAGAATGTCCGAGAAAATTTTCGTCCCGTTCTGCGGGATTCACACGAAGATCCGGCTCCCTGCCGGATTCCCGGGAGGAACTGCGATTCATTGGCTTCGAAATCAGCGGGGACTCCTGCTTGTGCATTCTCATCTTTTATTTTGTACGGTAATCCAGTGCAAGCGGAATTTCCGTATCCGGAATCCCCGCTTGTTCCAGGAGCTCCAGATACAATTTCGTGATATCGGTCTCTCCCTCACGGGCATCCGGCAGTTCCAGTCCGCCGTTTTCCAGCAGAATTTCATGAGCCTGTTTTGTTTTTCCCGTATTTGCCAGCGCTTTGGCATACTGCAGACGGGCCGACGGACGGTTCCGGTGTTCCGAGCTGAGGCTCTCGAATACAGAGATTACATCAGGATACGCCTGATGCAGAGCCAGCAGTTTCAGTGTCTCTTTGACTAAATATGCGTCCGCCTCCGGTTCCAACGCCGCCTGAGCCAGCAGTTTCAGCGCACGCGGCTTTTCTTTTTCTGCGCGAAGCAGAACATTCCCCAGCAGATGCAAAGTCCATGCATTACGTTTTAATTTGAATGACGTTTCCGCATGAAATGCCGCTCTTTCCCAATCCTGCAGCCGGAAATACTGCAGTGTCAGATGATAATGTTTTTTCCAGCCGTCAGGGGCCTGAAGCAGCGGTTCAAGCCAGACCGGATCCGCCTGAAAAGAGCGCGGAGGATCATCATCCAGTTTCCGGTCATTCAGCAGTTGCATCCATTCGGCTTCCTTTTCGCCGGGATGGCAAAAATCCAGCTGCGGCGCAATTCTAGTCCCGGACCGCATCTCCTCCAGTGCCGCGGCGCGATTTCCGGAGCAATGCAGTCTGCCGGAACGCAGGGCGATACGGTCATGGGTCATTTTAAGCAGCTCCTCCAGTTTTTGTTCCGGCAGAATCTGGTCGGCAAGGCCGGTCACAGTTTCCACCGCATGTTTCCACGATCCGAAGATCCCATCCGCGTTTGCCTGAATCCCGCCGTATGCCTCCAGCCATTCCCATGCGGTTTTCGGCGGCATGGGGAGACATTCCTGCTGGGATTTTGCCAGACCGGCCTGCAGTTCCAGATAGTCGCAGACTCCGGGCCCGAGCAGTTTCTTCTGCCAATGATCGCCGCCGGTGGTTTTTCCCCAGACAAACAGTTTACGTCCCTGCAGACGTCTTGTCGACATGTGGATGAATCCGGAGCCATCCCTGTTGAATAACGCTTCCCATTTCCGCGAATTATGCGGGATATCATAGAAATGGTCGCGCACGAAACTGAAATTTTCCGGATAGGTCTGATCGAATCCTTCCCCGTCCGGCATGGGGATCTTTGTGATGAAGTGCGATCCAGCGTCATATTTGTTGACGTATGTTTCCATCGCGGGAACGACCACTCGACAGCCCGGCGTCATGGGAAGTGCGATATTGCTCCACCAGTACATGGGAACGACTTCCGCATGGGGATTGTAAATGCGTCCCCGGGCAAAGAGAAAACGGGAATCCTCCGGGAGAAAGAAGTCGATCTGGAATGGCGTTCTGCGGTCCCGGCTGTAATCATAAATGCGCAGTACCGGCCCCAGTTCCGGGTCGTGCAGTTCCGCGGCGAAACGCGGCCGACAGGTATTGGCATCATGGCCGCGGCGTCCGCAGTTGAATTCTGCGCCGCCGGCAAACCATGCGTTGCGGATTCCAAGATTGCACGGCAGAAATTCCGTATTGTTGGTCAGCAGATCCCGTTTTGCATCTTTGTCATAGAGGCTCCAGAGCCGGCCGCCGAGCGAGATTACAAATTCAGCCCGCAGATGCTCATTTTCCAGAACGGCGGAATCGAATTCCAGTTCCTGTTTTTCCGCCAGATCATAATCGTCCAGCATGGTGTAGGGCAGGGAGTCGGAATACATGCCGTAATTGATGAAAAGCTCGTCGTCTTCGTTTAATCTTGAGTCAATTGTGGACTTGATGGGATCGCGCAGCGCGGGGAAGCGGCTTGCTTCTCCGAGCGGAATCCCCAGGATGCGTTTTTTTTCGAAAACAAGTGTCGTCATGAAAAATCCTTATTGTAGAACATGTGCCAGCCAGGCAAAGCAGGAGTCGCCTACCTGAGCATAGCCGTAGGGGTTGGGATGATATGCGTTGCATTGCCGGATCATTGTTTCCGGAAGATCCTGAGCCGCCGGTTCTTCCTGTTTCGGGAAACCGTGATCCCGGTCCAGATTGACCTGAAGCGGAAGCAGATGGATTTTTTCCTGCTCCCGTCCGCCGAAGCGCTGCAAAAACCGCGCGTTCGCATAGAATTTATTGCGGGTGCTCTGCCGGACATGAACGGAGCATCCGAAATTTTTCCCGTAGGCATCCTGGCTTTGCGCTCCGGGAGGAATGAAACTGAGACCGAAAACCGCATCCGGCGCTGCTTTGCGCAGTCCGGCAACCAGCTTTTCTTCGTTCTCCAGCCAGACGTTCACCCGGGCATCGATCGTTTCATCGGTTGCACCGTGAATATCGTTGCCGCCCAGAACAATGGTGATGATATCCGGCGGAATACGATCCGCATTCCGAGCCAAATAGGATTGAAAATCAAATCGCCCGTCCGCCTCCAGAAACGGACTGCGGCGGTTCCAATGGTGGAACGGCGTGCAGTCGTCCGGCAGAGTTTTGCATAAGAACGAGTGTGCGGACCAGCCGCCCCAGCCTTCATGACGCACTCCCTTCAACCGTTCCGGCGCGGGATAGTGGATCAATTGGAACGGGTCATGCCGCAATTCTTCCGGACAGTTGGTCCCGAGCATGGTGATATTGAATTCATGTTTCAGGCAGAGGCTATGAACACGGGATGGGAAGTGGGTCTGATCCGTCCAGCTGTCGCCGATCATCAGGAGCCGGAATGAACATTCCTTTTTTACGGCCGGATCGCTGACCATGATCCTGGTCCTGCCCTCCGCCGCAATCCCTGATTCATCCCAGATCCTGAGGGTTGCGGCATGAATTCCGATGTCGTCCGTCGTCGGAATGCAGTGCCATCGTTTTTCATCGCAGCGTCCGATACCGCAGTGAAATTCAAAGGCATAATTTCGAGGATTCAGACAGAGAAAAACGTTGTCGAAATACAGATTCATCTCATTGCCGACCGATGCGTAAATGACCGGCGGCAGAATCAGTCTTTCCTCTTTATCCGATTTGTTCATAACTGCTTTCTGATCTTGGATTACTTTTTGACGGTTTCGACCTTGATTGTTCCCGCTTTCCCGACACCCCGTATGCTTTGCATCGGGGTAGTTTTTTTATGATGGAAATCTGAATCATTTGACTTCTCTCAGTTGCACGTCGTCGAACCATACCTCTCCATCGGCAAACCAGTTCCAAAGCCCGATAATGATTTTCCCGTTATCGGCGGAGGTCCGGAAAGTGTATTCATAGAAACGCCATTCGTTGTCGCCGTTCAGCAGGGGTTTGACCACACTATATTGATTGCTGCCGGCATGAATATAAACGCCGGCGCCTCCATTTGGACGTTTCGTGGTATTGACGCCTTGAGTCCGCATGAAAAAAGAAAGTCTGTAGGCTGTATCCGCTTTCCCTTGAACGGTCTGCCCGGAGGAAATCCTGGAGCCGTCTATATTCTGCAGACGCAGACTGGAACCGCCGCTCACAAAGATTTCTTTATCCATAGAAATCTTCTGTCCGGATCCGGCTCCTTTTTCCAACCAGCGGTCCCAGTCTATCGGCAGGTGGGACAGCCATTGATTGATCTGCGTGAAAGAGCCGTTTTTGAGGAGATTTCCTTCCGGAGCCTTGCCCGATGCAAGCAGAATTCCGAAGCGTTCGACATTATGATAGTCCGCTCCCTGCGCCAGAGGTGTCCACATGAAAAATTCCTCATTTCCGGCTTTCATTGTCTTGAGAACGCGGGTTCGGCAGAAATTGGCAGGAATCTGTGCTTTCCCGGCGAGCCCGAGTTCATCTTTCGGAATGATCATGGTAAGTTTCCAGAAATCCGGGCCCAGTTCCGGTATGACCCGGATCTTGCCGTTCCAAGCTTTGTTGGTGAATACTTTACCGATTCGGATCGTGCATTCCGAATCATAGAGTGAACCGGAGGGATTCGCCATAAAGTGATAATAGCGGGACCGGGCGTCATCCGCCGCCAGAATGACCTCGACTGTGGAATCTCCCCAAATTTTTCCGTCGCGCGGTTGTGGCTGACTCTTGAGGTTCTTCATATCCGGTTCTGGGCAGGTGAAGACAATTTTTAAATTTTTATCATCCTGTGATACTTCCACTTCCGTATGGAGCACCGTTCTGGGAACCTTGCAGTTTTTCAATACAATTCTTGCCGGCAATTCGGCATAACGGTTCTGATAGGCGCTTTCCTGCGAATAAAAATTCTGACGTGCCTGGATAAGAGGATCCAGCAAATCTTTCTTCATCAGCAGAACACGCTCCTTTTCGATCCCTGAAGAGAGTTCGACTGCCTGTTTCATCTGATCCGACAGTTGGGAAAGTTTTTGAGCGGTGTAAATCTTCTCCCAGATTTCCTTCTGAGAAGGACGAATCACTTCCGGTCCCAAAGCGGTCTCCACTGTTCGGCAGACTACGCCGTTTACCCAGAGATCTTCCAGCAAATCATAGAATTTTTTCATCGGGACCGCGGCTTTCGCGCCGAACATCATCCGATGGTGTTCCTCCAGTGTTTTTTCCACGTCAATGGAATTATCCCAGCAGACTTTGCTGAAGATATACCAGTTCAGATAGGTATACAGGAACGAGTCTTCCGACGGCCCGGCATGATAAGCGCCGAATATCCATTGTGTACGATCCTGGTAATAATGTCCGATTGCGCGCGGGCAAATCTCCGGCAGCGCTTCATAATGATATTTCGAACTGTATTTGTAACTGTAGGTCCAGATCCAAACCCGTTTTTTCAGTTTTTTATTCCAGTCGGCAAGCCGCTGGTCATCCTCTTTTTGAAGAGCCGCCGCCTGTCTGCCGTTTTTCCACGGTCCGGCTGCAGCCGCCATGACCAGCAGATTGTCCGGCAAATCCACTTGCGGAACCCGATGATACGGCAGATACGACATTTGGGTAATGTATCCCTTGACGCCTTCTGTTTTCAGACGGTTGGCAATGTCTGCGGTAAATTTCCAGAGCCCGTTGCTGATCTTCTGAAAATGATCCGGATGCGTTATGTACTGCCGATCCTTGGAGCCGAACAGTTTCTGACAGCCCGGACAGCAGCACACGTAAAACCAGTCCTGCGGCATGATATTGTAGATCGAACGGCCGTAGGCACCGTTTATATTCCAGTGTTTCAGACCGTATTCGGAAGAGGGGCGCCCCGTCAGATAGCCTTTGGCATCCTGATAGATCTGTTCTTTCAAGCCGCTGCTGAAGCAGAGGTGGGTGGTCATCGGCAGTGTTGGACTGTGGTAACGTCTGCCGTCCGGCATCAATGCAAAATATTCCGGATGGGTCTTCTCGAAGCGGGAACCATACTGCCATTGCGCCAGACCGTGATTGCAGGGGATTTCATACGTCTCCAGACGGTTGCGCAGAATCTGCAGATTCTCTCCCGTTATGCCGTTGTATTCTTTTTGTGTGTCATACCAGCTTTTTCCCAGATATTTTGAAGTCTTGCGGGAAATAAAATCGGGACGGTCAATGATGTTGATCTTTTCCGGCAGTGCGAAGTCTGTATTTTTCGGGACGATCGTTCCCAAACGTCCGGGAAAATAGAAGCGGCAGCCCGCGAATCGTTCCAGAAAATCATACACGCCGGAAATGGTGCCGCGGTCGAACCACATGCTCCACTTATTATTGGCGGGGTTGTCTGTTTTGGAATCCAGACCGGCAATGAAAATCTGATTGCCGATCCGCCGGATGAAAAATCCCTGATCCGGCAGAGAGTCGGGATTCATGCCTGCCTGGCGAAGCAGGGTGTTATCTCCTACAATCAGGGACAGAGCCCTGCCGGTGGGGGTTTTGACCAGAGGAATGTTCTGACGGGTTGCCTCACTCAGATATTTTTGCAGCTCGCCCGCTGCCAGTTGCGCGACGGGATAGTTTTCCGGAAGGACTACTTCCATTACGTTTGCCGGCATCTTCGCTGTGGAAAGTTCAATGGTGCGTTCGGGCTGAGGATCCTTGAATTCCCAGGCGGACAAGATTCCGCTCAGAAACAGCAAGGAGAGAATCAATGTGAAATTCATTATTCGTATTTCCTTTGTTGTTTATTATTATTCATTATACCAGAAATTATCGGCTTTGTAATTGGTTTCCTTTGGAACCTTCCGATAGTGTCTGCGTTCCACATGGCAATCCGCGAAGCTTATATTCATGGAATTGGAATGCGGGAATCCGGGTTTGCTGCCGGGATATTCGACATTCCAGGGGGAGAGTCCGCCGGAAGTTTCCTGTGGGTCCGGTTCTCCGATGTGCATCAGCTGACTGGGATGACGAATCCGTGAGAGTTTTAATTTCCCGTTTTTTGCATTGTCTGCCATTCTCAATTGGTTATTCACGGCATAGGAATTGACAACCTTTTCTTTTCTGGGCGCCTTAGAAGGACAGGATAATGTCTCGCGGTTGCCGTCTTGTTTGATGGATCCAAATGGCTGGGCGGAAGTGATTTTGCTGATGGAACCAATATACGGCGTTAACATGCCGTTGTCACCCTGACCGAAGATGAAAATTTTCAGGGGCTCTCCAGTTACCCACGGATTTGTGTTGGCCGCATAGTAGGGCGGCAAAGTATCTTTATTGTCACCGACATACATGGCAATGGCTTTGGCGACGCTGGAATAATTCGCCATGCAGTTGATTGCCCTGGCTTTTTCTCTTGCAACGTTCAATGCGGGAAGGAGCAGCCCCGCAAGAATTGCGATGATCGCGATTACGACGAGGAGCTCGATA
>DPDG01000039.1 GCA_003526375.1 Lentisphaeria bacterium
ATCAAAGCATAAAATGACCGTGTTGTCGCAAATTTTCAAGTTGATTCCGCGAAATTTGATTCCGAAACTTGCGAATGATTTCGGAATTGACCGACAGTCGCGTGTGTTCAGTCCGACAAGTCACGTTCTTGCACTGGTCTTCGGACAACTGACGCATGCGCTCGGCTTGAACGACATTTGCGATACGCTTCGGAATCATTGCGGTCTGGTGAGCAGGATTCGGGGTTGTGTTCCGCCGAGCCGTAATGGTCTTTCCCACGCGAACCGGAACCGCGATGCAGGTATGGCGGAAAAACTGTTCTGGGAAGTTCTTGCTCATTTGAATGAGATCAGTCCGAACTTCCGGATTCAAGGCAGACGATACTGTGCGTTGCCGAGACGCTTCAAGCGCATGATCCACGTGGTCGATTCGACAACGATTCAGTTGATCGCCAACTGTCTGGACTGGGCGAAACACCGCAGACGGAAAGCGGCGGCGAAAATGCACTTGCGTCTGGATTTGCGTTCCTTTCTGCCGAATTTCATTCTTGTAAAAACAGCCGGGACTCACGATTCTGCGGAAGCGCTGGCGCTTTGCGAGGGGATCAATGAAGGTGAAATTGTCATCTTCGACAAGGCGTATATCGACTTCAAACACCTCTGGCGGCTTTTCCAACGCGGCGTTTTCTGGATCACCCGTACCAAGGACAATATGAAATATGATATTGTGGGACAGCACAGCGCACCCAAGCTCAATATTCTTCGAGATGTTGTCATCAGACTGACCGGACAGCGCACTTGCGTCTGGTACCCTGAAACGCTGCGTCTGATCGAGGCAATCGTCGAAATCGACGGAAAGCCCAAACGCATGACCTTCATCACCGACAACTTCACTTGGGCGGCAAGTTCTATTTGCGATCTTTACAAGGCTCGCTGGGCCATTGAAGTTTTCTTCAAGGAAATCAAACAGACTCTTCAGCTCTCAGACTTCATTGGCTACAACGAGAACGCGGTGCGCTGGCAAATATGGACGGCTCTTCTCACATATGTTTTACTCCGCTTTATTGCATGGCAGAATGAATGGAAGCATACCTTTATAAGATTGTTCACTGCCTTGCGCGGTGTCATCTGGCGCTGTCTGGACATGGGAAGTGTCCTCAGATGTTGTGGGACAGCATCTGATCCAGTCCGTATGCGAGGAGCTCCGGAACAGGCATATTTACCAGGATTCGCTCCAATTTAACCAACCTAGAAGAAAGGAAAAACCGGAAATGGGTAATTTCAGAAAACAATCTACGCAAGCTCAAACAGGAGGGCAGAAATGACTATTTCAAAGAAGTATGGGACGGCACTGAAGAAAAAACAAAACTAAAAGAACGAAACGGATCAAAAAAAGAAGAAAAACGAAATCCGGCGGAGCCCATGCTCAATTTCCGGCGGAGCCCATGCTCAATTTCCGGCGGATTTCGATGCGCAGCCGCACATAAAACAGAGGTTTTTATAGAAAAATTAAACAAAACATCGGCTTTTTCGGTCGTGGAGACTTGAAAAAGAGAAGTCAGAAAACTAAATGGCAACTCTGAAAAATCTCATTCGGAGAGTTTCAGACATGAATAAACGGAATTCCTTTCAAAAAACTATTGATAGAGGTTCCCAGGTGTCATTCAGATATGCCAGAGCGCTGGAGTAGAAACGATGAATCTTATGGATTCAATGCGTCATCAGAGTTTTTGCCGTAACCTCGTGCATTAAAGGCTTGTCATCGGCAAAACGTTTATATTCTTCAATCATATAATCAGCCATTCGGTGGACTTCATCATTTTTTGAACCGGCAATATGTGACGACAAATGAATATTGGGAAGTGTGTAAAGCTCCGAACCGTCTTCCGGCGGTTCGGGCCAGGTGATGTCAAGCAGGGCCGTCAGATCGGGCCGCTGTTTGAACACTTCGATCAATCCTGCTTCATCCACCTGTGCGCCTCGTCCGGTATTGATAAAGGTCGCGCCCTGCCGCATAGAGGCAAACATTGAGCGTGTCAACACGTTACGATTATCCAAACGGTCAGGGAGGTGATTGCTGATGACATAGGCACGCCGGAAAGCCTCTTCCAGAGAAATCGTCCGGTGTTCCTGACGAGATGGAACGACAATTACATTGAGACGGTATGCTTTCAGCATTTCCCTTACCAGCGTGGAAATGGCTCCTGCACCGATCAGCGCAACTGTTTCGCCGTAACACCCGGAGCCTACGGGAGCGGTTCTTCTGCCTGTACGATTGGTGATTGCAGCTGAATTCCGGAAGTAATTTTTCAGCGACAGGATAATCTGTGCAACGGTGAACTCTGCCACGGGAATGGCATTGGCACGCCATGCACTGGCAAGCTTGATTCCGCCGTTCAGCAGAGGCATTGCAAAAGCATCCGTTGCTCCGGCAGCATAAAAAACAGCCTTCAAGTTCGGCATTCTTGCCAGTTGTTCGGCAGAGAAACATATCATTCCCCATGTTGAAAAGATTACTTCAACTCCTGAAAGATCAAAATCATAAAAATTTTCAGAATTAACGATGCCCGGCATCAGCTCGGTCAATTCAGTGATTTCCTGCTGTTGTGCTTGAGAATATACATAATCTATATTATGTTGCAGGTTACTTAAAAATACAGCCCGATAACGTTTCATTTTTCATACCTCGTTTCAGATTTGTTTTTCATATTTCTCGGGAATTCAAACTGTCGGAGCCGTATAATTTGAAACGCCGCCGTATTGTCTGAAATACCGATACAGCCATAATCCGAGCAATACCGTGGCTACAGCAAAAATTCCGCCGAAATAAAAAAGCCAGCGATAGTCGTAACCATACCAATCGAAGAATTTACCGACTAACGGCACAATCGACATATTGCCTAATGCAACCAGAATGCCGCCAGCTGAACTGAACTGGGCGAATCGGCTTTTCGGATAAAGTCGCAGAGGCAAAGAGGCTGTGAGGGTAAAGTAAGAACCGGAAATGACACAGTGCAGAATAACTGCTGTGGCGAATGTCAATTCGTCGGTAATGCAGAATCCGCTCAGAAATGAGGTCGCAGCATAGATACACATAATCACCAGTCCGCACCGCAAAGGATGAAATTTATCTGCGAGCACTCCCAAAGTGTAAGAGAGGGCAAAGGAGATGACATAGGAGTATGCGATAAATTTGCCATAACTGTCCATGGTGACATTCAGCTGTTTTGCATAGAAAACGCAGTAAATATTGACCGGCATAAAGACAAACCCGGCAACCATCAGGAAAATAAAAACAAGAACGTAATAACGATGTCCGAAGGATTCACGGAAATAACTTGCAGCTGCCCCCAGAATGCCTTTTCTGCCATCCTCCGGCATTGGAGGATCAGGATATTCACCTTCGCGGACTTTCAGACACAGCAGAGTAAAACCGATGCCGTAAATAATGCCCACCCCAAGGAAAAGCATCGTATAGTGGGTTTCGCATTTGCCGAGAAACCAGTAATTGAAGATGATTCCTGCTGCGAGACTGACAATGCGGAAAAGACCGTAAAAGCGCCCGAGCAGTTCCTGCGGGACAACGTCATTGATCAGAGCGCTGAAGATTGAATTCGCTGCGATTGCACCGAATTCAAACAGAATCCAAAAGACTGCGATCGAAAGCAGGATCGCATGTTCCCGCCCGAAAAAATGTTCTCCGAGCCATTGTCCTATCAATGGGCTGAAAGCCATGCCGGCAAGTCCCGCGACCGCAATGGGGGTGGTCAACGCAAGAAACGGGATACGCCGTCCCCAGCGTCCACGGTGACGGTCCGATTTGTAGCTGATGATCGGACCAAGGAACAACCCGATGACAGTGGGTATCGAAACAACGATCAACCCGTTCAGGAAGTCCGACGCACCGAACTTCTTCAGCATGATGCGGGCAATCATTCCGGCGGAACGTTCCCTCAACGCCCAGGTAAAATCGCCGACCAGCAAAAACACAAACAGCACGACCAATCCCGTTAAAGTATAAGTCAGCGTTCCGTTAGACCAGATCTTTTTTGAACTGCACATGAGCATTACCATTTAATTTGTCTTACGGGAACTCGCCGGCCGGTCATGGCTGCTTCGCGTGCGGCAAGGCAGGTGAACACACTGCGCAGACCGTCGCGGATGGAAGCCGCAGGAGGTTCACCATTACGTATCATTCCGAAAAAATTCCGGGCGAGTTCGATGTCGCCGCCGAAATGATCCGGGTTGCTCGCCGGAGAAATTTTTGATTCATACGGCTCATGGTGTTCCACGTAGTCCAGCTCATTGGTATACCAGTCAAAAGACAGTTTGCCCTCCATTCCGGATACAATCGCGCCGCGCATTCCCTGACGGCGGACAAAAACCAGTTGGGCATAGGCTCCGATGGCGCCGTTTTCAAATTCGAAGATCGAATTGGATGCTTCTTCGTTAATGCCATCGGAAACATTGCCGCACGCCTCGCTGAAGACGCAAAGGTGATCTTCGCAGACGCCGCCGGAAGTGTTGCGCCTGCGGTTTTCCGGACTCTCGCGGCACGTTTCCGACTCCGGACATTCCGAGCAACGAAGTCCGGCGGGGCGTTTTCCCCCGAAGACACGTCCGCGCAGCCAATTCGCGGAGATGTTCACAATGGGCGATCCGGCAAGGTCCATGATATAGTCAAAATCGTGGGTGGCTTTCTGAAGAAAAAGGCCCTGTGTAATCTTGAAATCACGATAGCCGCGTTCATAGTAAACCGTACCATAGGGGACATAGTTCAAACCCGTGATATGGAGAACTTCACCGACCGCGCCGGTGCGGATCATCTTTGCCGCACGACGGTGAAGCGGAGTCAGGCGCAGAGGAAAGCTGACCAGAACCGGTGTCGCACTGTCTCGGTAAACCCGTTCCAGCTCCAGCGCCTGCTCCATGGAGTTGGCGACAGGTTTTTCCAGAAAGATTGGCAGATGGTATTTCTCCAATTCCAGCGCATAGGGCGTATGCAGATGACAGCGGGTGCCAACCATCAGCGCATCCGGCTTTACGGAGCGGATCATCTCGTCGGCGGAGCTGAAAAACTTTGCATCACGATCTTCCGCCCGCATCAGGCTGCGTACCCGCGGTTCATCCGGATCGACTACCCCAACTACACGAAAATCAATATTGCAGGCATTCAGGGACTCGCGGATCAGTTGTCCGACACGGAGCCCCAGACCGCACACTCCAATCCGGATCATGCCGCCCCTCCTTCCTGTTTGCCAAAGAAACGCTGGAAGTTGTTTTCAGAAACCGCCTCCCAGAGACTGTTGAATTTACGTTCGGGACACCCCGGACAGCGGAAACTTTCAGCATTCTGTGCAATCTCGCCGATGATTCCCCGATCCAGGTTTGCCCAATAGCGCGCATAGTCGATGTTGTAGTTGTTTGCGACATTATCCGTTCCCCAGATTACACGTTTTTCCACGGGATAGCCGGAGAGAAAGATCTTGAACAAAGCGTCACGTCGAAAGATCGGCGGTGTTCCCGGCGTAATGTCAAAATGCATACGGCTCCTGCGGCCGGGCATGGCTTCATCCAAATGATTGAACTTGCCGCAGAGGGCAATCAGTTCATCGCACCAGGGCCAGGAGACATGCGCCATGGAGAAGTGCAGATTCGGTACATCCATCAGACATTCAAATTCAATCGGACGGTTGTTCCGGGAGGAGCAGCGTTCATCATAAAGAATCCCCGAATGAAACAGCACGGGCAGTCCCGTTTCCGCCATGGAGCACAGCGGCAACAGTATGTTTCCCGGAAGAAAATGACTGCAGATGATTTTGAATCCGGCAAAACCGTATTCTGCCGCCGCTTCAATCTGCTTCATTGCATCAATTTCAGTGGGATCAATATAAAAAATCGGCAGGAAGCCTTCCGCGCCGGAAGTAAATTCCAAAATCTGTTCCATACGCGCCTGCCAGCGTTGATCCTCGCCGGGTTCAGGACGTATCATCTGCGGGCAGAGACTGAATACTGCTCCTCCGTCAACTCCTGCGGCAAGGCATTTTTCTTTGAATTCTTTCGGAGAATCTTTGCGTCCTCCCGACATGTGAATGTGAAGATCTTTCATGTTGTTTCAACCTGTATTTTTATTGTTTTTCGGATTCATTCGGAGTATAGAAAATCTCTGCGGCACGGTCCGGCTTCGGATTTTTCAGTGTCTGATAGCGGTCCAGCCAGACCTTTTCTCCAGTCAGCGCATGCATTCGCAGGAGAACACCGGCAAGATATTCCGGCCGGATCGGCGTCAATACTTTATGGGGCCAAAGTTCCGGGTTCTTAATGTAACCGGAAAGTTTTTCCGCCGCCATACGGATACGTTGTCCGCAAAGTGTGCTTCCGTCCAGCAGGTCCACTCCGTATTTGCGGGCGGCACAGGCATGTTTCATGATAATGTCCATTGCAAATACGGAGTAAATCCAGGATTCTGTCCGTGCTGTTTCCTGCGGAAGAAATCCTTTCTCATCAATTGCCTGCACAATCAAATCCGGCATCTTGTCCACGTGTTTTTTCGCCGTCCCGGGATCTCCGGCGAAACCGGAGAAGATGACAATCTGAAGTTGGTAGGAAAGCCCATGATTCTGACTGCGTGTCCGGTCGGAAACTGTCATTGGATCTGTCAGCAGCCAGTGCGTGTATTCCTTGAACCATGCCTGAAGACTGTGATAATCATCTCCGGTCATCGCTTCAGATTCCCGGAGCAGGGCGGCAGCGTTGACAACATCCGTCAGCCATAAGGTGTCGATCAGTCCCCAGACACGCCCCGGCGAAACACCGGGAACGCACTGACTGTATTTCAGATGCGGATTCATCCGGGTTCCCCGGTCAAGGAAAAAACTGCGAAGCTGTGCAACAGCGCGCTTCGCAACTTCTGCTTCTTTCGTAAAATACCAGAGAAGCGCCAGCTCATTGACACATTGATTCAGTTTGTTGATTCGGTTGTTGTCATAGGTCTTGCTGTCGGGATTGGTCACTCCGTCACGCCGTATATAGGGCAGCCCGTCAGGCGTATCAGGATTGGGCCACCAGTAAGTTCCGACGGAAATGTAGTCATGTTTGTTTCCTGACGGGGCAACCAGTTTTTTGCCGTCAACGACATTCTGAAGCGGCATGGCGAGCAATTCCGGCTTTTTCTTCTCGAGAATACGGATTCTCCGTTCCGCCAAAGGCCTTTGCGACCGTTCAGCCCGTGCCCGGATAAGAAATCTGGTTTCGATTCCCGGACACTCCGGCGGCTCTGCCGCATGTCCGTACTGAAAAGACAGTATGACAGCTGTCAGGATAAGAAAGTGTGTGCGTGTCATGTTTATGACCTCCTTAGCAGATATTGAATAATGGTTGTGATATTGCCGGTCAGTTCCGGGACTTCAAATGCAGCGGGGAGGTGTCCCGGAATGAATGAAATGATCTCCGCGCCCGCAGGACCGATACATTCGGCACACTGCGGATAGATTCCTTCCTCAATATGTGTATTCATCAGAATTGTAACCCGTGAAGTCTGCTCCAGTTCAATGTAGATCTCATCCTCAGGAAGATTGAATGGTTTCAGCTGCCGTGCCAGTTCATGGCGGACTTTTGCAACTTCGATCCGGCAGGGATGATGGGGGTGGACAGATTTCGGCACATGATCCGGATCTTCCGGACGGACCCAGCGCAGTCCTGCGATCTTCCGCCACCAGTCCCAATGCCAGAATGCCGCGCTGGAACCATGAAGTAAAAGCATCGGCCTTCCCGATATGCAATAGCGGAGCATCGCGCGTTCTGCACCATCGCCGGGCAAGGGAATGCCGCCCGTTCCCCCGATCACATGCAGAATCAACAGTTCACAGTCCTTTTCCCAGATACCGCTTTCAAGATATTCCGGATCATTTTCAGAGAAGAATATTCGCTTTTTCAGCATATCGGGCAGGCACTTGTAAATATTGCGACCGCAAAATTTTTGAAAATGATCATCTGCAAAGAAATAAATCATGAAAAAACTCCCCCGTTTATTTTTTTCCGGCATACCAGTAATAATTGCTGCCGTTGGCAGAATATTCCTTGCTGTTTTTTCCCATAATCAGCTCACTGCGCGGCAGCCAGGTCACATGACCGTCACACCAGGAGGTTACAATACCGTTGGAATGCCGGTCTCCGATGCCGACTGGAGAGTAAGTTGGATAATACATGACAGGAGCCTGTGCAATTCCGGTCAGAGTCTTATCTGCGCCATCACCGGTCATGACCGTTTCACTTGGACGCCCTATTCTGCTGGCTTTAGTCCAGGTGACTGCTGTTGAACCGATATAGCCTAATCCATTGTTGGAGTAAAACATATAGCCATACCCCCCTTCATACTCCGGATGATTGGCATCCAGAGCGACGGACAGTTGTTCAGGTTTCCATGCGGGGCATTTCAGTGCCCCCGTGGAAAGGATTGCTCTGTCCGCAGCAAGGGGTACCTCTTTCATCTTAATATTCAGGTAAGGGGCGATATCAAATTTCCAGCTGCTGAAATCACCCCGTGCATTCAAACTCGGAAAGTAATCGTAATCAGAAAGATACATCAGGACGGCGCTTGCCTGCGATTTTACATTTCCTGCACAGGAGGTTCTCCGTGCCGATTCCCGGGCTTTGTTCAATGCAGGCAGGAGCATTGCCGCAAGAATTGCGATGATCGAAATAACGATTAAGAGCTCTATCAGTGTGAAAATCATTATTTTCACTCGTACAAGATTGCAGATGCTGTTTTTCATTTTCTTTTCATCCTTTTAAGTTTATTTCAACAGAAGTACTTCCTGTTTATTCAGAGCCTGATTGTAGCTCGGCCGAACCTGATGTCCCATGCCGATTTCATCAATGATATGTTTGTTCCGGGAAGGAATTGCATTCCAGGCGGCATAGACGGAAGACGGCGGGCAGGTCGTATCGGCAAAACCGACAATAATCCAAGTCGGAACCTTGATGCTGCGGGCAAAATTCACCGCATCATAGTAGCCGGCGGTTGTATCACCCTTGCCTTTAGAATTGAAATGTATCTGCGGCCATCCAGCCTGACGCCCTGCCTGCCAGCCGTAATGATCGCACATGGCTGGGACGTTGGCGACCACGCTTCCGATCAATGGGTTCAGTCCGCTGAGAATCAGCGCAAATGCACCGCCTTGACTGCTGCCTGCGATCCCGATCCGTTTTTCATCGATCTCCGGCAGTTTTGCTATGAGGCTGACTGCACGATTGATTCCGAGTATCGCCCGATAATAGAAATATTTATCCCTGTCCGCCGCATCCCGACAGGGATAATAGCCTTTCTGCTGATCTTCTTTATAAAGTTCATTGACTGTTTTCCCGGGAGTCATAGGGTCATATTCGTGGACATTCATCACCAGACACGCAATTCTGTTTTGGGCTCTCGGCGCCTGCGGTCCCCCGAAGCCGGGACCTGCTCCGGGAACCATTACCAGCAATGGAACTGGAGTTTTCGATTTGGGAACAGTCAGGAAACCGTAGACCCGACCGCCGGGAGCGGCAACGCTTACGGAATAGGCCTCAAAATGTGAACGCGATTTTTCCGGTAACGGAGTAAGTTTCAGATCAGCCGGGGTGTTTTCCTGCTTTATTTGGGCTTGTTGCCAGAAATTGTCGAAATCTGCCGGAGCCGGACGTGCGGACATGATTTTTTCCGGTTCAAACGCAGCTCCTTGCACATTCCATTTCTTCTGTCCTTTCAATGAGGCAACCGCGCGGAGAAAACCGGGATTTTTCAATGTGCCGCTTACTTTGATTTCAGAATTTGCCGCAAGGTCAAAGGTCTGATTGAACATCTTTTGCCCGCCGTCATTGGAAAGCACGATCTGAAGCTGCCCGCTCTTGAGTGGCAACTTGTTGTCATCCAGCACATGAAAAGTGAATTGTACATTTTCTCCGCAGACATAACGTCCATTCATACGGTCAATTTTACCTTGAATTTCCACCGCCTGAATTCCCATTGAGATTCCTGCAAACAGGAGCAGGCTCAATCCTATTTTTTTTCTCATGATAACCACCTTTTTATAGTT
>DPDG01000049.1:0-198 GCA_003526375.1 Lentisphaeria bacterium
TTCTCCTCAAGGTATTCCTCGCGGCTCTCGATTTCCTTGAGTTGTTTCTGGCGTTCCAGAAATTCCCGGGCTACACTCTCCGCACGGCGCTCCTCCGTGATCTTAGTACCGTTTTCCTCTCGCAAAATCATTGCTTTACGCTTATGATCCCTTGTCGTGTATTGCAGGAAAAATACTCCGTTCTCCTTGTAGACACGA
>DPDG01000049.1:598-24258 GCA_003526375.1 Lentisphaeria bacterium
CTGCGTAAAACGAAATTCCAACAGCAACTTTGCCTTTATGAAGTATCAGAAATGAAACTATCTAATAATGAAAGATTTGCAACTTTTCATCTGCTTCACAGAATACAGATCATCGCCATTCTTGCCGGAATGCTTCTGCCTGTGCTGAACAGTGCCCGAGAGAAGTCAAAACAAATCTCCTGCCTGAACAATATGATGGCACTGGGCAAGGCAGGCATGTTCTACTGCGATGACTATAATGGATACACGGTTCCTTACGGGACCGGAGGAGGACGCCCCGGTTCCGGAGAATGGTATCGCGGAGGCGGACGCGGCACCCTATGGCATTATTTAAAGCTTCCCGATGTAGACAACAGCGTTATCGGAGGAGTCGCATTTTCCCGCAGCGGCAAGAAAATCACGACAAAAATCAGTTGTCCATCCGCCTTCCCGGCTTCCGCTGCGACTCATTATTTCTATGGATTGAACGGGCAAATACAGAACTGCGTCAAGCTTGAACGCTGCACAAAGCCATCGCGCAGCTGTTATTTCTCCGAATCCGCAGACACATATCCGCTTGTCAATTATCAGCAATCCGGCTCTTACCCGTTCGCGTGGAGGCATAACAACGGCTGCATCGTGGTGTTCCTTGACGGACACGCGGAACACCGCAGATACGGAACGCTTCCCCTGACCTACTTTGGCAGTTCCGATGCAGGCTGGCAAGCCACCTCATTCTGGCTTCCGGCGGACAGCGCACGCTGGAACCCCGTCTATGAAAACCAATGGTAACTGCAATATTCAGAAAGGAACAGAAATGAATAAAAAACTGATCATGATATGGATGGCGTCCGTTCCGTTTTTCCTGCACGGGGCAGAATATACCGTTACACCTGCGGACTCGCTTCAGAAAGCGGTTCAGGCATTGCGCCCGGGAGACACTCTGACCTTGCTTCCCGGGGTCTATCGCCAGGGAACCGTTGCAATCCGTTGCCGGGGGACACAGGAATCCCCTATTGTCATTCAGGGCAAAGACAGAGAAAACACTCTTGTCACCGCATGGAAATCGCTGGACACGGTCACATGGGAGCCTGTTCCCGGAAAACCGTTTGTTTACCGTGCCGCCTGGGCAGAAGATACATACGGCATTTCCGATCTGGCAAACAAGCGGAACATGATGCCGGCGCCGGGAGCGGATGACATGGAACGGTTCCGGGGAACATATTTTTACGACAGAAAAGAACACTATCTCTACTGTCACAGTTTCACCGGATGCAAACCGGGAAAGGGGTTGAGGGCAACTGTCCGGAGCGGATACCTCTTTGAACTGAACACAGCGGAACATGTCGTAATCCGAAACTTGACGTTTTGCGGCTCGGCGCATGAAAATCCCCGGCTGTCGTCACTGGCGGTGGCAATCAGGACGATCCGGACACGAAACATTCTCGTGGAAAACTGTCATTTTCATTACAACTCCGGCGGCGTGGCATTTACGGCAAACAGCATCGGCTGCACAGCGCGGAACTGCTTCTTCCTCCGCAACGAAGCGCGCGGATACGGCGAGGCGGCACAACTCTTTTTCGGAGGCAAATCCAAGTATTGTCTTGCGGAAAATAACATTATCGCCGATACGGAAGTCCACGGTCTGCGCTTCTATTCCGGTGCAGAACACTGTACCGCCAGAGGCAATATCATCGTCAATGCAAGGCTCGGACTTTACTACAAAGCCTCCCGTCCCCCGCGTCTGGCAGAGCGGAATGTCGTACTGGGATGCAGTCTGTTAAATTACAGTGACCTCTCCGGAGGGCGTCCGATTACAGACACGGCGAATACGTTCGAGGCGCCCTCGCGTGTTTATGACGACAATCCGTCCAACCTGATTTTCGGCAGCAAAAACAAACCGGTATTCTGCGCTCCGGAATACTATGATTTCCGCCTGCAAAGACATGACGGAAATTCCGGGAGGGGAGCTTATCCCGGTTCCGCCCCGGTCGTTTACGTTGCCGTGGACGGCAGCGACAATGCCGACGGCGGAAGCCGGAAAACCGCTTTCCGCACTTTCGCACGTGCGGCGCGCGAACTGCTGCCGGGCACAACACTTTATCTCGCGCCGGGAAATTACGGTAATGTCAAGTGGAGTGGAAAGGAAGTAACAATCCGCGGTCTGGGAAGCAATCCGCATGTCGTATTCAAAAGTCTGGATATCTCCGGTTCACGGAATATCGAACTCGCCAATATCAAAGTGGATACGCTGAATTTGAAGCAGTGTGAAGACATCCGTTTGAAACGTGTTGCGGGAAGACGGATTGACGATTCCGCAAATGCGGTGCTGTTCCGCTGTTCGTTTGACAATCTCAAAAATATCTATCATCCGGAATCCCCCTGGCTGGAGGGTCCGTTTGATCCGGAACCGTCCTCCCGTGCAACCGCCGTGCCTGCCGGACGCATCCGGACTTTCGGAGACAGAGCGACCGTGCGCTGGGAACTGCCCGGCTTTTCGACAGATGCCATCCGGAAACGTGACGAATGGTGGGCTCCGATTCCGGTTTCTTCGTTTCTGGAATACGGGACCACGCCGGAAATGACGCAAAGGGCATACTCCACAGGCGAACTGTTTCACAGAGTCAATCTGTATGGACTGACAAGCGGCAAAGACTACTATGCGCGGATTGTCATTCCGGAAGAACCGCTGCTGTATGAAAACGGGATCGGAATCCGGAAAGTCAACGGAAACGTTGCCAGAGGAGAAATTTTCCGTTTCACGGTTCCGCCATACTCTGCCGCGCACCGGAAACTCTTTGTCGCCCAGAATGGTTCCGATGCGGCGGACGGCAGCGAAAAAAGACCATGGCGCACGCTGGCAAAAGCGGCAGCCGAGGCGAGACCGGGAGATACGGTCTTCATCCGCCCCGGAATCTATCATCAGTCTCTGGTTCCGGAAAATCCGGGACGCCCCGGTGCGCCGATCACCTTTCGCGCGGAAATCCCCGGAACGGTGATTCTCGACGGTTCCAACTATCTGCGCCCCGGAGGGATCTGCATACAGAATCTGGAATACATCAATTTGAGCGGTTTTGTACTGCGTCATTTTGCCAACAAGCAGTATTCCTGCCGGGGCGGCATGGATTTTGGAATGATTCAGTTGCGGGACTCGCGGCATATCAGCCTCTCGCAATGTGTGCTGGATGGGAACGGAACCTATCAGAATCCGCTGGTAATTGTGAATTGTCACAATATATCCGTCACGGACAATGTACTTCTTTCCGGAGTAACCTCCATCAGCGGCGCTTACAACGGCAACCTTGCGATCTTCCGGAACACCTCCTACGTTCCGCTGATCCGGCATATTTCCCTTCAAAAAGAGCGTAAAGATGCCAAGGTTACAATCCGTAAAAACCTGTTTGTCGCTCTGATACGCGCCAAAACGCTCGCCCGTACGGCACGTATAGTATTGAATCCACGGCAGGGGAACTATGATCTGGATGATAATCTCTGGTATTTTTCGCCGGAGGATCCATGGCGTTACTGCGGCGGCGAAGGAGATGCGCCCAGCCTGGACAGTATGGCAGGCTTGAAAAGATTCCACGCAAAGACCGGGCTTGGGAAAAATGACAGATTCATCACCGATATTACTTTCAAAGGACATCATTTTATTGATCCGATGAAGACAAAGGAATATGCAGAAACTCTGGAAAACCTTACAGAAGGTCCCTTGAGTGTGAAGACCTTTGAACTGTCCGGATTCCCCGGCTACGGGGCATGTCCTGCGGAAACAACAGCAAACGGCGGAAAGAAATGATCCGAATCTCTCCGAGATGGGAATCCGCCTCCGGGAAAATAGTTTTCAGGCGGAAGGAGACACCATGCTGAATGTTGTTCTGATCGGCGTATCCGGATTCGGAGACGTTCATTATCGTGATCTGCTGCGTTGGCATCATGCGGGGAAACTCAACTTCGCCGCAGCAGCGGTCATCGACAAAGCGAATCAGCGGGAAAAATGCGCGGAAATGGAAGCGCTTGGAATCCGTATATATGATGATTACCGTCATATGCTTGCTGCGGAACAAGCAGACTTGTGCTGTATTCCGACCGGTATCGCCATGCATGCGCCGATGTCAATCGCGGCAATGCGCGCAGGAATGAATGTTCTGGTGGAAAAACCGGCAGCGGCAGTCATGTCGGATGTCGAAGCAATCCGGGAAGCGGAAAAACAGACCGGACGTTTCACTGCTGTGGCGTTCCAGGATCTCTACCGTCCGGAGATCCTGCATTTGAAGCGTCTGATACTGAACGGCATGATCGGAGAAATAACACGCATAACCGCCTGCGCCTCCTCCACTTCCGGCGACTCTTACTATCGGCGCAACAACTGGGCGGGAAAATTGTACTGCGACGGAATGCCGATTTTCGACTCTCCGTTCATGAACAGCAATGCCCATCAGTTGAATCTCGCCTTTTTCCTTTGCGGAACATCTTTTGATACGTCCATCGGAATCCGCTCCGTTTCGGGAGAACTCTACCGCACTCAAAAGATCGAATCATTCGATACCGGTGCGGTCCATGCCACAGCGGAAAACGGAATTGATTTTTTCTTCATTCTCAGCAAATCCGCGGAAACGCCCCTTCCCTGCCGGATCACTCTCAGCGGAACCGGAGGCAGAATATCCATTTCGCAAAGGGAAATCAATCTGCCGGACGGCAATGTGATCCCCATGGAACAGGATCCCATAAAAATCCGCGACAATATTCTACGGAATCTGCTCGACAGCATAAACTCTGTTCCGGGAAGTTTCCTTGTCAACATGAACATTGCAGGCGCCCATGTACACTGTATTGAACTGCTGCATCAGACAATCCCCATCAGCACGGTCAATCCGGAATATATCGGTTCGCGCAAATTGCCGGATAACAGGACCATCACCTTCATCCGGGGAATTAATGAAATCATAAGACGATGCGCTTCAAAGCATACCATGCCAAGTGCCGAAGCACCGGCGCTGTTTCATGAAATCACAGAGAGAACGGTCCCGTAGAAGCAGAAGGACAGATGAGCAGCCCCGGTGCAGAACACCACACCCGGAAACCGTTTTTTTGAGAAATTCTCAGATGAACCGAGATAAAACTATCTCCCCCGCATCGCGGCGCAAACAGCTTCTCCTTTCAGCGACATGATCTGCCGGCGCAGAAAGGAAGGAAACTCCCCCGGCACGGGACTGCCTGACAGCAAAAATTCAACGTCATCCCCGGTGTTTCGGCTGATATTTTATTTTTCTACTCTTGAAATTGCCGCAGGGATCAATATAATTAAGTATTCAGCCGATGATTTATAATCGTTTTACTTCGAGGTTGCAATGCACGCATATGACTTGGTATCGGAAACGATCCGCAAACAAATCAAGCTCGGGAAATATCAGCCGGGAATGAAACTGCCCAAAGAGATCGAGCTTGCCGACAGGATGGGGGTTTCGCGCAAAACCCTGCGAACGGCTCTGGAGGAACTGGAAGCCGCCGGACTGATCATTCGCCGGAAACACG
Source organism: Lentisphaeria bacterium (assembly GCA_003526375.1). Taxonomy (GTDB): domain Bacteria; phylum Verrucomicrobiota; class Lentisphaeria; order Victivallales; family UBA1829; genus UBA11452. The sequence goes on from DPDG01000049.1 coordinate 6,113, forward strand.
CAGGCACAATCATCGCAGACGATGCACAGGAACGGGTCGACGCTCCCATCACCATCGGAATTGCGCTTCCGATGGACGCCAATATTTCCCTGGCTTCAATATATGGTCCGGGAACCGAAGACGGCAGCATGGAAAGCCAGCTTCTCATCCGGCGTTTGTTAAAAGAAAAGTTCATGCTCAATTTGTTTTACAGCGACTGGGGCGGGGAACTGCACTCCTACGACGGAGTCATAGTGCTTTCTCCAATGGACTGCATTCCGCTGCTGGAACGTCTTGCGGAAATGCGCAAACCGCACATCACACTGGAAACCCATTATGACTGTCCGGGAGTCAACACCGTTATGGGAGACGATGAGGAAGCGACAAGAATCTGTGTGAGCGAACTGGCAGAGCTCGGTCACCGTAAAATCGCTTTCATCGGCGGCAGGCTTGGCCCTCCCGGACGCAAAACCGGTTTCCGGCGCAGGACAAATGAGTTTTGCCGCGCCTGCCGGGAACACGGACTGGAAACTAAGCCGGAATGGATTTTCAACGAGGAACATCTTTCCGGCGAACCGGCGCTTTCCCTCCGTGAACAACTTGCAGATTACGCGGCAAGGACACACGAATGTACCGCCGTCGTATGCGGAAATGGAATCTCCGTTCTGGAGCTGGAAAAATACCGTGTGGCGTCTTCCGCATTTCCGAAACAGGAATTGCGCTGTATCGATCTGCGCCCATTCAACTGCACGGAACAGGAAATCGCCTTTCTTTCGCAGTTCAAGGGATTCTACCGGCCCAGGCAGCAGGTTGCAGACACGGCTTATGAAAAATTGTATGCATGGCTGGGCAATCCGTCATATCGCCCCCGGTGTTTTCTTGTGCCTTACCGGAAAAATACGGAATGATATGGGAAAAGCACAGCGCTGCAAAGAACTTTTCCCTGATCCGGAACCCTCTTTTTGAAAAAATTCACTTTTCCTTGTGTTTGAACTTGAAATCCGGAAAGCGGGGTTTATGTTTAGACAGCACTCGAAAAAGGAGGTGTAGCTATGGAAATCACAGTTAGCGGAAGACATTTCGATGTCACAGAACAAATCAGGCAGAAGGTCATTGACGCTCTTACAGCAGATTTTGCGGACCTGCCGCTGAAAATTATTTCGGCAACTGCGGTCCTGGATGTCCAGGGCAACAGGGCAATCGCAGATATCGTTGTAAACATCAAGAATCTCACTGCCAAGGCGCAAGTCGAAGATTTCGATCTCTACAAGGCGATTGACGCCGCCGTCCTCAAAGCCGCCACACAGGCGCGCAAATATCTGGACAAGCGGCAGCATCACAAGAACGGCGAAACTCTCGTCGAACTTGAAATGAAAAATGCAGAAAAGGCAAAAGCCGTTTCCGAAGAATAAGTTTTCATTAGCGGAAGCCCCGGAATGACATCGTTCCGGGGCTTTTTTTCATGTTTCATGCCGGAAACGCCATCCCAAACCGGAATGAGCGGCTCCGATGCAAAGCATGATGCGAAACACCAACGGTCAAACCAGCTTTCCGAATGCAAGACAAGCAAATCATCCGGTCAGTCCGTCAAGCGGCAGGGGAGCAACGGGCATGGCCGCGGCGGCGGAAGCTTCGGCATCGGTCTTTGCCGGAAAAGCCTCAACATTTTCCGACTCGAAACAGCGCAGTATGACGGTATAAACCGGCGACTGCCATCCGGCGGGGACATGCCCCGGTACTTTTGCCATCATGTAAAACTTATGGTAAGCTTTCGGCACTTCCCAGATACACGCCTTTCTTACCGCGCCTTCTATGACCGTCGGATAATAAAGCAGTACGCCGGTCTTCTTCTCCGCATTGTATTGCGCCACATATTTGACATTTGAATTGATATGCCATGCAACGCGTTCCCCGGTGAATTTCCCGGAAATCCGCCCGCCCCTGCCGGTCCGGGCAAAATAATCCGTGGTCTTCTTATCGAAACAGAAGATATGCGCATAGAAAAGCTGGAATTTCTGATCCGCCTGCGCGACGAACCGTTTCGTCTCAATCAATCCTTCCGGCGTCAGCTCCAGACGGACCCGGAACAGAAGATTGTCGAATACGGAAATTTTTTCCACAATGACCCGTTCTCCCCGTATGACCTTTTCCGCCTTTGGATCGACCTTCCTGCCGTCGCAGACGGCAATCACGGACTTTACATCTTCAACGCCCCCTTCGGTATGCCCCGCGCCGATGTATTTTCCGGGTGCGGGGATGACGATTGCTCCATAGTAACCGGTTGCCGTACCGATCATATATCCTTTCCATTCAATACTGCGGATCGTATGTTTGTATTTCGGCGAGATGCATATTCTGTAATCACCCGATACAAGAGTGTAATCGCCCGCGGCATGAACCGTTCCGACAAATCCAAGTATGCACAACATGAAGAAACATATTTTTCCCATATTCAAATCCTTCCGTCTGAACTCAAGTGTTTCCCGAAGACTCCGGCGACGAATTCCTTTCCCGCCGGATGCAGTCCGAGATCGGCATAATAGAGCAGTTCCCATGTGATGAGTTTTTTCACAAACGGCTCTGCATTTGCCATTTGCCGCAGGACACGCTCCGGCCCGGCGGCGCGGCGGGAATTCTCATCGTTGTAAGGGGCACAGCATTCAAAGCATTCGACATTCGACCAGTGTTCCATGCCGAACCGCTCCGTTATTTCATGCCATATTTTCAGAGCCTCGACCTGATGAGGCATGGTGATACAACCGCATCCGATGGAATCCTGCGGTGCAAGAATGTCAGGGTGCGCACCGGAAAAGACATTGCTCCAGCTTGCCGCCATATCGCCCATTCTGCCGGGATAATATATCGTCGCCGGAGACATCATGATCTTCAGTGAGGGGTCTATGGACCGTATCTCAGAAAAGATGCGCTCGTAAAGACAGGAAAGCCCTTTTTCGAGTTCAGGATTGCGTTCGCCGGCATATGCGGATTCCGGCGCGAAATAGAACCCCTTGAACAGCCTGCGGTAACGCATCAGCTCGCGGTAGCATGCCATCTGCCGTTCGGTTTCCTGACGGATCGTCCCGGTTTCGAGCTTCCGGCGCCAGCAGGTGACGGAACCATATCCTCCGAGATAAAAATCAAGTCCAAGCTCCGCCGCGGCTTCCAGAGCCGGTTCCAACACGTTCCACGTCTTGAAGTCCCTGAAATATTCCGACGGATAGTAACATTCTTTCAATTCATTCCACAGCGAAGCCTGGAAAATAACGGTATCAATTCCCAACACCTTGAGCTGAGAAAGTTTGCGCCTCCAGTCCGCAGGCGAATAGCGGAACGCCTCCGCGCCTTTGTAATTCGGCGGATGCGCATAGATAAAGCTTCCGGTGACAGGCATTTCCGGCATTTTCGCATCGGGTTCGTTTCCGGCAGCGCGATTCGCCTCCTCCCTGAGACGCCGCCGCTCCCGCGCTCCGGGTGTTTCGCGCCACCCTTCCGGCGGCAGAAACACTTTGTAATCGCCGAGGTCCTTGATCGAATAAAGATCTGTCATTTTCATTTCTCCGCAGTTTCAAATATTGCATAATCTCCTGCCGCCAGCGAAAGCACGCCGCCGTCCCGGAAGGACTTTCCGGTTTCGGCATTGCGTATGCCTGCGGGTTTGAGAGCAGAAAAATCAACAGTGCCGGATACAGGTCTGTCCGCAAAATTGACAATGATGACCAGCGCCTTGCCGGGCCGTTTATAGTATCCCGCGGCAAAGCCTTCGGCCCTGACTTTTTTCTGTGACCAGTAGGGATGAAACTCCACGTCAGGTTCCGCGGTCCCGAACGCATCGCGGATTTTCTGAAGCGTTATCATCGGTGCCGTGTCGCACCAGATCGGCCACATGATGCAGTCGTGCGCGGCAATGCGCCCGGTGAGCTCACGGGCGGCGGCGAGTCCCTCCGCCGATTTCTTGTCCAGTTGCGGGCTTTTCGTGAGATTCGACATAATGACGCACGGTATGCCGAACTGGCGCCCCGTGAGTTCCGCCCGCCAGCGTTCCGGAGGAAACGCATAACGCAGAAACGCGGGATCGCCTTTTGCGAGCTTCTCCCGCAGTTCACGATTGTGCGAGGCATACTCAGACAAGTATCTTTCCGATGCCACGTAGCCGGAATTGGAATGTTCAAACGTCATGTTGGCGTCGCAGAAGCTCATGAACGGAATGGACCACGTCGCCGACGCATGGGCAACGAGAATGGCACGCCCGCGCTCCTTCAGGAACACCGCGGCAAAACGTTTCATCAGATCGCGCCGCGCAAACCAGTCCCATTCGCAGCGTCGTTTCCCGTCAAACCCGACATAACCGGCTCCGTGAAGCGGATTCATGTCCCGGATCGGGAAACAATTGTCGATATCCCCCATTCCGTCGAAACCGAGTTTCGCATAACATTCCATGAGAAAACAGGCGAAATCAGCCCAGCCGGAATCGCTGGAAACACGGACCTCGCGTCCGCCTTTGGAGGCGCCGTAAGCGTAAATCAGCTCCGGTATCGTCTGCCATGCCTTCATATTCTCCTGCAGAATCGGGACACGGTAAAGAAAGGCGTCCTCCCCCGCAGGCCTGGCAAGGAACAGATCATTCAGTTGCTGCCCTTTCGGCTGACGGTCCAGATACTTGAGATATCCGATATGCACGCGGATGGGATCGAAATATCCGAGCGCCGGACGCCCCTTTTTATGAAGTTCTTCTGTAAAACGCTTCATTTCAGCCTCGCTTTCCCTGCTGAACAGAGGGGCGGCGGTGGAACGGTATTCATCCGGCCAGACCATCGGCATGGAACCGCAGACGCCATGCGATTTTTCAGAACCGTACATGCCGCGCCGCGTCGTGAAAAGCCAGTTGCGCCATCGGCTGCCCATCGGACGCACAGGCGTCGCAAAAAAGCCGAACGTATAATCCAGCCGGCGGCTTGTTTTCAGCGGCTTCGTGACAGGCGAGACGGTAAAGGTCACTTTTCCGTCTTTTTTCACGGCTTCCAGAGCCCCGGGGCGGTCAGCCTGTTCGTCGGGGTAGAAATTCTTCTCGGAACCGGAAAACCAGAGAAAACCCTTGTCGTTGTCCCCGAACCACACCAGCGTCTTGAACGGTTCCCTGAAAAATATCCCGTCGCGTTCCGGCACCTTGAAACTCATGGATTCGGACGGCACCATAATAGAGAGCCCGTTCACATTCGGACAGCCGATAAAGTGCATGTAAAGGGCATTCTTTTCCGGCAGGCTGAAAGCGTATTCCAGACGGTTGACAACGACTTCGCGCTTCGGTTCCACCGCAAGGTCCACACGCACCATGCCGTCATACTCGACCGTAGTCCTGACTTCCAGAGAGAGTAAATCAGAATCGGCTCTGCCTGCAAACACGGCACGCCCTTTCCGGCTCTCGACAAGACGCGGCGCTCCGGTTCTGTAAACGGTCTCCCTGCCGTTGACGACCGTGCGGAATGTCATCGGTTCCGCCAGAAAGTTTCCGCCGGCAATTCCGGCTTCCGCAATCAACCCATACGGAGAAATGCGGTATTCCCGGTTCCACACCGACGCAGTATCTCCTTTCGCCTCGACCGGGCGGAACGGCGGCAGCACATAATCCGGATCCAATGCTTCAATGCCGCGCCTCGGATTGTTCCAGTCGCGCCGCCCCGACACGGGCCCCGCCTCCACGATCGTCACGTTGTTCTTCATGCGCACATTGGACTCCGACGGCGCCAGCCCCATTTCACGTATGGTTTCCGACGCAGTTTTCCTCCACGCGGGAACATTGGAGCGGAACGCGCGGAACTCCATGGTGTAAACCGGCGACCGATATCCCTTTTTCCATTCGGGCAGTTTGTGAAACAGAAAATATTTATGATAGGTCTTGTGATCCCATATCGCATGTTTCCGCACAGCCGTCGGAATGGGAGTCTTCACGCCTGCCGCCACCCCGACTTCACCGTTCCGGCGGTAGAGCGCATAAGAGGATAAATCGGCGTTGAGACACCATGAGCCGTCGGAAACCAGATTCCCGGACGTGCCGCCGGACGGCGTATTCATGATCCAGTCCGTAAACGCCGTATTCCACGGCATTGTGACGGGATAGAAATAAGACGGTTTCTCACCGGATACGATTTCATAGGAAACGCTGTAAATCAAACCGGACGGCGTCAGAGTCATAACCGTCTTCAGGCGCAGACCGTCGAGAAGGCTTGTTTTTGTGAAGACCAGTTTTTTTCCGCTTACCGGAGAAACCGCACGGGAAATCTTAGCCCCGTCCGCCTCCAACTCCACGGACAACACCTTTTCCGGCGTCCGCAGGGGCTGGACAACGCTTCCGGCGGATGCCGTATCCGATGTAAAGAGCTGAATTCCGTCATATGCGAATCCGGAAAGTGAACAGGCGCGTTTCGGCAGCAGTGTCACCGTATAGTCTCCGCTCTTCATCTCGAACAGACCGGAATCAGGCATTTCCGTTCCGGATGCGGTGAGTAAAATACATGCCGTGGAAACGGCAAGCGGCACAATCATCTTTTTCATATTCAAAAACTCCCTATTGGTTTACGGACTTTGGATTTACTGCTCCAGTATGTATTCCCATTGACGGCGACATTCGCAGTGGAACATACCCCCACATCCTCATAAGCGGTCGGATAAGTATACCCCCCCATTGCAGTCAATACGCTCCGGCTGGCGATGCTGCTCACACGTCCGTCGCACCACAGGATATTCACACTGCGCGAATGCACAGGCACAAGCTGTCCGCTGGCATGTGATTTATAGGACGCGAGCATATAATACCCGGTTCGCAGCGACGCGGTTCCGGCGGCGCTCGGCAAACGGGTATCGCCGCTGTATATGGTCTGATCGGGAAGCAGGATCTCACTCTCTTTCAGCGGGGAGGCCAGATAGGTGTCGGCATCCGAATTGTCAAAAGAATATCCGCCGGAAACAGTAGACATGTTCAACCCGTAGCATTGTCCGTTCAAGGGGCCGATGGGTTCCACACCCACAAACGTCGAATCCGTCGGGCAGATCAACGCATTTTTCTGATTGCCGAGATACATTTTGACAAAATAGTAAGGCCAGAAAACCCGCTGTCCCTCGTATTGCAGATATCGGATCGGATTGAAGTAGCCCTGATTGTCATCACGGTACAGAGTCCCGGCTGTGCCGAGCTGTTTCAGATTGTTGATGCACACAGTGCTTCGCGCCCGTTCTCTTGCCTTGTTCAACGCAGGCAGAAGCATTCCGGCAAGAACTGCGATGACTGATATCACGATAAGGAGCTCGATCAAAGTGAAAATTCGTATTTTCACCCTGCGAAGGAAGAATATTGAACAGGGAACAGAGAAGGAAGAAGGAACGGGGAAACAATCAAACAATCGAGCAGGAAAACATTTGAACAATGGAAGGAAGAAGAAAGAAGAAAGGCAAAGGGATTGATTCCATCCTCTTTTGGAAACCGTTCCCAGTCGCGAATTACGGCAGATTTCGACATTGGAAACAAAATCATGGTGGGGGGACTCGCTCCGCGAGGCCCTGAAAACATTTTCATCAGGACAGAATTCCGAATCCAGGTTCAGACTTGTTCTTTGCGTTACATCCCTCCGGTGCTCGCGGAGCGAATACTTCACTTTGTCATTGTCTTTCATGAACAGGGCAGAATCGCAATCCGCGGCGCGGAATGGAACTCTCGCCCCGCCTTGCTTCCGCCGGAACGGAATACCCCTTTCATAAGTTTTACTTATCAGAAACTCAATCAATGTAAAATAAACCAAAGCGGGATTCCTTTTCCATTTTGGCGTGGAACGGCGGGGAAGACAGCGTCTTTCCCTCTTTGCAGAACATGGAAGACTGCATCCTCTGCAAATTTTCATGATAAAAAACTCTGTCAAGGCAAGAGTCTCTCTTTTCCACGGATTCAACATTTCATTCCTCCCTTTTCTTTAACGAAACCGGTCATATCAGTTCCTGCGGCAGTTTCCCGTCTTTGCTTTCTGTCGTTTCCGGAAAACCGTATATGATTTCATCATCCGGGCCTCCGCCCGAACTCTCCCTTACAACAAGATACGGCCTGACAAGCTCCGTTTTCTCTTTCCCGCCGAAGATCATGCGGATCAGTTTCCTTACCGCCAGCATTCCCTCCTCCATCGTCGGCTGGTGCACCGTCGAAAGGCGCGGCAGGGAATATTTACTCTGCTGCTTGTCATCGTTGCCGACCAGCAGGACACGGTCTCCGGGCGTGATGCCGACACGGGCAAGATGGATCAGCATATTGAATGCATGCACGTCACGGTCCGCATAGATACCCGTCCTGACTGTTGAATTTGCAAGCTCACGGTAATCTTCCGGAGTCCTGAGCTCCTCCGCCGTAAATCCCGCCCGTTTGAGCGCCATGCGGAAACCGTCGATACGGGATTTGTAGGGCATCGGTTCCAGATAGGAGTAGCGGAACTCGCGGCACCCCTGTTTCAGCAGATGCACAGCCGCAAGCATCCCGCCGTAAGCCTCGTCAATATTCACCTGCGGAATTGCACGGAATTCCGCGTCCACCCTGCCCTTCCGGGTATTTGTCGGAGTATTCAGCAGCAGAATGGTATTCCGTTTCTCATGATATTTTCTCAACATTTCGGCACAGCTTCCGGTAAGCGCGAACGGCGGATAGGTAATCACTCCGGAATGGTCTATACCGTCGATCATGCGCAAAAGAAATCCGGAAAGATCGGATTCGGAACCGCCGCGATAAAATTTCAAGGGGAAATTCTCCTCTCCCGCCGCACGGACAATGCCGTACATCAGATCCGCAGTCAGGCGGTCGGCGTTTTCCGGCAGAAAACAGTAGATGGTCGCACAGCGTTTGCGCCCGTTGAACGACGCCTGGCGGTTGGGCTGGTAGCCCATGCGCATGGCGGTGCGCTGTATCAGCTCGCGGGTCTCCGCTTTGACAACGGCATGTTTATCGGGATTCTCGCTCAACGCACGTGAGACCACAGACACGTTGAACTTCACTTCCTTTGCGATGTCGGACAGAGAAACCATAAAAAAACAACCCCTTGTTTTGCTTCTTTTATAAATTATAATGTATTTTACGGATTTGTCAATAGGGATAACAGAAAAAAATCCATAAATCGGAAAAAATATTTGCAATACGGCTGTCGTAAAGTCCGCAGAAAGGGCAGAAAAAAAGACGGAAGCTTCAGGAAAACTTCCGCCTTTCATCAGACTGTGTTTCAGATTACTTTTTCGCAGCCTGTCTCAGAATCTTATTCATCGCATTGTACCCAGCCGGATTCTTGCCGACATGCCCTTCGGTCGGGAAAATCGTCATATGCTTCTCCGTTGCCGCAGGAAGATTGTTGAACACGGCATACACGGAAGTCGGAACACATGTAAGGTCGATCATGCCGACAGTCATGTAGACCGGGGCTTTGATGTACTTGGCAAAGTTCACATTGTCATAATACTTCGATACTTCCGCAGTCTTGGCATCCGCCGGCTTGCCGTCCCTGACGGCAAACAGACGCGGCCAGCCGGACTGGCGCCCGGCAAGATTGCCGCAATGGTCGCTCAATGCCGGAACACCCGTCAGGCAGAGAGAAACCTGCGGGTCAAGCGCCGCCGCAACGATCGCCTGCGCACCGCCCTGACTTGATCCGATGACAATCAGATTTTTACCATCCCATTCAGGAAGCGTTTTCACATAATCAAGAGCGCGGAGGACACGCAGATACATATTCTTGAAATAGAATTTGTCGCGGTCATTTTTATTTTTATGGGGATATCCGCGCAACTCATTCGTTTTCAGATTATTATAGTATTCCTTCGGCTGTCCGTTGAGAATCCCATGCGCATTGACGTCAAAAGAAATCGCATTGTCTCTCATCGGTTTATTTGCAGTGTAAACACCTGCGCCATGATAGGAAACCACAGCCGGGAGACTTTTGGGTTTCGCCCCGGCGGGTATCGTCAGATAACCGGAAACCGGAACGTTGTCCACACAATCCACCTTCACATCATAGCATTTGAATTTTCCCGCCTGTTTCCCTTTCACCGGAACCTCCACTTTCGCCGCCTTTACAGGAACTTTGGCAAGAGCGGCTTTCTGATCGTCCCAGAATTTCCTGAAATCCGCAGGTTCTTCACAGCCGGCTTTGATCTTTTCCGGTTCCACCATCGCGCCCGCGCCCGCCATGATCACTTTCTTGCGCTTCAAAAGAGGCTTGCCGTTTTCATCCAGGAGCACAGCACGGACCTGAACCCAGCCGGGCTTGTCCAGAGATGCTTCGCAAACCAGCGGCTTGCCGTCCGTCGTCGTGATGATATTCTTCTGAAGTTTGCCGTCGCCGGAAGATACCGCATACCCGATTTTCTGCCCTGAGACCGGTTGTTTCGCCTTGTCGAGCAGCGTAATATTGAAACGAATCTTTTCACCGGTTTTATAAATATTCTTCTTCTCCGCCGGCGTCACCTTGAGACGGTAACTCTCATAAGCAGGCCTTTCCTGCTTCGGCGCTGCCGGTTCCGCCTTTACCGCGGCGGCTTTCTCTGCCGGAGCCTCCGCTTTCTTCACAGGCTGTTCCGGAACGGCTTCCGTCTTCGTACACTCTCCGGCAGTGATGCATCCGCAACAACATGCACTCAGGAAAAGCGCCGCCAATGCGGTCAGCCCCGCCGCACATGAGATTCTGAATTTGACATTCATGAAATTTCTCCTTGATTGATGGTAACACTTGTTTGCATACAGTTGAGGAAAATAGCATCCGGAAACGGAAATTTCAAAGAGAAAAAGAAAAATTCTCCGGAGAGTTTATGAAAAAACAGGCTATGCGGCAATCCGGCAGAGGTCGGAGCAGACCGGATGATAAAAAGCAGCGGGGACCTCGGGATGAGGTCCCCGCCAGTGTGGGGGTGTATCATATTACCGGCTGCGAGAGAGAGAATCAGCCGGTAATCATGGAGAGAGAATTCAATTGATCAGTTGATGAAAAGCATCTCCCGGTATTTCGGAAGCGGCCAGAGATCGTCATCGACCTGCTTTTCCAGGGTATCGACCAGTTTGCGAAGTTCGCAGAGAGCATCCGCAACTCCGACACCGTTTTCATCTTTCGCAAGAACCTTTTCCAGTTTCGCGGCTGCCGCCGTGATTCCGTCCAGAAGCTTGCCGATCCTCTCGGCAAGGTCTTTCTGGGAAGCCAGACCGCTCTTCAGGCCGCATCCGTCCATCACGGCAATGGTCTTGACCAGTTCGGAAAGCTGGCGGCTTCCCGCGGCAAGGATAATCGTCCGCACCATATTGAGGGCAAGTTCGCCTTCGATCCGGATCTTTCTCTCGTATTCCTCAAGGAAGATCTCGTATCTGGAATGGAGCTCGACTTTCGAGAACACATTGTATTTCTCGAACAGCGCCATATTGTCCTTGTCCAGCAGCGGTTTGATGGCTTCCGGCGTATTATGCAGATTCGGAAGTCCGCGTCTGGCGGCTTCTTTCTTCCATGCTTCGCTGTAATTGTCACCGTTGAAGATGATGCGTTTGTGCGCTTTGATAATCTTCTGCAGAACTTTCTGCAAACCGCTGTTGAAATCCGCCTTCGGCAGTTTTTCCAGCTGCGCGGCGATATCGTCGATCGCTTCCGCGAAGATCGTATTCAGAATCACGTTCGCACCGGCGCAGGACTGGCTGGACCCCGGAGCGCGGAACTCGAACTTGTTGTTCGTAAATGCAAACGGGCTCGTGCGGTTGCGGTCCGTGGCATCCAGCGGCAGCGGCGGAAGCGTATCCACGCCGATCCTCATCAGCCCGGCATGTTTCGAAGACTTCAGGTCGCCCTTTTCAAGCTGGCTGATCACATCCGCGAGCTGTTCGCCGATGAAGATCGAGATGATCGCCGGAGGCGCTTCGTTGGCTCCGAGACGATGATCGTTTCCGGCGGAAGCCGTCGCGGACCGCAGCAGATCGCTGTGCCTGTCGACAGCCATGATGATCGCGCAAAGCGTAGTCAGAAAAATCGCATTCTGATGCGGATCGCTTCCGGGATTCAACAGGTTGATGCTGCCATAGGCGGGCGACCAGTTGTTGTGCTTGCCCGAACCATTGATTCCGGCGAACGGTTTTTCATGGAGCAGACAGACAAGGCCATGTTTTTCAGCGGTCTGCTTCAGCACCTCCATGATGATCATGTTGTGATCGACGGCAAGGTTGAGCTCCTCGAATACCGGGGCGATCTCAAACTGCGCAGGAGCGACTTCGTTATGGCGCGTCTTCGCGGGAATGCCAAGCTTCCAGAGCTCGGAATCCACATCCGTCATGAATGCGAGAATACGCGGTTTGATGGCGCCGAAATAGTGATCTTCAAGCTGCTGATGTTTCGGCGGAGGAGCTCCGAACAGAGTGCGCCCGCTCTGCACGAGATCGGGGCGTGCATAGTAGAACTGTTCGTCGATCAGGAAATACTCCTGCTCGGCGCCGAGGGTGATCTTCACATTCTTTGTGCCGTCGTCGCCGAAACATTTCATCATGCGGCGGACGGATTTCGTAAGCGCCTGCATGGACCGCAGAAGCGGTGTCTTTTTATCCAGAGCTTCCCCGGTATAGGCGCAGAAAGCGGTCGGGATGCAGAGAGTCGCGCCATTGCGTCCGCGCTTGATGAACGCAGGGCTGGTGGGGTCCCATGCAGTATAACCGCGCGCCTCGAAGGTGGAGCGGATGCCGCCGGACGGGAAACTCGAAGCATCGGGTTCGCTGACGATCAGATTCTTCCCGGAGAAAGAGAGAATCGCATGTCCGGGCCCGGCAGGGTCAAGGAAAGAATCGTGCTTTTCCGCAGTCGTTCCGGTCAGCGGCTGGAACCAGTGAGTGTAATGGGTGGCGCCCTTTTCAAGGGCCCACTCCTTCATGGCATGGGCGACCGCATCCGCAATGGAGGGGTCCAGCGCCTTGCCTTCGTTGACAGTATCCATCAGTTTCTGGTAAATCGGTTTCGGGAGACGCTCTTTCATGCGTCCGCAATGGAACACATCTTCTCCGAAGTTTTCCGTGGTGAAGGGTTTCAAGGGAATGTTTTCCTTGTCTTCACGGGCAAGAATTCCTTCTATTGCCGTCTTTCTGTCAGCGTTCATTCTCACTTCACTCCTATTGTTTTGGTGATTCTCAAACTGATGCCTGCACATTAAGCAGATTACATGCCAACTTTCAAAAAATCAATCTTTTTGAGTTCAAAAAAACAGTTTCCATAATTCAGCAGAAATCTTTTCATCCGGAAAACCTACATTTTTGTAATGACATTTTTGTCATTCTTACATTTTTGTAACTTGACAATCCGGACGTCTGCGCTATATTCCTTTTTCACCATTGACTTTTCAATCAAACCGAAAGACAGGGACCGGGAATGTCCGAACGAAACGATATCGAGATTGCGGTTTTGAACCAGATCAGCCATGCCATCGTGCATGAGCTGAATGTCTCCGAACTCCTCAACAACATTCTGAACATACTGCGCAAGGAGATGGGGCTCATCCGCGGAACCATCACCCTGAAACATGAGGACACACTCGTCATCGAGGCATCCAACGGACTCACGGACGAAGAAATCAGCCGCGGCAAATACATGATCGGCGAAGGCGTCACGGGCAAAGTCGCGCAGACCGGCAAGCCCGCGCTGATCCCGGATATCTCTCAGGAACCCGAATTTCTCGGACGGACGCAGGCGCGCGCCAAAAATGAACATGTTGCGTTCATCTGCGTTCCGATCGTGCATCTGGACAATGTCATCGGCACCCTCAGCATCGACTGCTCCGGCAGAAACAGAGAGGAACTGGAGCGCGATCTCCGGCTGCTCGACACGGTGGCGAACATCATGGCGGAAGCAGTCGCCTCCTGCCTCAGGAAATATGACGAGCGGCGGCAGCTCCTCGAAGAAAACATGCGCCTGCGCGAAGAACTCGGCACGACGCCCCGCCCCGCCAACATCATAGGCAACTGCAATGCGATGCGTGCCGTCTACAAGATGATCGGACAGGTTGCAAACAGCTCCGCGACGGTATTGATCCGTGGCGAGTCGGGAACCGGCAAGGAACTCGTCGCGCGCGCCATTCAGATGTCCAGCGGACGCCGTGACAAGCCGTTCATCGCGGTCAACTGCGCCGCCCTGCCCGACAATCTCATCGAAAGCGAACTGTTCGGTTACGAAAAAGGCGCGTTCACCGGAGCCGTTTCCCGCCGTATCGGCCGTGCGGAGGCGGCAGACGGAGGCACGCTGTTTCTGGATGAAATCGGCGACCTGAGCCAGCATGTCCAGGTCAAGCTTCTGCGCTTCATTCAGGAACGCACCTTCTCGCGCGTCGGCAGCAACGAAGAAATCAAGGTCGATGTGCGTCTGCTGACGGCGACCAGCCGGGATCTGGAAAAGCTGATGGAGGAGGGCAAATTCCGCGAAGACCTCTACTACCGCCTGAACGTCTTCCCGATTCACCTGCCGAGCCTGCACAAACGTCCGAGCGACATCATTCTGCTTGCAGACCATTTTCTTGAAAAATACAACCGTCTTCACGGGAAAAGCATCGCGCGCATTTCAACGCCTGCGATCAACATGCTGATGTCCTATCATTGGCCCGGCAATGTCCGCGAACTCGAAAACTGCATCGAACGTGCGGTCCTGACCGCCGGCGACACCGTGATTCACGGCTACGACCTTCCCCCTTCCCTCCAGACAGGCGAAGCATCCGGCACGGCGGTGATCCACCCGAATGCAAAAGCGGACTTTCAGACGCTGGTCAATTCCTTTGAACGCGAACTGATCGTCGAAGCGCTGAAAGCCAACAGCGGCAATGCCGCGGCAGCCGCCCGCCAGCTCGGTTTGTCAGAACGGATCATTCACTATAAGATCAAAAATCTCGGCATCACCCCCGACTGGTACCGCCAGAGAAAAAATCAGAAATGATTGCATGACACAATCACCGGTGTCCGCCGGCATTTCCTGATCATAACGTCATGCAGCAGTATCCCCGCGCAGGATATGTTTTTAAAGAAAACACAGATGAATTTGTAATCTTTGCACCATTGAAATTATCGATGTATCTCAGGCTGCGGCCGATACAGTCATAATGATTCGGTCAGAGATCCCCGCATTTAAAATTTTTCGGAGAAATACCGAATCTCTGCCGGAACAACCGGGAAAAATAAGAACTGTCACGAAATCCGGTCTTGAAGGCGGCTTCCGCCACATTCAGCTTTCCGCTGCTCAGCATATCATACGCCGCATCAAGACGCTTCTCCACAAGGACTTCTGTCAGGCGTCTGCCGTAATCACGATGAAAGATGGCTGACAGGTAATTCGGAGAGCACTTCAATTTTGCCGCCAGTTCCCGGACTCCATCCCGAGGCTCATAGCCCCGGAACTTCAATAAATTCAAGGTTCTGACCACCAGAGGGTTATACTTGTACGGGGGGATATTCAGCTTCAAATCATGCTCCATCTGAAGCAGCAGCGAACACAAAAGGAAATCCGATGATGCCGTGATACAGGGATGTATCAATGCGGAAAGGATGGTATAATAAAATGACGGCATACTCAGACGGTGCTCTGTCCAGAATGTGGCACTCTTTGTAACCGTTTCCCTTCTCGCCAGATGGACTTCCGCATAAATTCCATTGCAGATAAAAACCAGATTCAGAAAGGACTGCCCTTCATAGTTGTAAGGGATCTCCCGGTGCGGACACCCGCGGGGCACAAGCAGAATATCCCCCGGCAGCAGCTGAACAGAATTCTTCCTGGAAAAACTGAATTCACATCCGCCGCTCAGCTGTAGAAAAAGTTCATGACTGTAATCATGGGACGGTCCGTAAGTCCGGTCAAAGCGTTCCTCCGAATCCGCAAGCAGAAAACGTGCTCTGCCGGACTTGATATTCTCCAGACACCAGTGGACACTGTCACAAAATATTTTCAGTTGTTCCTCCGAATCTAAAAGATCCAGTTTTTCATCAGGGAACAAAAACTGCATAAAAGCCTCCGATCATAGTTTTTTCTTATTAATCGTAATATATTCATGTTTTATTAAATTGCAAATCGGCTCCTTTTGCCTATTATTTATTAATGACAGGATGAACCATAAACAAAAATCAAAGTAAGGAAAGAAAGGAACTTGTTATGAAAAATTCACTTTTTCAGGCAGAAAAAGGATGCGGTAAAGTTTTCATTATGAACAGATTTACCCTGATCGAACTCCTGGTGAGGACTACTTGTTAAATATACGTTTTGTATGATAAATAATATATCATCTCTTTATATTAAATTCAAGTCTTATTTTGGATGAGAAAAAGCTTTAATCAAATTTCTGATCGTAGGCTGGCGATTCTATTGTATGGTTTTCTTTTGCCTCACAGGTGCGGCTCCTCGGGAGAGTTTTTCTGGCTGTTTGACGGTCTCTGAGGAGTTAGGGGCTGTAATATCTGGATCAAGGAATAAGATCAGAGCATCTAGCTTTTCCGACAGTAATTCTGTTTTTTGATTACGATCTACCTGATCAATCAGGCGGACTAGCTCGTTGAACCGTTGGTTCATCTTTTTCCGTTGCGACTCAAATGCGGCCAATGTTGCAGAATCAACGTTGCGAGTAGCGAGTCCGGCTTGCTGTGCTGCAAAATCTGCGGCGGCTTTTAAGCGCATTGTTTCGATGGCTTTTTTTGCTGAGATAATCGTCTTTAGTTCGGCGTTGGCATCCTGTTTGAGCTGCAGTTTTGAACGAGCTCGTTTTGCTGTATTCAGGAGTTTCAGAGAATACGATTCCTCCTGCTGTTGTTCAACAACTTTCGCTGGCATTGTTTTCGGGGCAACCTCTGCAGCAGAGGCAGTCATCACAAGTAAGAATGGCAATAAGAGTTCTCTATACATTCATGGTCTCCATTATTTCTGTAGTATATCATGAATTGACAAAAATCAAATCGTTGGAGAGTTCTTTTCCTGCGATTGAAAAGATTTATGCCAGCCGTTGACGAATACGTTGACTTCTTTAACAACATGTGCCCGTACTAGAAGTTAGGGATACTGATCCGAGTGAAACTTGGAATTCCAGCAAAAAGTATCCAAAATACCTTTACCGTATCAATAATATTTCTCAGATTTCGTCAGTTAGAATACATTGACGCCGTATCCTTGGCACCGTATCCTTTTACTCTCTTTGATCTTAATCGTGTGTGGAATTTTTGAGAAACTTCGCTTAAAGATTGTCCTTTTAAATAAATATAAAGAAAGCCATCTCTTCCGACCCATGAGTAAAATTCATTGGAATATTTCTTGAGCAGAATCTCTCTATCATAATTGCCAGAATATAAAAATGAAGGAATACGTTCCGTTGGAATTTTTTCTATATCCTGATTATTATATGAAAGCTTTTCTTCAATATTTTTTTGAAGAAGCATAGCATCTCCTTTAATTCGAAAAACTTGATAACTGTACGCATCCCAATAATTTCGAGTTATAAAGGCATCTATCGTGTACATTGTAGAGTGATGACCAAATGTGTTCTTAATAATTGCAGAAGGTGTATTGTTTAATAACCACAGAACAAGCCCTAGCAAAATATAAAGACTGAGCATTACAAGCCAAGATAATTTCCAACTAAAGGCTTTAAACCAGTAGCAAACAAAAGGTATTATCCAGCCATAGAAAAGCATTGAGCCAAAACCGATTATTACCCAATATGACGAGGTTGTATATGTTGTTCTTTCATTTTGTATATATTCTATATCCGCACACAGCCACCAAATTGCTCCCCAAAATAATGGATAACCAGCAAGCCAAAGAAAAATAGCGTTTAACCAATCTTTTTTCCCTTTCAAAATGAAAACTGATGGTTTGGAATTTCTTTGAGTGAACCAAGCTTGCATAGAAAACCTCTTTCTTTTATGTTACTGTATACGATACAGACAATTTTTATTTACAACACGTTCCATTTTTATACAACGAGCATTTATCTGATTTCTCATCTATTATTGCCTCGAATTCAACCCATTTTGCGCTGACTTCTCCTAAAAACAATCGTGATAATGCAAGCGCAGGTAAAGGTTCGCTTCCATAATCGCGTACAACAAAGGCAAAGCCCGGTCTTAAACTATAGGCCGGGCTTTATAGTATTACCTGTCATGTGTGGGAATAAATGGT
>DPDG01000008.1 GCA_003526375.1 Lentisphaeria bacterium
GTGGCATTGAATCAGGTCCGCAAAGCCGGAATTGCCGTGACCGCGCTTTTCACGGCGGCGAATCTGAAAGCTGTGGTTTCGGTTTCCGCAGTTGCGGCGGGAAACTTCCTGCTGGCGGCGGCAGCCAAGGTCGCGGCGGCGGCAATGGTGGCTCTGGGAGCGGTCATGAGCTTTATTGCCGCTCATCCGGTGGCGGTTGCGCTGATTGCGCTGGGAGCGGTTCTGGCTGGTGTGTGCATCTATCTCTCCCGCGCCGGATCCTATACCGCGCAGCTTTCGGACAAGATGAGCACGCTTCGGGAAAAGGGAGACCAGCTCCGCAAAACGGATGAAATCCGCATGGAACGGCTCCAGCAGCTGGCGGCAAAGCAGAAACTGACGAATGCCGAGATGGCGGAAGCCCGTATGCTGGCATCCAAGCTGCAGAAAAAATACGGCGACCTCGGGATCACGATCAGTGACAACGCCATGCGGATTACGGCTCTTTCCAGTGCTGCGGCAAAACTTGGCGAGCTGAAGTTCAAAGTAAGCAACGCCGATGATCTGGAAAAGATGGCGCGACTGGAGGAACTCTCCGTCAAAGTCAGCCTTGAATTGGATGAACAGAATGAAGCGGCTGCTCTGATCGAAGAACTCTCCGCCAAATACGGCGCACTTGGACTGGAAGTGGATCACGCACGGGGAAGGATTCGTGCATTGTCGGAAGAAGCCGAGCGTCTGGAGGGGATCAAACTCTCAACGAAAATTGACGCAGGCGACCTGCCGAAGTTCGATCAGCTGAAAGCTCTTTCCATGGAGCTGGATCTGACGATTCCGCAACAGAATGATGCGGAACGCCTGATCGGAGAACTGTCAAAAAAATACGGCGATCTCGGATTGGTTGTAAACCGGACAACGGGACAGATTGAACGTCTGAACACCGTAGCCGGAGCGATCAGTGACCTCTCATTCAAAGTTCGCGGAAGTGAGGATATCGAAAAGCTCAATCGTCTGAAAGCCCTCTCCATTCAGGCAAAATTGGATGTGCAGGGGCAGGAAGAGGCGGAGCGGCTGATTTCCGAGCTGGAAGCGAAATACGGCTCATTGGGAATGACTGTGGACAAGGTCTCTGGAAAGATTGCAGCCATGAATGCGGAGAGTGCCCGCATCGGAGCCATGGAGCTTTCTGTCAAGGACAGCGGCGACCTTGACAAGTTGCGGGAATTGAAAGCGTTGTCACTGGAAGTCTCACTGGATGTTGATCAGCAGAATGACGCGGAACGCCTGATCGGAGAACTGTCGAAGAAATACGGCGATCTCGGAGTTGCGGTCGACCGGACTGCGGGAAAGATCGTCAAGCTCAACAGCGTCGCGGCAAATCTCCGGGACCTTTCCCTCAAAGTCTCCGGAACGGAGGACGCGGACAAGGTCAGCCGTCTGCAGACACTTTCTCAAATGCCGAAGCTGGACGTGTCCGGAATTGCGGAGGCAAACACCCTGCTGGAACAGCTCAGAGCAAAATACGGCGACCTCGGACTTTCCGTGGATACGGCCAGGGGACGTATCGTCGCCTTGACGGAAGCACAAAGGCAATTTACCGCAGCCGCACAAATCATTCAAACCGGAAACGATCCGCAGAAGGAGGCGCATCTTGCTCAGCTGGAACGGCTCAAGCAGTTGGCGGAACAGGAAAAGCTGACCGCTGCGGAACAGCAGGAAGCGCAAACCATCGTCAATGCGCTGAACGGAGCCTACAACGACCTCGGGCTCGGAATCGATACGATCACCGGGAAACTGAATCTTGCCGCTTCGGCACAGGACAAGTTCAATGAAGCCATGAAAGCTGCGACACTTGGAGAGCTGGATGCGGAAATCGCCGAACTGGAAGCCAACCTCAAAGAGCTCCAGGCGGAAGATGAGGCACTGCTCTCTTACTGGAATCACAACCTCTGGTCGCAGATCTCCGGCAGGCAGGAAGAAGCGCAGAAGAAAATCGAAGCCAACGGAGAACGAGCATCCGCTTATCGGCAGAAAATCTGGGCATTGCGGAAACGCCGTCAGGCGGTTCAGGAAGGCAAGCCCGGCGCAACAACCGGAGAAGAAGGGAAAACAGCGACCACGGAGGAAAAAGTCGAGGCGGAAAAACAACGCCGACAGGCGGCATCCGACAACGCGGACGCCGCCGCAAAACGTGTCGCCGAAATTGACAAACAGCTTGCACGGGAACGCAAAACTGAACTTGAAAACGAGATCGACGACATCATTGCGCTTCGCGACGAATACAAACAGCTGATTCAGACGATGCTGAATTATGAGAAGGCCAAGCCGGAAAAAGAACAGGACAAGGCGAAGATCGCGGAACTGGAGGGGAAACTCGCCGGAGCGGATCAGACAGCGGAAGACCGGATCGCCAAGGCACGGGAAAAAGCCGCTCGGAAAATGAAGGAAGATGTTGCCTCCTATCAGGAGCGCTTTCAGGAGTCCGAACAGAGCATTCAGGATCGGCGCACCGAAGCGGCGCAGGATCGAAAAATCGATGAAACGCTGAGAAGCGACCCAGCCGCCGGACAGCAGATGCTGGAAGGATTGATTGCTCAATATCAGAAAGATGCGGCGGCGGCAAAAGCGCAGTTTGAAAAGGAACTTCAGGATGCGCAGGCGGACGGCAAAATCGATGATGACGAACGAAAAAAACTCGATGACGCTCACAGCGCATACACCCGGGCGGAGTCGATGGTGGACAAATATTCCGACCGCCTGCGTTCGGCTCAGGAAGGAACAGCCGGAGCTGCGGAACGGACTCAGGTAAGCGGAAGTTTTCTTGCTTCGGCATTGCAGGCGATGCTCGGTGGAGGCGGGACAGAGGCGGAACGGACAGCGAACGCCACAGAACAGATGGTGCGCCAGAGCAAAGAGACGAACAAGCTTTTGAAACGAATGGACAACGCATCCGGCACAACGACACTGGCATACAAATAAGGAGACGGATTCCATGGCAAGAGTGGAGCAAAGTTATACAGAACATTCCAAAAGCATAGATAAAAACGGGAAATACACAAGCGCGGAAATTCCCTATCTGGTTTTTGATGCGGCGGATGAGGATGAAGCTCTTGCCGCTGTGCTGGCAAGCGCCCCGGCAAGCTGCCGGGAATTGCCCCTTGAAAGCATCGAAATTGACGAGCGCGCAAATGAAACGACCTACCGGGTGAATGCCATCTACCGGGAAGAAGAGGTTTCGGCAGTTCCTGACAGTGACGATGATGACGATGAATCCCCCACGCTGAGTTTTGATTGCGGAGGCGGAACAAAACATCTCCTTTACAGCCTTGCCCAGAAAAAAGTGTATGGCGACAAGGATGCCGGCGGCGCGATCGGATGGAACGGCAAATCCGGTGACGACTGTGAAATCGCGGGGGTTGATATTCCCACAGCTCAGCTGCGTGAGACCTACACGAAGCAAATGCGGATCAGCCGTCTGACAACCTCCTACAAACGAAGCGTCGCTTCGCTGGTCGGAAAGGTCAATTCAGGCTCATTCAAGGGCTGGTCGGCGGGAGAAGTAATGTTTCTCGGCATGAGTTATTCGACGCCTGCAAAAAAGGCCAGCAAAGTGACAGTGACATTCAATTTTGCCATTCAGCCCAATGAATCCAATGTGAAAATCGGCGGACACAGCGTCAGCAAAAAAGGGTTTGAGTATGCCTGGGCAATCAGTAAAAGTGTCGCAGCAGGCGGAGCCCCGAAAATCGAGGTTGAGGGCATCTACGTCGATCAGGTCTGTGAATACGCCTCGTTCAGCGCACTGGGGTTGTGATCATGGCTTATTTTCCTGATGTCAGCGCAGGAGACACATTCATCCCGAATGCTCTCCTGAGCAACAATGTCCGCCGTCTGGTCAATACGCTGAACGGTTTCAATGCCAAACCGATGCTTGCCACAGGTGGTATGATCCGGATTCAAGTTTACAACAATTCTTCATCGGTCTTGAAGAGCGGTTGTGCAGTAAACTTCTCCGAGAACGGTCAACTCTGCGATGACGCGGTTCCAGCAGAAGCATTCAGCGATCCTTTGAAACCATGGGGAGTAATCGTCAATGATCTGGAATCGAAAGCACTGGGGAGTTGCATTCTGTGCGGTCCCGCCCGGGTTTCTCTTTCCGGAAGTGGAGCTTATGCAAGTCCAAGCAAATCCAATCCGGAGGTTTTCACCAGGGGGACGACCGGAGCTCCAGTTATCTTCGCATCCGGTGGGAAAGGCATTGTACTTCTGGGCGCAAGCAGCCAGGACAATTATGATGGGCCCTTTGCGCTATCCTATGATACGGAAAATCGTCAACTGACAGTCAATGCAGGCTATCTCTTACGTAACGGGGAGTTTCTTGAGGTTGCAGAAAAGAAGCTCTCTGCACAGAATGGAATTGTGTGCGTCTGCAGTACGATTGACAGCAGCGGGAAATGGTCAACCCCGGAAATCAAAATTGCCACTCCGGGGCAATACAACTACCCGATCGGGAGTTGCGAGGTCAGTGGAGATTCTGTAACGATCTGTTCTTTCCGTGTGCCCGTGGCAATTCTCCTCAGTGTGGAAGTCTGCGATACAACGGAGTAAGTGATATGGCGGAGAATCAAACAGTTGCCGTGTATCTATGGAAAAATCGGAACAGCGGCACAATCATCAAAAAACGAAAAAACGGACGTTTGATCGTTTGCTGGGTCTGTCCCTGCTGCCGTCCCCGAGTCATCGCATCTAAAATTACAAACAAAAGCAATGGAACAGAGCGCTGGGATTTGAGAGCCTATCAAGGGGACCGTGTCGGTCTGCCAGGTGGGCGTTGGCGCATCCGTGATGTTGGAGAATCCCATCATAACAATTCCGATGCCTCATGTTCCGGCACAATCTATAACAGCGGGACAATTGACCGGAACGGTAAGTTGACCGGACTGCCCGCCGAATTCGTATCCGGATACAATTATAACGGATACATGGAATTGCAGCAAGGATGCGTCCGGGAAAACGGAAGCATTGAATGGCCTTGCCCCAACGGATAATCATCATGGAGGAAGCATGTTTCAATTTACGGATTCACGTTTTACACACATGCCGTTCGCCGCCGTGCGACCGGATGGCGGTGCGGAAGAGTTCTGCTGCATCCCGGTGGACGGGCTCTGGAAACTCTATCATTTCACTGGGAAAAAATGGAAACGAATCCGAACCGGGCTTCCGGAAGATGCAACGGAATGTGCTCCTTGTGCTGATTTTGAGGATGGGATTTGGAAAATCTCATTTATTGCCGGAGGCTGGAAAGGAGACCGGCGCTTCCGCCTTTACAGGATGTATGGGCTTCATGGGGAAGTGATGGCCCAGCAATCTGCCGATGTCGGTTTTGTTCACAAGAACTGCGTTGCTTATGCAAGTCGTCGCGGACCTCTTTTTCTCGTGGAACCATGTCGCAGAATAATTCTCACGTTTCATGGCGTTGAATTTCTCTATCGCGTCTCCTATGATCCATTCGAACCGAACCGCCTGTTGATTTCAGGTCAATATCCAGGTGGAGAAATTTTTTCCTGGAGCTACAAGCCTGGACTTCATCAGCTGCATGAAATCATTGCGGATGGCGTCCCGGCCTATAAGTGTGCGTTTTTCCATGACTGTTATTACGCGAAACGGGTTGCTGGCTTTGAAGAAAGGAAAATAATTTCTGCCTCAGATGTGAATCTGTCTCCTCTTCCTGCGGAGCATTTCATTACCGAAACAGAAGAACTGACTTATTCAATGTCGGGGAATGGAGATTTCAATGAGTTGTAACTGCCATGGGAAATCCGGGATTTCCGTTTCACGCACT
Organism: Lentisphaeria bacterium; assembly: GCA_003526375.1. GTDB lineage: Bacteria > Verrucomicrobiota > Lentisphaeria > Victivallales > UBA1829 > UBA11452. The sequence goes on from DPDG01000008.1 coordinate 5,822, forward strand.
TCGCCCTACGATCAATGCAGCGCCTGCGCAAAAAAACACACGGTGAAGGCATGGAACCTGTTTCACGAATTTACATACACCGACGATAACCGTGACGTTATTTCCGGTCAACTCCGACTTGCGGCAGACCATCTCATGTTTGAACATCGTGACACAGCATTGCTTGCGCGAAATCTGGCAATTCTGATTGAGGAGAACCGTGATGCTGAAATCGGCGAAGGATGGAATGAACTTCTGGATGCTGTCCGCAGTGCATTCCGCAATGACCATCCAGAGTGTGCGGATCGTCTGGCGCAGCTTGAAAATCAGAAGGAGACAAGTTGATGCAGAACATCATTTTTTATGTTGCGGCAAATGAAACACTTGCTGCAGTCCGGGATTATGCCAACGCGAAAAATGCCACAGCCCCGACACTTGTCCGAGGGGCAGCCTGCTGCTTGAAAATGCGCCTCTTCGCGAATTCCGACGGCACGGAACCTTACCCAATGGAAGATCTCAGTTCGGTGGTAAGCTGGAGCTGGGCCATGGACTCTGACTTCGATGCGGCGACTGCATATAAACTTGTCGGAGACAATGAAAATATCACCCTTGCCTCGATCGAGGGAGAGATTGACGGAGAGGTACTTTCTTATACAGAGATCTCAATCCCGATGACGCATATGAACACGGCAGAACTGGCGGAATGGCTCGGAACCCGCGAAAGCCAGAACACTCTTGCTGGTGAACTCTGCGGATATGACGCTTCCGGTGAGCTGATTTTTATCCTGCAGGTGAAATCGTTCACGATTCGCAACCGGATCACGAGCTTATCCGATCCTCTTGACCTTGCGACAGAATATCTGACAGAAGCACAGGTGCGCGCTCTGATCGCTGCCGGCTTAGAATGTCAGTTCAGCGTTTCCGGTGACGAATGGCACGATAAACAAAGTGCGTCGGATCTTTTTCTCCGTTTGCGAAGTCGGGGAAATGACGCGGGAGTTTGGAGCGATCCGATCCAGCTGCTTACGGGGCCTAAAGGCGATCCCGGAAAGGATTCCTTTTGTTATGTTGCCTATGCATCGGACGCGGCAGGAACAGGATTCAGTCTCACCCCATCCAACGCCTTGAAATTCCGCGCGGAAATTCACGTCGCAGAAGAGATTCCAGAACCCGGAGCAGAAGATTTCGGCAATGCTGTCTGGGTAAAATATCTTGGGGATGATGGTCAAGGGGTCGGCGACATGGTAAAAACGGTCTACGACACTGATGACGACGGGAAAGTAAATGCCTCACAAGAAGCTGATCATTCAGCAAAGGCGGATTCTGTACCATGGAGCGGAATCACAGATAAACCGTCGACTTACACGCCTGCCGCGCACGAACACACAATGAGCGGAATCTCCGATCCCGTATTTCAGAAGGTGTATCTCGTGGCAAATCCCAAAACTCTTTATCTGGATTCTCCTATTGTGAAGAATACCAGCGTGAACGGCTCCGGTACTATCGAACTGGAATTTACCGCGATCCAGACGAAAGTCGGTGGATCGGCATATTCGATCGGAATGAATGAAATGTTGACGTGGGAGTACCATGTTCCATGCAGTGTTCGAGTAACCGGAGTTTCGCTTGGAAGCCTGAACTGTTCCATGGTAGGAATTCATATTCCCGAAACGCTGGAACTTTCCAACAATAATCGGACATATCATGTGTTTGTCATTCGCGCTCTACGCAAGGACGGCGCGATCAACAACGTCTGCTTTCAGGCAAATTATGCCTATTCCTATGAGGGGTAATTATGATTATTCCTTATCAGTATAATAAAATGGCAGCCGGAGCTACAGTCAATGATCCGAATCAAGCTGTGTTTGGCACCAGAGGTGTCTTCACCTTCCTCCGAAACGGCTCCTGCAATCAAAGCGGAATGGTCATGGAGGGCCGTTATCTTGTTTCCAGCGCAATCAGCCGAATGGAGGTCTCATCAGCCGGAACGGCAATCCGGACGACTGTGAATTATGGTGCGTCTGTAAATGTAAAGCACGGCGGAGTCGTTTCCAGCACCACGGTAAACAGCAACGGCGTTTTGGCTGTATCCTCTGGTGGAACAGCGCTTGAAACCATTCTGAACTCGCAGGGATACTGTTCCGTGAGTCCGGGTGGCTGGGGAAGCGGAATGAATATTCATTCACGGGGATATGTCTATGTCTGTTCCAACGCGAGCGTCTGCAATGCACACGTTTCCTATGGCGGCGGACTTTACGGGCAAGGAACAAGCGCGACTTTTGAAAGCATCGTAGTTTCCAGCGGAGCAGACTTCAATGCAGGACAGTCCGTCGGAGTTGAGGTGCAGCACACCACTATTACGCAAAACGCCAGCTTCTGGTGTTACAGTGGTGTGAATCTGTCGCATACCACCGTCATGCCGGGGGCGTTTCTCGGGGTATCCTCCGGTGGGCAATGCTATGATGTGACCGTTGCTTCAGGGGCGCGAATTTACCACCATGTATGGGGGCACGATTCCGAAACGCTTGTCACAGGATCAAACATGTTTGGTTCGTTTTACACATCAAACGGAACCGCATGCAACTATGTTCTGGTTTCAGGTCAGGATCAGCAGCTCTATTATTATGCCTCTGCGATCAGCACCATTATGAGCTCCGGCGGAAGCCAGTATGTTTCGTTTGGAGCCGTTGCACAATACAACACGATCATGAGTTCCGGTCGCCAGTTTATTTATTCCTACGGCAGTGCATTGGATACCGTCATCTCGTCTGGCGGAAGCCAGTTTGCAGATTTTTTTGGAACCGCTATCCGCACCACAGTCAAAAGCAGTGCATGGTTATACGTTACCAATTTCGGCCGTGCTCTCAGCACACTGGTGGAACGCGGAGGGTCTTGCTATTGCACCAATCGCGGGAATATGACCTCCACGCTGGTTTCCGGATGGCTGATGTTTACCAATGGATGTGCCGGAACGAACATCTCTGTGGCATCCAACGCATGGTGCTATATGCGATACGGGTGTTCAGGAAGAAATGCTGTTGTGTCTGGCGGTGGCGGTTTCAATCTCTCTTCCGGGTGCGAATTTGAAAATGTGACTGTTTCCACTGGAGGACGTCTGGAGGTTTACTCCATGTGTCAGGTTTCCAATGTGAAAGCAGAGCTTTGCAGCATGTTCATCGTCGCATATTGCGATCTGATTTCCGGAATTGTCGGCTCCAGCGCAAGGGCATGGATTTCAAACTATTGCAGCGCAGAAAATCTCACTGTTACGGAAAACGCTCTGGTAAGTGTTAATCAGAGCTGTGCGCTCACAAATGTTTCCGTCGGAAGTTCTGGCAGCCTCTTTGTCGGACAGAACTGTTCGGTGTTAGGCTTGAATGTTACGGAAGGAGGAACTGCGTGGATATGGAGTTCATGTGAAGCTGCAAACGTAACACTTGGAAACGGCGCTCTGCTTGCAGGGTCGACTTTCATCAATCTGGAAAATGTCCAGCTTGCTGAAGGGGCTGTCATGATTCTGCATTCAAGTCAATGTCATGTCACATCCGTATCCGTCGCAGGCGGCGCGAGCTTTTATCTTTCGCGCAACAATTATGCGACCAGTGTTTCAGTTGAGTCGAATGGTCTCTTTTTTGTTGCGAGCGGAGCCAGCGCACTGGCTGTAACGAGTGCCGCCGGGGCCGTTATCAGCACCGAAAACGGTGCATACATCCAATATGCAAACAACGAAGGTGAATAATGCAGGATTTTTCCATTCAATGCAAACCCAATGCGGATTTTTCGGTTGTAGAGCTTCCTCAGCGGAAAATGCTTGATATGCCATTCATTCCTCCGCCGGAGAATCCAACCGTTCCGGCTGTGGATGGCATCCTCTTTGATTTTAACAACGGACTTCGTGTCAGATTCCCCGATACCGGTGAATTCCGATGTGTATTCCGGGATTTAGACACAGATTGTCTGCTTTACTGTATGGATGTTAAACCCGGATGTACAATCGAAAGCGTCAAAAAGTTTTTCATTCGCTTTTCGCTTGAAATTTACCGTAAAGGGGAATTGGGGCAGCCGATCTTCCGGCATGATCTGAATCTATCCGGAAAAGATGTCCTCATTCAGCTTCCGGCGGGGGCGCTGGGCGACAGTATTGCCTGGTTCTCATATGTTGAACGCTTTCTGAATAAACACAGATGTAAGCTGTTCTGCTCAATGGAACCTCGCATGGCGGAACTTTTCAAAGATCAGTATCCGGAAATCTCGTTCATTACAAAGGAGGAAGCCTCGAAGCTCAAGCCCTATGCGACTTACAACCTCGGCCTTTTCTTTGGAGGAGATAGTGATCATCAGCCGTTTGATTTCAGAGCGGTTGGACTGCATCGGACAGCGGGACTTCTGCTCGGTCTGGAGGATGATGAACTCGGAGATGATCCTCCTCGAGTGAATCTTTCCGCGCCCCGGCAGATCAGGGAGAAGTATGTCTGCATTGCGTCACAGGCTTCCAGCCAGTGCAAATACTGGAACAACCCTTCCGGCTGGCGCGAAGTCGTTGCCTTTCTGAAGGAACAGGGGTATCGCGTCCTCTGCATTGACAGAATGCCGGAGTATGGATCGGACTATGTTTGGAATCACATCCCCTACGGAAGCGAAGATTTCACAGGAGACAGACCATTGCAGGAACGCATCAACCTCCTCAAAGACGCTGAATTTTTTATCGGCCTGTCATCCGGTCTTTCCTGGCTGGCGTGGTGTTGCCATGTCCCGGTCATCCTGATTTCCGGATTTACTGATCCGGTCAATGAGTTTTACACGCCGTATCGGGTGCTGAATCCTTCCGTATGTCACGGATGCTGGAATGACATGCGGTGTGAATTCAACCACTTCGATTTTCTCTGGTGCCCCCGGAAAAAGGAGGCAAAGGACAAATTCGAATGCTCGAAAGCCATTACATCAAAAATGGTCATTGATAAAATCAGGAGACTTGCACAATGAGCAGAATTACTTTTTGTAAACTGACGCAAGCCCAGTATGATGCCATCGAAACCCCGAATCCTGAAACTGTTTATTTCCTGACAGATGCCAATGCCATCTGCCTCGGTTCCCGGACATACGTCAGCAGGGAGAAAGCTGACCGATTCCTGGTAAAACGTGTGTTTGCTCATGATACTTACGGTGTCGTTGCGTATCTTGATACAAACAATACCATGGAGCTTTCCGGATACTTTGCCGAAGAAATCTCCCGAATTGAGCTGTGGCTTGTTTCCGCCAATCCTGATATAACCGGCAATGTTGTCCTGACGCATGGCTCCGAACGTTTCACGGTTCCGGTCAATGCAACTGCAACACGCTGTTCACTCGCACCATCTTCCCCCTTGAGCGGGCGGATCGCTATTGCCAGAGATACAGCCGATCCGGACGATACACTCAATGATGGAACTGATGCGGTTACCGCGCTGGTCGTCGACTGGAGGTGTTACTGATGCCGTTACTGGATCGAATTCGGGCACGAGTTCGGGAAAAAGATTGTTTCATTGCAATTTTCCCAGAAGATGGATTTTCCATACTCAGCCCAATGAATGACAAGATTTTTCCTGTTCCTAATTCTGCACAAACTGGATGTCGGGATATTGACGATGGAATGGCGACACTGACTTACAATTCGCTGGCAACGTCAGATGCGTTTGATTTTATCAGTGGCAATTACGGTTCCCGATTCTATCTGAAGGCGAATCTCAGCGGCCGGACACCTCATCATACGCTCATGATGCGGGCATTTCTGACGGATACGACCAATGTGACAGAATATCCTTTTTCTTATCGCGTTATATTCTGCCACAACGGAGGAACTTCTTATCTGGATCATGCCAATCTCTCATGCAGCATTGAAATTGATGGGCAAAATCGATTTTATGGAATCAAGTCTTATGCTTGTTTTCAGAACTCTTCAGAATTCGGCTCAGGGAGTACGGTAACGCGATCTGCCGGCAATATTAAGAAGGCTTATGCCCGGGAATCACTTTCCGGTCGATGGCTGACTGTTGCAACAAGCGTAGATCAGACAACGCGGATTCACCGCCTTTATCTTAATGGTGAAGAAATCCTGTCAGAAAGCCGTGCGTCCTGGACTTCGGATAGAAACATGTTCTCCTGTACTTCCGATTACAATTCCTGCTGGCTAGGGCATAGCTATGCGACAAAGGAATTTTATGGAATCACATCACGAGTCGCATGGGCAGCGACTTTCAGTTCGGTTTTGAGTGCCGAAGAAATCAAATTCCTTTCGGAGGAGTAAATGCATTACATCAAATGGAACGAAGCGCAGACATCCTATGAAATTTGGCATGGCCCTAGTATCGGTGTTGCCGCCATGACTGCAATGGGATATGTGCGGGTTGAAACGCTTCCGGTTGTCACGCCGGAAACGCCTCCGCTTGATTCGCTCGTATTCAGCAAATATCAGGTGGCAAAAAAACTTATGGAACTTGGATTGTGGGAAAACATAAAATCCGGATTGAGTGACGAGCAAAGGGATTTCCTTTATCTCGCACAGGATTTTTCTCTTGCCGATCCGAATTTCGCAGCAATTTACAGCCAACTCAAATCCCAGATTCCGGACGTTGAAGAACTGCTCCGGGAATGTGTCCTGAGCTGAAGAGGTGCTCATGAAAGCAAAATATATTCAAAAAGGCGATGCGGTGGATTATATCCCAAATCAAGACATGGATGCGGGAGAAATCGTGTGCCTTGGCAACCTGATTGGGATCACACGAATTCCGATCAAGGCAGGAACACTTGGAACTCTTACCCTTTCCGGGGTTTTCGATATCATCAAACAGGCGGGAGTCACTTTCTCCACTGGCGACAGTGTCTGTTGGAACTCTTCTTCCGGATCTGCCGCGCATACTGGAGTTGTTCTTGGCCTTGCCATTGAAAAATCCAGCGCTGACTCCGAACACGTCCGAGTGCTTTTGAACTGCAACGCAAATTCACAAAAAGAATCGTCCGGAGCGGATGCCGAATGGCTTCCGCTTTAACTTCAACGCCATAACAAAAGGAATCACCATGGCAAAAGTTCTCTTTTTTACCGCGACGGCGGCTCAGTATGCCGCTCTCGAAGCCAAAGACGAAAACGCCCTTTATTTCCTGACCGATACGGGAGAGCTTTATAAGGGGACAATCCGCTTCAGCTTCCCCGTTCGACAGGTCGCCGATTTTCCCGCAACCGGTGAAGCGGGAGTCATCTATGTGAACGCCTCCGGCGAGGCAAGGATCTGGGCTGGTTCCTCCTATATCACCATCGGAGGAAATCTCACAGATAAATTCCTCTCTGCGGCAGTTCGTCATGAGGTCAGCGCGGAAGAAGCCGGCAATGGAATTTACACCGGAATGTCTGAAGGGGACATCGGGATTCTTTTCACGATGAACAACGGAGATGAACTTTTCGTTCGCCTGACCGATCTGGTTGACACTTATACAGCAGACAATTCCGCAAGCAAAGGTGTGGCTGTCACGGTCACTGGTTACAAGATCGCGGCAGAAGTAAATCTCTCCGCTGAAAGCGGGAATCTCGCCGAACTCAAGGACGATGGGGTGTTCGTTCCGCCGCTGGAATGGCAAACCGTCGAATAAAGGATTCCGGGATGCAACTCCGACCATCGTGGCGGAGTACAAAACACAGGAGGAATATGAATCGTCTCAAAGAAATCAAGGAACTGAAGGCTCTGGCGGAGGAACTTCAGCTCGAAAACCGCGAGATCATCCGCAAGTACAAAATTACCGAACTTGCCAGCATCTACAATGGAATCGGGCCGGATTCCTTTCCCGAATGGCTGCGAGGGCTTATTTCCGCCCTGCATCCGAGCCTCGCTGTCGTGGTCTTTATACACGACATCGAGTGGCATGAGTCGGACGGTTCGAAAGAGAAATTCACCGAATCCAACAACCGCTTCAAAACCAACGGCTACACGGTGGCGAAAGCAAATTACAGCTGGTGGAATCCGCTCCGCTACATCGTCATGAACCATGCCCGCAGATTCGGGAACATCTGCCAGCTGTTCGGCTGGGCCGCCTGGTGTTCTCCCTGCGAGTGTGCCGTGTGCAAAAAGAAAAGAGGTGAAGAGTGAAAATTGGGCGGTTCACAGCCGCAATCGCCGGGGCGGTCGTTCTTGCAATGACCGCCGGATGTTCTCAGGAAATTGTCTATCGGGAATTTTTCGCACCGACTGACGATGTCAAACTTGTCCGCGAAGACGGTTCAACGGTGGGAGCCGTAAAAATCGAAGCCACTCGGCATGGCGTTCCCAACTGGAGCGACCATAAAACTCTCTCCGTGTCATTCATGGGGCTTTAACTAACAGAAAGGATTTTTCCATGACCACGAAAAAACAGAAAATCACTGCAGTTCTCGCGCTCGCAATCGCCTTCGGTCTCGGCATGGCGGTGATGTGCGGATGCTCTTACTTCACCCAGGAAAAGGTCGCCGAAATCCACAAAACGGTCGGGACCATTCTGGATATCGCCTACACCTCCGGCGGAGCTGTTCTTGTCGAACAGAAGATCGACCAGCTCGTCGCCGACGGCAAGATCACGGCTCAGCAGGGAGAAATGCTGAAAGCTGCCGCCCAGAAGTCTTACGAGGCTCTGCAGGCCAAACTCACGGAACTTTCTGTCAAAGACGTGACCGTCGAAGTTTCCGAGTAAAAATGAAGCCCGGTTGGGAGTTCGCTTCCGGCCGGGCTTTTTTTCTGCGGAAATGGGGAAATACCCCTATGCCGTTGTTCGCGCACAAAGGGCTTTGTCGCCGGGGAATTTTTATACTGCGATCAGGGGCATGCGACCCGGTCCCGCATTTGCGCAACACGCCCCGTAACTTTGCGAACAAAGGCGAATTTATGAGTAGAGCGATGCGAGCAGTGCCCCCATTTTTTTTCTGCATAATTCCCTAAAATATCTCTCTGTCTGAGTTGCATAAATCCTTTATCATGCTGCGGGAAAAATCCGCTCTCCTTTTACAGCAGCATCATTTGCTTGAACAGCAAATGCAAATGCCTCAAAATCAATGAAATAAAGCCATATTTATTATCGCTGTTTCTTTCGCAAGTCATTGGCTATTAACGGATTTCATGGCATTGTATGCACTGTAAACGGGGCGGTAAGGACACCGCACCGACAGAAGACAACAGCAAGAAAGGAAACAGAAATGAGCAACAGACTTGAAACTGCAATCAAGGCAAGTGCCGCCGAGGCGCGCCTGACGAAACAGAAG
>DPDG01000068.1 GCA_003526375.1 Lentisphaeria bacterium
CCACAAATTCTGGTGAAGAGGCATAAAAATAAAAGGCGGAACCGCGAAAGAAGTCAAAAATCGTTTCGATCGCATTCGCATCCAGGCTCGCCCCCCACGGAGTCCCCGCCAGTTTCGAGAGAATATTCAGCGAACCATTCGTTCCGTGAATCGGATAACCCCAGATCAGGCATTGACGTCCATGCCCCCAGCCCGCTCCGTCGGCGGTAAACCCTTCAATCCAGAACGCTTTGTCATAAGTATTCTGCGAAACCTGTGAAATACTTCCGGCTGCGACTTTGCTCAGGACATCAATCATCTCCGGCGAACTGTTGACCAGCGCCGCTTCCAGCAGAGGACGGTATGCGGTGGCATTGCCGCCGACCCACCAGACATGTTTCCGGAAACGGTCGACGCTGACAATATTCCGGTCGGTGGCATCACGCCGTACGGGCTGGCTCCATGCCTGAAAAGCAAGTTTTTTCAAAGCATCCGCGACTTCGGGATATTTTCCTGAAACCATATCATTGTAAAGGGCGAAGTAAATCCCGGATGCCGCGCCTGGAATTGCGAAACAGGAACCGTGAAAACGCCCGACGGTAATTCTGTTTCCCCGGTCAAACTCAATCGCGGCATAGTTGAGAACCGCTTTCCGGAGTTTCTCCGCAACAACGGAACGGTCCGCCGCGGGAATTCTGCCGTCACGCAAATCCAGCGCAATCACCTGAAGACGATTGAACGCCTCGACCAGCATATTCAGGACAGGCACCTGAATTTCAGTATAATCATACTTCGGGTTTCCCCAACCGTTCGCGCGATATTTCCGTTCCAGCTCCGAAAGGTCACGAAACGACCCGTTGTCATCCAGCAGCTTCAGGAATTCCGGCGTTTTCGAGCGCAGATTTCCGGCGATATACGGAGTCCGGCGGGAAAACGACTCCCGCAGTCCGGCCACCGCCTCCTCTTTCGGCGTCGCACCGGCAAGACTTGCAGCAGCGACAGTTCCAAGCAGAAGAACCATGGTTTTTCGATAAGTCATATTCAACCCCGGATTCAGCGTTTTTCAAGTTTGATTTCAGCGATCTGAAAGGAAGTGTCTCCCTGATTCGCCTGGAAACGGATTCGGTAACTTTGGAATTTCCGGTCGTTCCTGAACGGGAATTCACGCGCGGCAAGACGTTCCGGAAAACCGGCGTCATCCGTCACGGTCAACAGGAGAATCCATTTTCCGTCATTTCCCAGCCCTTCCAGCACCCAGCTCTTCGGATCACGTGCAGGAACGTCATTCGCCGAAGTCAATACCAGCGTATTGAACGCCTGCGCTTCAGGATATTTGATCTGCCATGCCATATCTTTCTTGAAAATACAGTTCCATTTCGTCTCTTTTCTGCCGTCGATGGAATTCTGGATACTTTCCGCGGCTTTCCCGGAATGTCCTGTGGGAGAAAAAATCACTGGGCAGCGATTCGCCCCTCCGGTAGCGGAAAGCTGAAGTTCCGCAAGCTGCACAGAGGCATCTCCGTGGCTCTCGGGAAAACGCACGCGATAGTGGGAATACGCCTTGTCATTGCGGAAGAAAAAGCTCCTGCTCATGAAACGTCTTTCGAACTGCGGCACCTCCCTGCCTTCCGCAACCGTCACATAGTTTCTGCCGTCAACACTGCCTTCCACAATCCAGCTTTTCGGGTCGCGCGCCGGGACATCGTTTGCCGAAACCAGCGTCAGAGTATCAAAAGCGGCAGGAGCATCCAGGGTCACGGAATAATCCGAGTTCGCCGGAGCATTCCATTTTGTGCCGAAATCACCGTCCGCCGCCATTTCCGGCGACTCCAGGGGGTTGCCTTTCCCGGCGGAGCTGACCGTCTGCACATTTCCCGCCGGATCAATCAGGTCGAACTTGATCTCCGCCAGTTGAAGACTGCCGTCGCCGCCATTTTCCAGAAAGCGGACCCGGTAATATTTATAAGCGCCGGAGTTGGAAAACGGAAAGCTGAAACTGGAGTGCCGCTCCGTGAATCCCGGGAAATCCTTGACTTCGCAGAGAGGAATCCAGCGTCCGTCCCCTTTTCCGCCCTCCACAATCCAGCTTTTCGGATCGCGTGCGGGAACGTCATTCGCCGCAGTCAAAGTCAGCATATTGAATGCGGCAGGTTCGGCAAGTTCTCCCTGCCAGACCATTCCCGGACGGAACGTGGTGCACCATTTGCTTTCGGTTCTGCCGTCCACAGAGTTGGCAATGCCCTCTCTTGCATTTCCGGAGTGCCCTGTAGGGGAAGCCGCCTGCATCGGAACATGAAGGGGCGCGGAGGCAAATTTAAGTTCGGCAATCTGAAGCGAAGTATCTCCGCAGGTTTCCAGAAAACGTACCCTGTAACAGGAATATGCCTCGCGATTGGAGAAACGGAACACATTCTTCTGGAAACGTTCGCCCAGACCGTTCTGATTGAGAAAACGCCCGAGAGTCTTCCATGTCCTGCCGTCGGAACTTCCTTCCACCACCCAGCTGCCCGGATCGCGCGCAGGAACGTCATTCGCCGCAGTCAATTCCAACGAGTTGAAACACTGAGGCTGTTCCAGCTTTACCATGCAGCACATTCCCCGCTGGAACGGAGCATTCCATTTCGTCTCCGGTTTGCCGTCGATCAGCAGATCGATGGATTCGGATGTTTTGCCGTTGTGTCCCGTCGGGGATGAAATTTCCATTCCTGCCAGATGCCCCGCACAAATCACAGCAGTCAGAAAGCCGATTACATGTTTCATTTCACATTCTCCCATAAGTTTGATTCTGCACTTGTTTTTCTATTTTTAATTATATAATAAAATATCCGAAAAACAATATGCAAAAATCGATATTTTGTATCTCTTCGTATTTTTTCATCATTTCCAGCGGCTCAGTCCCCTGTCTTTATCTTTCCGCATTATCACCTGTCAATTAACAGGTTATAACTGACTCCACTAAAATAAAGCCCTCTCATGCAACCGTTATCCGCCGAGAGGGTCTTTTATCTTCAATGTTCGATGTTTTCCGTTACCGCTTCAATATCTCCGAAGCATAAAAACGCCCTTCATCGGGGGCAAGGGAATAGTCCAGTTTCCCGCCATTCAGGCGAACCGGAGTTTCATTGTCACGATAAAGGACGGAGGGAGCCCCCGGCAGTTCCAGCGTGCCGGAAACCGGCTGTTTGCTCACGTTCACAAGAATCAGAATGCTCTTCCCGTCAACTTTCTTGAATCCATACCAGAGATTCCCTTCCCGTTTCAGTTGCGCTCCATGTGTAAATCCGTTGAAATAAGGGGCAAATGCCTTGACCTCTTTCATGGTGCGGGTAAATTCGGCACGGTTCTTTTTCGGATTGAAAACCGTGTAGATACCCCAGCGGGGATTCAGCTTCTGATCGCTGTAAAGCCAGTAAATCAGACCGTTGGCGCCGCTCAGAATACTGACGGCAACCTGCCCGCGCATCCGTTCGATGGAGCCGGGATAGGTGGCGGTCGGCTTTTTAAACGGCTTGTCGGGATTGTTTACCACGCTCAATGCACGGCGTTCGGCGTCTTGATATTCCGGTGAATCCTTCGGATAATCGCCGCGTTTTTTGCCATTCACGACCTCATCGTAGAAGGAATTGGGATTCAGCGATCCCTGCGATTCGATTCCGAATGCGGAGTCATGGGTATTCAGGATCGGGAGATACTGCATGTTGTGCCACTGTTCCGCGGCATTCCTGCGGTATTCGGAGGAGGTTTTCGCCATGCCGGCGGCATGGCCATGGTACCACTGGGGAATATCCACATCCACACTGTCCTGAAACTTGCCCTGGTACCAGCTTGAGCTGACGACATTATGATAAGGGTCCAGTTTGCGGATCATGTCATTGAAAAAGGTCAGTTGTTCCACATCCACGCCGAAAATGCCCGGTTCATCGAAAAGATACCACCAGTAAGTCGCCGGATGGTTCATGTATTTGACGACACGTTCCATGACGGGCTTGTAATCGGATGCGGCAATCCGCAGATGTTGCAGATGAATCATTGCATAACCGTTGACGGAATGGACCGCGTCAAGAAATTCCTTCATCGGGTACTGATCCTCCATACGTGTCATTGTGTAATTGTGAAACACGTTGAATCCGAACTTCGCGGCATCCCGGATCTGCCGGATGTCCACGGCAAAAATCGCCAGCGGAGTAAACGGTTTTCCGTTCACCAGAGAGATTTCATTGCTGTAATCCCCGACCGTCGGAATGTATTTGTAATGGGAAACATACATTGTGTAATCCCGTCCGTCCGCACGCACCGTTACTTCATTCAGCCCCTCGCGCCACCCATTTTCCGGGCGCAGGGACACCGTGACACCGTTCCGGTACCAGCGGTTCGGCTTCCCGTTCACCAGCACCTTTTCAATCTTTCCGGCAAACGCGCCGCGGCTGAAATCAATCATGGAATGGGAACGCACCGCATGATTGAAATCAACAGTCTCTCTCAACTGCCGGATTTTCTCCACTGCGGTTTTCGGGGCAGCTTTCGCTTCGTCAAGCGCCGACGCACAGCCTGCCGCAAACAACGCGGCTGCGCAGAAAACAATCCATCTCTTTTTCACCTCTTGTCCTCCTTTTGTTAATCTGTCGGCGGAGCCACGTAATGCTCCGCTCCGCCATATTGTTTCCATTTGATGTAAACATAGATCAGAGACACCGTCGCGGCAATCGTGAACAGCGTGTCCCAGACAAAAATAAAACGATAGCCGAAAAGATCAATCGCAATCCCGCCCAGATAATTCGCAAAGATCAGCAAGGCGGAATTCAGCATTGCATTCGCACTGCAGAACTGTCCGTATTTCTCCGGCGGGAACAGTGCGACGAACACAGGGCCGTTGCTGACATTCTGAATCGCATAGACGGCAATAATCGCAATGCCGACCGTAAAGAAAGAGTGATAGTCAAATACAAAATAATATCCCCAGATATTTGCAAGAATCACAATGACGCCGCTGGCAAGAAACACCCGCAAAGGATGAATCTTGTCCATGATCCAGCCGGTAAGCATGATGACTCCCATGGAAACAAACGCCCCGACAGCCATCACTTTGCCGTACTGCGCCGCGTCCATGCCCAGTTCCCTGGTGGCAAACAACAGATTGAATACCTGGCGGCATGTCGTCGATGCATTGTTGAGCGCCGTTCCGAGAAACAGAAAAATGAAAAAAGGATGACGGTAACACTGCCGGAAATAGAGCGCAACCCAGTTGTAAATGCGGAGCCAGAGAGGCAGCCCCTCGTTTTCAGGACGTTCCGCCGGCGGGTACTTCCCCTCCTTCACAAAAACGCACATCAGCATGAACGTCACAAAATAGGCAATCCCGACCACGGTATAGACCCACGGCAGATGATCCGTCACCGAAGGCATCACCCAGAGATTGAACACCAGTTGCGTAACCATTCCCCCGATATTCATCGCCGCCATATAACGCCCGATGAAACGATGCGGAATCACATCGGCAAAAATATAATAATAAATCGAACCGACAATCAGGTTGAAGAACTGAAAAAGAACGGCACAGAACGCAAGCAGCAGAATGCCGAGTGTCTGAAGCCTGACAGACGGCAGAAAACCGGCGCCATGCAGGAGTTCCGCAATCTGAGGCGTCCATCCGAGCAGGATCACGAATCCGGCAACGAACGGAGTCGCCGTCACAAGAAACGGAATCCTCCTGCCCCACCGTGTGCGTGTCCGGTCACTGGTCGTCGAAAGAATCGGATTCATTATGAAATTCATTGCGGAAGGAATGCTCCCGACGATCAATCCGATCGTCGCTCCGGAAGCATCGAACTGCGAAAGCGAGAGCGGCAGCACCGTCGGCACCATCATCCACGCCAGCAGCCCGAAACAGCTTCCGCCGAGAATCAGCCAGAAGCTGACTCCAATCACTCCCAGCAGAGAATAGCGCAATGTCCCTACGGTATAAGGGCGCGCAGGATCGGGTTCCGGCATGGGGGGAACTCCGCCGGCTGTCAAGTTCTGTTCCATGAAAAATCAGCTCCTTATTTCGCGATACGCTGCGCAGCGGCGCGTTTTTCAAGTTCGGCAAGAAACTCCCGCCGGATTTCCAGAAAACGCCGGGGATCGGTCTCAAAATTCACCATGTCACCGGCAAGGCGTTCCGTGTATCTGCGGGCATCGCCGCCGAGTTTCTCATAAAGCTTGAACGCATCGAAATCCTCGGCGATCTCGCGGGACTGCTCCCAGCGCATGGAACTGATGATTTCAGTCGTATCAGGGTCAAAATAAATCTGGAAACCTTCGCCGGGACCATAGCCGTCCACAAAAGAATCCTGATAGGGATTGCTTTTCTTATCCCACGCCCAGGCCCATGACCATTGGTTGAAACCTTCACAGCCGAGGTTATAACAGATCGCCCCCATCGTGCGCGTGCACAGCAGGGAACGGTCAAGATAGCTTGAAAAATTATTATAGATGATAACGCGGCGTCCCTGTGCCGTGGCTTTGCGGATTGCGGCATCCATCCCTTCATTGGCGGTCCATCCGGGAACCGCAATCTCCACATCCGGATACTGTTCGATCAATCCCGTATGGGTCAGAGTATTCATATAGATCAGTTCCGGCGCAATTTTCCTGAGGTGTTTGTAAACTTCCTTTCCATTGGCGAACATCACCGGATCGGGTTCATCACGGTAGATGAACTGGAATTGCCCGATCCATCCCTTCTCCTTCAGATGGCTTACAAGGTTACGCAGGACTTTGACCGCAAATGCGTGAAATTCAGGATCGTCAAGATTCCAGTAACGTTTGCGCAGATCGGCGGTCTTTCCGTATGGATCATACCTGACTTTGCCGTCACGCCCGTAAAGCGGTGCGTCCAGAGGAATATCGGCAGACATCACGCGCCAGTTGCCTTTGCCGTAAACCTTGTCCAAAAGTTCCGGGAAACGGTCGAAAGTGGAATAATCAATCTCAACGCCCCCTTTGCCGTCATCGACAATGCGGATGCGGTTGCGGATTTCCCATAAGGATGGGTCTCCGAAATTATACGCGCGGTGCTCCTTCATATTATGCAGGATTTTCTCAAAAAGCTCCCAGTAGCGCGGATCTTTGAAATCAGGCAGTCTTGTAAATCCCGCCAGGTTCGCCAGCGGCTGTGCGGAACCCCAGGAGCCGAGACGGAACACCGGAACCTCCGGCAGGACCGCATTATAAACCCGCATCTCCACCTCCAGCGGCAAAGTGCCGAACATGGTCTGAACCTCAACCTTGCCACGGTAGATCCCCGCCTTTGCATCCGCCGGGATACGGACCGTCAGCCAGACAGGCTGCGATTTTCCCGGTTCCAGCATCGTTTTCTCGTCGGGGCTCAGCAGATCGGGGAAAGTTGCGGGCGCCATGCGCAGAAGCGGGCTCTTCGGGTTGCGGTAGAAGCGGGCGGTATTCTGCGAGGCATAGATCTCTTTCACAAAGTAAGAAGAAAGTTCCGTCAGGCGCGCCGCGGGATCGGATTCATGAACCAGGGGATTGAGCTTGATGCGGACAGGGCCGCGGTATTCAAGAGAACTGATCACGAACTGTCCCGGCTCATACTCGTTACGGCAGGC
Organism: Lentisphaeria bacterium; assembly: GCA_003526375.1. GTDB lineage: Bacteria > Verrucomicrobiota > Lentisphaeria > Victivallales > UBA1829 > UBA11452. The sequence goes on from DPDG01000068.1 coordinate 7,584, forward strand.
ATCCAGGCGGATTTTTCCGGAAACATCGCCGTCCGGCAGAAGCTGGTCGTTGAATATATTGTCCAGCGCCGTCGCCCCCCAGACAAGCGGCTGCCTCGCATCCGCACTCCTGTTGATTCTGCGCAGACGTTCCTTATCCAGCTCGTTGCGGAAAACTTTCGCTTCCGCGGACAGCGTTTCCAATGTCCGCATCGACTTCCGGAGCTCCGTCCCGCGAACCGCCAGCGGGACAGCCGACAGACAGGAGGATATTTTTTCATAATTCTGTTTCAGTTTCCCCGGAAGCCTGTCTGCCTGCCTCCTGGCGGGAGCCAGCATTTTGACGATCATGTTCCGGCGGAACTCCAGCTCCGGATTGTTCTGGGGAGTTTTGATCAGGCGTTTGAACTCATTCCCGATTTCAGCGGCGGATAACACCGCATTGTAAATCTTCACATCATCAATCACACCGTGAAAACCGCCAAGGTCTTTGCCGCTCAAAGAACCGATCGCAAGTGTGGCTCCGGCATTCAGTTTTACAGGTTTCGGAAGTTTCATGCTCCGGGTAATTTTTCCGTCAACATACTCGCGGGCTTCATTTCCGAGGATCACCAGTGCGCCGAGATGCCAAAGCCCGTCCGACCAGTCATCGCCGGCAGTATCGCGGGGCAGAACGGATACAAGCTTATTGCTGTCCACGCCGAACCTCCATCCCTCTCCGGTTGCGGGATTCTCTGCGCTCGCGATAATGCGCAGTCCCATCGGATGCGTGGATTTGAACCAGACAAGCAAAGTCATGCCCTTCGTCTCATCCATTTCCGGCATCGGACCGCAGAACACCGAATTTGTTGCGCCGTCCAGCAGGATGCCGCTTCCCTGAAGGGTCGGCGCCCATGCCACCGGACCGCGGAACTTCCCGTGTCCGGCACGCCCCTGACGGTTATGGACAACAGAACCGGAACCCTCATTCAAATCATAATGCCCGATCAGGGCGGGCAGGTCGGCGGCAAGACAGGAAAACGCCAGCATGGACGCTATTCCCGCGAATATTTTCTTTTGTTTCATTGCATACCTCTTTTTTTCCGGAATCATAAATTTTCCGATCTTGTTTTTTTATTTATTATACTCGATTTTTCCTGTTTCCGGAATGCACAAAATCAACTTTTTTGTATCTTATCGTTTCTTTATTCCATTTTTTTCGCTTGCCTTCTCCCGTTTTTGCTGTATAATATCGGAAGATTAAAAACAAATCTCTGCGGCAGGAGTTTCCTATGGCAAACCATGAAGCTTTTTCACTCACACCATTCCCCGTTGACATTCTTTTCGCCCGATATGACGTGATTCAGGAGTGGAATCTTGACGCCTCGGAACTGGTTATGCCCTACTGGCGTCTATACCGTCCGGAAAACTCGTTCGGATACATCAGGATCAAAGAACAGGAGATTCAGCTTCAGGCGGGGAAAATATATCTGATTGCACCGGACACCGCGTTTACTTCCTGCACCAGAGGGGGGAGGATTGAGAAGTTCTACATCCATTTTACCGCGGGAGGCCCTTATGCGGACTGTTCCGATTTCATGGTCGAATTGCCGGGTTCCGCAGCACTGCATGCGGTCATTGACCAGCTCAGCGGCATGCTCGCCGACCGTCAGGCAGGAGATTCCCTGAAACATCTTGCCGGAGCATTGGTCAATCTGGCGCTGGAACAACTGCCGAGGGAATACCTGATCACACACAACAATATCGAATCGCAAATGCTGGCGGTCTGGCGCCTGATCAAACGCGATCCGACTCAGAACTATACCAACCGGAAACTGGCTTCGATGGCACATATGAGCCTTGGAGTGTTCATCAAAAAATTCTACAGCAGCTTCGGGATTACGCCGCAGCGTTTCATTCTGGATAAGAAACTGGATCTCGCCGCATTGTATCTGCTGCAGAGCAGCGAATCCATCGACGGCATCGCGGAACGCTGCGGGTTCTGCAACCGCTACTATTTCACGCGAATCTTCACGAAATACCGCAAAATATCCCCTGCCGCATTCCGCAAACACAGCCGTTCGTAATTCAGACACGAAAAAATCCGGAAAACGAGGATTGCCCGTTTTCCGGATTTCTTGTCTTCGCCGGACTCCGGCTTATTCCGCAAGCCAGCGTTCCGCATCAATTGCGGCGCGCGCACCCATTCCGGCGGCAGTGATCGCCTGGCGGTACACATGATCCGCGCAGTCTCCGGCGCAGAATACGCCTGCCATGCTCGTATAGGAACTCGCCCCCTTCAGCTCAATGTATCCCGCCTCATTCATGGCAAGCTGTCCTTTGAAAAGCCCCGTATTCGGGATATGCCCGAGAGCCGCAAAATATCCTTTGCATGGAATCTGCGTCTGTTCGCCGGTGACGATATCCCGTATCTCCACGCCGTCCACTTCCGTATTGCCGAAAATTTCGACTACGGAGGAGTTCCAATGGATCTTGATTTTCGGATTCGCCTTCACGCGTTCCGCCATGATTTTGGAGGCGCGGAACACATCACGGCGGTGGACCAGATGCACTTCACTGGCAAAATGAGTCAGGAACGTGGCTTCCTCCATGGCGCTGTCGCCGCCGCCTACGACAACCACCGGAACATTGCGGTAGAACGCGCCGTCGCAGGTCGCGCAGGCGGATACGCCTTTGTTCAGGAACTTTTCTTCGGAGGGAAGTCCGAGCCAGCGGGGCGCGGCGCCCGTTGCAATGATCAGCGCACGGCATTCCGCGATTTCGCCGTTTCCGAGCACCAGTTCGTGCGGGCCGCCCTCCACCAGCTTGACACTCTGCACGGTTTCATTGACAATCTTCGCGCCGAATTTTTCCGCCTGCTGCTGGAACTTGAACATCAGTTCATATCCATTGACCGCATCGGGAAAACCGGGAAAGTTTTCAACGTCCGTGGTCTGGGTCAGCAACCCGCCGGGAAGCGGCCCGGCAAGAACCACCGGATTCAAATTTGCCCTCGAAGCATAGATTGCAGCGGTCAACCCGGCGGCGCCGCCTCCGATAATGATCACATCTTTTTTCATCAGGATCCCCCTCTCTGTTCAGGTTTTGTTGGATGATACGGTAATATGCCACACAAATCACCGCCGGGCAAGGTCTTTCCGGGAAAAAATATTTTATTATTCCATTCATATGGCTTTTCCGAAAGTGGCAGGGAGATCCTCCGACTGCCGGAACAACAGTCTTATTTCAGACTATTTTTCCAACAGGACATCACTGTCGATACTGTTTCCGGCAAATTCGGCGTTCCTTCCGTCAAAAGTTGTTTTACCGTGGAGCGAATGCCAGCTGCCGGAAAGCTTCCAGACTGCTTTGGAAGGACCTGCCTGAATAGAACAAACCAAAATCGCTTTTCCGCCGTCTTCTGAAGTAAGCTGGAAAGCTCGGACTTTTCCCGCCTTACAATGGACAGGAAGTTCAACCGCCGGATGCGATGAAATGATGAATGGCTCCAATTTTTTCATTTCGGCTACAACGGAACGGACCTTGGGCCATTGGCGATCGAAATGATCCGCCGGCAGTTTTTTCGACCAAAGATCTTGGAGTGCATAATAGATGAAGCCTTTGGCTCCAAGTCCTGCCATCAGCAGCGACATGGAACGCATCTCCTGTTCCGTGGGCGCTCTTCCGGCATTCTCATAAACAGTATAATCAAAGATTTGCGGCACACCCCAGACCGGTTTCCCTGTTTTGCGCGCCTGCTCCATTGCATATTCCACTAATACCATATCTGTTTTCTCCGGCGCGGATTTCCTGATGGGATAAGGGTCAACACCGATGACATCCAGTCCTGAGGAATAACCGATCAGTTCTCCAAATTGAAAAAAAACCGAGAAAGTCGGATGGCAGGGGTCCAATAAGTTAACCTGACGGCGACGGGCTGTCAACTTGTCCTGCATGGAAGCCGGCATCTCGTCACAGATATACCATCCCAACAGTGCAGGATGGTTACGAAAGGCTTTGACTGCGGACTCAACAATTGCACTGCCTCCATGTATCCCATTCCACTGATCTTTGTCGGAATAGAGGTGTTTTATTGAGAACAATACCTTCATATCGTTTTTCTTTAACAGGTCAAGCCATTTCCGGATACCTTCCATTCCACCAGTATTCCCATATTTTCCCCACATAATATTATAACTAAGAAGAGTATTGGCGCCGGCGGAACGTGCAAGTGCAATGTTCTTTTCATCGACATTACAGTAAAATCCGAGAGGCATGAAACGTTTTCCATCAATCACAGCCGTGCCGTCAGAAGAAATTTCACATCCCCCCGGTATGGAATCCGCGGCAGCGTGGGCAAGCGGAAGTTCCGTCTCATATTTGATGTGATCGGTGGCAGCCTCAATGAGTGTGATCCGGCATTTGGCTTTATCGGGAACTGCATCGGGAACGGAAAACTGGATGGGATTGCTTCTGACCGGTTTTCTGAGTACCGTGTCACCGATTTGCAGGCAGCAAACTATCTTTTCTTTCGCCGGGATTGGTTTGTTATTGCGGAAAAGCATTAATTCCAGAGTTCCATCTGATCCGATGCGGTTATGGTCGGAAGTTGCATAAACGATATAACGGTCTTCCTTTGGCAACAGGGAGAAATCGTCAAAACAGGCAGTCCCCGTGGTTCCAGGGCGCATATAAGGCGTTACCTTGCATATGGCATTCTCCGGAGCAGTGAAGATGCCGGACAATTCATGCCATTTGCCATCGTTGTCTTTGACATTTTTCAAATAGAGCCCTCCCAAATGCTTTCCGGTCAGAGAGGAATATTCCAGACAGGCAGATGCACCATCCCCTTTAATATTTTCAACCCGAATCCAGACTTTGAACTCGTAGGTTCGTCCGGCCTCCAGTTTGACCATCACCTGCGGCAACGGATATTCCTTCGGATTTGTCCGGGTGTAGACCAGCCCGGCGGAACCGTTCCGGCCCGCATGACGTTCGATCCGGTAACCCTTGGGCAACGGCCATTTACCGGAATTTTCCTCAAAACTCGGATCTTTCAGCAATTCCTTGGAAGAAAGATTCAGGGATACCAACAGAGACGCACTAAAAATGATCCATTTCTTCATCTTCATCAGTTATTCATCCTTATTGTTATGTTTTTCCGCCGAGAAAAGTTTGTTTTCCGGAGGTTAGAGACAAAATACAGGAGTAGGTCACGGACACTGTTACAGCTTCCGCCATGCAGAATCAGCATAAAAAGGACTGTAGCCGGAAGCATCTTTGTACCGTTTTTTGTCCACATGACCGTCATCCCACAGTACATTTGCCGTTTTTGCATGTCTCAGTGCAAGCGGATAATAAACGCCACTGGGAACTCCGGGATAGTGGAAGGCTCCTCCATATTGCACATTGAGGATAAAACCCTTATTGTCACCGCCTGACAGCCCGAAAGGATCTCCGCTTTTCCTGGACCAGGTATCTCCGAACAGGACAACACCTTTGGATGAATATTGGCTTTTCAACTTTTGCAACAGAGAAAGTGTCATCGGTTTCGGCTGCATCGTGAAACATTGCAGAACATTATAATTGGCTCCATAGTTCGCATTTTCATAACTGCTGAATACACTATTTTTTTTATCCGACGGGCACAACAGAATATTACGATTCCTGATATGCCCTGCCTGATAGAGCCTGTAACACCAGTTAGACCACCAGTCCCTCTCAAATACCTGCGGGAATGTCTCTTTATAATCGCCGGTGTATGACATAACCGACAGCCCGACCTGTTTCAGATTGCTGGTACATTTTATTCCATAAGCCATCTCCCGCGCCTTGGTTAAAGTGGGCAGCAGCATTGCCGCAAGAATCGCAATAATTGAAATTACGATGAGAAGTTCGATCAGTGTAAATAAATTCCTGCTGCAACCTCTTTTCGAATCTGTCGATGCTTTTCTCATGCTCATACAAAACCTTTTCCTTTTCATTTTTTATTTTGAATTCATCATATCTCATAAAACAAAAAACGTTTGTTTCAAAGTGTAGCGACACTTTGTCCCTCCTGAATACCGGGCTCAACAGAATCAATCGCCGAAAAGTCAGGTTCCTTCAGGCTCTGTTCAAAAAAACTCCATCCAAGTTCTGCTATCTTTACCGGAGAATTGATGACCGAAGCCGGCAGCGGCGTGAGACCGCCCACCTGCCCGTCTGACGATATGATGGAAATGTCTTTTCCTATTTCCAGCCCCCGCTCATTCATGCAGGTGTAAACACTTTTCAGAACCCAATCCTCAACAACGATTGCCGTCGGGTGTTCGGAAGTGGAAAACATCAGGTCAAAACGTTCCCGCAGTTTTGAGTGGTCCAGAGTATAATGGATCACCCATTCCGGATGCACCGGAAGGGCGTGTTCCCCCATGAAGCGATAGAAAGACTCGCGCCGCAGAAGTCCCGTCAGAAAATCCATTCCCAAGTCCACTGAATGAATGAATCCGATTTTACGATGGCCATGTTCAAAAAGATGATTCAACTGTATTTCAACGATTTCCGGTGAATCAATGACTGCGGGTCCCCGGTCCGGATAATAACGGGGTAGAATCACGACATGCGGAACTCCGGCGGCGGCAAACAACCGAGGAATATCGTTATGGTGCGGCATAAGCAGAATGGCGCGCCGGATTTTCTGTTTCTGAATCAGTTCGGCATATTCCGTCACCAGTGCATAATAGTTGACCCTGTGCAGTCTGGGGATGTAGGAATGTGTTGCAACTTCCGAAAGAATCGTGTTGAGAAGTCTCAGCGCAAAACAGCCGGGAATGGAAGAATTCAGGTAATTGATTTCGGAACAGGCGATAATATCGACATAATTTTCATCTGGTCCGCCGTCTTCACCAATGACATAGATTCCGGACCGCGCACGGATTTTTAATTTGTGGGAAGCTTCCAACTTACGCAGTGCGTTTTCCAGAACATTGCGTCCCAATCCGGAGTCCCGCATCATCTGGCGCAAAGGCGGAAGTACCTCCCCGCTGTTCAGATTCGCAACAAGGTACTGGAGATAAGCCTCCGCCTGCTTATTTTTATCTTCTCTGATTCCCACTGCTGATATTCCCTTCTAAAACTTCTTTGTATTATATTATATTAAAAAAAATGCACAATGTCAATAGGAAAACAGCATAAAACAAGAAAAAAAGCAAGATTTTCATCGTTTTTCAATGCAAACTATGCTGTTTTTAAATTATTCAGCAACAAACTGTGACGAATCGGACAACTTCGCCTGTGTATCCTGTTTTCCTCAGCCCCTGATAAAATGGTAGGATAAAGAAAGAGCTTAAGCAGAAAGCGCTTTATCCACGGCATCCCATCCGCGATCCATCGCAAATATTTGCCAGATAACTTCTTATTCGTGGTTTCCATACTTGACAATCCGTCAAAACGGAAGTATTTTATTTCGTCATTTTTTATAAAAAAATTAGCTTTTTTCTAAAGGAGAACAAGAATGCTGGATAAAATTACTAAAGCGGTTTCATGTGCAATGATTCCGTGTCTCGACAAAGATTTCGTTCCCGCAACCCTCTGGGACAGAGAATTCCGTAAAGCGGTCAACGCCTCCGGCAAAAGCAAGGATATCGTTATCGCCGTTGAACGCAATCCCGAAAGTGTCAGTATTTATCCGACCGTCGTATTCGACAACGCCGACGCCTCCGAAATGGCGGCAAACGTCAGACACGTTGAACGTCTCGTGAAAGGGCTCCTCTGGATGAGAGGCGGCTGGAAGGTCACGATCGCCGGAGATGCGAAAATTGCCGAAGAACTTGCGAAAATCTATTCTCCCGAAGGCGAACGCTCCTTCGATTACGCCATGATGGGACGCATTTACAGCAACAGGATGCAGATCGTATCCTGCGCCTATGCGGACGCTCCGAAAGCGAAAGAGCCCTCCATGCCGCTCGGCAGACACCTTGACGGATGCAGAATCGGTTTCGACCTCGGCGGCTCCGACAGAAAATGCGCCGCGACTATCGACGGCAAACTCGTTTTCAGTGAGGAAGTTCCCTGGGACCCCTATTTCGAGAAAGACCCGCAGTATCACCGCGACGGCATCAATGACACACTTAAACGCGCCGCAGCGCATCTTCCGCGCGTGGATGCAATCGGCGGAAGCTCCGCCGGAGTTTATGTGAACAACCGCGTCCGCCTCGCATCCCTGTTCCGCGGCGTTCCCGAAGATCAGTTTGAAACCAAGGTCAAAGACCTGTTCATCGAGCTCGGCAAAGAGTGGGGCGTTCCGTTTGAAGTCGTCAACGACGGCGAAGTCACTGCGCTTGCAGGGTCCATGGAAATGAATGCAAACTGCGTGCTCGGCATCTCCATGGGCACCAGCGTCGCAGGCGGCTACGTCAACCGCGAAGGCAATATCACAGACTGGCTGAACGAGCTCGCTTTCGTTCCGGTTGACTACCGGGAAGGCGCACCTGCCGATGAGTGGTCCGGCGACCTCGGATGCGCGGTTCAGTACTTCTGCCAGCAGGGTGTCGCAAGACTCGTCCCGCTTGCGGGAATTGAGCTTCCGAAAGATATGAAATTCGCGGAACAGCTCAAAGAGGTCCAGAAGCTCATGGAAGCCGGCAACGAACGCGCCGCAAAGATCTATGAAAGCATCGGCGTCTGCTTCGGTTATACCATTGCAAGATACTGTGAATTCTATGATATGGAAAAGCTCCTCATCCTCGGACGCGTCACGACCGGAAAAGGCGGTGACATTATCCTCGCGAAAGCGGCGGAAGTGCTCAAAGCCGAGTTCCCGGAACTCTCCGGCAAGGTCGAGTTCAGAATTCCGGATGAAAAAGGACGCCGCCACGGACAGGCTGTCGCAGCGGCAAGTCTTCCCGTCATCTGAAGTGCGAAAACGGAGTTTTTTCTATGAAACCTGCACTGCTGGTGCTCGCCGCCGGAATGGGAAGCCGTTACGGCGGACTCAAGCAAATTGATCCGGTCGGTCCGTCCGGCGAAATCATTCTGGACTATTCCATTTACGATGCGCTCAAAAGCGGATTCGGCAAAGTCGTTTTCGTGATCCGTCACGACATCGAACAGGCGTTCCGCGAGCACATCGGCGCGAAATGGGAAAATAAAGTCCAGGTGGAATACGCTTTCCAGGAACTGGACAAGCTCCCCGCTCCGTTCCGGACTCCGGAAGAACGCACCAAGCCGTGGGGAACGGGGCACGCGATTCTGTGTGCCTCGGAAAAAATCTCCGAACCGTTCGCCGCGATCAACGCGGATGATTTCTACGGGCGGAGCGGATATGCTCTGCTCGCAGACAGTTTTGCAGGAAATACGAATCCGGCAAAACGTCATTTCATGGTCGGATTCACACTCCGGAACACGCTTTCCGAAAACGGTTCCGTGGCACGCGGCGTCTGCTGCTGCGATCCGGAAGGGTTCCTGAAAGAGGTTACGGAACGCACCAATATTGTTCCCGATGGCAGAGGCGGTGCGTTTTTCACGGAAGAAAACGGGACTCAGGTTCCGCTGACCGGCGATGAGATCGTCTCCATGAACATGTGGGGATTCATGCCCGGCATTTTTGACCATCTTTCCAGTTTGTTTGAACAGTTTCTTTCCAAACGCGGGAAAGAATTGAAATCCGAGTTTTACATTCCTTCGGCGGTTGCTTCGCTGATCCATTCCGGAGACGCCGAAGTCAAAGTCATGAAGAGCAGTGATTCGTGGTTCGGAGTCACCTACCGCGAAGACAAACCGGTCGTGCAGGAATCGATTGCCCGCCTGATCGGTGCGAATGTCTACACGTCACCTCTGGAGTAGATCAGTTTATGGAAAGTACAGTGAAGGAAATTGCCTCGAAGTTCTGCATCAAAGACAATTTCATCAAGGCAGAGCCATTTGGAAGCGGACACATCAACGACACTTACAAAGTAGTCTACAGCGTGGATGGGAAGAATGTAAAATACATTTTTCAGAAGATCAATACGAAAGTTTTCCGCAAACCCGAAAATCTCATGGAAAACGTCTCGCGGGTTCTTGACCATTCCGCAAAGAAACTCGGCTCATTGCCGGACTCCGAACGGCGCTGCATCCATCTTGTCCCCACAGTGGACGGGAAAATGTATTATATTGACGGAGACGAATGCTGGCGCTCCTACAAATTCATCGACAACGCCCGCACCTACAATACGCTTGAAACGGAAGAACAGGCATATCAGGCGGCAAAGGCGTTCGGCAATTTCCAGATGCTGCTGGCAGACCTTCCGGGGGAACGTCTCCACGAGACCATTCCCAATTTCCACAACACCCCTTCGCGGCTCTTCGATTTTGATGAAGCGGTCCGCAAAGATGTCTGCGGACGTGCCGAAACGGCAAAAAACGAGATCCGCTTCGTTCAGGAACACCGCTGGATGGCGCCCGTTCTGATTGACCTGATGAAAAAAGGCGAAATCCCGGAACGGATCACGCATAACGATACGAAACTGAACAACGTCCTGCTGGACGATACAACGGGGGAGGGAATCTGCGTTCTTGACCTTGACACGGTCATGCCGGGACTCTCGCTTTACGATTTCGGCGACCTTGTCCGTACCAGTGTCAGCCCCGCCGACGAAGATGAAACCGACCTCTCGAAAGTCTGTGTCCGGATGGATATTTTCCGCGCACTCGTAAGAGGTTTTCTGGACGGCGCACAGGGATGTCTGACAAAAAAAGAACTCGAACTGCTTCCGTTCTCCGGCGAACTGATCACATTTGAAATCGGGCTGCGCTTCCTGACCGACTATCTCAACGGCGACAACTATTTCAAAATCAGCCGGGACAATCACAATCTCGACCGCTGCCGCACGCAGTTCATGCTTGTCAAGCGCCTGATCGAACAGGAAAAAAAGCTCAAAAAAATTGTAAAGGAATTCATGAAATGAAACGCATTCTTGTCACCGGAGGCTCCGGGTTCATCGGCAGCCATATAGTCGAACACTACCAGGGCAAAGCCGAAGTACGCGTTCTGGATAATCTCCGCACGGGCAGGCGTGAAAATCTGAGCGGCCTTGAATGTGAATTCCTCGAAGGCGACGTCAGCGACCGCGCCGCCGTTGCCGAAGCGGTCAAAGGCGTGGATTACATCTTTCATCTTGCGGCGCTTGTCAGCGTTCCCGAATCCATGGAAAAAATCGTTGAGTGCAATCAGATCAATGCCGTCGGGACGATCGTCCTGCTGGAGGAGGCGGCAAAAGCCGGCGTAAAAAAACTGATCCTCAGCACTTCCGCGGCAAATTACGGCGACAACCCGGTTTCTCCGAAAGTGGAAACCATGATTCCCGAACCCAAGAGCCCCTATTCCATCACAAAACTTGACGGGGAATATTACTGCGACATGTTCACCAAGACAGGGCGCCTTCAGACCGCCTGTCTCCGTTATTTCAATGTGTTCGGGCCACGCCAGAATCCGAAAAGCGCATACGCCGCCGCGGTTCCGATCTTCATCACGAAAGCGCTTGCCGATGAAGACATCACCATTTTCGGTGACGGGGAGCAGACCCGCGACTTTGTCTTCGTAAAAGACATTGCCGCCGCCAACGCATTCATGGCGGAACATGATTTCACGGGAGTTTTCAATGTCGCCTACGGCGGTAAAATGACGATCAACCATCTGGCGGAACTGATCGTGGAGATTCTCGGTTCCAAATCAAAGATTGTTCATCTCCCGGAACGCCCCGGCGATGTCAAACACTCCACAGCCTGTGTGGATAAGCTGCTTGCGACCGGTTTCAAACCGTCATGGGATTTCAAACGCGGCCTGGAAGTCACCGTAAAAAGTTACGCCCGTTGAGAAAATCCTCCTGCACCATAACAGGAAGAATGATTTCTTTTCGCATGAAAACCTGTTGATTTTTTTACTTTAAAGTGCTATATTACAGCTTATTAAAATTTTTTGGAGAATACAGTCATCATGATCAAGAAGAAAAATCTCGTTTTCCTCGGACCTCCGGGAGCCGGCAAAGGCACTCTGTCCGAAATCATTATCAACGATGAAAAACTGGTTCATATTTCCACGGGAGACATTTTCCGCGCAGAGATCAAGAACGGCACGGAACTCGGCAGGGAAGCCAAAGCCTATATGGACGCCGGCAAACTCGTCCCCGACCAGCTTGTCGTAGATATGGTTGCCGCGAGACTCGCCAAAGATGACTGCGCCAACGGCTTTATTCTGGACGGTTTTCCCCGGACAGTCATTCAGGCGGAAATGCTGGATAAAATTGCAAAGAAAACCGGGCGCGATATCGACTGTGTTGTTCTCTTCGACGCACCTTACGATCTCCTGATCCAGAGACTGACTGCCCGTCTCACCTGCAAATCCTGCAAGGCGAACTTCAACAAACTCTTTTCCAAGCCGAAACAGGAAGGTGTCTGCGACCATTGCGGCGGCGAGCTCTACCAGCGTTCCGACGATTCTCTTGAGACAGCACAGAACCGTCTGAAAGTCTATGACGAGCAGACTGCCCCCCTGATCAAATTCTATACAGACAACGGACTTCTCGCAAAAATCGACTCCTCTCTGCCCAAAGACCAAGCGTATGCGGCTCTTCTCGCCGTTCTGGGATGAATCATGAGACCTGAATACGTAGTCCATACTGCCCAGGAGATTATCAAGATCCGCCGTGCCGCGCACATGACGGCGCTTGCCCGTGACCGGATCTGCTCTCTGGTTCATTCAGGGATGACGACCAAGGATCTTGACAATATCGCCGGCGAAGTGATCCGCTCCATGGGGGGAGAGCCCGCATTCCTGAATTATCGCGGTTATCCCGGAAACATCTGCATCTCCGTCAATGACGAGGTTGTCCACGGAATCGGGCGGCATGACCGCTTTATCCTCAAAGGCGATGTCGTCAGCGTTGACGTCGGAATCGCGTTCGAGGGCGGAATCGGAGATACGGCGCGGACTGTCTACGTAGGAAATGAAGAGGATATGCCTGAAGACGTTGCAAGGCTTCTGGAATATACGCAGAAATCGCTGGAGGCGGGGCTTGCGGCGGCACATCCGGGCGGATATGTCCAGGATATTTCGCGTGCGGTCGAGGAGGTCGCACAGCAGGCGCATCTCGGAATCGTAAGGGAATATGTGGGGCATGGATGCGGCATCAGGCTTCATGAGCCGCCGGATGTCCCGAATTTCGCCCAGCACCGTAAGGGTCCGAAGCTCGTTCCCGGCATGGTCCTGTGCGTTGAGCCGATGCTGAACCTCGGTTCCCATAAAGTTTATACGGAAAGTGACGGCTGGACGGTGCGCACCCGTGACGGGGAGCCATCCGCCCATTTCGAGCACATGATACTTATTACAGAGAACGGAACGGAGGTCTTAACTCGTGTCTAAAGATTTGATCAAAGTCGATGGTGTCGTCAAAGAACTGCTGCCGAATACGATGTTCATGGTGGAACTGCCGAACAAACATACGGTTCTTGCACACATCAGTGGAAAAATGCGCCTGAATTTCATTCGCATTCTGCCAGGCGATACAGTGACTCTCGAAATGTCGCCTTATGACCTTACCAAAGGCAGAATCGTTTTCAGACAGAAATAACCACTCTCCTTTCTGTCTTTTTCACAAGCCACATTCCGCTTCCCTGCGGCAGTGTGTCTGTGTACCCGTTTCCGGCAATTTTACGCAGGATTTCCTGTAAACAGACAGCGGTGATCTTCTTCATTCTCAAGATAAGCCGCAACTCCGGTCCCGCGCAGAGAGTTTCCGACCCGTATTTCGTCGGCACCCATCAGATCAGCAGGAGAAAGAACCGTTTCCTCTGCGTCCAGAACCTCAATCTGCCGCCTGCGCCAGATTCCCGGCAGCAATCCGCATTCCAGCTCCGGCGTAAACCAGCGGGCTCCTTTCCTTACAAAGACATTGGAAACCGCCCCTTCGGTCAATTCCCCTTTCCGGTTCAGGAAAAGCATTTCATGAAAACCGGATTGCCGGACTGCATGGTACCGGGTGTCATAAAAATTCCGGTTCGTTGTCTTATGGTAAAGAAAAACATTGTCTGAATCCGTCCGCTCCGAGGCAAGCAGAAGACGAAGCCCCAGCCCCCTCCACTCCGGTTTGCGCGGAGGCGTCAATTCCACTTTGACTCTGCCGTCATACTCCAACAGGAATTTCACACATGCGCCATCCCGGTAAGCCGGATTCGATTCGAGTTCCGGGCACATCCGCTCCAAGGCTTCTTCGACCGCACCCGGAATGAATCTCCGCCTGAAATACACCTGACTCGTCTCTGCCCTGCGAATATGCTCATCCAGCAGGACAAATCCCTCCCGTTTTGTCCAGCGCATCGTTTCAAACACCTGAAAGTCAGGAAGCGCATAAGTGGCGTAACGGCACTTCAATAATGCTTCCTGCCACTCCGAGTCGGCGCCGGAATCATAAACAATCCCCCCGCCGACACCTGTTTCGACTCTGTCATGATAACAGGTTAACGTGCGGATCGCGACATTGAAACGGAAAGTACGGTCAGGGCAGATGCAGCCGACGGCGCCGGTATAAACTCTGCGCGGGCTTTTTTCATTTTCAGAAATCACTTTCATGGCGCTGATCTTCGGAGCGCCTGTAATCGACGCCGGCGGAAACGTGGCTTTGAACAGTTCAAAAAGTCCGATATTGTCTTTCAGCCCGCCGTGAACAGTGCTGATCATCTGGTGAACCGTATTATAGGTATCGACATGAAACAGCGGATCCACAGAAATGGAATCCCGTTTGCAAATCCGCCCCAGATCGTTGCGCACCATATCGGTAATCATGAGATTCTCCGCCAGATTCTTCGGGTCCGCCGCCAGATTCTCCGCAATTTTACGGTCCCTTTCCGGGATCGGGGAACGCTTTGCAGTCCCTTTCATCGGGGAGCTGGACACATGCCGCCCGTCCATCGTTTCCAGATACAGTTCCGGAGACAGGGAAAGAATCTTCAGCCCGCATAAATTCAAATAAGCGGCATAAGGAACCGGATGACGGGTCTGAAGATTCAGGAAAAGCTGCTCCGGGTTATGAACAGGCGGCGCTTCCGAACGGAATGTCAGATTCGCCTGATAAATATTTCCTGCAACGATATTCTCATGAATCTTATTGATTCTTGCGGTATATTCTTCTTTCCTGAGCTCAGGGACAAAAGCAGTCTTCAACACGAAATCATTCCGGTAAGGAAGCCGGATTCTCTCCGGCGACTTTCTGTAACATGCCAGACGGAGAAGCGGAAACTGCCCATCGGGAAGAACTTTCTGTTCCCGGTCAAATGCCGGAGAAGCCTCATAAGAGATAAAACCGGCGATATGGCACCCTTCTCCGAGCAGTGTCTCCGCCTCCGTGAAAACAGATTCCACTTCCGGGATGCTCCATGCTTCCAGAATCGTAAACGGTTCCAGAAACAACCCGGTGCAGAAACAGTCGTTTTCTCCTGGAAGTGTCGCCAGAACCGTTCCGTCACGGCGCATCAGTGAAATAAGTTCAATATCATTCATGACAATCCAGTAAAATAAAAACGCCGGAACAGAAAACTGCCCGGCGGAAAACTTTCAAAATGGTGGACCATTTTTTTATTTTCCAGAAAAATTCTCTCCACCTCAAACTGGCGAATTTTTCGAGTCTCAAAAGGAGGAGCATTTTCACTTCTCGAAAAATTCTCCG
>DPDG01000080.1 GCA_003526375.1 Lentisphaeria bacterium
CGTTAATTTGTCCAGCACAATAATTCTGAATTAAAATAAAACTCTCAACAAAAGGAAATATGGATTTCATCATGAAAAAAATCCTGACAGCATTGTTTTGCCTTACTGCGTCGATCTGTTTCTGCGCGGAAAATCTGATCGTCAATCCGAATGGAGAAAATGAGTTCAAAGGCTTCTGGAAATCGCCGCGCGCCGGAATCGTTTCGGAAAACGGTGTGATCATCCTTTCCGGAATGCCGGAGTCGCAGAAGGACTCCGAAAACTTCACAAAACTCATGCAGGTGCTCAAACGGCCTCCGGAGGAGCTTCAAAACAAAAAAATGATTCTGTCGTTCCAGATACGGCTTGCAAAGATCAGCGGGTCCCTGCAGATTGCAGTCCGCGAAGCATTCGGGAAAAGCGCTCTCTACCACGGACGTACTTTCAAGCGTTATGACGGCGGTCAGGAGTGGCGGAAAATTTCCGTTCCGTTTACGACCCGCGCCAATACGTCCGCACTGATGTTCCATCTGAACGCCGGCTATCTTGCACCGGATGACAGAATTGAAATCAAAGATCTGCAACTTTCAGAACAATAAGGAGTCTCCATGAAAAATTTTCTGCTGCCCGTAATCCTGTTCTGCGCGTCACTCTGCTGCACAGCGCTGGAAATTGATCCCGCCAAAGCGGTAATCGTCGCTCCCGGATCAGAAAAACTCGCCGCAGGCGAACTGCAGAAACATCTGAAACTCATCACCGGCGTGGAAATCCCGATTCAGGGCAAAGCGGACGGACAGTTCGCATTTACGCTCGGCAATCCTCCGTCCGATGCCGGGCTCCAGCCGGAAGAAGCCCGCTGGCAAGTCTCCCGGAACGGGGTTCACATTTACGGAGGACCGCGAAACGGAACCGCGTTTGCCGTTTACGATTTTCTTGAAAAACAGTTCAAGGTCCGCTGGATCGAACCCGGCGACCGCGGAATTTCCTATCCAGAGATGAAAATGCTCAAGCTGGAGGAGACTTCGGGGCACTGGACGCCGGGACGGCTGGCACAGCGCCGGATACGGCATGAACTTTTCCCATACAACGGCTATCCATATGACATGCCCGGACAGTTCATCATCGCCAATCGCGGCTACAACAGCAATCTGCCGAAGGAGATGCACCTCACGAAACAGGAATATGACGCAAAGCTCAAAGAGATCAGAATGTGGCATCTCAGGATGCGCATGGGCTCCGGGCTGTCGCTGAGTTACGGACACGCTTTCACAAACTGGTGGAAGAAATACGGCAAAACCCATCCGGAATACTTCTCGCTCATCAACGGAAAGCGCGGACCGAAAAACGCAGGAATGCCGGATACCGTAAAGATGTGCGTCAGCAACCCGGAACTCCATAAGCAGATCGTCGAAGAATGGCGCAAGCGGAATATGCCGAAGTGCATCAACATCTGTGAAAACGACTGGGGCGGCTACTGCGAATGCCCTGAATGCCGCAAGCTGGACATGCCTCCCGCGCCGGGCGCGAAATGGGACGACGACCTGAGCGACCGTTACGTCTATTTTGCGAACAAGGTTCTGGAACTGGCATCGCGCCACCGCCCGGATGTCATTGCGACGGCTTATGCCTATGGCGTCTACAAGAATGCGCCGCGCCGCGAGAAAGTCAACCCTCAGCTGGTGCTCGGTTTCGTCCCGAGTAAGTTCGACCTCCCCGGTGCGGAAGCCAACTACCGCGCCTGGGCGGAAGCAGGGGCAAAACAGCTTTTCCTGCGTCCCAACGACCATCACGCCATCAGCATAGGACTTCCGACCGGGGGAGAAAAACAGCTTTTCAAAGCATTCAAGCTCGGCTTCAAATACGGCATCATAGGGACTGATTACGACAGTTCCCACAACTTCTGGCCCGCAGTCGGAATCGCGGACTTCATTCTCGCCCGCGCACATACGCATCCGGAGGACACTTTCGAGCAGCATGAGCAGGAATACTATGCAGGATTCGGCAAGGCGGCGGAAGAAGTCGGCGAGTATTACCGTTACTGGAGGCAGAACGTATGGGATAACCGGATTTACCCGGACCGCAAGGAAATTGCGAAACTCGGACTTTACGGAAATTATCAGCGCGGGCTCATGTGGAACATACACCGTTACTTCCGGCTTTCCGATTTCGATAAAACGGATGCAATTCTCGCGCGGGCGGCGGCAAAACAGCTTTCCGGGCAGGACCGCAGGCGTGTGGAGATGCTTCAACTGGCAAACCGTTATTTCCGGCTTTTCTTCCTGGCATGCACCGCAAAGCAGGAGGAAAAGCAGAAACAGGCGGCAAAGCTGCTGGAATTCCGCTGCAAACACCACAAAGACCTGATGTTCGACTGGAACCGGATGGCTACGCTGGAGGGCCGTTACGGAGATGTCGCGGGAATCGCGAAAGCGGATCGGTTCCGCAGTTTCCACGGATATAAGAGCCTGCCGCTGAAATGGTTCTTCAGCCCGGACCCCGGGGATGCAGGAGTCAGAGAAAAGTGGGAGGCATTCCCCATCGGCAAAATCCGTTCCCTGTGGGAACCGGTTCTTACAAACGCCGGATGGGAAAAACAGAAGAATTCAGGAATGCATCCGAAACTGCAGAAGCTGCTTGAAAATTATGACGGCTATGGATATTACGGACTTGATCTGCACATTCCCCCGGAATGGAAAGGACGGGAAATCGAAGTCTACTTCGGAGCGGTCGATGAATCCGCCTGGGTTTATCTCAACGGCCAGAAAACCGGAGAGCGGATCTTCCGCAAAGGCACGGAGGACTGGAAACATCCTTTCTCCATTCCGATCACCCGGGCAATCGACTGGAGCAAACCGGTGCAGACGCTGGTCGTGCGCGTGCATGATTCCGGCGGAATGGGCGGCATCTGGCAGCCGTGTTACCTGATCTGCCGTTGACAATAAAACATGGAGCAATGATTATGTTGAAACATCGGAATCTGGAAGAACTTTACCGGAAAACGGAACGGACGATCGTAACCGCACACCGCGGTTTTTCCGGGCGATACCCGGAAAATACGCTGACGGCAATGCGGGAGGCAGTCAGGGCGGGAGCGGATATTATCGAATTCGATCTCCGCCCCACCGCCGACGGCATTCCCGTCCTGTTGCACGACCCGACATTGGACCGGACTTCCAACGCGCATGGCTGCCCGGAGGATTACACTCTGAAGGAACTGAAAAAATTCAATTTCTCCTATTTCCGTGGCGGGCATGAGACAGGAAAGCGCATGGAGGAGCCCGAATACCCGGAAATGCCGATCCCGACTTTCGAGGAGGTTTTGGCGGAACTGAAAAACGAGGTCTTCATGAATATCCAGCTGACCCGTCCGTCAGACCCGTTCCTGAAAACCATCTGCGATCTTTTCAAACAGTATGACATGTATGAAACCGCATATTTCGTCACGGACAACTATGACGACTCACTCCGGGTGCGCGCCATCGACCCGGAGATCGAAACCTGTCCGCGCAACAGGAGAATCAAGATGGATACGGCGGAACTGGAACGGCAGAAAAAATTCGGAACCAGAATCATTCAACCGGTCGCGGCGGACATCACGCCGGAATTCTGCCGGAAAGCGGAAGAACTCGGGCTCCATGCGAATATGTTCTGTTCCAATACGGACGAAGACAACCGTCGCTTCATTTCCTGGGGACTCCGCGGCATCATGACCGATTACACGGACATCCTGTTCGGAAGCATCAATGCAATGAAAGCAGGAAAGTAAGGAACCATGCTCCCTGATTTTCCTTCTCCGCGCGGGCGCGAAGCGTGGCTGTTCCTTGAGGAACTGAAACAGCCTTTCGAATACCGGGTCCAATGGACAGCGGGTGCAGAACCCGGCAACCATGAACTTGATCTCCGGCAGGGCATCCGTTTCCAGCCGGAATTCCCTGATGCGGGTTCACTGGAAACCGTCAATCGCGTATTCCGGTCTTTTCTGGCAAAACTGCCGGAAGGCGGCTTTCCGGTCAGAACCCTGCAATGCGGGGAACTCTCCGGCGAAGATTACAGATTCCGCATCACGGAAAAGGAAATCTGCATCGAAGCCGGAGACGCGGAAGGAATCCGGCGCGGCATTTATGCGTTCATCGATGAACTGCGGGGAAACCGGGGACCGTTTATGGAAAAGGGGGAACGGACGTTCCGGCATTGGCTCGGGAACAGAATTTCACGCTGTTTTTTCGGCCCGATCAAACGGGCGCCGTTCTTCCGCGACGAACTCATGGACGAAATGGATTATTATCCGGATGAATACCTCAACAGACTCGCCGGAGAAGGCGTCAACGGATTATGGCTGACGATCGCATTCCGCGACCTTTGCAGGACATCGTTCTGCCCTCCGTCTCCGGATCGGGAGAGACGCCTCGCAAAACTCCGGGACACGGTAAGCCGCTGTCTGCGTTACGGAATCAGAACCTGGGCTTTCTGCATCGAACCCACAGGGCTCTTCCCCGGCGACATTCTGCTGGAAAAGCATCCGGAGCTGAAAGGCGCGCCGACATGGGACCGTTTCGCATTCTGCCCTTCCACGGAGTCGGGGCGGCAGTACATTTATGAGTCGGTCAAAGATCTTTTCACGCAGGTGCCGAAGCTCGGCGGAATCCTCAACATCAGTTACGGGGAGCGCCCGACCACCTGCCTGAGCAGCGCAAACGTAGTCAACGAATCTCCCGTCAAATGCCCCCGCTGCGCAGCAGTTCCGAAATGGGAAATCCTGTTCCGCAGCCTGAGCGCCATGCGAAGCGGAATGCCGGAATCGGCACAGTTGATCAGCTGGCTCTACATGGCGCGTCCGACCAGCCGTTCCGAATGGGTGTTCCGGATTGCGGAACACACGCCGGAAAATGTGATCCTGCAATATAATCTGGAATCCAACGGCACGAAAATGCAGCTGGGCAAACCGCGGAAAGGCGGAGATTACTGGCTCTCCTACACCGGGCCGTCGCAGGATTTCCGGGAAATCGCCGGACGGGCGGCAAAAACCGGAACCGCACTGTCCGCAAAAATCCAGGTCGGCTGTTCCCATGAAGTCGCGACCGTCCCGTTTGTCCCCGTCCCCGGACTTCTTTACAGGAAATACCGGGAAATGAAGCTATGCGGCGTATCCTCCGTCATGCAGTGCTGGTATTTCGGCAACTATCCCGGACTCATGAACCGGGCCGCCGGAATGCTGGCGCGCGAAGACTTTGCAAATTCGGATGAGGATGATTTTCTGGTGCGCCTTGCCCGTCCGGAGTGGGGAGAAAAAGCCCCCGCAGTCGCCGCGGCATGGAAAATGCTCGGGGACGCCTATGAAAACTATCCTCTGGACAACATGATGCAATATTACGGCCCGATGCATTCGGGTGTGATATGGCCCCTGTTCCCGGAAATTGCGCTGAAACCGCTTGCTCCGACCTGGAAACCGGATTTCGGCTACAGCGGCGATGTGATCGGGGAATGCCTCGGCAACCATACTCTTGAAGAGGCTGTCATACTGACCCGCAGGATGGCGGACGGCTGGGAAAAAGGGCTGAAACTCTGGCAATCCTGCGGCAGTCACCCGGATATCGGCGTGGCGGAGGCATTGTCGATCCAGTTCAGAAGCGCATCCGACATCCTGAATTTTTATCTTCTGCGGGAAAAGCTGATTGCGGGAATACGTCCGGCGACAACACTTGACGCGATGGAGGAAATCGTCCGGCGGGAAATCGGAAATTCGGAACGGCTGATCCCGTTATGCAAAGCGGACAGCCGGCTCGGTTTTCATTCGGAAGCGGAATCGCATCAATACGATCCCGATCGCCTGCATTGGAGAATATCGCAGTTGAAGAATCTGCTCCTGCATGATTTTCCGGCAATACGGAGGAACCATTGCATCCCCCGTTCCGCAGAAGTCCCGTCTTATCGCGGCGGCTGGATCGCCGTCGGCACCATGCGCTGGTGCGCCGAATGGAAACAGGACGGGCTGCACTTCCGTTTGCAATGCAGGGAAAATGCGGATTGCGAAACGGACAAGGTGTTGATCGCAACCCTGAACCGGCCGGCAACCGGTATGCCGTGGTTGATAGAAGCATTCTCCGACGGACGGAAAACCGACAACCGGGGCGGCAGCGAAGTGCAGATATCCAGACGCCCCGGAGGCTGGGATGCCGAAGTGTTCCTGCCATGCTCCCGCCGGGCAGATGACCGGATGAAGCTCCCCTTCTATTTCCTGCTGATCCGGCAGAATCAGACCATCGGAAAGGAAGACAGGAACTACTGCTGGCCCCCAAGCCGTGTCGTTCCCCGGCTGCGTCTCAATTTCAGCATTTACTCACCGGAGAATTTCGGCTGTTTTCCGGAAAACAACGGATAAAAGCACCGGACAAGGTTGCAAAACATTTTTCAGGGAGCTACCTTATACAGGTAAGAACCATCTGACAGGAGGCTCCTGATGAGAAAAACCATACCGCTTTTGCTGTTGTCTCTGACCCTGCCGCTTGCGGCGGAGACCATGAATATCCAGACTCTGAACGGACAGGTGTTCGAAGACGCCCAGATCGAAAGGGTGAATCCGAACGGAATTGACATCGGTTATGTCAATGAAAAAGGGCATTATGTCCTCAAAGGGATTCTTTTCAAGGACTTATCGGAAGAACTTCAGAAAAAATTCGGATATGATCCGGAAAAAAGCAGAAAATTCGAGTCTGAAGTCAGGAAATATGAAAAAACGGACATCAATAAAGTAGCCGATGAGGAGAAAACGCGGCTGGAACGCATTACGGAACAGATCAAGGCAAAATTCGCCGGAGAAAAGATCACGCTCAAACCAGCCGACCTCCGATATGCGATCCATGCATGGCGGCGTTCCGTGGAACTTACTCCCGTCAAGGATACGAAAACAGGCTGCGTCGTAAAAATCGACAAAGTGGTTTCCGGCAAGCCGATCGAATCGGAACTGGTTCTCCTCGACGGCATCCATCTTCCCGCGGAAGGCTCCTGGAGCGGCTTTCTTTACCCTGCCGGGGTTCAGGCGATTTATGACAGAAAACAAATTCCCGTCTTCACCGGAAGTCTTGACGATTCCACGGAAATCCTGACACAGTATCTTGAAATCTATGCGGAATATGCCGCCGCGGAAAACGATAAGAAAAATCTTCCGGACGCCAATGCACAGGCGCCGGATCAGGCAAAGGAACAGCCGCAGACAGTCAAGGAGACACACAATGCGCCGCCGGATCAGTGGACGGATGACGGGAAAATCACGTACTCCCCTTATGGAAGCTATTATGGCTTTGTCGGAGACGGAGTGTATTTCATCGCCGGAAACTTCATTCCCGTGGCATGGTGGAACCACTGTTACCCGGACCGTCCCCCGCGTCCTCGTCCGCCGCATCCACGCCCA
>DPDG01000078.1:0-5734 GCA_003526375.1 Lentisphaeria bacterium
GTCCGCATTCCGGCAGGGATTGGATGTTGCTTACGGTTCGTTGTTTTGGTTTTTTCGTTTGCATAATGCGTAATATACCATGCTGACGTTAATTTGTCCAGCACAATAAAAACACCCGGCGCAACCATTCCTCTGGAATCTCTGATCGAGGAAGAAAACAATGTGGCGCGTTGAATTTGATATCCGTGCTGCCAGGGAACTGAAAAAACTTGCCCCGGAGACCAGAAAACAGATCTTGAAATTCTTTCAGGAACGGATTGCTACTGATCTTGATCCCAGACGTTTCGGAAAAGCATTGACGGCCAATCTTTCCGGACTTTGGCGTTACCGGATAGAGGACTACCGTGTGATCTGTCAGATTCAAGATGACAAATTGGTGGTTCTTGCCCTCAAGGTTGGTCACCGGCGTGAAGTTTACCTCTGAATGGTCAGAATGGATTCCCGTCTGCCACGGCATCCCACTGTCAGCTTTCTTGTTTGAGAACTTTGAATACGAGTTCAATGACACTGGTGAACTGCCCCCGCTCACGCAAATGCTCCGGGCTGTAGATGGGGTTGTAGATGACCGAAACACAAGTTCCTCCGGCAAGTTTCCGGTTCAGGAAGCCGAGTCCGAGTTTTTCCGCAAAGCACAGCATTTCATCCAGCGCATCCTCCTGGCATCGTTTCAATATGCCGATCTGCACTTTCGGCAGTTCTTCATGTGCCGCGCGGGAAAGTGTCTTATACTGTGTTCCGGCCGGAACGACAACGATCCGCAGATCATCCAGATCACGCAATTCAAACTCCGGGAAATAAAGCAGCTCGGCTTTATATTCCCTGAGTTCCTCCGCGACCGCGCGCGCCAGGTTCAGAATGTCGCTCATTCTTCACCTCCGTATGAATTCCATGATGATATTGCCCACCGCCGCGAGAAGCGCGATCAGCGCCGCCGCCAGCGATGAAAGCATCGTTTTCTGCAGATCCGCCGCAGGTTTGCACGGCGGATAGTGATGCTGCCCTTCGGAGAAATGCATACTCAGCATTCCCCGCAGTTCCGCAATATCCAGCCGCGCCTGATTGAGTTCATGCCACAAGTCGCGATGATCCGGGGTATCAGGCATCATGCACCTCCGATTTCCTTTGAGTGAATTCTCCGCAGGATCCGCCCGGTTCCGGACCAGCGCCAGACCGGCTCGCCGTTCGGCGCAAGAACTTCATAGCGGAGTCCGGCATGGAGAATCACATCTCCGCGCTCCGGATCATCCGGCAGATCCTCCGCCGCGATCAGAAAATCGCGCGTCTCCGTCCGGATGGTCACGCCGTATTCATTTTCCGCACGGAACAGCGTCCGTCCCAGCGTCGCCGGGATGTTCAACGTTTCGCCACCCCGGCGCTGGTAGACAATCGGAACGGAGAGCTCCCGGATCCGCTGGGATTCCAGCCATTCGGCTGCGTTCTCCAGCAGTCCCATTATTCACTGGCGATGATGCCGACCGCGCGGAGTGCGGCAAGAATCGTGTTGGTCTTTTTCGTCAGCGAGGCAATCGCGTGTTTGCAGTCACACCCGCTTTCACAGGCGAGAACGGGAATCGTATCGGACGGAGTTCCGCCCGAATTGTCGGTCAGATCCGTGATCGGATCGCCCGCGGCAAAGGTCGTCGCAAGGCTGTACGGGGCGTTGAGAAGCACACGAACCGTATCGTCGGCCGCCTCCGCCGCCGCAATGGCCTTGCCGAGGTAGTGGTTCGATCCGCTGACCGTGGTCGCCTTCTTCGCTCCCGCGTCCCAGTAGACTGTCGAGCCGGAAGGAATCGCACCGTCCGCTTTCACAACATCGAACACTCCGACCACTGCGAGGGAACCGAGCGTTCCCGCATCGATATCGAGCCGGGCGATCCCGATCAGATCCGCGATGATGACCACATCCCCTGCGGCAACCGCCTCCGTCGGGCGGTAATCAATGGCGTCACCCTTCTGAACATAGCGTGCAAGCATTGTAAAAAATCTCCTTGAATTGAGTTTGAAAGTGAGAGGCGGATACAAAATCCGCCCCGCTTGTGCTTTGACTGCTTACGCGGCCCCGTTGGCTTTGACCATGCCGCGGTGATCCTGCTCGCGAACGCCAAGATCGAAATACACACGGAACCAGAGACCGAGGGTGTTGAAGTCCGTCTCGCCGCGCTCGACGGTCGGCGTGCGCTTCCCTTTCAGGAAACCGATCTCCCAGGTATCGACCGTTTTCGGGTCGCCGAAAAGATACCACCCGGTCTGGCTGGATCCCTCGTAGGCGCTGTTGCCGAGGTACGGCGAACTGATCACCTGCAGATTTTCATCGGAAAGCACATTCAGCGCCGGACGAACCGCGTTGTCCGTACCGCTCATGATGAGGGTCGCCCCCTGCGTCAGTTCGATCGCAAGATGCTTGAGCGCAGTCGGAATCAGCAGATATTTCGGTTCCACCGAGATCGGCTGACCGTCGGCATCCACCTGATCCAGGAAGAGCTGGATCGCCTTTTTGAGCGAATCGGAACTCAGCGCCGAACTTGCGCCGGAGAGCAGGTTTTTGTGATTCGTGCTGAACAGCGCCTTGCCGTCCGCCTGCGCCGGATTCGAGAGAAGCCGGCTGAAAAACAGCTGATCGATCAGTCGCGCCGCCCGGTTGCCCATCGCCGTCGGCACTTTCATGAATGCGCCCAGATCATCGTTGATGATCATTTTGCGCGTCAGGCATAGAGTCAAATGAGGACGAGTTGTCAGTAGGGCTGACACTTTTCCCCCAAGTGCTCTCAGAACCGTGCGAGCAACTTTCATTGCACACGGCTCGCTGAGTATTAATAACTTGCATTGCTTTCCTTTACCTCCGACGGGGTTTGCGCCCCGTTTCTGATTTGACGTGCAACATCAAAGAGACTGCGTTTTGGAACTGGGGCTGTTATCAGATACTCCCGTTCCAATTCGCCGTTGTCATTTGTCGTTTCTGCAAACCACGTCTTCTGACCGCCTTTTGGATTAAGCGAAGATGCAGGGCATCTGCTTATCCATCGTTTCGCGGCATGTGCGATACTGCAACCATTTTTCCGACTGACGTATTCTGCGTATATCCACCATGTGTGAGACAAAACAGAACACATAACCCGGCTGGGTGCATTTACGCATCGGTAGTATAACATCCATCCTCTTAACATATTGTTAAGTTTCCGAATGACTTCCGTTTCCGAGACATTGGGCTGCTGACAAATTTCTTTAACGTCCCTTAATTTAGTTTGCGCGACTTCGTGCGGAATGACCATTTTAACTCTGGGCTGTACCGTCTCGGTTTTCTTTGCCATAAATCCATAGCCAAGGAACCGGAACCCGTCCGTTATGTGTGTAATCAGAGTTTTCTCCGGACTTAACACAAGGGCAAGTTCTTCACTGATCCACAGAGATAATTTGGATTTGATTCTTTCCGCTTCTTCTTTCGGTAAATTGCGCAGTAGAATGACAAAGTCATCCGCATACCTTACATAAGTGATGCGTGGCTTCATTGGTTCAGTAGTGCACGGGAGAGAAGCTCTGAATTTCAAAAGTCTTTGCAGTTCCGTTTCTGCTTCTGTTCTCGTAAGCGGTGATTTGAATTCGCCTTTGAGAATTTTACGCAGTCGGTAAATTCTGCTGACAACCTTTCTCCATTCTTTGCTGATTCGTGCACCCCTTTCACTTGGAGACTGCACCGGAGTTTGGTTTGCCCCAAATTCATCCTGTACGAATCTGTCGATTTCATGCAGGTAGATGTTGGCAAGCAAAGGAGAAATAATGCCACCTTGCGGTGTTCCGGCTTTTGTCGGATTCCATCTTTCTCTTTCAAAGTATCCCGCTTTCAGAAACTTCGCTATCAGTTTCAGCAGTCGGTCATCCTTGATTCTCCGTTGCAGAATTTTGAGCAATTTCTGGTGACAGATGTTATCGAAACATCCTTTAATGTCTCCTTCTATTACCCAGTCTATCCGCACTCGTGGACTGTCCATTATCTGCATTGCCGCAGTTTGGCAGGCTCGGTGCGGACGGAATCCATGGGAACAGTCAAAAAATATTGGTTCGTAAAGAGCCTCAAGAAGCAACTTGAGTGCGCACTGTACGATTCTGTCCCTGAATGTCGGGATTCCAAGCGGACGTTTTTGCCCCGGTTTGTTTTTCTTGTCAATGAGAACTCTCCGGACAGGTACAGGCTCATATTCTCCGGATTGAAGTTGTACTGCAAGTTTTACAGCTTCTTCTTCATTCCAGTTAAATTTATTGAGCCCGTCTATACCGGGTGTTTTTGAGCCCTTATTATTTTTGATCTGCTCATAGGCATACATCAACAAATCGGTCTTTGTCAATTCACGATACAAGCGGTCAAACCGCTTGCTTTTGTCTGCGCTGGCAAGTCTTGCCAGTCTGCTCAATCGATTTTCTACGTTCATTTAAGGTCATGCCCTTACGTTTGATTTTCGATTTTCGCTAATACTCTGTTCCCCTTCGCTCCACGGTGATTAGCCGCTTCATTGCTACTGCGGGAACTCTGTCACTCATGATACATTCCATTCACTGACATGGTATCATTATCATGAGCTTCTCCGGTAATCACATAAATCTTTATACAGCGAACTTAGGCTCTTGATTTGTGCTATTGCTTGCAACGCAAGCCGGTTGGGGACGGACTTCGGGGTATATATTGACAGCTCCGTTATCCTCGGCAATTCCAAACCTTTCGCATTCAAGTTCCATTGAATGTTCAGTCCCCATTACCCCGTATACAGGTGAGGTAACTGGGCAAATTCGCAGACCCACACTCAAGTTCAAACATTTCAGCCTTAGCCATATTCGCTTCCCCTGAGAAACCACTACAAGTGCCTGTCACTCTATGTTTCCCATTTGTCATCCAAGAGCTAACCATCCTGCAATGGTCATAACATTGCAAAACGTCGGATTAGGGGTGTATCCTGTCAAGATACAGTGGTTTAAGTATTTCTACTCCACTGACTTATGCAATCCGAACGGACGCCCAGAATTTTTTCCCGTAGGTGTCAAGCTGATTTTTCGCGCTCTCTTCGATCAGTCCGCCGTCCTTGATCTCGCCGTCGGCGGCAATCGGAAGCAGGTCGCCCACATCCGTCAGGCGGAAGCGGTCGTTCTCCTTGAAGTCGTTGAGGTCGCCCGTGGAACACAGCTTCATGGCGATGATCGGCTGGGCCTCGTAGCTCTGCAGGAGTTTCTTGTTCGCCACGTTGCTCAGGATCCCCGGAAGCGAAACGCTCGAGAACGCCGCACGGATCGTTTCATTGTCGAAGCCGCGGCTGTACGGAATGCCGTCGAGTTTCATACATTCGATCAGAAGCTGCTTCAGCGGCATGTCCATTTCGGCCATTCCGGCTTCCACCGTTTTGCCCCCATAGGATTTCTCCAGCTGGTCGGCGCTCACTCCGACCCGGAGACACATTGCCGCTTCGATGGTCTTGCGCAACTCTCCGCCTTCCGGGGCGGTCTTCACGCTGATATTGACATTGGCGGCGGGACGTTCGGCCCGGATCGTTTCGAGCACCTTCTTCGTCACCACTTCCGGCGTCCAGCCTCCGGCAATCGCCTCCCGTTCAATTTCCGGGAATTCACCGTCGCAGATCGCCTGAATCGCACTGATGCGTTCACGCTCGGCCTTGACGGCGTTCTGAGCCGCTTCACGGGCGGTCGCCGCCACATCCCCGGCGGAGGCCTGAATCGCGGGCGGTGTCGC
>DPDG01000078.1:6060-8986 GCA_003526375.1 Lentisphaeria bacterium
GACTTGTTGTTCATAGCTTCTCCTTCCTGGTTGACAAGGTTGAATTTCGCATTCACTTTCATATTGGTGTGAGCATCCGCGCCCACGGCAACAACGGAAACCTCCCGCAGCGTCGATTTTTTGATGTGGTAGAACGGGCCTTCGACTTCCTGGCCATTCACCTCGCGGCTGCCTTTGACCAGCTCGCACTCTTTCACATCCGCACCGATGCTCAACTGCCAGTCCGCTCCTGCCTTGCCCTGCGCGATGATATCGGCCGCATCCTTGCTGTCGGAGACAATCTCCCCGGTGATTTCCAGAACATTGTTCCGAACTGCGGCAGAAATGAGTCCGATCCGGCTGTCCGTCTTGTTCTCGTGATTGGTCAAAAGCGGGACACTTTCGGGGATCACCATTCCGGCAAGATCAACCACAACAGGATGTCGCCACCCCGGCAGATTCATTTTCCCGCCGGAGTAGGCAACTCCGGCCACTTTCGGTTTCGCGCCGTTTGACGCTTCAATCAGGGTGAATTCACTCATATATCCTCTCTGGGTTCTGAACCGTCATCCGGTTCGGTTTGCTGTTCCGGGGATTTCGGAGATTCCGGGGACTCGGAACTGATCGGGATTCCAAGCTCCTTCATCAGTTTGATCTCTTTTGCCCGCTGCCGCAGAACGGACAAGTAATCCCGTCCGTCCTTGGCACACTCTGCCGCAAGTGTCGTTGTGTTACTTTCGAGGCGAACACGCTGTGCGTCTGCTTCTTTTAATGGGTCAACATGCACGAATGAATCCCAGTACCAGAGATGCCGCGCACCCTTTGCCGCAAGATGTTCCAGTAGTAAATATTCCCGGAACCACACCTCAAAAATCCGGTTCAGAACTTCCGTTTCCCAGAACGACCGGTCGACAAGAATGCTTTTATGGTAAATCTGGTTGTCCAGTCTGCCGCTGGCGTAGTTGTGCCCGGAAAAATCTCCCGCCAGCGTGCCGTAGGTCGTCACCACACAACGGGCGATTTCGCTCAGAATGATCTTCACGAACTCCGCATGGTTCGCCGCCGGCTGTTTGGGGTCGAGCTGTCCCATTTTCCACCCGGCCGGAACCGTCAGCATCATGTTCCGTTCGAGCGGAATGGCATCCATGGGCTCGACTTCATCCGATTCGCCGTTCGGCGGAGCGTCCGTGTAGAGAATCGCCGCAAAATCCGCCGCGGCCTCCGCCGCTGAAAGCACAGCCAGATTGTATCTGCGAAGTTGAGCAAACAGCGGCAGTGCGGGCGTGATCTCGGGGACGCCACGATGCAATCCCGGACGATCCTGACGGAAAATATGAATCATGTATTCCGCCGGGATGTGGATCGCATCGTCGCCCGGCATATACCGGATGTCCCCGGGATGGTACTTCAAAACCCGGTAGTCCGTCGGGTTGCCCCAACGGTCATACGAGATCCCGTCGACACTGGTATCATCTTCAAACCAGCGCAGTTCACCGGAAACACGATCCGCCTCAATCAACTGCAGATCCAGTTTCACACCGTGGCGGATTTTGGGATTCGTTGCCAGCACGGCAAACGCTTCGCCATCCTGACACCGGGCCATTCGCATCGTCCGGAGTTTCGGAGCAAGACGAACGGCATCCGACCAGCGCATGAATGCCGTTTCCACAGCATCGTTGAACGTCTCGTCGGCGGATAGCATCTGCAGTCGCGGACCCGTACCGATGGTGTCATTTGCGAGCATCTGCACCAGTCCTCTGGCGTAGGAATTGTTGGCGACTTCGTAGCGCGAGCGCATCCGCAGCGTCCGGCGGACTTCCGGCGCGGCCTCCATGTCCGCCGACAGATGATCCGCCGCCGACCAGTGACGCCAGTTGTCCCGCGTCGTCTGCGCCGCATCAAACCGGGCGCGGACAAGCGGCTTCGGAGGGGTTCTGCTCCGAAAAATAGATTTGAGTCTGTTGAACATCGATAGTTCCTCACGCCCCTGAATGGCACAATTTGGTTATCTTCAGGCCGGAAGTCCGGGATTTTACCGCCTTTTTCAACGCGAGATATTCATCTGCCGCAATCTGATCGGCAAGGGAATGCTGTTCGACCTTCTGTCCGTCCACTTCTGCAGACTTTGGTCCCGAGGCATTCCGCCTGATCACCTCTTCCAGTGTCTCATTTTCCGGCATGGCAGCACTCCGGTTCATACTTCCCGCGATAGGATTCACATTCGCCGATGATGAACTCCGCATAATGATCGCATTTGTTGAGAAGCGCGCACTCGATTGCCGCAAACGATTTCCGCATTCTGCGGATCTTTTTCTTCAGTGTGCGATACCGAGCTGCCAACTCGGCATATTGTGCCGAACACTCCAGGCATTCCACTTCAGCTTCACTCATTGATTTCCTCCGTTTTTATGTGATTTGAAGACTCATTTGAGGCTTCGGTTATTTCTCTGACCGGAAATTCGCCACGTTCGTGGCTGATTTTCTCTTCCACCTTCTGAATCCGTTCCCCGATCCACATCATACAGTTCACTGCCATGGAGTTTCCGCATGCTTTGTATCTGGGCGCGTCAGGACATTCTTCCTCGGATTTACCATTCCAGGGAATTCGCGTGTGATTGTCGGGAAATCCCATCAAGCGCTCGCATTCAAGGGGAAGCAGTTTGCGAACTGTCGGTTTTCCGGATGGCGTGTACGCAACTCCATGCACATCTCCGGCAGTCTGCGTATACATCACACCTTCTTCAGAAACCCCCATTCCCGATCCACCGGAACGTTCGCCGGGCTTCATTTTGTCTCCATCAAGTGCGATTGCTTCGACAATTACCGTTTCCGCGCCGGGACCGCCTGCCGTAACGGTTTTTCCAGCTTTCGCCTCCGTCACATAAAGACCGCCGTTCGGACGATCTTTCCCTCTGCCGTTCGCATCGCAGAACGAAACGTGAAAACA
>DPDG01000021.1 GCA_003526375.1 Lentisphaeria bacterium
TTATGAAGAATTATATATCACAACTATATGATATTAAACATATAACAAAAGAGGAGCACGGGCTTATCTAATACTGATGA
The DNA here is from genome assembly GCA_003526375.1 of Lentisphaeria bacterium. Taxonomy (GTDB): domain Bacteria; phylum Verrucomicrobiota; class Lentisphaeria; order Victivallales; family UBA1829; genus UBA11452. The sequence goes on from DPDG01000021.1 coordinate 81, forward strand.
TCGCAATCACGATTAAGAGCTCGATCATGGTAAAAAATTTTATTTTTATCCTGCGAAGCAAGGAGATCGGACAGGGAATACGGAAGGAAGAAGGAACGGAGAAACATTTGAATGCTTGAACAGGAAAACAATGGAACACTCGAATGAAAAAAGAAGAAGCAAGGCAGGGCACGGATCGACTCCATCGGAATGAAGCACCTTTTTTATAAATTTTTCTCATTAAGAATTCTATTAATGTGAAATAAGCAGTATCCATCCATGCTGCCGGAAAACATTGCGGTAACAGATTTTTGTTTTTCATCTATGATGTCTCCTTCTGGTTATTTGGCAAAACAGCCTGAATTGCGTGCTATGGCCGATTCTGTCTTTCTATGGTTAATATATGGTGGCGAGGGGCTTTTGTAAATAGCAAAAAAGTGTATTTGAATGGCAAAACAGTACTATCTGCAAAAAAATCCTTCCGGGGTTCAAAAAAAATGATTTGATCCGGCAATGCCTGCGTTGGAGAAATTTTTTTCAGAAGCGGATTCTCTTTGCCGGCATATGAATAAATCGAAAAAAAAACAGTTGGAAATCTTGAAAGTTTCCGGATGAGTGTTATATTTATGTTTCTTGATTCACGTATACATCATCGGAAACGATATGTTGAACAGGTAAATTTTTAATACGTAACGTATATGAGGTGTCATAATGAGTAACGTTTGTGAAATCTGTGGAAAGAAAAAGTTCTACGGCTCCAGAATCATCCGTAGAGGTCTTGCAAAGAAAAAAGGCGGTATCGGTATGCACGTGGTGAAAGTTTCTCCGCGCATTTTCGAGCCCAACATCCAGTCTGTCAGAGTCAATGACAATGGAACAACCAAAAGAATGAAAGTCTGTGCGGCCTGCATTCGCAGCGGCAAGGTCAAGAAGGCCTGCTGACATATTTTTCCTTGTTCCGCTCATATACCTGCGGTCATGAATTTACAGAGTCCGGAGCATTTACGGTTCCGGGCTCTTTTTTTTAGAAAAAATTTGATTTTTGTTCTATTGCATTGCATGAAATATGATTTAAATTCCGAATAAGGAATGAATCGGTTCAAACAACATAAGGAGCGGTTATGAAATTCAATAAAAAGAAAGTCCTGACTATTTCAGGAATCGTATTGGGCGTGATCGTTGTTCTGCTTGTGATCGTCTACTTTTCCCTCTCTCTGATTTTGAAGAGCAGTGTCCAGACATTCGGCAGCATGGTCATGGGAGTTCCGGTGACGGTGGACAGTATTGTTCTGGAGCCTTTCAAGGGGGCTCTGCGGATCAATAACCTGACTGTCGGGAATCCGGACGGCTATTCCAGTCCGCATGCGTTCAAGCTCGGAAAGTTCGAGGCAGCCGTGGTGCCTTCTTCTCTGTTCGGCGGGGACAAGATGATTATTGACAAGCTCGCAATTGACGGTGTGGAGCTGAATATGGAAACAAATTTCCTGCGCAGCAATCTGTCTGAGATTCAGGAAAACATCAACAAATTTTCCAATCCCGATTCCAATGCGCCGAAAAATCAGAAACAGGCGGAGGATGTTGAAAAGGTTCAGGAGGAACAGGCGGAAGCCAAGCCCCTGCAGATCAACAGGATTGATCTCTCAGACATCAAGGTTTATACGATTCTCAAGGGACGTGAGGATACCAGAGTCATACCGTTGATTGCGCCTCCCGTTCATCTTCAGGATCTCGGCACGGAGCCGGAAGGCATTACGCCTGTGGAGGTGATGAGCAAAGTCATGACTTCCCTTCTCCTGAGCGCCGGTAAAGCTCTCAGCGACGGTGCTTTCAGTGCGGGGCAGACACTCGGTGACGGTGCTTCCTCTGCCGGCAAGACGCTTGGAGACGGCGCAAATGATCTCGGCAAAGCCGCCGCCGGGCTCCTGAAGGGGTTGACCGGCAGCGATGAGAAGGAAAAGAAGAAATAAGCTCTTGCCGATATGAAGAATCTGGGCCGTCCGGAGAAGGACGGCTCTTTTGTTCTTGTATTCAGGACTGCTGCATCTATATTACCAAATTTAAAGGGATCAAGTATTAGATCAGAAAGGGAGTTTGTCATGAAAAATCTTTGGATTGCGGCCGGTGTTTTCGCAGTTGCTGTCGTTGTCGTCGTTCTTGCGGTTATTTCCGTCCGGAATGGGCTGATCCAGCGGGATGAGGATGTCAAGGCGCAGTGGAGTCAGGTTGAAACTCAACTCCAGCGCCGGAGCGATCTGATTCCGAATCTTGTAAATACGGTCAAGGGATATGCAAAGCACGAGGAGAAGATTTTCACGGAGATCGCCGATGCCCGTTCCCGTCTGCTTGCGGCTGGAACCCCGGAAGCCGCGGGGCAGGCGGATGCCGCCCTCAAGAGTGCACTCGGGCGCCTGCTTGCCGTAGCGGAAGCGTATCCGAACTTGAAAGCGAATGAGAACTTCGCCCGGCTTCAGGATGAGCTTGCCGGAACGGAAAACCGGATTGCCGTGGCACGCACGCGCTACAATGATACGGTTCGTGATTTCAATGCCGCGATCCGGAAGTTTCCCGGTTCCATGTTCGCTTCCGGGCTTAATTTGAAGCGTGCGGAATTTTTTGAAGCCCCCGCGGGGCGCGCCGCCGTAGAGAAAGTTCCCCAGGTCAATTTTTAAGGGACTGCGGCGATGAAACAGTTTTTCCTGCTTCTTCTCCTGTCTGTGTTTTCGCTTGCCGCCGCGGATTTTACTGTTCCGCGGCATACTTCATGGGTCGTGGATGAGGCTCAGGTTTTTTCCAAAGAGGAAAGGAACAGGATTCTTTCCGCAATTCAGAAACTGGAAAAAGCAACGGACGGCGGGCAGATGGCGGTCGTGACCCTGAAGAGCCTGAACGGAATTTCGATTGAGGAGGCGGGAATCAAGATCGCGGATGCGTGGAAAGTCGGCAATCGGGGAAAAGATGACGGCGCGATCCTGATTATTGTCCCATCGGAGCGTCAGATGCGGCTTGAGATCGGCTACGGCTGGGAGGGAAGCATCAACGATGCGAGAGCGGGGGATATCATTCGCGGGCTGAAACCTTTTTTCCGTGCGGAACGTTACGCAGACGGCGCCGTCTACGCTGTCGGGCAGGTGCAGAAGCTGATTACCGGAACGGCTCCGGAGAATGTGCCGGAACCGCCGGCAGCGGTATCTGCGAAAGGCAAAAACACATTTACCGATTATGTGCTGGTCATCCTGATTGGCATTGCGACTTTTTTCTTATTCGGCGATAGTTCCGGCGGCAGTTCCGGCGGCAGTTCCGGCGGTGGTTTTTTCCGGGGCGGTGGCGGCGGGCGCTTCGGCGGCGGTGGCGCTTCCGGGCGCTGGTAAATTTCCCGGAATGGAAAAGAATTCCGATTCCGGTGTCCCCCGTGAGACGCAATATCCGTATGTATATCCGGATATTTCCCTGTTTCCGCGCGGCGGCGTTTGCGAATTTTTGAAATCAGTGTATTTTATGATTTTGAATGTTCAACTGCAAGAAGGTGCTTCATGGATATAGAGGATTTTTCTGCGAACCGCGGCCCGCGTTTGAGGGCGCTGATTCCTTTCGGTGTATTTCTTGTTTTTTATATGGGGTTGTCCATCGTGTCCGGCGACTTTTACCGGGTGCCGATGACGGTTGCGTTTCTTGTCGCCTCGGCTTCGGCGCTGGTCCTGAATCACAAGGCATCGCTGAAAAGCAAGATCGATCTTTTTGCGCATGGCATGGGGGATATCAACATCATGACGATGTGTCTGATCTTCGTGCTTGCCGGAGCCTTTGCAGAGACTGCGCGGAGGATGGGGGCGGTGGATTCGACGATTCAGATTGCGCTTTCGTTCATTCCGCCGCACCTGATGCTTTGCGGCCTGTTCATGGTGGCCTGCTTCATTTCGCTGGCGATTGGAACCTCCGTCGGGACGATTGTGGCGTTGACTCCGATTGCTCTGGGGGTGACGCAGACTCTCGGCATTTCCGGCGGGCTTTGCCTCGGCGCCGTTGTGGGAGGCGCAATGTTCGGAGACAACCTTTCGATGATCTCGGATACGACGATTGCCGCGACCCGCACGCAGGGAATTGAGATGAGGGAGAAGTTCACCGCGAATCTTCATGTAGCCGCGCCCGCCGCGATCGTGACCGTGATCCTTTATATTATTTTGAGCCATACGGGCGAGCCGATGGCTGGAAGACATCTGACCTTGAAAATGTTTCTGGATGTGATTCCTTACCTGTGCATTCTTGTGCTTGCGCTGACCGGATTGAATGTCATGGCGCTTCTGATGCTCGGCACATTGCTGGCGGGGGTGATCGGAATCATCAATGGCTCTTTCAGTTTCTGGGAGTTCCTTGCCGCCGCCGGGGTAGGGGCGCGGAGCATGGCGGATACTTTGATCGTGGCGATTCTTGCCGGAGGACTCCTGAAAGTGATCCGCTACAACGGCGGAATCGAATACTTGATGAAGAAAATTGAGCGTCTGATCCGAGGGCGCAGAAGCTGCGAGTTCGGTATTGCGCTTCTCGTCGGAGTGGTGAATGTCTTTACCGCAAACAATACGGTTGCGATCGTGATTGCAGGTCCGATTGCAAAAGACCTGGCAAAACGTTATGAAGTGTCTCCGGCACGTTCCGCAAGCATTCTGGATACGACATCATGCATTGTTCAGGGGATGATTCCTTACGGGGCGCAGATTCTTTCCGCGGTCGGGCTTGCGGGCGCGGCGGCGGTCAGTGCATCGGAGGTGATGAAGTTTCTCTGCTATCCTTATGTGCTGGCTTTGTTCCTGACTGGTTCGATCCTGCTTGCCGGCAGGAGAAAATCTGCGGATGCGATTCAGCCATGACGTTTTCCTGAAACAGCTTGCTTTTTCTGTTCCGGCAGATTATCTTAAAGCCGGTTTTGAATGAATGGAGGTGCCGAAAATGAAAAGAGTGATTGTATGTTTTCTCGCTTGTGCCGGAGTTGCCGTAATGTTGTCTGCGTGCGGAGATAACGGTAAAACGGATTCCGGGAAGAAATCCGCCATAAAGGAAACCGCCGAAGGAGCGGATAAGACCGCGGATTATCTGATCGGTAAAAAGGCTTTGGAACAGGGACAGAAAGCGACGCGGAAACTGGATAAGGCGCAGGCGGATTACAATAAAAATCTTGAAAAGGCTTTGGAAGAATGAGTTTTTACTCCGCATCTTTCAGCGCTTGACGTTTGCCGCGATTTCCAGCATCCGGGTGATGAAGTTTCCATGCGTAACGGCATGCTGGCAGGATACGCTGAATGGTGGAGCTCATACCCGTGATTGCAGGAAAGGGTCAGTTTTTTTATGACGCAGGATATGACAACAGGGAGTCCGCTCAAGGTGATCATCCGGTTCTCCCTGCCGGTATTTATCGGGTGTTTGTTTCAACAGTTTTACAGTATGGCGGATACGATCATTGTCGGACGCACGGTCAGTGTGCAGGCTTTGGCGGCGGTCGGCGTGACTGGCGGAGTCAGCTTTCTCGTGCTTGGTTTTTTCTTTGGTCTGACCGGAGGTTTCGCCGTGGTGACCGGGCAATGTTTCGGGGCGAAGGATTATGATGGAGTCAGGCGCTCTGTGGCAGTTTCCACTGTTCTGTGCATCGTGATCAGTATTCTTGTTACCGCGTTATGCGTTCTGACTGCGCGGTCTCTCTTTGTTGCAATGAATACGCCTGCCGATATTTTCGATGATACTCTGACTTACATGCTGGTCATCTATTACGGAATCTGGGCGTCGGTGTTTTACAACATGATATCCAGCATCATCCGTGCGCTTGGTGACAGCATTACGCCGTTGATCTTTCTGGTGGTCGCTTCGCTTCTGAATATCGGTCTGGACTTTCTTTTCATCCTGAATTTTGGCATGGGAGTTGCCGGAGCCGCGTGGGCTACTGTGCTTTCGCAGGCGATTTCCGGCTTTCTCTGCCTCTGGTATGTTGCGCGCAAGTTCCCGATTTTGAAGCTGAAACGTTCCGATTGGAAGTGGAATTCCGCATTTGCATGGGAACATTTGCGTGTAGGTCTGCCGATGGCGTTTCAGTTCTCGATTACGGCGATCGGATGTATTATCCTTCAGGCGGTGCTGAATCTGTTCGGTTCCACGGTGGTTGCCGGTTTCACGGCGGGATCGAAGATCGATCTGCTTGCAGTTCAGGCAATCGCGGCAATCGGCATGACAATGGCGACTTATGCCGCGCAGAATTTCGGTGCCGGCAAGATTGCGCGCATCCGTACCGGTGTGAATAAATCTACGTTGCTCTGTGTGGTGTTCAGCGCACTGGCATGTGTATTCGTTATTCTGTTCGGGCGCCCGATGACCGCATTGTTCGTCGGGGCAGGGGAGAAAGAGGTGATTGATGCGTCACAGACTTATCTTGTGCTGAACGGCATTTTCTATCTTGTGCTCGGACTGCTTTTCATCTTCCGGAATACGCTTCAGGGAATGGGGTTTGCATTGATTCCTCTGCTGGGCGGGGTCAGTGAATTGCTTCTGCGTGTTGTGGCGGCATTTGTTTTTGCCAGATATTTCGGCTATCCGGGAGTGTGCCTTGCATCGCCTGCCGCATGGATCGGCGCCACGGTGATTCTGATCGTGACTTATGCAATTGTCATGAGACGTTATGCCAGATTACATTACCGGTATCGCACCGATGGGCATCCGGCCTTTTCGTACATGGGTGGTCGTTGATGTTCATCCTTTTACGCACAGCTTCTGCCCGGCCTTATAAATCCCATCAGTCCTTTCAGGCTGTTTCCTGTCAGCGGGCCAGAAAAAATCATATTTTTTTGAGAAATTCATTTGACAAGTCATAAAAGTATTGTATATTTAACCCCCGTGTCGCTTGAGACAGGAAAGTTTGAGG
>DPDG01000044.1 GCA_003526375.1 Lentisphaeria bacterium
CACAAATTCCCGTGAAGACCCTTAATTGTTTGGTGGATAAAATATAACATCTGTATAATAATATAACAAAATTTTTCAGAAAATCAAGCATGGAAATTCCAGCTTTTGCAAAACAGGGATAACCCTGCAATGCAGACATAAAAAATGCACCCTGCAAGTCATGCCCGACTTTCAAGGTGCATTTCAGAATGCCTGCGTCTTTTCATCCACAGCAAGGCGCCGCTTGCTTCTCCTCCAACGGAACAAGCCGGTTGTCAATCCACCTGTTCTCAGAAAGGTTGATGCGAATCTCATGCACCGGATACACCCAGACAAGATTCAGGGAATTCTCCTTCGCCGGCCATTCATAGACTTTTTTCGTTCCGAGAACGGCAAGCTTGATCTGGGCATCCTGTTTCTGGAAATGGGCAATCACAATCTGCCCGGAATCCCGAAGTTTCGCTGCGACGATACCGCAATCCTGCGGATATTCCCCCCAGGCAATCAGGAAAGTCGTTCCCATCGGAAACACGGACTTGACGGACTCGTCCATCGCCAAAGCAAAATACTCATCCTTCAACTTACACGCAAAACCGGTGGTTCCGGAAGCATAAGGATTCTTTTTTGCAAAAGAAACCGGAGACTCCACCAGAGGATCAAATTCAGCGAATTTCTCAAAAGCCGTTACCACGACACTCGAAACAGGCTGGGGTTCGGGCGGCATGCCATACGCGGCGCGTTCCTCCCTCACCATATATTTCGCGGGATTCAAGCTTTCGATCTCTTTGTAATGGATTCCTCCCGGCATGAACGGTTTCAATCCCTGGTGAATCTTTTCCATCCAGAGTTTTCCGCTGATGTTTGTCGTCTTTCCGCTGCGCCAGAAAAGGATCGTGCTGTGTGCGATTCCCAGGTTCTGTGCCAGCAATGTGATATTGCCGTAGTAATCGCTCGCCCTGTCAATCGCGTCCAGAATTTCAGGAGTTACTTTCATGTTTTCATCTCGTGTTTCAGTTGTATAATAATAAATTTTACTCATTGAAAGAATATAATAATCTGCAAAGGCTCAAGATGCAAGGATTCTTTTTATTTTTTTCATAAAAAATTGTCGATTTTTCAATATTCTGAACCCGAAACACCCGGCACAGGCATGTAAAACAGAATATGTAGACCATGCTATCTGCGGGAAATTCAGAAATGTTGATTTTACATACTTTGCCATTTTGAATGCAGAATACTGATCCCGCATATGAGGCTCTGAAAAGATGGAAAGAAACAATTTTACCCGATGGTTCAAGCTCCCGCCGCGCATCAGGCGAAACCGGCTTTTCAGCAAAAAAAAAACGCAGTCCCGGAAGACTGCGTTTTCATACTCTGGTAATCGTCAGAACGAAAACTTATTTGTCATAAGCATGTCCGGCGGAGCCGAGCACATTGATGACCTTGTGAGTATACATCGCTTTCATTCTGTCGCGAGCCGGTCCGAGGTATTTTCTCGGGTCGAATTCGGCAGGTTTCTCTGCGAAGACCTTGCGGACGCCGGCTGTCATTGCGAGACGGGAGTCGGAGTCGATATTGATCTTGCAGACAGCGGACTTCGCGGCTTCGCGGAGCTGTTCCTCCGGAATGCCGACGGCTGCCTTGAGAGCTCCGCCGTATTTGTTGATGATGTCAACTTCTTCCTGCGGAACGGAAGATGCGCCGTGAAGAACGATCGGGAAGCCCGGCAGTTCTTTTTCGATCGCCTTGAGGATATCGAATGCCAGCGGCGGCGGAACCAGTTTGCCAGTCTTGGGATCGACGGTGCACTGTTCCGGAGTGAACTTGTATGCGCCATGGGATGTCCCGATGGAAATCGCGAGAGAATCGACACCGGTCTTGGTCACGAAATCGACAACCTGTTCCGGCTTCGTGTAGTGGGATTCCGCGGAGGAAACTTCATCTTCGACGCCGGCGAGCACGCCGAGTTCGCCTTCCACCGTCACATCGCGGGGATGAGCGTATTCGACAACTTTCTTCGTGAGCGCGACGTTTTCATCGTAGGGAAGAGCGGAACCGTCGATCATGACGGAGGAGAAACCGAAGTCGATACAGGATTTGCAGAGCTCAAAGCTGTCGCCATGGTCAAGATGCAGAACGATCGGAACCGGGCCCTTGCCGTTGCTGATCTCTCTGGAGTATTCCACCGCGCCCTGCGCCATGTAGCGGAGAAGTGTCTGGTTGGCGTAGTTGCGGGCGCCTTTGGAAACCTGAAGGATCACAGGAGACTCATTTTCAGTGCAAGCCTGAATGATTGCCTGAAGCTGTTCCATGTTGTTGAAGTTGAAAGCGGGGATCGCGTAATGACCCGCCATCGCCTTTTTGAACATCTCGCGAGAATTCACGAGACCGAGATCTTTGTAGCATACTGCCATTTTAAAATCCTTTCTTTAAAGGTGAAAAATCTGTCCAGCTACTTTATACGCCAAACGGAAAATTTCAACCATCGGAACATAAAACTTTCGCAATTTGTAAAACGGCGCCGGATGCAGGGAATACCGCATCCAGCACATCCCGCCCTCAACACTCACGGCTGCTCTTACCGGAACACAATCAGCCGGAAACCCCACGGGGGAATCTCATCCCGCCAGTCGGACTTCAGCGTATAGGAGCGCTCCGGGTCCCATACATCCCTGCCCGTCAATCCCTCCCCGACTCCGAGTTTCCCGCAGTCGAGCTTCACATCTGCCGTCACCGTTTCCGGCGTATCATTGAGCACAGCCAGCATCAGGCGCCCCGAATTGACGTAGGCGGACGCAACAATCCGGTCCGAAACCGGCGATATGACTCTGACCGCGTCCGACTCATACCAGGGAAAGAACTTTGTCTCGTCATTCCAGCCCAGCGCGTCCTGTGCGTCATGCCAGCGTGCGATCAGTTCATTCCGATCCCAGAGATCGACGTCATTGACTGCCGCAAGCCCGATGTAGTGCAGAGTTGCCCGCCTCCACACGGGATTTTCCAGGCTGTAAGTCCGGTATTTCTGCGGACTCCCGATTTGCAGTCCGCGCTTCACCTGTGGAATCAGAGCGGTTTTCGCGGACCAGAGATAGGGCGAGAATGTAGCGCAGAAGCTGAGCGGAGTCAGCAGATTGTAATACCCGTTGCGGGAAGCCACGTCGTGCTCCATTCCCTCGCCTCCGGCAAGCACATCGGCAAAACTCTGGAACGGCATCAGGCGCCACCATTCCGCATGATAGGCGATCTTCGCATCCGGTCCCTGGCGTTTGATCATCCGGTAAACATCAATCGCCATTTCACGGAAACGGTCGATCAGCAGATGAGTCCGTTCCCGGCCGGTTGCATCGCGCCAGAGCCTGCACCCGTGTCTTTCGTTGTAACAACTCTCCTCCCACGGCGCATCGAAATAGAAATTCCGGGTGCCGGGACGGAGAAGCGGATTGTCCGGGCGGGTAAGGAAACCGTTCCAGTTATTCAGGCGGAAGTTGCGGTAACTCTCCCCGTTGATGCATCCCTCCGCATAGGAATCCCGCCCCTCCCCTGTCCATATGCCGTAAGTGCGGTTGTGTTTGATCTGCCGCCAGAGCTCCTCATACCAGATCCACTCAGGAGAAAACGGACCGGCAAAGTTGAAGGCGGAATAATGAAACAGTTCCCTGAACTGCCTGCGGGTCCGGTTGTAGTAGTCCATTCCGTTGTAGGGAGGTTCCATACGGATGCGGTCTGGGTCAAGGAAATTGAAATCCGCCCACGGCTGAAACCACATCTGCCACTCTTTGCCGATACGCCGGCGAAGCAGAGAACGGTTCAGCGGTTTGGTCGGCGTGGGAGTCAGCCCGAAACGGTATTCACGGGGAGAATTGAATGTAAGCGGACTCGATGCCAGAAGCAGCGAAAGGCGCGCCGCTTCGGAGTCCCGTTTCATCATGACGTGTTTTCCATCCTGACGGAACTGCCAGCCGCAGAGATTTTCCGCCGTGAGATTCAATCCGGTCCGGAAATTCCCGATCCAGAGGGCGGGCTGCGGCAGAAGCGAGACGGCAAAGGAATCGCCGGCTTTTCCCGACACGCCGCCGATCGCCCTGTTGTCGCGCACAAGTTTCACCTGCTCATTGCACAGAGGCAGTTCCAGAGCAAGCTTCGCCACGCTGATTTTCCGTTTCGGAGTCAGTTTCAGCGTGATTTGTGCATAGCCGTCGAAATGGATTCTGATACGGCTTTCCGCCGTCAACTCCCGATACTCCACCCGTTTTTCATATTCGGCATACAGAGAAGACGAAGCAATCTTCCTGACGGACGGCGCGTTCAGAGGCACGAGACGCTTTCCGTTCAGCACCAGAGCATCCGGCGCGGCATACAGCTCCCCGCCCTGCGACGAAAGCGAAGAAAACAACACTCCGTCTTTCAGGTTGAATTTGCGTCCCCAGACACTTGCAGACGCGACCTCCGCGACCACAGGAGTCCAGCCGCCCGGAGGCAGTTGATCACGGTCGGGATCGACATAAGGACGTGTCAGAGGATCGTCGGCAGGAGGAATGCGGATCGCCTGTTCGTGGATTTTCGAAGTCTTTCCTGCGCGGTCCGTCAACTCAAATTGGAGCCGGTAATTGCCGGGAGCCGCCTTTACGGGAAATTTCATGTTGAAGAATGTCAGAGCCGGATCCGGAATGCTCTGCTCCTGCGTTGACCGGACCTTGCCGGCTTCATCAATAAAACTGACTTTGACCTTGCCGTCCGCCGCCCCCTGAAACGCGACCAGCAGTTCACGGCTGTCAAGCAGGGTGTAGAGGAACTTCACAACCAGCGGCAGGTTCCGGCGGACCGAAAGATCCGTGCGGTAGACAAGTCCGTTTCCGGAGTTCAGACGCAGGGAAGTCAGGTTCCAGTCCGGAATGGAATTCGTCTGATGCGACAGCGGCGCGGCAAGCGGACGCGAAAGGCGTTTATGCCCGTAGTTCTTTGTCGTATCGGTGTCAAAAGTTACGGAAAGCCCGTCCGCCGCGGCAATTTGAAGCGCGGTTCTGTTCCGCTCCAGATCATAAATGGAACCGATCACCACGGGCGGCATGTCGCGGCGCAGTATGAGTCTTGCGCCTCCGCCCAGATCGTCATCCCCCGCCACAAGATTGATCGTCCAGCCGTTTGCCCCTTCCTTCAGCCCGGTCTCTCTCAGCGGGACTGCGATTTTGAATTCGCCTGCGGCGGATGAAGCAAGCGGATATTCATATCTTTTCCCATCCGGAGAGTTCAGTTGAAGCAGAACGGACGGAGCATGTGTCTTCACTCCCGCATAAAGAGCCGTTTCATCATAGCCGAGCGTGTAATGGCTCTGGCGGACCGACAGCTCCCCTGTTTTCCGGTTGCTGAATCCGGTGCTTCCGAACGCCTCCCTGCCATATCCGACCGTAATCAGATTGAGCGGAGGATTCGGATTATCTTTCCGATACAGTTCCTTCACCTCATCAAGAGTCAGCATCCGGTCAAAAATTTTGAACTCATCCAGCAGACTCAGGCGCCCCGGCTGCTGATATTTGAAACTGTGCTTGAATTCTCCGAGCAGGAAGTCGCTTTTCGGCTCCAGATTCCTGAGCGGAAAATGAATCCGCTGTTCCGTGACTAAGCGCCCGTCGATATACATGGACAACTGAACTGGATTCCAGTTGCAGACGACATGGTGCCATTCCCCCGGCTTCCACTCTCCCGGCTTGAACTGGGTGAAAAGCCAGAATCCGTGCTCGCCGCGCATGAAATAGAATGTCTCGCCGACACAGTATTTATAGATCATGAAATAATTTTTTCCGGCTTTCGCATCAAATACAGGCACAAAAAATCCGGTGTCGCTTCCTTTCCAGTTGACAGGCTTAAGCCAGAACGAGATCGCCCCCTCGGTCCAGTTGAGGTTCTTCCCATGCGGATAGGCGACTCCGTGCCGCACTCCCTGCGGATCGGTCCCGATGACAAGCGCCTTTCCACGGATTCCGTCCTGAAAGCTGACAGGAGTTTCCGTTTTGAATGTTTTGCTCCCGCGAGCCGACGCCGGTTCAAGAGAACCGTCAAAACCGGCATAAAAAATCGGTTCGGCGGCATGGAGAGCAAACGAACATAAAAGAGAAACGCCCATTGAGGCAAGTTTGGAAGTCGTGTTTCCCATTGGTATTTTCCTTTCCAATCAGAATTGTGATGTAAATGATATGTTATCTGTCCCACGGTCTGTAACTGCCGGAATCTCCGTTGCGCCAGAAGTAAGTATATGCCGCCTGAGAATAGGTTCCGCGGCTCTCTCCGCTGATCCAGAACGGAATCTGGTTCCGGGTCAGACTGCGCACCGAACCGGAAAGATAGACGAAATTCGCCGTTCCGACATGTCGTTCCAGCCGGAGGGCATCCCAGTCATACACAGAATAAATATCTACCTGGCGATCTCCGAAATATACGGTTTTTTCAGGAAACTTCAGTTCCTCGTTCGGCAGATGATTCTGATTCGGTTTGCTTGGATAATAGGCTTTGAGATAGCCGTTGATTCCGTAATCGGTTGCCTGATTGTAGCCCCATCCGCGTTTGTACTGCCCGTTGTTCAATACTCCCTTCCATGCAGGACACGTCAGAAGCTTCGGGGTTGCGTTCGGAGCCGGATCGTCCGCTTTGTATCCCGGCGCGGGAGGCACATAGCCTGTCATGATGAGAAGCACCTGCCAGTAATCGCTTGCGGCATAACCGTCCGGAGCGTAGCCGCAGGATTTCAGATTGCTTGGAATACGGCGCGTCTTGTAGTCGTCACAATACATCGCCACGGCAAGATACAGTTGCTTCATGTTGCTCACGCAGGAAATCGACTTCGCCCTGTCGCGCGCTTTCGTCAGAGCCGGCAGAAGCATTCCCGCAAGGATCGCGATGATCGCTATCACGATCAAGAGCTCGATCAGGGTGAAAACTCTTGCTTTCATTCCGGACGTAAGAACAGAAGAACCGGGAAAACAATCGAACAATGGAACATTAGAACATTTGAAAGAAGAAACAAGGCAGGGGCGGTGTAATGCCAGCCTTGAAATAGGGGCATGACAACCCTCTTTGCAAGTTCTTCCCGCAAACAGCGAGATCAATGTGACAGGTTTTCTTTTCATATTGTCCTATTCCTCCTCATAGATTGGACAGGTTGATTTTCCCTGGATCAGTTCTGCATGAAAAAGCGGCAGGCTGGAAAGTTCCTTTCCGGAACGGACCGCTTCGATCCCTTCGCTCATAATCCGGTATCCCATTTCAAAACGCGGAATACGGAAATAGGTATATTGCGGCAGCAGCCCGCTGAAAGTCACACCGGTCGCAATGCCAGCCGTCTGAAAGTCGCGCCCGATCTTCAAACCGCACTGGAAAGCGGCTTCATAAATGTCCGGAACAAGATCCGAATGCATACAGTAAATAAAATCCGGGCGCTCCCCTTTCAGCTTTTCCGCGAGAATTTCGTGGTCAACCGTATCGAAACGCCAGAAAAAACGGTCCTTCACAGCAATCCCGCACGCTTCGCAGGCGCTCTGAAACATCGCGGCCTTTGCCGTTTCACCGGAATGCATCCCGATCATACCGGCAGTCCGGCATCCACAGGCGCGAATATGCCGCGCCAGACGCAGGAAGACAGCATCTCTGTCATAGTCCACCGGAATCATTGACGCGGGAATCGTCTCGTTCTTATCGCCGACCATGCGGAACGCCGGAATCACACCGGCAATCTCCCGCTGAAGCTGTTCCAACTGATGACCGACGAAGATCACCATATCATATTTTTTCAGTTCGGCGGTCTGCCGGTTCAAAACCCCCGGCTCCGGATGATCTTCAAAGTAAACAAACTGCAACACTGCATTTTTCCCGGCAGCGGCACCCAGAAGGCCGCGCTGAAGCTCGGAACTCAACGCCCAGTTCTCCTTCTGCAGAACCTCCGGCGACATCTCCTTTTCAGGAAATGCAAAACAGATATTGAGCTGCCGGTTCTCACCCTTCAAACGCTCCGACACATAAATGCCTTTCATCGGAATCCGCCTGATCAATGCCTCAGCCTCCAGAATATCCAGCGCCTTGATCACCGTAACCGGACTGACATCAAAATCACCGGCAAACTGCCGGACGCTGCCCAGACGTTTCCCCGGCGTATATTCTCCTGAAACGATCCGTTCCCGGAGAATGCCGCTGATCTGATCCGGCAGCGGCAAGGCTTCATCTTTCCGCAGCAACAGTTCCGCGCTATCCATATGTTACACTCTGTTTTAACTGTTATTATCTGTTACACTATTAATTATAACGATAAATCCGTTTTTGTCAATACCCTGCAAAGAAAAAAATGATTTTTTTGCGATATCTCTCAATATAAATCATGGTGCAGGTGCTCTGCATCTGCTTCGGTCCGGCTGAATAAGCTGGTCGTGCATAGCACGAAATCCTCCGCCGGAGCGGTCCAATCCGCTCAATGGCGAGAACTTGATCCATCAAGTTCGAGAGCTACGGCGGAATCCCCGATGTGATGCACTGTGCCCGTCGGCTCTCGGAACTTC